>NZ_JBEZYZ010000005.1:0-597801 GCF_040638895.1 Streptomyces sp. NPDC024017 | reverse complement strand
ATGCGGCCGAACTTCTTCCCCAACACCCCCGACATCCTGCACGCCTACCTCCAGCACGGCGGCCGGCCCGCCTTCGAGGTCCGGGCCGTGCTCGCAGCGACCCTCTCCCCGACCTGGGGCATCTACTCCGGCTACGAGCTGTGCGAGAACACCCCGCTGAAGGAGGGCAGCGAGGAGTACCTGAACTCGGAGAAGTACCAGCTCAGGCATCGCGACTGGGCCACCGCCGAACGCGAGGGCCGCACCATCACCCCGCTGGTCACCCGGCTCAACACCGTCCGGCGAGAGAACCCGGCCCTCCAGCAGCTGCGCGACCTCCACTTCCACCACGCCGACCAGGAAGCGGTGATCGCCTACTCGAAGCGGCAGGGTTCGAACACGGTTCTGGTGGTCGCCAACCTCGACCCCCACCACACCCAGGAGGCCACGGTCTCGTTGGACATGCCGCAACTCGGCCTGGACTGGCACGAGTCGGTACCGGTGCGCGACGAGCTCACCGGTGAGACCTACCACTGGGGCAGGGCCAACTATGTGCGCCTCGAACCGGGCCGCAGGCCCGCGCACGTCTTCACGGTTCTGCGACCGTCCACCCCGGAGATCGGAGGGTCACCCACAACATGATCGTCAACGAACCCGTTCCGGACACCTTCGAGGACACTCCCGCCAGGGACCGTGACCCGGAGTGGTTCAAGCGCGCCGTCTTCTACGAGGTGCTCGTCCGCTCGTTCCAGGACAGCAACGGCGACGGCGTGGGCGACCTCAAGGGCCTGACCGCGAAGCTCGACTACCTCCAGTGGCTCGGCGTCGACTGCCTGTGGCTGCCGCCGTTCTTCAAGTCCCCGCTGCGCGACGGCGGCTACGACGTCTCCGACTACACGGCCGTGCTGCCGGAGTTCGGCGACCTGGCCGACTTCGTGGAGTTCGTCGACGCCGCCCACCAGCGCGGCATGCGTGTGATCATCGACTTCGTCATGAACCACACCAGCGACCAGCACCCGTGGTTCCAGGAGTCACGCAAGGACCCCGACGGTCCCTACGGCGATTACTACGTGTGGGCCGACGACGACAAGCAGTTCCAGGACGCGCGGATCATCTTCGTCGACACCGAGGCCTCCAACTGGACCTACGACCCGGTCCGCAAGCAGTACTACTGGCATCGGTTCTTCTCCCACCAGCCGGACCTCAACTACGAGAACCCGGCCGTGCAGGAGGAGATGATCTCCGCCCTGAAGTTCTGGCTGGACCTCGGCATCGACGGCTTCCGGCTGGACGCGGTGCCGTACCTGTACCAGCAGGAGGGCACGAACTGCGAGAACCTCCCGGAGACGCACGACTTCCTGAAGCGGGTGCGCAAGGAGATCGACGCGCAGTACCCCGACACGGTGCTGCTGGCGGAGGCCAACCAGTGGCCCGAGGACGTCGTCGACTACTTCGGCGACTACCCGAGCGGCGGCGACGAGTGCCACATGGCCTTCCACTTCCCGGTCATGCCGCGCATCTTCATGGCCGTACGGCGGGAATCCCGCTACCCGGTCTCCGAGATCCTGGCCAAGACACCGGCCATTCCGTCGAACTGCCAGTGGGGCATCTTCCTGCGCAACCACGACGAGCTCACGCTCGAGATGGTCACCGACGAAGAGCGCGACTACATGTGGGCCGAGTACGCCAAGGACCCCCGCATGCGCGCCAACATCGGCATCCGCCGCAGGCTCGCCCCCCTGCTGGACAACGACCGCAACCAGATCGAGCTGTTCACGGCCCTGCTGCTGTCGCTGCCGGGCTCGCCGATCCTGTACTACGGCGACGAGATCGGCATGGGCGACAACATCTGGCTCGGCGACCGGGACGCGGTCCGCACGCCGATGCAGTGGACGCCCGACCGCAACGCGGGGTTCTCCTCGTGCGATCCCGGGCGGCTGTTCCTGCCCACGATCATGGACCCGGTCTACGGCTACCAGGTCACGAGCGTCGAGGCGTCCATGGCCTCGCCGTCCTCGCTGCTGCACTGGACCCGCCGCATGATCGAGATCCGCAAGCAGAACCCGGCCTTCGGGCTCGGCTCGTACACCGAGCTGCCGTCGACGAACCCGGCGGTGCTGGCGTTCCTGCGGGAGTACGAGGACGACCTGGTGCTGTGCGTGAACAACTTCTCGCGGTTCGCACAGCCCACGGAACTGGACCTGAGCGCCTTCGAGGGGCGGCACCCGGTGGAGCTGTTCGGCGGGGTCCGCTTCCCGGCGATCGGCGAGCTGCCGTACCTGCTGACCCTCGGGGGCCACGGTTTCTACTGGTTCAGGCTCCGCAAAGAGAGCATGTGAGGTCTGAAAAGGCCTGTTGAGGCCTGATCCGCGGGACGGGCCGCAAACCCCGGCGGCGGGGCGTTTCCTCCGCTCCGCCCGGGGCACGCATCAGTAACACCCGCCCACCCGCGTGAGCCGGAGGGGCGCCGTCCGGGGCCGGCTGCAGGCGCCCGGAGGCGCACCGAAAATGGGTGAAAGGACGCGACGCCATGTCGGAAGCCGTCACACGCACCGTCACCACCCCGCCCGGCCTTCTTGCCTCCCTGGATCCGCTGCTGCGGGAATGGCTGCCGCGGCAGCGCTGGTTCGCGGGCAAGGGGCGGCCGGTCACCGGGTTCACGCTGGTCGAGGCCACCGAGCTGCTCCCGGCCACGTCCAAGCTGGGCGTGTACCACCTGCTCGTCCGCGCCCATCAGCCCGTCGTGCCGTCCCACGGGGCGCCCGGTCACCCCGGTGACTGCTACCAGCTGCTGATAGGCGTGCGCGAGGCGCTGCCGCCTCGGCTGGCGCCCGCGCTGATCGGACATGTGCCGACGGGACCGCTGGCCGGCCGGACGGTCTACGACGCGCTGCACGACACCAGGCCCGCCGAACTGCTCCTGGAGGCGCTGCGCACCCAGGCCCGTGTCGGAGGGCTCCGCTTCGAACGGGACCTCGGCCAGGACATCCGCTCCGGGCTGGTGCCCCGCGTGGTGACCGCCGAGCAGTCCAACTCGTCGATCGTCTACGGAGATACGTTCATCCTCAAGCTGCTTCGCCGGATCGTGCCCGGGGTCAACCCCGATCTGGAGCTGCCGCTCGCGCTGGCCCGCGAGGGCTGCCCACAGGTGCCCGCGCCGACGGCCTGGATGGTCGCGGACATCGCCCCCACGGCTGATCCGGTCGTCTCGGCGGGTTCGGCGGACCCGGCCGGCCAGCCGTACGTCCTGGGGGTGCTCCAGCCGTTCCTGCAGGGTGCCTCCGACGGCTGGGAGCTGGCGTTGCGCGAGCTGGCCAAGGGCGAGGACTTCGGCGCCGAGGCGCGGGCACTGGGGCGGGCCACCGCCGAGGTGCACACCGCGCTGGCCCGGGCGTTGCCGACCGTCACGCTCGGTCACATGCAGCTCCAGCTCATGGTCGACGGCATGATCGAGCGGCTGGACGCGGCCGTCCAGGCGGTGCCCGCGCTGCGGCCGTACGCCGGCGGGCTGCGGTCGGCGTTCACGGCGCTGGGTGATCTGGCCGCCGAGGGCCGCACCTGGACCGCGCAGCGGGTGCACGGCGACCTGCACCTCGGGCAGTGCCTGCGCTCGCCGTCCGGCGAGTGGTGGCTGATCGACTTCGAGGGCGAGCCGGCCCGGCCGCTGGCCGAGCGCCGCATGCCGCAGCCGGCCGTGCGGGACGTCGCCGGCATGCTGCGGTCCTTCGACTACGCGGCACGCTCGGTCGACCCGCCCCAGCCGGACTGGGCCGAGACCTGCCGCTCCGCGTACTGCTCCGGCTACGCGGAGGCCTCCGGCCTCGATCCGCGCACCGACCCGGTGCTGCTGCGCGCCTACGAGACGGACAAGGCGATCTACGAGGTGGTGTACGAGGCCCGGCACCGCCCCGACTGGCTGCCGGTGCCCCTGGCCGCCATAGACCGGCTCGCCTCGACCGGCCACCTGACCTGACCGACCAATCCCTCGCCCTGGAGGCTCCGCCCGTGACCCCCCGCCCTGAGTCCAGCGGTTCGCGTCCCAAGGGGACCGCCGGGGAGAAGATCCCCGAGCAGCCCACGGCCGCCCAGCAGAAGAGCGCCGCGAAGAAGACGGCGGTGCCCAAACAGGCAGCGGCGAAGAAGACGGCCCCCGCGAAGGCGACCGCCAAGAAGGCCGCCGCCGGCAAGACCACCGTCGGCAAGACGGTGGCCAAGAAGGCGGCGACGAAGAAGGCCGCCGCCAAGAACACGGCGGTCGAGCAGCCCGCGGCCGGGACGGCGACGGCGAAGAAGGCCGCCGCGAAGAAGACGGCCGTGAAGAAGACGGCTGCCGAGAAGGCCACGACGGTCAAAGCGACGGCGGCCAAGACCACTGCCGTGAAGGCCGCTGCCGCGAAGTCCACGGCTGCGGACACCGTCGCCGGCAAGGCGGCGACCGCGAAGTCCCCTGCGGCGAAGACCCCCGCGAAGAAGGCTGCCGCCAAGACCACCGCCGCCAAGGCCCCCGCCAAGAAGGCCGCCGCGAAGAAGGCCACCCCAGCCAAGAGCACCGTCGCCAAGACCCCCGCGGGGACGGCCACCGCCGGCAAGGCGCCCGCGGGCGGGGCCGTGGCGAAGAAGAGCGCGGTCAAGAAGGCCCCGGCACGAAAGACCCCCGCCCCGAAGGCCCCCGCCGGGAAGGCCGCTTCCACCCAGGTCGTTCCGCCCGAGACGGAGGTCGCCGTCTCGCCGGCCGTCGACGCGGTGGACCGGGAGCGACTGCTCGGCGGCACGCACCACGCCCCGCACTCCGTCCTCGGCGCACACCCCGTGCCCGGCGGCATCGCCTTCCGGGCGTTCCGGCCGTACGCCCTGTCGGTGACCGTCGTCGCCGGGGAGCTGCGGGCCGAGCTGCACAACGACGGGGAGGGGTTCTTCTCCGGGCTGCTGCCGCTGCGGGAGGTCCCGGCGTACCGGCTGGTCGTCCAGTACGAGGGGACGGTCCTGGAGACCGAGGACGCGTACCGCTTCCTGCCCACGCTGGGCGACCTCGACCTGCACCTGATCGGCGAGGGCCGGCACGAGGAGCTGTGGACGGCGCTCGGTGCGCACCCGATGACCCACGAGGGCGTGACCGGCACCCGGTTCGCGGTGTGGGCGCCGAACGCGCGCGGTGTGCGGGTGGCCGGCACCTTCAACTTCTGGGACGGCACCGGGCACGTCATGCGGTCGCTGGGCTCGTCCGGAGTGTGGGAGCTGTTCCTGCCGGACGTCGGCGAAGGCGAGCTGTACAAGTTCGAGATCACGCGCCCCGACGGCTCGAAGACGATGCGCGCCGACCCCATGGCCCGCCGCACGGAGGTGCCGCCCGCGACCTCGTCGGTCATCACCGCCTCGGAGTACGAGTGGGGCGACGCCGAGTGGCTGACCCGGCGTGCCGAGGCCCCGGCGCACGAGGCGCCGTTCTCGGTCTACGAGATCCACCTGCCGTCCTGGCGGCCGGGACTGACATACCGTCAACTGGCGGAGCAGCTCCCCGGGTACGTGAAGAATTTGGGCTTCACGCACGTCGAGCTGATGCCGGTCGCGGAGCATCCGTTCGGCGGCTCCTGGGGCTATCAGGTGACCGGCTTCTACGCGCCGACGGCCCGGCTGGGCACACCGGACGACTTCCGGTACCTGGTCGACGCGCTGCACCAGGCCGGTATCGGCGTCCTCATGGACTGGGTGCCGGCGCACTTCCCGCGCGACGACTGGGCGCTGGCCGAGTTCGACGGCAAGCCCCTGTACGAGCACGAGGATCCGCTGCGGGCCGCGCACCCCGACTGGGGCACCCTGGAGTTCGACTTCGGGCGGCGGGAGGTGCGCAACTTCCTGGTCGCGAACGCCCTGTACTGGTGCGAGGAGTTCCACATCGACGGCCTGCGGGTGGACGCCGTCGCCTCGATGCTCTACCTGGACTACTCGCGCGAGCCGGGCCAGTGGACGCCCAACGAGCACGGCGGCCGGGAGAACCTGGACGCGGTGGCGTTCCTGCAGGAGATGAACGCGACGGTGTACCGCAGGGTGCCCGGCGTGGTCACGATCGCCGAGGAGTCCACCGCCTGGGACGGCGTCACCCGCGCCACCCACCACAAGGGCCCGAGCGGCTTCGGCGGGCTCGGCTTCGGGCTGAAGTGGAACATGGGCTGGATGCACGACACGTTGCAGTACATGAGCCACGAGCCGGTGCACCGCAAGTACCACCACCACGAGATGACGTTCTCGATGGTGTACGCGTACAGCGAGAACTACGTCCTGCCGATCTCCCACGACGAGGTCGTGCACGGCAAGCGGTCCCTGGTGTCGAAGATGCCCGGCGACTGGTGGCAGCAGCGCGCCGGGCACCGGGCCTACCTCGGCTTCATGTGGGCCCACCCGGGCAAGCAACTGCTGTTCATGGGGCAGGAGTTCGCGCAGGGCGCCGAATGGTCCGAGGCGCACGGCCCCGACTGGTGGCTGCTGGACCCGGGTTACGGGGCGGAGCCCGACCACCGGGGCGTGCGTGACCTGGTCCGCGACCTGAACACCGTCTACCGGGCGACCCCGGCGCTGTGGCGCCTGGACACGGACCCGGCCGGTTTCGAGTGGATCGTCGGGGACGCCGCGGACGACAACGTCCTCGCGTTCCTGCGGCTGGACCCGGAGGGCGTCCCGGTGCTGGCGGTGTCCAACTTCGCGCCGGTGACCCGCCCGGACTACCGCCTGGGCGTTCCCGATGACGTCCCCGCCTGGCACGAGGCCGTCAACACCGACGCGGCCCGCTACGGCGGCAGCGACGTCACGAACCCCGACCCGATCAAACCGGAAGCTCAGGCCTGGCACGGCCGCCCGGCCAGCATCCGTCTGACCCTGCCACCCCTGGCGACGGTGTGGCTGCGGCCGGCGTAGGGGGCCGGAGCAGGCGGGCGTCTCGGGAGCGGCTCACACCGCCGCTCCCGTCAGGGTGCGCGCGATGTGGTCGGCGAGGGGGAACAGCCAGTCGCCGCGTGCGTTGCCCAGCAGGTGGTCGCCGTGCGGGACCGACAGATGGGTGCCGTGCGGTGCCAGGCGGGCCAGCGGCTCGCCGTTCGTCACGCCGGGGATGACGTCCTGGCCGCCGTCCACGACCAGCAGGGGGCCGTGATGCGCGGTGCCAGGCCGGAGAGGTCCACGGCACGGGGCGAAGGCGCGGGCGGGTCCGGCCCCGCCGGGTCATGATGTCCCGTACGACGTGCCGCTGCCGGACGTGCCGGGCCTGCGTTCGGTCCCCTTGGTCGACCCCACGCCGCTCTATGCCTGGTCCCTGCTGTGGCGCACCGGCAGCGGGCACCCGGGGCTGAACACCCTCACCACAGCCTTCGCAGCGCAAGCGGGGCAGCACCGATGGCTGGAGTACGACCCGGCACGCGACTGGCTGCCCGAGCCGCCCGCGAACCCGCGTGCGGGCCAACCGGGTTGAGCCCGCCCCCTGTGACAGGGCTGTGACCGGAGGAGTGGCTTCCACCACAGCCCGGCCGGTCCGGCCCTGGTGGGGTGGCCGCATGGATGTCACCCCCGTCACCTCGCAGGTCCTGCCGTGCTGATGGGCTTCGGTGTCTCCACGGCCTGTGCCGTCGGCGCGCTCGTCGCCGCGGCGGGTGTCGTCGCCATGGCGTTGCCCGGGCGGCCCCGGCCGTGGCCGGTGCATCTGATGCGCCGTGCGGCGGGGGCGGCCGCGTGGGCGGCGGCGGCCGTGTACTCGCTGGGTGCCTTCGCCGTGCTGATGTCGGAGCAGGCGTTCGGTGACGGCGCGAACTCGATCCCCGCCCCGGCCTGCCGCGACGGCTTCGACCCGGCCACGATCGAGGGCCTGAGCCATCACCGGTCCTCGTACCTGCCGCTGCGCTTCGACTGCGTCCGCGAGGACGGCTCCGTCTACTCCAGTGATCCGGACTACGTGTGGATGAACTGGGCGAGCGCGTCCCTCGCCCTGTCCGCCGCGCTGCTCGTCATCGGCGCGGGCTGCGCGAGCGAGCTCCGGGCCCGGAAGGCGGCCGTGACGTCATGACGCTGCTGCCCGTCTTCGCCGGGCTGGTCTTCGGCTGGGTCGCGCTGCGGGGGCTGCTGGCGCATCCGCTGCTGCCGCTGTGGGTGAAGATGTCGGTCTTCTGGGCGGTGCCGCTCACCGCGGTCACCTGGGTGTTCATCATGGCGGCGGACGATCCCGTCCTCTTCCCGGAGACCGCCCCCTGCCCCAGGGAGCCGTTCCAGGAGGGCGTCATCGGAAGCGGAAAGGTATGGGGAGTCTCCACCCCGTTTCCGCCGCGGGCCTACTGCGCGTGGGAGGACGGCACCGTCTACGAGCTCGCGCCCGGGGCCGAGTTCCTGTTCTGGGTCTTCTTCGCCATGACGGTCGTACCGCTCGCCGCCGGACTGTGGCACGCCCTGCGGGATCCCAGGTCGCTCCTGCGGTAGCGGCGGCCCCGTACCCGGCCGGGAGCGGGCGGGTACGGGGCCGCTCCGCTACGCGAAGGCGTCCGCCAGGGCCTTCGGCAGCTCCCCGGTGTGCAGCACGCCCAGCCGCTGGGTGGCCCGGGTCAGGGCCACGTACAGGTCGCTGGGGCCGTACCGGCCCGGCTCGACCACGAGGACGGAGTCGAACTCCAGGCCCTTGGCCTGGCGCGGGTCGAGCAGGACCACCGTCTGGGTGAGGTCGGGTTCGGCGCCCGCCGTCACGCCGTCCAGCCGGGCCGCGATGGAGCGGTGGAGGTCGCGCGGCGCGATCACCGCGAGCCTGCCTTCGGCCGGGGTGAGCTCCCCGACCGCCTTGGTGACGGCGCCCGGAAGGTCGTCCGTGGCGCGTGCCCAGGGGCGTTCGCCCGTGGAGCGGACCGAGCTGGGCGGCTCGAACTCCGGGTGCTCGGCGCGCACCACGGCCGCCGCGACGTCCATGATCTCGGCCGGGGTGCGGTAGTTGACGCCCAGGCGGGTGTGCTCCCAGCGGTCCTCGACGTACGGCGAGAGGATGCCCGACCAGGAACCGACCCCGGCCGCCTCCGCCGTCTGCGCCGGGTCGCCGACCAGGGTCATCGAGCGGGTCGGGCTGCGTCGCATCAGCAGCCGCCACGCCATCGGCGACAGCTCCTGCGCCTCGTCGACGATGATGTGCCCGAACGCCCAGGTGCGGTCGGCGGCGGCCCGCTCGGCGGCACTGCGGTGGTCGTCCTCCTCGTGCCGCTCGGCGAACCGCTCGGCGTCGATGATGTCGTGCGCGGACAGCACCTCGGAGCCCTCGGGGTCGTCCTCCTCCTTGTCCTCGAACTCGTAGGTCCGGGACGCGTACGACACGTCCAGCACACCCTGGGCGTAGGCGATCTGCCGCGCCCGCTCGCGTTCGGCGCGCTCGCGGGCCAGCCGGTCGTCGTCGCCGAGGAGTTCGGCGGCCTCGTCGAGCAGCGGCACGTCCGCGACCGTCCAGCGCCGGGTCACCGGGCGGCGTACGGCGTCGGCGTCCTCGGCGGGCAGGAACTCCTCCGGCGCGGCGAGGAAGTCGGCGACGAGCCGCTGCGGGGTCAGCAGCGGCCACAACTGGTCGATGGCCGACCAGACCTCGGGGTTCTCGGCGAGGTCGTCGCGGATCTGGGTGACGTCGCTGGGGTCGAGCAGGCTGGACCCGTCGAAGGGGTCGGTGCCGATCCGCTCGGCGTACAGGTCGGTGAGCGCGTTGAGGATGTGGCCCTCGAAGTGCTCGCGGGCCGCGTTGTGCGGCAGCTTCGCGGCGCGGGTGCGCTCGCGGGCGACGTTGACCAGGCCGTCGTCGAGCATGAGGACCTCGCGGTCGTGCTCGATGGTGATCACCGGGTCGGGCAGCGCCTGCCGGCTGCGGACGACCTCGGCGAGCACGTCGGCCATGTCGGCCCGGCCCTTCACGGCGGCGGCCTCGGGCGTGTCGGTGGCGGTCGCCTTCACCCCGGGGAACAGCTCGCCGACGGTCGCGAGGAGCACGCCCGTCTCGCCGAGGGAGGGCAGCACCTCGCCGATGTAGCCGAGGAACGCCGGGTTGGGCCCGACGATCAGCACCGCCCGCTTGGCGAGCAGCTCCCGGTGCTCGTACAGCAGATAGGCGGCGCGGTGCAGGGCGACGGCCGTCTTGCCGGTGCCCGGACCGCCCTCCACCACCATGACGCCGCGGTGCGGGGCGCGGATGATGCGGTCCTGGTCGGCCTGGATGGTCTGCACGATGTCGCTCATGCGGCCGGTGCGCGCGGAGTTGAGGGCGGCGAGCAGTACGGCGTCGCCCGTCGGGTCCTCGTGGCCGGTGCGGGTCTCGTCTCCGAGGTCGAGGATCTCGTCGTGCAGATGGGTGACCGTGCGGCCGTCGGTGGCGATGTGCCGCCGGCGCCTGAGGCCCATCGGGGTGTGGCCGGTGGCCAGGTAGAAGGGGCGGGCGACGTCGGCGCGCCAGTCGATCAGGACCGGGGTGCGCTCGGCGTCGTCGGTGCGCAGGCCGATGCGGCCGATGCGGTGGGTGACGCCCGAGGTGAGGTCGATCCGGCCGAAGCACAGGGAGCCGTCCACCGCGTTCAGCGCGGCGAGCAGCCCGGAGCGCTCGGCCACGAGGATGTCCCGCTCGAGTCTGGCCTGCATGGGGGTGTTGCCCTGCGCGAGCGCGTCCGTGACGGAGGTCTCGGCGTCGCCGCGCAGCGCGTCCACGCGCGCGTACAACCCGTCGATGAATTCCTGTTCCTGTCGCAATTCATCGTCCGGAAATTCGGTGTTTGACAATTCCGCTCCCGCCCGGATATACTGTGCTCACTGAACTTCACTGTGGCTTCAATCGACTTGAAGTCACGAACAAACAAATATACGCAAGGAAATCCCCCGAGCGCAATTGCTCGGGGGATTTCCTTGTGTCGGGGGGAGTGTCACAGCACGTCGGCGAGCTCCTCCAGCAGCCGCCGCTTGGCCCGCGCGCCGACCATCGCCTTCACGGGCTCACCGCCGCGGAACACCATGAACGTCGGCATGGAGAGCACCTTGTAGGCGTTGGTCGTCTCCGGGTTGGAGTCGACATCCAGCTGCACGACCTTCAGCCGGTCGCCCTCCTCCGAGGCCAGGGCCTTGAGCACCGGGCCCATCTGCCGGCACGGCGGGCACCAGTCGGCGGTGAACTCCACCAGCACCGGCAGTTCCGCGCCGATCACCTCCGCCTCGAAGTCCGCGTCGGTCACATCGGTCACTCCGGTCACTCCGGTCACCTTGGGTCCCCTCCCAGCTCGCATGCGGGTTCCGGGCCGCCCGGAACCTCCGCCTCGGCGGCCAGCTCGGCCCGGGCCAGCTGCCGCGCGACGGTGTCCCGCACTCCGGTCAGCTGGCCGATCAGCGCGTCGAGTTCGTCCAGCTTGCGCCGGTAGACCGCGAGCGACGCCGGGCAGGAGTCGCCCTCGGGGTGCCCGGCGCGCAGACACTCCACGAAGGGCCGTGTCTCCTCCAGGTCGAATCCGAAGTCCTGGAGCGTCCTGATCTGTCGGAGCAGCCGCAGATCGCTCTCGTCGTAGGTCCGGTATCCGTTCCCGGTGCGCCGCGCGGGCAGCAGCCCCCGCGACTCGTAGTACCGCAGCGTCCGCGTCGTGGTCCCGGCCCGTGCGGCCAGCTCGCCGATTCGCATGCACACGAACGTAATCCTTGACCCCGGCGTCAAGGCAACAGCGGTTTCCGCTCCACCGGGGAGGTCAGCACGATCGAGGTCGTGGTGCGGCCCAGGGCGGACACGTTCTCCAGGACCTCCTCCAGGTGCACGGTGTCGCGGACGGCCACCTTGAGGATCCAGCAGTCCTCCCCGACCACGTGGTGCACCTCGGTGATCTCGGGCCGCTCGATCAGCTCCAGGGTCCTCGGGTGCTTGAGGTTGTAGCCGCCGTGCGGGTCGACGCGGATGAACGCCTGGATGCCGTAGCCGAGCCGGGCCGGCACGACGTGGGCGCCGTAGCCGCTGATCACGCCCGCCGCCTCCAGCCGCCGCACCCGTTCGGTGACGGCCGCGGGGCTGAGCCTGACCCGGCGGCCCAGCTCGCTGAGCTTGATCCGGCCGTCGGTCTGGAGCAGCTGGAGGATCTGCCGGTCCAGCGTGTCGAAGGCCACCGATGTTTCGTCGGCGGCGGTGCGCAGATGCCGTGGTTCTTTCGGCGCGGCGGCCTGAACTCCCATGGTTCCCCCTTCAGAGCGTGGATGTTCGCCGGGAGAATTATGGCCATGGAAAAGGCCCTGGAAGTACTGGTCATCGGCGGGAACCGTTACGTCGGAAAGCGTCTGATCGCACGGCTGCTCGCCGAAGGCCACCGTGTCACCGTGCTGAACCGGGGGTCCTCCCCGCCGCCCGCCGGGGTGGAGCCGCTGCGGGCGGACCGGGACGACGAAAGGTCGCTGACCGGCGCGCTCGGCGCGCGCGTCTTCGACGTGGTCGTCGACCAGGTCTGCTACACCCCGCGCCAGGCCGCGATCGCCCGCCGCGTCTTCGCCGGCCGTACCCGGCGCTATGTGATGACCTCCACGGTCGAGGTGTACGAGTACGAGGACTCCCCCGCCCTCGTGCGCGAGGAGGCCGTCGACCCGTCCGCCGTCGCCGTCGACCTCGATCAGCCCTGGGACGACCCCGCGTTCCTGGAGGCCCACTACGGGGAGGGCAAGCGGCAGGCCGAGGCGGTCCTCGCGGCCGGCGGCGCGGCGTTCCCGTACACGGCGGTGCGGGTGGCCCATGTGCTGGGCGGGGACGACGACTTCACGGGCAGGCTGGCCCACTACGCCGAGCGGATACGCACCGGCGAGCCGATCGCCGTGCCGGCGGCGAACCGGCCGGCCACCTATGTGTACGTCGAGGAGGTCGCCCGCTTCCTGGCCTGGGCGGCGGGCGAGGACTTCACCGGGCCGGTGAACGCGGCGTCTTCCGGGGCGCTGAGCACCGAGGAGCTGTGCGCGGCGGTGGCCGCTCATGTCCCGGGCGGCCGGGCGGAGTTCCGGCCCGTGGAGGTCGGCGAGGTCTCGCCGTTCTCCTTCCGTCGCTCCTACGGCATGGACAACGCCCGGGCCGCCCGGCTCGGCTTCCCCTTCACCGACGCCCGGCAGTGGCTGCCGCGGGCCGTCGCCGAGACGCTCGGGAAGGGCGACTGACATGCGGTACAGGACACTTGGCGGCCTGCGGGTGAGCGCCGTCGGGCTCGGGGCGATGCCGCTGTCCATCGAGGGCCGGCCGGACGAGGAGCGCGCCCTGGCCACCGTGCACGCCGCGCTCGACGCGGGTGTGACCCTCCTGGACACGGCCGACTCGTACCATCTGCCGGGCGCGGAGCCCGGCCACAACGAACGTCTGGTGGCCCGCGCGCTGGCCACCTACGGCGGTGACACCTCCGGCGTCCTGGTGGCGACGAAGGGCGGCCGCGGCCGCCCGGCGGGCGGGGACTGGACGGTGAACGGCTCCCCGCGCCACCTCAAGGCGGCCGCCGAGGCGTCGCGCAAGCGGCTGGGTGTGGAGGCGATCGGCCTCTACCAGTTGCACAAGCCCGACCCCGCGGTGCCCTTCGAGGAGTCGGTCGGCGCGCTGCGCGAGCTGCTCGACGCGGGCACGATCCGGCTGGCCGGTGTGTCCAACGCGGACGCGGACCAGATCCGCCGGGCGCGCGAGATCCTCGGCGACCGGCTGGTGTCGGTGCAGAACCGGTACTCCCCCGCCGTCCGGGACAGCGAGCGGGAGCTGCGGCTGTGCGCGGAACTGGGACTGGCGTTCCTGCCGTGGAGCCCGCTGGGTGGACTGGCCCGCAGCTCCCTGGACGGGCCGTCGCGCACGGAAGGGGAGCAGCGCTTCGCCGCGTTTCACGCGGTGGCGGCGGAGCGCGGGGTCAGTCCCCAACAGGTCGGACTGGCCTGGCTGCTGGCCCGGTCCCCGGTGGTCGTCCCGATCCCGGGGGCGAGCCGCCCGCAGACGATCAGAGACTCGGCGTCCGCGGCGGACCTGCTGCTCACCGAAGAGGAAAGGACCCGACTGGACGAGGCGGCCGGGCCGGGCCGCGCCTAGGGGGTGTCGGCACAGCCCGGCTGCCCCGCTGCCGACTCGCCCGTCAGGCCGTCAGGCCGTCAGGCCGTCAGGGACAGCCAGGGCTTGTGGTTCGGGATCACACCGTGGACTCGAAGCCCGGCACGCGCGCCCGTCGCGTCGTCGGCACGGGCCGAGGCTCCGCAGGAGGTACGCGCCACGCAGGACGTGCCGGTTGCACGCCCTCCGGGCGGGCCGTGCGACGCGCGGGCACTCCCGGAGCCCGGCGCGCGCGTGGCGCCTGCCGCCCTTCGGCGGAGGCGCCACTCTCGCGACCGGTCCTAGCGGGCCCCGGCCGACTCCAGTTCCTTGTCCTCCCCGGCGGGTTCGTCCACCGGCTTCGCCCTGCCGGGCAGCAGCAGCGCCACCACCACCGTGCCGACGCCCAGGATCACGGCCCCGATCAGGCTGGTGTGCGCGACCGCGTCGGAGAACGAGGACCCGACCGCGTCGGCCATCTGCCGTGCGCCGCCGCCGAGTTGCTCGGCCTGTGCCCGGAGTCGCTCCGCCTGCTGCGGGTCGCTCGTGTGCGCGGCCTGCTCGGCGAGTTGCCGGGCCTTGTCGCCGATGCCCTGGGCGACGGCGTACCCGGCCCCGACGGAGTCCTGGGCCGTGGAGAGGGAGGAGGCGGGGAGCTTGCTGCCGGCCGTCGCGTCCGAGAGGTGGCCGGAGTAGGACGTCGCCAGCAGCGAGCCCAGGATGGCGATGCCCAGCGAACCGCCGAGCTCCAGCGACGTGTCGTTCACGGCGCCGCCGACGCCCAGCTCCGACTCCGGGAACGCCCCCATGATCGCGTCCGTGCAGGGCGAGAGGGCGAGCCCGATCGAGAGGCCGAGGACGACCAGGGGCGCGACGAAGTCGCCGTACGACGCGGCGGCGTCGACCTGGGTGAGCAGCGCCAGGGCCGCCGTGCCGCCGACCATGCCGGCCGTGACGGTCCACTTCATGCCGACCCGGGGCGTGAGGAAGCCGGTGAGGGCCGCCCCCACGAACACGGCACCCGCCAGCGGCAGCATGCGCAGGCCCGTGTCCAGGGCGTCGTAGCCGAGGACGAACTGGAGGTGCTGCGTCAGGTAGTAGAAGGCGCCGAAGACCGCCAGGAAGAACAGGGCGACGGCGAGGTTGGAGCCGGCGAAGCCGCGGTTGGTGAAGCGGCGGACGTCGAGGAGCGGGCGGGGGTGGTGCAGCTCCCACAGGACGAAGGCGACGAGCCCGGCTCCGGCGACGACCGCCGCCGTGACGGCCTTGACGCCCCAGCCGAAGTGCGGCCCCTCGATGATCATGTAGACCAGCGCGGCGATCCACACCACCGACAGCAGTCCGCCGCCGTAGTCGATGCGCCCGCGGTCCGCGGCCTTGGACGGCGGTACGAGGACGAAGGCGCCGACGAGGGCCAGGATCGCGACCGGGACGTTGATGAGGAACGTCGACGACCAGCCGTGGTCCTCCAGCAGCGCCCCGGCGACCAGCGGTCCGGCCGCGATGGCGAGCCCGGCCGTGGCGGTCCACAGGGTGATGGCCTTGGCGCGTTCGGCGCGCGGGAAGGTCGCGGCGAGCAGCGACAGCGTGGCGGGCATGATCATCGCGGCGCCGGCGCCCATCACGGCCCGTGCGGCGATGACCGTCGTGGAGCTGTCGGCGAGGTAGCCGAAGACGGAGCCGCCCGCGAACACGACCAGGCCGAGGACGAGCGCGCCCCGGCGGCTGTACTTGTCGCCTATCGCGCCGAGCAGCAGCATCAGCGCGGCGTAGGGGACGGTGTAGCCGTCGATCACCCACTGCAGGTCGGCGCTGGTCAGGCCGAGGTCCTCGGTCATGGCGGGCGCGGCGACGGTGAGGGCGGTGTTGGCCATCACGATGATCAGCAGGCTGAGGCAGAGCACGAGGAGCGCCCACCAGCGGCGTGCGTAGGGGCGGTCCATCCTCTCGGCCGGTTCGTTCATGACGAGTCGCATGGCAGGGGTTGCCTTCCTCGCTGATTTGCACATGGGTGTGCATTTACACAACGCTGTGCAATCTACGCCGTTGCACAGCACTGTGCAACTCAGTGCGGGAAGGGGCACAATGACGACCATGACCACGGGAACCAGCCGCGCCGACGCCAACCGCCGCCGCCTCCTCGACGTCGCCCTCGCCGAGCTGCTGCGCGACCCCGACGCGTCCATGGACCAGATCGCCCGGGCCGCGGGCGTCGTACGGCGGACGGTGTACGGGCACTTCCCGAGCCGCGAGGCGCTGATCAGCACCCTCGTCGACGAGGCCGTGGAGGCGCTGTCCGCCGCGCACACGGCGGGCCGCGAGGACGTGCGGGATCCGGCGGAGGCGGTGGCGCGCTCGGTGCTGGCGGTGTGGGCGATCGCCGACCGCTACCGGCTGCTGGTCGCGCTCGCCCAGCGCACGGTCACCATGCAGGGCATCCGGGAGCGGCTCGCCCCGGTCCGGCAGGAGAGCATCGGGCTGCTGCAGCGCGGGCTGGACGAGAACGTCTTCAGCTCACCGCTGCCCGCTCCGGCCCTGGCCTATGTGCACGAGCAGATGCTGTTCGCGGTCATGGAGGCGGTGAACGACGGCCTGCTGGCAGCGCAAGAGGCGGGCCGCTGCGCCGCGGTCACCGTACTGACCGCGGCGGGCGTGCCCGCCTCGAAGGCCACCGGACTGGTGGCGAAGCTGAACGCTTGATCGTGCTGAATTCCGGACCGGGCGGCTGAGCGACGGGGGGACACTCAGCCGCCCGGAGTCTCGGGGGGGGGCGGCGCGGCCGTCAGGCCTTCGCCAGCTCCTTCTCGCCGCCCTGCTCGGGCAGCTCGACGTCATCCTCGGCCGGGCCTCCATGGCCGTCGTCCAGCAGCGTCTCCTCGTCGAAGGGCAGCTGACCGGCGAGGACCTGGTTCACGCGGTCCTTGTCGATCTCCTTCGTCCAGGTGCCGATCAGCACGGTGGCAACGGCGTTGCCGGCGAAGTTCGTCAGGGCGCGGGCCTCGCTCATGAAGCGGTCGATGCCGACGATCAGGCCGATGCCGTCCACCAGGGCCGGCTTGTGCGACTGCAGACCACCGGCCAGGGTCGCGAGACCGGCGCCGGTGACACCGGCGGCGCCCTTGGAGGCGACCAGCAGGAAGAGCAGCAGCGGGATCTGCTCGCCGATCGACATCGGCGTGCCCATGGCGTCGGCGATGAACAGCGAGGCCATGGTCATGTAGATCATGGTGCCGTCGAGGTTGAAGGAGTAGCCGGTCGGGACGGTGATGCCGACCACCGGCTTGCTGACGCCCATGTGCTCCATCTTCGCGATGAGCCGCGGCAGCGCGGACTCGGAGGAGGACGTGGACAGGATCAGCAGGAACTCACGGCCCAGGTACTTGAACAGCGTGAGGATGTTCAGGCCGGAGATCACGCGCAGCAGGACGCCGAGCACGATGAAGACGAACAGGAAGCAGGTGACGTAGAAGCCGAGCATCAGCACGGCGAGGCTCTTGAGCGCGTCCAGGCCGGCGGAGCCGGTGACGGCGGCGATGGCGCCGAAGGCACCGATCGGGGCGGCCCACATCACCATGGCGAGGATGCGGAAGACGAGCCGCTGGATGTGCTCGATACCGCGCAGGATCGGCTGACCCGCCGAGCCCATGCCCTGCAGCGCGAAGCCGGCGAGCAGGGCGATCAGCAGGGTCTGCAGGACCGACTCGTTGGTGAAGGCGGAGATCATCGTGGTCGGGATGATGCCCAGCAGGAAGTCGGCGGTGTTCGTGGTGGCCTCGGGGTCGACCTGTGCGTGACCGGCGTCCTTGACCGCGTCGGTCATCGCAAGGCTCGAGCCCGGGTCCAGGATGTTGCCGACGACCAGGCCGATGCCCAGCGCGACCAGCGACATCACCATGAAGTAGCCCAGGGCGATACCGCCGACGGCTCCGACCTTGGCGGCCTTCCGTACCGAGCCGATGCCCAGCACGATCGTGCAGAAGATGATCGGCGAGATCATCATCTTGATCAGGGCCACGAAACCCGTGCCGATGGGCTTCAGCCCGACCGCGAAGTCGGGTGCGGCCAGACCCACCGCGATACCGGCGGCGACTGCGATGATCACCGCGATGTAGAGATAGTGCGTACGGTCCCGCTTGGGTTTGCGTGCGGCAGGTGCCGTATCGGCTGCGCTGGTCACGGCGGCCCTCCTTGACGACGTCGTCGGCATCACCGGCGTGCGGCTCACGTCCGGGACAGGGAGCGGGGAACTCCCGGAGATGCGTTATGGGGAATGCCGTGACTATGTCCTTCTCTGTGAGCGCGGTCACCCTTCCGTTCATATAGTTCACAATCAGCCAAGGGGCACACTGACGACATGCGCTTCACCGTCCCCGGTCCCCGCAGCCTGGCGGGCCAGCTCTTCGCCATGCAGGCCGTTCTGATAGCGGTCGTCGTGGCCGGATACGCGCTGTTCACCTACGTGAGCGACCGCAGGCAGGCCGAGGAGGCCGCGACGCGCCAGGCCAGGGCGGTGGCGCGGTCCGTAGCGGACTCCCCGTCCGTGCTGACGGCGACCCGCACCGCCGACCCGACGGCCGAGCTCCAGCCGTACGCGCTGAAGGTGATGCGGGACACCGAGGTCGACTTCATCACGATCATGGATCCACGGGGCATCCGCTGGACACACCCCGACCCCCGGCAGATCGGCCAGACCTTCCGGGGGCACACCGAGCGGGCCCTGAAGGGCGAGACCTTCACCGAGACCTACACCGGCACGCTCGGCCCGTCGGTGCGCGCGGTCACCCCGATCCAGGACGGCCGGAAGGTGGTGGGCCTGGTCAGCGCGGGGATCCGGGTCGAGCAGATCACCCAGCGGGCCCAGGGCCAGCTGACGGCCCTGCTCGGCGTCGCGGCCGGCGCGCTGGTGCTGGGCGCCGTCGGCACGTACGTCATCAACGCCCGGCTGCGCCGCCACACCCACGGCATGAACGCGACCGAGCTCAGCCGGATGCACGACTACCACCAGGCCGCCCTGCACGCCGTACGCGAGGGGCTGCTGATGCTGGACGGGCAGTACCGTGTGGCGCTGATCAACGACGGAGGTCGGGAGTTGCTCGGCGTGACCGGGGACGTGGTGGGCAGCTCGGTGGCGGAGCTGGGGCTGCCGGCCCCGCTGACGGGTGCCCTGCTGGCGTCGGAGCCGCGGGTGGACGAAGTGCATCTGTCGGAGTCCCGGGTCCTGGTGATCAACACCTCGCCGGTGTCGGGCGGTGAGCGGCGCGGTACCGTCGTCACCCTGCGTGATGTCACCGAACTCCAGTCACTGATGGGCGAGTTGGACTCCGAGCGGGGCTTCACCCAGGCGCTGCGCTCACAGGCGCACGAGGCGGCGAACCGGCTGCACACGGTCGTCTCGCTGATCGAGCTGGGTCGGGCGGAGGAAGCGGTGGAGTTCGCGACGGCCGAGCTGGAGCTGGCGCAGGCACTGACCGACCAGGTCGTGGCGGCGGTGAGCGAGCCGGTGCTGGCGGCGCTGCTGCTGGGCAAGACGGCCCAGGCGAACGAGCGGGGGGTGGAGCTGATGGTGTCGGAGGACAGCAGCCTGGACGACGGCCTGCTGCCCGACACCCTCCCGGCGCGGGACCTGGTGACCATCCTCGGCAACCTGATCGACAACGCCGTGGACGCGGCGCAGGGCAGCGTAGGGGCCCGGGTGACGGTGGCGGCGTACACCCGGAGCGCCGGCGACGCCCCGGAGCTGGTGCTGCGGGTCTCGGACACGGGCCCGGGCGTGGACCCCGAGCACGCCGAGGCGGTCTTCCAGCGCGGCTTCTCGACGAAGCCGGCGGGCCCGGGCGGCCGCGGCCTGGGGCTGGCGCTCGTACGACAGGCGGCCCAGCGGCACGAGGGCTCCCTGACCGTGGCGGAGGCCGACGGGGGCGGGGCGGAGTTCGAGGTACGGCTGCCGCTGCGGCAGCCGGAGACGGCGGCCGGGGGCGTACCCTCCGGGGCCCCGGCGGCCAGAAGCGCTGGAGGCGACGCATGACGAGCAGCGAGAAGGCCATCCGGGTGCTGGTCGTGGAGGACGACCCGGTCGCCGCCGACGCGCACGTCCTGTACGTCGGCCGGGTGCCGGGGTTCGTGGCCGTGGGCAAGGCGCACACGGGCGCGGAGGCCCGCCGGGCCCTGGACCGCACCCCGGTGGACCTCCTCCTGCTCGACCTGCACCTGCCGGACGTGCACGGCCTGCACCTGGCCCGGTCCCTGAGGACGGCCGGTCACCACGCGGACGTCATAGCGGTGACGTCGGCGCGCGACCTGGCCGTCGTACGCGAGGGCGTCTCGCTCGGGGTGGTGCAGTACGTCCTGAAGCCGTTCACCTTCGCGACCCTGCGCGACCGGCTCGTGCGCTACGCCGAGTTCCACGCGGCGGTCGGCGAGGCGAGCGGCCAGGACGAGGTGGACCGGGCGCTCGCGGCCCTGCGCGCACCGGGCCCGGCCGCGCTGCCCAAGGGTCTGAGCGCGCCGACGCTGGAGCGGGTGACGGTGGCCCTGCGCGACAGTGCGGAGGGCCTCACGGCCGCCGGAGTCGCGGAGACCGTGGGCATCTCCCGCATCACGGCCCGCCGTTACCTGGAGCATCTGGTCGACGCGGGCCGCGCGGCGCGCCGCCCGCAGTACGGCACGGTGGGGCGGCCGGAGTTGCAGTACCGCTGGGTCACGGGACAGTGACGGGCCCTCAGCCGCCGATCGAACCTCCGCACACGCATTGACCTGACTAGACCACTCAACTTAGGTTCACGACGCAGCCGTCCCGGCCACAGAGAAGTGCGCCCGTAGGAGGTCGTGCCCGTGCGCCCCACCGCCGCCCTCACACCCCTCGTCGCCCTGGTCCTCGCCTCGACCGCCCTCACCGCCTGCGGCGGGGGTTCCGGCAGCGACCCGGACACCGTGAAGGTCTCCTTCAAACAGTCCACGGACAACTCCGTCAAGGTGATGGACACCTATCTCGCGGACATCAAGAAGCAGTTCGAGAAGGCCCACCCCGGCAAGAAGGTCGAGCTCGTCCCGATCAAGGCCCCGGACTCGGAGTACTACACCAAGCTCCAGCAGATGCTCCGCTCCCCCAAGACCGCACCCGACCTGGTCTACGAGGACACGTTCCTCATCAACTCGGACATCACCAGCGGCTATCTGAAGCCCCTCGACCCGTACCTCGCCAAGTGGCAGGACTGGGACCGGTTCATCGACACGGCGAAGGCGGCGGCCAGAGGCGAGGACGGCAAGACGTACGGCGTCCCCGACGGCACCGACACCCGCGGTCTGTGGTTCAACAAGGACATCTTCGAGAAGGCCGGACTCCCCGCCGACTGGCAGCCGAAGACCTGGAACGACGTCCTCGCCGCGGCCCGCACCATCAAGAGGAAGGTTCCCGGCGTCATCCCGCTGAACGCCTACACCGGCAAGCCGGTCGGCGAGGCGGCCACCATGCAGACCTTCGAGATGCTGCTGTACGGCACGGGCGACGCCGGCACGGACCCCCTCTACGACAAGGGCTCCAAGAAGTGGATCGCCGGCGGCAAGGGCTTCGAGGACGCCCTCTCCTTCGTCGAGACGGTCTACAAGGAGAAGCTCGGCCCGGACGTCTCGGACGCCCTGGACCCGAACGTCATGACCCGGGTCCGCGGCGAGTGGCTGCCGCAGGGCAAGCTGGCCATCGCCCTGGACGGCTCCTGGCTCCCCCAGGACTGGCTGCCCGGCAGTGGTCACGAGTGGCCCGAGTGGTCGAAGACGCTGGGCCTGGCGGCCATGCCCACCCAGAACGGCCAGGCACCCGGCAAGGTGAGCATGTCCGGCGGCTGGACCTGGTCGATCCCGGCCAAGGCGGGAAACCCGGACCTGGCCTTCGAGTTCATCAAGACGATGCAGACCAAGGCGAACGCGCAGAAGTGGTACGTCGCCAACTCGGGCATCGCGGTCCGCGAGGACGTCGCCGAGGACCCCGCCTACGTCGACGCCCAGCCCGGCATCAAGTTCTTCACCGACCTGGTGTCGACGACCCACTACCGGCCCGCCTACCCGGCCTACCCCAAGGTCTCCACGGCCGTCCAGGAGGCGATGGAGGGCGTGACGACGGGGGACACGTCGGTGGAGGAGGCCACGAGCGCCTACACGGACGCGCTCAAGGACGCGACGGACAACCAGGTGGTCGAGCGGTGAGCGGGGGCTTCCCGGCATGACCGCCACCGCACCCCACCCCCGACTGACCAAGACCCCCGAGGACACGCACCCGGCACGCGGCCCCCGCCTGCCGGTGCGGGTCCTGCCCCTGACCCCCGCGGTCGTCCTCCTGCTGCTCTTCCTCGCCGGTCCGATCGCCTACTGCGGCTACATCGCCTTCACGGACCTCCAGTTGACCGGCCAGGCCCAGGAGTCGTTCGTGGGCTTCGACAACTTCACCCGGGCCTTCGGGGACGAGGCGTTCCTCAACGCCGTGTGGCTCACGCTGGTGTTCACGGTCGTGTCGTCCCTCATCGGGCAGAACACGCTCGGCCTGGCCCTCGCCGCGCTGATGCAGCGCGCGTCGAAACCGGTCCGCACGCTCACCGGCGGCATCGTGGTCACGGCGTGGGTCCTGCCGGAGGTCGTCGCCGGCTTCCTCCTCTACGCCTTCTTCCGCCGCGAGGGCACCCTGAACGCCGTCCTGGACTGGCTGCACCTGCCCTCCCAGAACTGGCTGTTCACCCTCCCGATCCTGGCGGTGTCCTTCGCCAACGTCTGGCGCGGTACGGCCTTCTCCATGCTGGTCTACTCGGCCGCGCTGAACGAGATCCCCCAGGAGATCACCGAGGCGGCGGAGGTCGACGGGGCCGGCGGCCGGCGCCGCCTGTGGCACATCACGCTGCCCATGATCCGCCGCTCCATCGGCACGAACCTGATGCTCAACACCCTGCAGACCCTCTCGGTCTTCGGCCTGATCTGGGTGATGACGAGAGGCGGCCCGGGCGGCAGGAGCCAGACCCTGCCCCTGTTCATGTACGAACAGGCCTTCCAGAACAGCCTGATCGGCTACGGCACGGCGGTCGCCCTGCTCCTCCTGCTGGTCGGCTCGCTCTTCTCCCTCCTCTACCTGCGCCTGCTGCGGACGGAGGTCTGACGCGCATGGCCCTCACTCTCGCCTCCCGCCGCGCGACGCGCCGCCTGGCAGCCGACGCGGGCCTCCTGGTGGTCGCCGCCGCGTTCGTCCTCCCCCTGGCCTGGGTGGTCCTGTCTGCCCTGGACCCCCACGCGGGTCTGAGGGTGAAAGCCCCCGACGGCCTGACCCTCGACAACTTCGACGCGATCCTCACCCCCGAGATCACCTTCACCCCCCTCCTCAACAGCCTGATCCTGTGCGGCAGCGCGACCCTGCTGACCGTGGTCTGCGCGGCCCTGGCCGCCTATCCGCTCTCCCGCTTCCGCTCCCGCTTCAACCGCCCGTTCCTGCTGACGATCCTCTTCGCCACGAGCCTGCCCATCACCGCGATCATGGTTCCGGTCTACGCGCTCTTCGTCCAGGTGGACCTGATCGACACCATGCAGGGCACGATCTTCTTCTTCGCCGCGTCCCAACTGCCGTTCGCCATCTGGCTGATGAAGAACTTCATGGACGGCGTACCGAAGGAACTGGAGGAGGCCGCCTGGACCGACGGGGCGTCGGCGTTGCAGTCCCTGATCCGCATCGTGCTGCCCCTGATGGGCCCGGGCGTGGCCGTGGTGACGGTCTTCTCCTTCGTCATGATGTGGGGCAACTTCTTCGTCCCCTTCATGCTGCTGCTCACTCCGGACCAGATGCCGGCGTCGGTCAGCATCAACGACTTCTTCGGGAACCGGGGCATGGTGGCGTACGGCCAGCTGGCGGCGTTCTCCATCGTCTACTCGACGCCGGTGATCCTGCTCTACGTACTGATCTCCAGGCGCCTGGGAGGGGGCTTCGCCCTGGGCGGGGCGGTGAAGGGCTGAACAGCGTCGGGAAGTCACCGACCCCGGCCGCTGTTACATGTCGTGATCCGAGGAGGAGACATGTCCGTTCGCGCTCTGGTCGTCGATCCGGCCGCGCCCGCCGCCGTCCGTCTCGGCGAGGTCACCGACCCCGTGGCCGGGCCGGGCCAGGTCCTGGTCGAGGTGTCGCACGCCTCGTTGAACTACGGCGACCTCAACGACGCCCGCTCCGGGCGGGTCCCGGCCGGTGCGGTGCTCGGATCGGACGCCGCCGGAGTGGTGGTCCGGGCCGCGGCCGACGGTACCGGCCCGGCGGCGGGCACCCGGATGGTGGCTCTGACCACGGGGGCGTTCGCCGAGCGGGTCGCGATCGACGTGGGTGCGCTGGCCGAGGTGCCCAAGAGCCTGGACCCGGCGAAGGCGGTGGCTCTGCCGGTCGCCGGAGTGGCGGCACTGCGCTCGCTGCGGGCCGCCGGGCTCGGACCGGACAAGACGGTGCTGGTCACCGGGGCCTCCTGCGGGGTCGGCCGATTCGCCGTCCAGCTGGCCGCCCGGGCCGGTGCCCATGTCATCGCGTCCGTGGGCTCGGCCGCCCGCGCGGAAGGGCTGGCCGCCGCCGGCGCCGACGAGGTGCTGATCGGCCTGGAAGGTCTCCGGCGACCGGTCGATGTGGTCATCGACAGCGTCGGCGGCTCCCAACTGGTCGCGGCATGGCAGTTGCTCGCTCCCGGGGGCAGCGTGCAGAGCGTCGGCTGGACGTCCGGGGAGCCGGCGGTCTTCCCGCCCTACGCGACCGTCGGCCCGGCCAAGTCGCTGACCTCCTTCGTCATCGAAGGCGAGGCCGGCACGGACCTGGCCGTGCTCACCGAACTGGCCGCCGAGGGGTCCCTCGCCGTCGAGATCGGCTGGCAGGGGTCCTGGGACCGTTTCGACGAGGCCGCCGAGGCCCTTCGCGGACGCCGGATCTCCGGAAAGGCGGTCCTGGAGGTGGCGTCCGCACGGCCACAGGCCTGAGACCTCCCGCGCTCGACCGGGTCCGGCCGGGCGGTCGCGCAGGGGCCGCATCGGCCGCTGCGCGACCCGTTCCGGCCGGGTCCGAACCGCCTACCGCACCAGGCACGGCCGCTTGGCGTCGAACGACCACCCGGGCACGAGATACCGCATCGCCGCCGCATCGTCCCGCGCCCCCAGCGCCTTCTCCCGGTACAGCTCATGTGCCGCCAGCAGCCGGTCCATGTCGAGCTCGACGCCCAGCCCCGGCGCATCCGGCACGGCGATCTCCCCGCCCACGATCCGGGGCGGCTCGGCCGTCAGCCGCTCCAGCCCCTCCTGCCAGATCCAGTGCGTGTCCAGCGCGTTGTACTCCCCCGGCGCCGCCGCCCCGCAGTGCGTCACCATCGCCAGCGAGATGTCGAAGTGGTTGTTGGAGTGGCACCCCCACGTCAGCCCCATGGCGTGGCACAACTGCGCCACCCGCACCGACCCCTGCATGGTCCAGAAGTGCGGATCGGCCAGCGGGATGGACACCGACTGCAGGGCCAGCGCATGGGCCATCTGACGCCAGTCCGTGGCGATCATGTTCGTCGCGGTCGGCAACCCCGTGGCCCGCCGGAACTCCGCGAGCACCTCCCGCCCCGAGTAACCGCCCTCCGCACCGCACGGATCCTCGGCATACGCGAGCGTCCCCACCAGCGGCCGGCACAGCTCGACCGCTTCCCGCAGCGACCACGCCCCGTTCGGATCGAGCGTGACCCGGGCCTCCGGGAACCGCCGCTTGAGCGCCCGCACGGCCGCGACCTCCTCACGCCCCTCCAGCACACCCCCCTTGAGCTTGAAGTCCCGGAACCCGTAGAGGTCGTACGCCGCCTCGGCCTGCCGCACGATCGCCTCCGCCGACAACGCCTCCTCGTGCCGCACCCGGTACCACTCCACCGAGGAGCCGGGCTCGCGCACGTACTCCAGATCCGTCCGGTCGGGGTCGCCCACGTAGAACAGATAGCCCAGCACCCGCACGGAGTCCCGCTGCTGCCCGTCCCCCAGCAGCGCCGCCACCGGCACGTCGAGGTGCTGCCCCAGCAGGTCCAGCAGCGCCGATTCGACCGCGGTGACCGTATGGACCGTGGTCCGCAGGTCGAACGTCTGCGCACCCCGCCCGCCCGCGTCCCGGTCGGCGAACCGCTCACCGATCTCGCGCAGCACCCGCTTGTAGTCGCCCACCTTCGCCCCGACGACGAGGGACTCCGCGTCCCGCAGCGTCCGCGTGATCTTCTCCCCGCCGGGCACCTCCCCCAGCCCCGTCCGCCCCTCTGAGTCGGTGAGCACGACGACGTTGCGGGTGAAGTACGGCCCGTGCGCGCCGGAGAGATTCAGCTCCATGCTGTCCCGCCCGGCGACGGGATAGACGGCGAACGCCGTGACGACCGGCTGCTGGCCGATGCTCATCGATTGACCCTTCTCTTCTGAGTGCTGCACGGGTGATGTCACAGACCGAGGACGTCGAGGACCCACTCGACCACCAGCACCCCGGCCAGTCCGAGCACCGCCAGCACCGTCGTGTAGGAGGTGCGCACCTTGATCGCCTCGACGACCGACAGGTTGAAGTACTCCTTGAAGAGCCAGAACCCGGGGTCGTTCACATGTGAGAACGCGATGGAGCCGCAGGCGACGGCCAGCACCATCATCTCCGGGTGGACCCCGCTGCCGGCGAGCAGCGGCAGCACCACCCCGGAGGCCGTGACGACGGCGACCGTGGCCGAGCCGAGCGCGATGCGCAGGATGACCGCGACGAGCCAGGCCAGGACGATCGGCGAGATGGACCAGCCGTCCGTGACGTCCTTGATGTAGTCGGAGATCCCGCCTTCGACGAGGACGTTCTTGAACGCCCCGCCCGCGCCGATCACCAGCAGGATCATGGCCATCGCCTGCGCCGCCGACGTACAGGACGCCCCGACGTCACTCAGGCTGCGCCCGATCCGCGGCCCGAACGCCCACACGGCCAGGCACAACGTCAGCAGCAGCGCGATCGGCGCCGACCCGAGGAACGCGACGACGTTCAGCAGGGGGCTCTCACCCGATGTGGCCATCTCGGTCACCGCGGCGGCCACGATCAGCACCACGGGGAAGAGCGCCACGAACAGCGACCAGCCGAGGCCCGGCATCTCCTCGTCGGTGAACTCCCGTTCGCTGACCAGGCCCTTGGGGATGGACGGCGTCAGCCGCGCGACGAACGGAAGCCTCGGCCAGGTCAGGGCGATGAGCGCGCCGACGGGCACGGCGATGAACAGGCCGTAGAACAGGGTCAGTCCGACGGAGGCGTGGAAGGTCGCGGCGACGGCGGTCGGGCCGGGGTGCGGAGGGAGGAAGCTGTGCATGGTGGACAGCGCGATGGACATCGGCAGGCCCACCCACAGCAGCTTCGCCCCGGTGACCCTGACCAGGGTGAACGCGATGGGGACGATGATGATGAACGCGACCTCGTAGAACATGGTCACGCCGATCAGCATGGATGTGACCACCATGGCGACCTGGACCCAGCGCGGGCCGAAGGCGTCGAGGAGCTTGCCGGCTATGCGCTGGGCGGCGCCCGAGTCCCCCATCACGCGGCCCACCATCGCGCCGAGCCCGATGGTCAGCATGGTGTCGCCGATCTGGTCCCCGATGCCCTCGGAGAGGACGTCCGGGATGGTCGCCACGGGGATGCCCTGAACCAGCGCGACCCCTACCGCCACGAGCAGCAGGGCCGCGAAGCCGTTCAGTCTCAGCCTGGTCATGAGGAGGAGAAGGATCAGAACGCTGATCCCTACGACGAGCAGAGGCAAGGCAGTTCCCCTTTGAACCGGTGTCTCATCCCTGTATGAAGATGGCGTCCACGTATGAAGATGGAGGCTAAGTGGGTGAACGCATCGGGTCAATGGGTCGGACGATCACACCTCGGCCGGCTCGCGCGGGACAGGGGGACCCGGGCCGCACATGCCGGAGCGCCCGGCGAGACCCTGCTCGCCGAGCGCTCTGATGACGAACTGCCCTTCGGAGACGGACCGTCGACCGCCACCCCGAGGTCCGGGGTGAAGATCACCGAAGGGGATTCGGGGCGCGCCGCCCACCCGGGCCGCGCCCGTGGTTCAGCCTGCCGCCTCCTCCGGCAGCACACCCGCCCGGAACGGCTCGACTCCGTCCAGCCTCCGCACCCGCGTCGGCTCGATCAGCAGCATCACCCGGCGCTCACCCGGCAGCAGCCACGGGTAGCGGTCCTCGCCGAGGTACTTGCGCGCCAGCCGGTCCATCGCCCGCTCGGCGGCCTCCCCCTCCACGAACCGCACGACCTTCCCGCGGATCTCGGCGCGGTCGTACGGGTTCGCGGGGTCGTGGTGCGACAGCGAAACGTACGGATTGCGCCGCAGATTCTCCTCCTTCACCCGCCCCACCGAGGTGTTGACCATGACGTACTCCCCTTCGATGTCCGCCCACATGGGCGACACCTGAGGTGCCCCGTCCGCCCCCACCGTCGCGAGATGCCAGAAGTTCGGCGCGAGAAGACGCTCGCGAATATGCCCGTTGAGCTTGCCGTTCACGTAAGTCACTGCCTTTCCGGGCCCGCGATCACCGGACCCGGCGCCATCCTCACCCCGCCCGCACCCCGGTCGACAGGCGATCTTCAGCCCCGGTCGAACCCGCCGGTAGCCGTAGCTTCCTACAATCCGTGATCCTGGCCGAACAGACCGTAGTCAACCCACCCAGGCCGCCCTAGCTTGTGGGCCGTGCGCCGACCTTCAGCCCGACCTGGCCAGCTCCCTCCCTCCTCTCCCCCCGCGCCGTCCGCCCCCACGGCCCCGCCCTTCAACGCCCCCGCCGCCCGCCGGCTGCGCGAGGCCCTCGGGATGGCACCCGAGCACGTCGCCTACGGCATGCGCGTCTCGTACGGGCATCCCCACATCACCCCGGACCACGTGATGGCCTGGGAACGCGGGGCCGCCGCCCCGACCAACTCCGAACTCACCGCGCTCGCGGGCGTGCTGTGGTGCTCGCCCGCCGAACTCATCGGCAGACCGCGCACCCTGCGCGAACACCGCATCGCCCGCTGCCTCGCCCCGGAGGACGTCGCCCGGGCCGTGGGGCACGACGTGCACGCGTACCTGCGCATGGAGGAGACCGACACCTGGCGCGGCACGGACCGCCAGTCCGCCGCCCTCGCCGATCTGCTCGGGCTCGGCCTGCCCGACTTCGTCACCGTCACGGGCCGCGACGCCAGACTCGGCGACCTGCTGCGCAGCGCCGCCACCACCCGGTGGCAGGCCTATGTCCGCCCGGTGGCCAAACTCGTGCCCCTGGACCGGCGGTTCCTGGAGGACGCCCTGCGGGGCCTGCACGAGGACTACCAGGGCCACATGGCCGCCACCCTGAGCTGGGGTGGCGGCAGCGGTGACGCGGGCGGCGCCGGCCAGGACTTCCTCGACCGGATCGTGGAGCACTTCTGGACGAAGCTCCAGGACGACACCGACCTGGAGGCCGGCTAGAAGACCGGCCTCCGGGAAGACCGGCGGCTGGAGGACCGACTGCTAGAAGACCGACTCCGCCTCGTCCATCCGGTCCTTCGGCACCGTCTTCAGCTCGGTCACGGCCTCGGCGAGCGGCACCATCACGATGTCCGTCCCGCGCAGCGCGGTCATCCGGCCGAACTGCCCCTGGTGCGCCGCCTCCACCGCGTGCCAGCCGAACCGCGTGGCGAGCACCCGGTCGTACGCGGTCGGTGAGCCGCCGCGCTGGACGTGGCCGAGAATGACCGGCTTGGCCTCCTTGCCGAGCCGTCGCTCCAGCTCGAGGGCGAGGGCGGTGCCGATGCCCTGGAAGCGCTCGTGGCCGAATTTGTCTATGGCGCCCTTGCCGTAGTCCATGCTGCCGTCGGCGGGGTGGGCGCCCTCGGCGACGCAGACCACCGCGAACTTCTTCCCGCGGGCGAAGCGCTCCTCGACCATCTTCACGAGGTCGGCCGGGTCGAACGGCCGCTCCGGCAGGCAGATGCCGTGCGCACCGGCCGCCATGCCGGACTCCAGGGCGATCCAGCCCGCGTGCCGTCCCATGACCTCCACCACCATCACCCGCTGGTGGGACTCGGCGGTGGTCTTCAGGCGGTCCATCGCCTCCGTGGCGACGCCCACGGCGGTGTCGAAGCCGAAGGTGCGGTCCGTCGACGAGATGTCGTTGTCGATCGTCTTCGGGACGCCCACGACGGGCAGGCCCGCGTCGCTCAGCATGCGCGCGGCCGTCAGCGTGCCCTCGCCGCCGATCGGGATGAGCGCGTCGATGCCGAACTCGTGGATCATGTCGGAGGCGTTCTCGCAGGCCTCGCGGAGCCGGTCGCGCTCCAGCCGGGACGATCCGAGAATGGTGCCGCCGCGGGCCAGGATGCCGCTGACCGCGTTCAGGTCGAGGGCGCGGTAGCGGCCGTCGAGCAGGCCCGAGTAGCCGTCCTCGAAGCCGATGACCTCGTCGCCGTAGTTGTCGACCGCCCGGTGCACGACCGACCGGATCACGGCGTTCAGGCCGGGGCAGTCGCCGCCTGCGGTGAGAACTCCGATACGCATCGTGCTGTGTCTCCTGCTCGCTGTTGACACCGGTGAGCCACTGCCGATTGTTTCACGCTCCACAGCCCGGTGCGGCACCCCACTCTGATGGGCGCCTTATCTAGCGGCAGAGGTATTGTCAAGAGGGTTCTGCTCACCTCGGTGGGCGATTTTTGTGCCCTGGCTTGATTTGCCCCCTCACGGCAAGACGACGCAAGACGACACCGAGACGAAACGGAGAGCGCGCGTGACCCGCAGCGTGTACGTGACCGGCATCGACCGCGGCGACGGACGCCAAGTCGTCGAACTGGGGGTCATGGAGCTCCTCACCCGGCAGGTCGACCGGGTCGGTGTGTTCCGGCCCCTGGTCCACGACGGACCCGACCGCCTCTTCGAGCTGCTGCGCGCCCGCTACCGGCTCACCCAGGACCCGGCGACGGTCTACGGCATGGACTACCACGAGGCGTCCGCCCTCCAGGCCGAGGCCGGCACCGACGAGCTGGTGTCCACGCTCGTCGACCGCTTCCACCTGGTCGCCCGGGACTACGACGTCGTCCTGGTCCTCGGCACCGACTACGCCGGCACCCAGCTCCCCGACGAGCTGTCGCTCAACGCCCGGCTGGCGAACGAGTTCGGCGCGTCCGTGATCCCGGTCGTCGGCGGCCGCAAGCAGACCGTCGAGTCGGTGCTCGCCGAGACGCGCAACGCCTACCGCGCCTACGACACCCTGGGCTGCGACGTCCTGGCCATGGTCACCAACAGGGTGGCCCGCGAGGACCGCGACGAGATCGCCGGCCGGCTCGGCTCCCGGCTGCCGGTGCCCTGTTACGTCCTGCCCGACGAGCCCGCGCTGTCCGCGCCGACCGTCTCGCAGATCGGCCACACCCTCGGCGCCAAGGTGGTGCTCGGCGACGACTCCGGGCTCGCCCGTGACGTGCTCGGATTCATCTTCGGCGGGGCGATGCTGCCGAACTTCCTCGGCGCCCTCACACCGGGCTGCCTCGTCGTCACCCCGGGAGACCGCGCGGACCTGGTCGTCGGCGCGCTCGCCGCACACAGCGCCGGTACCCCGCCGATAGCGGGCGTGCTGCTCACCCTGGACGAGGTGCCCGGCGACGACATCCTCACCCTCGCCGACCGCCTCGCTCCCGGCACCCCGGTGCTGTCGGTGGCCGGCACCAGCTTCCCCACCGCCGAGCAGCTGTTCTCCCTGGAGGGCAAGCTCAACGCGGCCACACCGCGCAAGGCGGAGCGGGCCCTCGGCCTGTTCGAGCGGTACGCCGACACCGGCGACCTGGCCCGCCGCGTCTCCGCACCGAGCAGCGACCGCGTCACGCCGATGATGTTCGAGCACAAGCTGCTGGAGCAGGCCCGCTCCGATCTGCGCCGGGTCGTCCTGCCCGAGGGCACCGAGGAGCGCGTGCTGCACGCCGCCGAGGTGCTGCTGCGCCGGGGCGTCTGCGAGCTGACCCTGCTCGGCCCGGTCGACCAGATCCGCAAGAAGGCCGCCGACCTGGGCGTCGACCTCGGCGAGTCCCAGCTCATCGACCCGGCCACCTCCGACCTGCGGGACGCCTTCGCCGAGAAGTACGCGGGCCTGCGCGCCCACCGGGGCGTCACCGTGGAGCTGGCCTACGACGTCGTCTCCGACGTGAACTACTTCGGCACGCTGATGGTCCAGGAGGGCCTCGCCGACGGCATGGTGTCGGGCTCGGTGCACTCCACGGCCGCGACCATCCGCCCGGCCTTCGAGATCATCAAGACACGAGGGGCCGCGCGAAGCGCGTCAGGTAGGGCGGTGGTGGGAGACGGGAGGGCCAAGCCGGACGCCGACATCGTCTCGTCGGTGTTCTTCATGTGCCTGGCCGACAAGGTCCTCGTCTACGGCGACTGCGCGGTCAACCCGGACCCGAACGCCCAGCAGCTCGCCGACATCGCCATCCAGTCGGCGAGCACGGCCGAGCAGTTCGGTGTGGAGCCGCGGATCGCGATGCTGTCGTACTCCACCGGCACCTCGGGCTCCGGCGCCGACGTCGACAAGGTGCGCGAGGCCACCGAGCTCGTGCGCTCGCGCCGGCCCGACCTGAAGATCGAGGGCCCGATCCAGTACGACGCCGCCGTGGAGCCGTCGGTCGCGGCGACCAAGCTGCCCGGCTCCGAGGTCGCCGGGCAGGCGAGCGTGCTGATCTTCCCCGACCTGAACACCGGCAACAACACCTACAAGGCCGTGCAGCGCTCGGCCGGCGCGATCGCCGTCGGCCCGGTGCTGCAGGGTCTGCGCAAGCCGGTCAACGACCTGTCCCGGGGCGCCCTCGTCCAGGACATCGTCAACACCGTCGCCATCACGGCGATCCAGGCCCAGACCCCCGCCCCGTCCCCGAGCGAGAAGGCGACCGCCCAGTGAGCCCCACCCGTGTCCTCGTCCTCAACTCCGGCTCCTCGTCGGTGAAGTACCAGCTGCTCGACATGCGCGACAGCAGCCGGCTGGCGGTGGGCCTGGTCGAGCGCATCGGCGAGCAGACCTCCCGTCTGAAGCACACCCCGGCCGGCGGCGAGAGCCGGGAGCGCGGCGGGGCGATCGCCGACCACGGCGCCGCCCTGAAGGCCGTGGCCGAGGAGCTCGCCAAGGACGGCCTCGGCCTGGACTCGCCCGAACTCGCCGCGATAGGGCACCGGGTGGTGCACGGCGGCAAGTCCTTCACCGAGCCCACCGTGATCGACGACGCCGTGCTCTCCGAGATCGAGCGGCTCATCCCGGTGGCCCCGCTGCACAACCCGGCCAACCTCACCGGGATCCGCACGGCCCAGGTGCTGCGCCCCGACCTGCCGCAGGTCGCCGTGTTCGACACCGCGTTCCACACGACCATGCCGGAGTCGGCCGCCCGCTACGCGATCGACGTGAAGACCGCCGACGAGCACCGGGTGCGGCGCTACGGCTTCCACGGCACCTCGCACGCCTATGTCTCCCGCGCCACCGCAGAGCTGCTCGGCAAGGACCCCTCCGAGACGAACGTGATCGTGCTGCACCTGGGCAACGGGGCGTCGGCCTCGGCCGTGCGCGGCGGTCGCTGCGTGGACACTTCCATGGGGCTGACGCCTTTGGAGGGGCTCGTGATGGGTACGCGCTCCGGAGACATGGACCCGGCCGTCATCTTCCATTTGATGCGTGTTGGCGGAATGTCCGCCGACGAGATCGACACTCTTCTCAACAAGAAGAGCGGTCTGATCGGTCTGTGCGGTGACAACGACATGAGGGAGATCCGCCGCCGCGTCGACGAGGGCGACGAGCAGGCGGAGCTGGCGTTCGACATCTACATTCACCGGCTGAAGAAGTACATCGGCGCCTATTACGCCGTACTCGGGCGGGTGGACGCGGTCGCCTTCACCGCCGGTGTCGGCGAGAACGCGGCTCCCGTGCGGGCGGCCGCCCTGGCGGGCCTGGAGGAGCTGGGCCTGACGGTGGACGGCGAACGCAACGCCGTGCGCGGCGACGAGGCGCGGCTGATCTCGCCCGAGGGTGCCCGGGTCGCGGTGGCGGTGGTACCTACTGACGAGGAATTGGAGATCGCGACACAGACCTACGCGCTGGTAATTGGTTCGGGGAATCACACCTGAGCGGCATCCCGCCCTTTTGTATTTTCCGCCAGACGGAATATTCCGTTGCGAAACAAACCGATAGGATCGCCCCCATGCGCCGTTCGAAAATCGTCTGTACTCTCGGCCCCGCGGTCGACTCCCACGATCAGCTTGTCGCGTTGATCGAAGCCGGCATGAACGTGGCCCGCTTCAACTTCAGCCACGGCTCGCACGCCGAGCACCAGGGCCGGTACGACCGGGTCCGTGCCGCCGCCAAGGAGACCGGCCGGGCCATCGGTGTCCTCGCCGACCTCCAGGGCCCGAAGATCCGGCTGGAGACCTTCGCCGAGGGTCCCGTGGAGCTGGTGCGCGGTGACGAGTTCACCATCACCACCGACGACGTCCCCGGCGACAAGACGATCTGCGGGACGACCTACAAGGGTCTGCCCGGCGATGTCACCAAGGGCGACCAGGTCCTCATCAACGACGGCAACGTCGAGCTGAAGGTCACCGAGGTCGAGGGCCCCCGGGTGAAGACGATCGTCATCGAGGGCGGTGTCATCTCCGACCACAAGGGCATCAACCTGCCCGGCGCGGCCGTCAACGTGCCGGCCCTGTCCGAGAAGGACATCGACGACCTCCGCTTCGCCCTCCGGATGGGCTGCGACCTGGTCGCGCTGTCCTTCGTCCGGGACGCCAAGGACGTCCAGGACGTGCACCGCATCATGGACGAGGAGGGCCGCCGCGTCCCGGTCATCGCCAAGGTGGAGAAGCCGCAGGCGGTGCAGAACATGGAGGACGTCGTGATGGCGTTCGACGGTGTGATGGTCGCCCGCGGTGACCTGGCCGTCGAGTACCCGCTCGAGAAGGTCCCCATGGTGCAGAAGCGCCTGATCGAGCTGTGCCGGCGCAACGCCAAGCCGGTGATCGTGGCGACCCAGATGATGGAGTCGATGATCACCAACTCCCGTCCGACCCGCGCCGAGGCCTCCGACGTGGCCAACGCGATCCTGGACGGCGCCGACGCGGTCATGCTGTCCGCCGAGTCGAGCGTGGGCGCGTACCCGATCGAGACCGTGAAGACGATGTCGAAGATCGTCACCGCGGCCGAGCAGGAGCTGATGTCCAAGGGCCTGCAGCCGCTGGTGCCGGGCAAGAAGCCGCGCACGCAGGGCGGTTCGGTGGCCCGCGCGGCCTGCGAGATCGCCGACTTCCTCGGCGGCCGCGGCCTGGTGGCCTTCACGCAGTCCGGCGACACCGCCCGCCGCCTGTCGCGCTACCGCGCGCAGCAGCCCATCATCGCCTTCACCACCGACGAGGGCACCCGCAACCAGATGGCGCTGAGCTGGGGCGTGGAGCCGTACGTGGTGCCGTTCGTCAACAGCACCGACGAGATGGTCGACCTGGTGGAGCAGGAGCTGGTGAAGCTGAACCGCTTCAACGACGGCGACATCGTGGTCATCACCGCCGGTTCGCCCCCCGGCGTGCCCGGCACCACCAACATGGTGCGGGTCCACCACCTGGGCGAGGCCAAGGGCTGATCGGCAAAGGGCCGTGAAGGCCCGCAGACGGCACGGAGGGCGCCCCCTGGGATCCAGGGGGCGCCCTCCTTGTGTGCGGCTCCCGAACGGGCTCTGAGGGGCGCTCAGTCGGTGACGAAGTTGTGCAGCCCGGGCACGTGCAGGGTCCCGCCGAACTGGCCGGCCTGCTGGACCTTCACGTTGGTGAAGTAGATCAGCGGGATGTTCAGCGGCGGCGGGTGCTCCGGGTCGAACGTGATCGGTATCAGCCCGAGCAGGTTGCCGGAGATGCTCTCCGTGTACATCACGGTGTCGCCACCGGTGATCGTGGACGTCGAGCCCTTGGCCGCCTGCACGTGGTAGGTCTTGCCGGACTGCTTGTCCTTGACCGTCTGGTGCAGGTCGCCGATGTCGGTGCCGCCGGATATGACGTACTTCAGCACCTTCTTGACGGTGCCGTCGGCGGTCCGCACCTCGACGATGCCCTTGTAGTCGGCGCCCTTCAGCGTCAGCGAGCTGGCGTTGAGGAACCACGGGTCGTCGGGCAGCGGCACCTTGTTGTCGACGCCGCCCTCGGCCTCGGTGGCGGCCGGGCAGTCGTCGGGGTCCGTGCTGGCGCTCGGGGAGGGGCTCGGCGAGGCGGTGGCCTCCTGCGCCTTCTCCGCCGCCTCCTCGGCCGCCTTCTCGACGGCCTTGGAGGTGTCCTCCACCGTCTTGCCGGTGTCCTCGGCCGTCCCGGACGCCTTGTCGGTGGTGTCCTCGACGGTGTCCTCGGCCGTGCCGGTGACCTTGTCGGTCGTGTCCTTCACGGCGTCGGAGGCGTCCTCGGCCGGCTTCTCGGTGCTCTCCGACGCCGAGGCGGACGGGGTCGGACCGGGGCTCGCCGCGTCCTTGTTCCCGCCGTCGAAGATGCCGCCGATCGCGTCGCCGATGTCCTCCAGCACGTTGCCGCCGCTCTCGGACGGCGAGGGGGACGCGGTGTCGGCCGCGTCGTCGCCGCCGGTGGCGGGCGCGCTCGTGGACGGGGTCGGCGTCGGCTCGGGCTCGTCGTCGGCACCTGAATCCGACGAAGAGGAACCGCCGTTGTTCGCGTCCGTACCACCCGAGGGGGACGGCGTCGGGGCCGTGTCGCCCTGGTCGTCGTCCTTCCCGTCCGTCGCGCCCTCGCTCGCCGAGGGGGACGGCGTGGGCGAGGCGGACTCGTCGCCCTTGGAGTCCTTGTCGGAGTCCTCCAGGGCCGCCACGCAGTCCTTGTACTCGTCGGCCGTCAGGCTCTTCGACGTCGGCGCCACGGGGTTGTCGCTGTCGGCGATGGCGAGCGTCGACGTGAAGCCCATGCCCATGAGCACCGCCGTCGGCATCGCCGCCATGGCTATCGCCTTGCCGGCCGGCCTGTTGAACCTGGTGAACAGCGGCTTCTTGGGTGCCGCGTGGCGCGGCCCGGTTCTCACACGGGACGCCTCCACATCAACCCCGTGGGTCACCTCGTCAGCCGGCACTGTGCCTCCCGTTCGCCCCGTTGGCCGGGTTCGTTCCTGACAGATCGTTCGGCTCGTCCGCCGCGTCCACGGGCCGCAGCACCGTGGTCTCGTGGTCCGCGGCCTCGGGGGCCCCGCCCGTACCGGTGCTGGCCATGGCGGCGGACTGCCCCGCGGGACGTGCCCCCGGCGCCCAGGCCACGGCCATCGCCCCGCCCACGAGGGCGAGGAAGAAGCCGATGAGGAAGCCGCCGAGGTTGGACACGGGGATGGACACCAGCGCCAGCAGGATCGCCGCGACTCCCGCGAAGACGCGGACGTGCTTCTGGAACCAGAGGCTGACGCCCAGTACGACGAGCAGCACGCCGATGATCAGGGACCCGGCACCCGCGGTGGTCGCCATCGCCAGCGTCAAGTGGCCGATCTGGAGGTTCGCGTACGGGAAGTAGGCGATGGGCAGTCCACTGAGGAGGACGAAAAGCCCGGCCCAGAACGGCCGCTCACCCCGCCAGGCGCGGAACTGCTGCCTCCGGACGGTGAACTGGCCGGTGGCGGCAGGAGTCTCGGCGCTCATGGAAAAACAGCTCCCTGGTACAGCGTTGCTGTGGTGGTGATGTGGGCCCCGCGTGAAGGCGCGGCCGGAAGGTGGACGGGCGGGGGCGCCACCGGCTCCCCCGCCCGTCAGCGAGTGCTTAGTAGCACTCCTTGACACCCGTCGACAGCGACATCTTCAGGCCGCTGAGCTTGAAGGTTCCGGCAGTGGTCGCCCACGCCGTCTGCTTCACGTCGGACAGGGTCGCCTTGTCCGCCTGCTGGGCGAAGCCGTACGGGTTGGCCGTCTCGCCCTTCCGCATGGCCGGACCCTTGGTGGCGTCCTTGGCGGCCACACCGATGTCGATGTTCTCGAACGTCGCATCGGCACTGAGGTCGGCGACGTCGATGTAGAGGTTCTGCGCCTCCACCGGCTTCGCACCCTGACCCGCACGCAGGATCAGGCTGACGTTCCCGAGCACCGGAATGTTCGGGGTGACGACCGACTGGCACAGGTTCTTGATCGTCGCCTGCTTGAACGACGAGACGGCGACCGGGTGGACGGCCTTCTTGCCGTCCATCGTGTATCCCTCATCGAGGGCGCCGTACTGCGAGAAGCCCGTGCCGACGAGCTGGTCGGTCGTGACCTTGAACGACTGCCCGGAGACACTGAACGACGCGGCGAGAGCGCCCTGCGCGAGGGCGACACCTATCGCAGCCGTGGCGGCGACGCTGGGCACCATGACCACAGCGAACCGCTTCCATCTGGTCCCGCCACGCACCTGGGACTCCATATTTCCTCCTTCTCGGACGTACATCTCCTGTCCTGACCAGCCTCGAGTCGAGGCTCAGCCGGGCAGGGATGGGAGAAGTGCTACGTCCTCGGGAAGGAGAGCGCCTGCACTCGGCGGCGCAACTGCGCCCGAATCACCGGCGATCACCCCCGAGCGACAACCACTGGTCGCGCCTGACACGCATCACGCACAACCTGCTGGACAGGCTTCACCGGAAGGGCGAAGACCCCCCTGCCCAAGAGCCGGCGCCACTGCCGCCGGCTCTGCTCGGTGGGGACCCAGGATGTCCCGCGACCCAACCGGCTGCCGGGTTGCGGGAATGGACCGAGCGTGGCCGATCGTGGTGCATTCTCGCCGCCCGCACAAGGGGGTTCGTTACTGGCTAGTAACGGCCGGATAACCGAACAACGACCCATCGGTCTCGGTCGGCGACACAGGGTGGTGCCGGGCGGCGGTACAAAGCTGTTGATCGATGGACAGAATCCGACAGATCAACGCCTGTGACTTACTCGTAGTAACAGCGGCCGCGATTACCAAGATTTGGTAAAGCGCGGCCGCAGTGACCTTCATTCGGCAAACTTTTCACGCGGGCACCACATGCCCGCGTGTTTAACGACTGGTCAGAACAGGGCGCGCGCCAGGGCCCGGCGCGCCGCGATCACGCGGGGATCCTCGGGTCCGACGACCTCGAACAGCTCCAGCAGCCGCATCCGCACGGTTTCCCGGTCGTCACCCACCGTGCGCTGCACGGTCTCGATGAGCCGGCCGAACGCGTCCTCGACATGGCCGCCCACCAGATCCAGGTCGGCGGCGGCGATCTGCGCCTGCACGTCGGCCGGCTTGTCGGCCGCGTCCCGGCGCACCTGCTGCGGGTCGACGCCCTGCACCCGCTGGAGCAACTCGGCCTGGGCGAGACCCAGTTTGGCCTCCTCGTTGCCCGGGTCCTCGTTCAGTACGTTCTTGTACGCCTGGACGGCACCGGACAGGTCGCCCGAGTCCAGTGCCTGCACGGCGGCCTCGAGGAGCCCGTCGTGCGGACCGGCCGGGCGCTCGGGAGCCGCCGGGGCACCGCCCGGCTCGGCCTCGGGGTCGACGGTGAGGCCGGTCAGGCCGAAGCGCTGCTCGCCGACCTGCACCAGCTGGTCCAGGGTCTGGCGGATCTGCGCCTCGCCCGCCGCCCCCTGGAAGAGCGGAAGCGCCTGCCCCGCGACGACCGCGAACACCGCGGGGATTCCCTGGATGCCGAACTGCTGCATCAGCATCTGGTTGGCGTCGACGTCGACCTTGGCGAGCAGGAAGCGGCCGTTGTACTCGACGGCCAGCCGCTCGAGGACCGGGCTGAGCTGCTTGCAGGGCTCACACCACTCGGCCCAGAAGTCGATGACGACGGGCACTTCGGCGGAACGCTGCAGGACGTCCCTCTCGAACCCCGCCTCGTCGACGTCGATGACGAGATCGGCCGGGGAGATGGCCCCCGTCCCGCCCTCCCGGGCTGATTGCGCGCGCGCCTGCTCCGCCTTCGCCTTGGCCTCCTGGGCCGCCTTCACCGCGGCGAGGTCGACGACTCCGCTCATGGACATGTTCCGTGGCTGCATGCGTCTATCCTCCCCCGTACTGCGCGCGCGTGTGAAAAACGGTGTGAAAGCCAGGCCGGTCGGTGCCTTTCGGCGCCGGGTCCCCACCCCGCGCCGCGTGTGCCGAGGCCCGTGTACGTCCATCACGGGCTTTCGCTACGAGTCGTAGCGTAATGCCACACCGGGGTGCCGGGACACCACCCCCCGGTGATCTCCCTCACGGCCGCACACGAACCGTCGGTTTATGGTCATGAGATGCAGAGCCGCAGCCCAGCCAGCCGCACGGGGCGTCCGCGCAGCGCCACGGCGGACGCCGCGATCCTGGCCGCGACACGCGAGGCTCTGGTGGAACTGGGCTGGTCCAAGCTCACACTGGGAGACGTCGCGACGCGCGCCGGGGTTGCGAAGACGACGCTCTATCGCCGCTGGGCGGGCAAGAACGAACTGGTCGTCGACGCCGTCGCGGAACTCTTCGACGAGCTGGAACTCCCCGACCGCGGCTCCCTGGCCGCCGACATCGAGGGCGTGGTCCTCCAGTTCGCCACGATCCTGGCCTGCCCGGAGGCGAAGAGCGGTCTGATGGCGGTGGTGGCGGAAGCCACCCGCGACGAGGCCCTGCGGGAACGCATCCGCGCCTCGGTCGTCGACCGCCAGAAGCGCCTGGTCCTGGAGGGTCGCGCGCGGGCCCAGGCGCGGGGCGAGCTCCCCCCGGAGCCGGACCCCGCCTCGTCCGCCCGCACGGTGGACCTGATCTTCGACATGGTGGCGGGTGCGGTGGTCCACCGCACCCTGGTGAGCGCGGAACCGGCGGACGAGGAATGGGTCCGCGGCTTCACCAGGGTGCTGCTGCACGGGTTGAGCAGCTAGGGCCTGTCGTTTGGATCAGGCCCCGGGTCAGAACCCGGCGGGCTCGGTGTACACCCCCCACTCGTCCCGCAGCACGCCGCAGATCTCCCCGAGCGTGGCCTCCGCCCGCACCGCGTCCAGCATCGGCTCGATCATGTTGGCGCCGCTGCGGGCGGCGGCCAGCATGGCGTCGAGCGCGGTGCGCACCGCCGCGTCGTCACGGGCCGTCTTCCGCCCGCCCAGCGCCCGGACCTGCTCCCGCTCCACCTCGTGGCTGACCCGCAGGATCTCCAGGTCCCCGGTGACCGACCCGTCGTGACAGTTCACGCCTACGACCCTCTTGTCGCCCTTCTCCAGCGCCTGCTGGTACCGGAACGCCGACTCGGCGATCTCCCCGGTGAACCAGCCGTCCTCTATACCGCGCAGGATTCCGGAGGTGATCGGGCCGATGGGGTGCCGCCCGTCGGGGTGGGCCCGCAGCCCGCGCTCCTTGATCTGCTCGAAGATCTTCTCCGCGTCGGCCTCGATGCGGTCGGTCAGCTGCTCGACGTACCAGGAACCGCCCAGCGGGTCGGCCACGTTGGCGACCCCGGTCTCCTCCATCAGCACCTGCTGCGTGCGCAGCGCGATCTCCGCCGCCTGCTCGCTCGGCAGGGCGAGGGTCTCGTCGAGCGCGTTGGTGTGCAGCGAGTTGGTCCCGCCGAGCACGGCCGCCAGCGCCTCAACGGCCGTCCGTACGACGTTGTTGTACGGCTGCTGCGCGGTGAGGGAGACCCCCGCGGTCTGCGTGTGGAAGCGGAGCCACTGGGCCTTCTCGGACTGCGCGCCGTAGACGTCACGCATCCAGCGGGCCCAGATGCGCCGCGCCGCGCGGAACTTGGCGATCTCCTCGAAGAAGTCGACGTGCGCGTCGAAGAAGAAGGACAGGCCGGGGGCGAAGACGTCCACGTCCAGTCCGCGCGACAGGCCCAGCTCGACGTACCCGAAGCCGTCCGCCAGCGTGTACGCCAGCTCCTGCGCGGCCGTCGACCCGGCCTCGCGGATGTGGTAGCCGGAGACGGACAGCGGCTTGTACGCGGGAATGCCGGCCGCGCAGTACTCCATGAGGTCGCCGATGAGCCGCAGATGCGGCTCGGGCTGGAAGAGCCACTCCTTCTGGGCGATGTACTCCTTGAAGATGTCCGTCTGGAGGGTGCCGTTGAGGACGGACGGGTCGACGCCCTGCCGTTCGGCGGCGACCAGGTACATGCAGAAGACGGGGACGGCCGGGCCGCTGATGGTCATCGACGTCGTGACGTCACCCAGCGGGATGTCCTTGAACAGGACCTCCATGTCGGCCGCCGAGTCGATGGCGACACCGCAGTGCCCGACCTCGCCGAGCGAGCGCGGGTCGTCGGAGTCGCGGCCCATCAGCGTCGGCATGTCGAAGGCGACCGAGAGCCCGCCTCCGCCGTTGCGGAGGATCATCTTGTAGCGCTCGTTGGTCTGCTCGGCGTTGCCGAACCCGGCGAACTGCCGGATGGTCCACGTCCGCCCTCGGTAGCCGGTCGCGTACAGGCCGCGGGTGAAGGGGTACTCCCCCGGCCAGCCGATCCGGTCGAACCCGTCGTAGGTGTCACCGGGCCGCGGCCCGTACACCGGCTCCACGGGGTCGCCGGAGAGCGTGGTGAAGTCGGCCTCGCGCTTGCGCGCGGCGTCGTACCGGGCCTGCCAGCGGCGGCGGCCCTCCTCGATGGCGTCAGCGTCCATACCTTCGAATTTACTTGGACGTCCTAGTAAATGTCGATGGCTGACGGGAGTGACCTGGCGAACGGGTGAGACCGGCCGCCGTACGCGCGCGTACGGCGGCTACGAGGTCTGCGCGCGGTTACGCCTTGGCGGGCGCGGGCGCGTCCTCGGCGATCCGGGCCTCCAGCTCGTGGCTGATCCTGCGCTCCACGAAGAACGCGGCCGTCGGGATGGTCCCGGCGAGCAGCACCCAGATCTGCTTGCCCACCGGCCACTTCGCCTTGGAGCCGAGATCGAAGGCGAAGATCAGGTACACGACGTACAGCCAGCCGTGCGCGATGCTGACGACGCGCGTGAAGTCGGCCGCGCCGTTCAGGTCGAGCACATACTTGCCGATCATGCCGAAGGTCAGCAGGACCAGCAGTACGCCGGTGACGTAGGCCATCACGCGATAGCGGGTCAGCACGCTCTTTTTCATGCGGTCGAGCGTAACGACCCGTTCCGGGAGATCTTGCCCCGGGTCACTGCTCCTCGAAGTCGCCCGCCGAGACGCGCAGCGGCCGCAGCATCGCGAAGATCTCCGCGCACTCCTCGGCGTCGTACGCCCCGAGCCCGAAGTCCATCGCCATCAGGTCGCGGGTGGCCGACTCGACGACCTCGCGGCCCTTGTCGGTGATGCTGGCGAGGGTGCCGCGGCCGTCGTTCGGGTTGGGCCGCTTGGCGACCAGACCCGACTTCACCAGCCGGTCCACGGTGTTCGTCACGGACGTGGGGTGCACCATCAGCCGCTCACCGATCTTGGACATGGGCAGCTCACCGGACTTGGAGAAGGTGAGCAGCACCAGCGCCTCGTAGCGCGCGAACGTCAGCCCGTACGGCCTGACCACCGCGTCGACCTCGGCGAGGAGGATCTGCTGGGCGCGCATGATCGAGGTGATCGCGGCCATGGACGGCACGTTTCCCCAGCGCTGCTTCCAGCGTTCGTCGGCGCGCGCGATCGGATCGAAGGAGAGACTGAGCGGCTTCGGCACGAACCCGACCTTACCGGCCGGTCACATGGTGGTCAGCCCTGTCTCGCCCTTCGGGCGCGCGGCGTCGGTTCCGTACGCGGGCCCGGCGGGCCCATGTCCTCGTTTCATCCCGGAGCGGCATGAACCGTACTGATCCAAGCCCTCGCGGCCCTCGCAGTGCTCGGTCTCGCCGCGGGCAGGACGCCGAGCCGATCCGCGGATCGCCGGCCGGCCGGTCGCGCTGTGGCCGACGGGCAGGCCGACCCGGCGCCGGCGGTGAAGGCGGCGGCCAGGCCCGGGGCTCGAGGAGGGCCGAGTACGACGAGAACCCCGGCCCGAGCGGGCCAGGGTTCTCGATGTGAGGCTTGCGGAACCGCTACTCGGCGAGGTGCCGCTCCACGGTCTCGACCTTGGACGTGAGGCCGTCCGTCACTCCGGGGCGGATGTCCGCCTTGAGGACGAGGGAGACCCGGGGGGCCCGGCGCTCGACCGCGGCGACCGCGCGCCGGACGACGTCCATGACCTCGTCCCACTCACCTTCGACGGACGTGAACATCGCGTCGGTGCGGTTCGGCAGCCCCGACTCACGCACCACCCGCACGGCGTCGGCGACGTACTCCCCCACGTCCTCACCGACCCCGAGCGGCGTCACGGAAAAGGCGACGATCACGCGCCCACCACGCCTTCCTTGCGGGCGCGGGACGCGATGACCGCGTCCTCGGCCTCACGCCGCAGCCTGCGCTCGGCGAAGAACCCGCCGGCCGGCAGCACCGAGAGGACGAAGTACAGGGCGGCGGTCTTCAGCGGCCACTTCGCCCGGTTCCACGCGTCGGCCCAGAAGATCACGTACAGGACGAACAGCACTCCGTGCACCATGCCCATCACCGGCACGGCGTTGAAGTCCGTGGTCCGCTTCAGCACCGAGCAGACCAGCAGGAGGAGGAAGGAGATCGCCTCGGGGGCCGAGACCAGGCGGAGGCGGCGGATGGCGGTGGCGGTCTTGAGGTCCACGGGTCACCTTCGGTGGGAGTAACGCGGCGGTCTGGTCGATCTGAACGGCTGGCACGGGTCCGACGGTTTGTGAACGCGCGCACAAGCGTCCCGCCCATTGTGGCAAACCGCCGCGGGCACTCCGGCCCGGGGTCCGCCTCCCCGCCCCTAGGGGTGCGATCAGGGTCGTTCTCCACCCACGGGCCCTGTCCGCGGGGCCCGGCCTGCGGCTACCTTCCAGTCGTGGCGATGTTCCGACTTCAGAGCAGCAAGGTGCTCGCCGTCGACATGACCGGAGACGCCGTGAAGGCGAAGAACGGCTCGATGGTCGCGTACGACGGCGAGATGGCCTTCAAGAAGCTCAGCGGCGGCGGCGAGGGCATCCGGGGCATGGTGACCCGGCGGCTGACCGGTGAGCAGATGACGTTGATGGAGGTGAAGGGACGCGGAACCTGCTGGTTCGCGGACCGCGCGTCCGAGATCAACCTGGTCAGCGTCCAGGGCGACAAGCTCTACGTCGAGTCGAGCAACCTGCTCGCGACCGACGGCGGGCTGCGCACGGGCACGGAGTTCACCGGCCTGCGCGGCGCCTCACAGGGCAACGGCCTGTTCACGACGACCGTCGAGGGCCACGGCCAGGCGGCGATCATGTCGGACGGCCCGGCGGTGGTGCTGCGGGTGAGCGCGCAGTACCCGCTGACCGTCGACCCGGGGGCGTACGTGGCGCACCAGGGCAATCTGCGGCAGTCCTTCCAGTCCGGTGTGACGTTCCGCACGCTGCTCGGGGAGGGCGGCGGCGAGGCCTTCCAGATGCGGTTCGAGGGGGACGGGCTGGTGTACGTGCAGCCGAGCGAGCGGAACACGATCGCGGGAGACGTGTGACATGGCCTTCCGGGAGATCAACGGAAAGATGGTCGAGGCGACGGTCGTGCCGGGGCAGCGGCTGTTCAGTCAGCGCGGCGCGATGCTCGCCTACAAGGGCGAGGTGTCGTTCACGCCCAACACGGCGGGCGGCCAGGGCGGGATCATGTCGATGATCGGCCGCCGGGTGGCGAACGAGGACACCCCCCTGATGTCCGTCGAGGGCAGCGGCACGGTCCTGTTCGGGCACGGCGGGCACCACGTCCAGGTGATCCGCCTCACCGGCGACACGCTCTGCGTCGAGGCGGACCGCCTCCTGGCCTTCGAGGGCTCGCTCCAGCAGGGCACGATGTTCCTGGGCTCGCAGGGCGGCGTCATGGGCATGGTGCGGGGCCAGGTCAGCGGTCAGGGCCTGTTCACCACGACGCTGAAGGGGCACGGGGCCGTCGCGGTCATGGCCCACGGCGGCGTCATCGAGATCCCGATCAGCCCGCAGCGGCCGGTCCATGTGGACCCGCAGGCCTACGTCGCCCACCACGGCGACGTCCGCAACAAGCTGTCCACGGCCCTGGGCTGGCGGGACATGGTGGGCCGCGGCTCGGGCGAGGCGTTCCAGCTGGAGCTCAGCGGCAGCGGTGCGGTGTACGTCCAGGCGTCGGAGGAGAAGCTGTGAGCACGTACGGAACCCCGGGCGCCGGCCCCGTGGTCTTCGACCCGGCGACGCTGCCGCCCGACGACAACGTCAACGCGTACACCTTCTGTGTGGAGCTCAAGGGAAGCCAGTGGTTCCTGCAGAAGGGGAAGATGATCGCCTACTACGGCTCGATCGACTTCAACGGCGTCGGACACGGCCGGCTGGACCGTCTCGTCCGCACGTCCTTCCATTCGCCACTGCACGCGAGCGACTGGGTCGTGGCGGAGGGCTCGGGCAAGATGCTCCTCGCCGACCGGGCCTTCGACGTCAATTCGTACGACCTCGAAGAGGGCAACCTGACCATTCGCTCGGGCAACCTGCTCGCTTTTCAGCCAACTCTGGCACTGAAGCAATCAATCGTGCCGGGTTTTCTGACCCTCATCGGAACCGGAAAGTTCGTGGCCGCGTCTAACGGGCCGGTGGTGTTCATGGAACCCCCGATCCGCGTCGACCCCCAGGCCCTGGTCGGCTGGGCCGACTGCCCCTCCCCGTGCCACCACTACGACTACGGGTACATGACCGGCGTCATGGGCGGTCTACGTGCACTGACGGGCCTCGGCGGGGCCTCCGGCGAGGAGCACCAGTTCGAGTTCGTCGGCGCCGGGACGGTGCTGCTCCAGTCGTCCGAGACTCTGATGGCCGAGCACGCCACAGGGACCGTTCCGCACCAGGCCGGCGTGCCTGGCGGCGGGGCGCACAGCCCCCAGGCGGGGCAGTCCGGCGTACCGCGCCTTCCCGGACAGCTGGGGGACCTCCAGCGTCGCTTCGGGCTGTGAGCGGTAGTCTGCGGAGTGTGACATCGAACGCCTGCGCACTGCTGTTCGCCCAGGTGTGCGCGGTCACACGCCACCCTCACTAGTTCGCCTTTCAACCTTTTAGGTAGACTTCATTCATGGAGACCGAGACGGCCACCCGCTGGCTGACCGATGCGGAGCAGTGCGCCTGGCGCACCCACCTGGAGGTCAACAGGCTGTTGACGTACCAGCTCGAGAAGGACCTGCAGCCGTTCGGCCTGACAATGAACGACTACGAGATCCTGGTGAATCTCTCCGAGTCCGAGGACCAGAGGATGCGGATGAGCGACCTCGCCTCCGCCACCCTCCAGTCCAAGAGCCGCCTCTCGCACCAGATCACGCGTATGGAGAACGCGAACCTGGTCCGGCGGGAGAACTGCGAGTCGGACCGCCGGGGGCTCTACGCGGTCCTCACCGACCACGGCATGGCGACGATGCAGAAGGTCGCGCCCCACCATGTGGCGTCCGTGCGGAGGCACTTCATCGACCTGCTGTCCCCCGAGGCCCTGACCGAGCTCGACAAGGGCCTCAAGCCCATCGCGGAGCACCTGCGCGGACAGCGCGGGCGCCCGTAACCGCAGGCGCTAGGCGAGCGGCAGGCGGAGTTCGAACAGGGCTCCGCCTGCGGGCCCCCGTCCGGCCGTGAGCGTGCCGCCGTGCCGGACGGCGACGTCGCGGGCGATGGCGAGCCCCAACCCGGCTCCGCCGTCGTCGCGGCTGCGGGCGGCATCCAGACGGACGAACCGTTCGAAGATCCGCTCCCGGTCGTCCTCGGGCACCCCGTCACCGTCGTCGGCCACCCCGACCACGGCCCGGTCACCCTCGCGCCGCACGCTCACGACGACAGCCGACCGCGCATGCCGCTGGGCGTTGTCCAGCAGATTGGCGAGCACCCGCCCCAACTGCCCCCGTGATCCGGCCACCTCCACCGGCTCGGCGTCCACGGTGACACCGGGCCGCCCCTCGGCCTCCTCCCGGGCGAGTCCGGCGAGGTCGACCTTGGCGTCGCCCAGCCGCTCCCCCGCGTCCAGCCGGGCGAGCAGCAGCAGATCGGCCGCCAGCCGCTGCAGCCGGACGGTGTCCTCCACGGCCCCGTCCAGGTCCAGCAGCTCGGGGTGCGCGGCGGCCACCTCCAACTGCGTCCGCAGCGAGGCGATGGGGCTGCGCAGCTCGTGGGAGGCGTCGGCGACGAACCGCCGCTGCCGCTCCACGGACGTCTCCAGCGCCGCGAGCGTCTCGTTGGTGGTGCTGGCGAGCCGGGCGATCTCGTCGTGCGTGTCCGGCTCCGGGACGCGCCGCGCGAGGTCCTCGGAGTGGGTGATCGCGGCCATCTCGCGCCGGATGCCCTCCACGGGCCGCAGGGCCCGCCGGGTGACCAGCCAGGTCACGGCCGCGACGACACCGAGCAGCAGCGGGAACCCGATCAGCATCACCGTCAGCGCGGTCCGCACGGCCCCGTGCTCGGCGGCCAGCGGGGACCCGGCGTAGACCTTGAGGTGTCCGCGGTCCTGGGTCTCCACCTCGACCGCGGCGAACCGGTAGTCCTGCGTCTCACCGTCGATCGTCGCCGACCCGTTGCGGGTGACGCTCTCCCCGGAGATCTCACCGGGTTCGAGGGCCTCGCCCGCGTCGTCGGCGTCGTCATCGTCGTCCGCGCCCGGGGCCACGGCCTTCTGCGGCTTCACCTCGGTGCTGTCCGTGCCGCTGATCCGCTCCAGATCCTCACTGGCCGCGACCAGCCGATCGTGCTCGTCCAGGACCTGCACCGGCCCGTCGTCGCCGTCCAGCCCCGAGAGCTTGTCGTACGGCGTCCCGGCGGCGAGCTCGGAGGCGACCGCCCGCGCGGAGCGCTCCGCCTGCGTACCGGCCTCGCCGATCAGGTTGGACCGCAGGGACAGCAGCACGGCGGCCCCGGCCGCGACCAGCGCCACCGCGACCACGAGCGTCGCCCCCAGCGTGGCCCGCGCCCGGACGGACCCGAACAGCCGCCTCACGGCGACGTCTCCAGCCGGTACCCGGCCCCGCGCACGGTCCGGATCAGCCCCGCCCGCAGCTTCCGCCGCAGAGTGCTGACGTACACCTCTACGATGTTGGGATCACCCTCGTACGCGAAGTCCCAGACGTGCTCCAGGATCTCGGACTTGGACACCACCTCGCCGGCCCGCAGCACGAGCTGCTCCAGCACGGAGAACTCCTTGGCGGTGAGGGCGATCTCGTCGTCACCCAGGAACACCCGCCGGGCCGCGGTGTCCACCTTGAGATCCCCGTGCACATGCACGGGCGAGGCTCCCGCGCCCTGCCCGCGCCGCCGCAGCAGCGCCTTGACCCGGGCGACGAGCACGACGTACGAGAACGGCTTGGTCAGATAGTCGTCCGCGCCGGTGTCGAGGCCCTCGGCCTCGTCGTACTCGCCGTCCTTGGCGGTCAGCATCAGGATCGGCACCTCGTGCCCGGCGGCGCGCAGGGCGGCGCAGACCCGGTAGCCGTTGAGGCCGGGCAGCATGATGTCGAGGATCACCAGGTCGTACGTGCCCTCCGAGGCCTGGTGGAGCCCCTCCTGTCCGTCGTGGACGACGTCCACGGCGTACCCCTCGGCCGTCAGGCCCCTGGCGAGCGACAGGGCCAGCCGCTTTTCGTCCTCCACGATCAACAGGCGCATGGGTAAAGAGTGGCAAAGCCAACCTGAAGATCCCTTCAGGGGCCTTCAGCTTCCTCTCAGCCTCGATCAGCCAGAGTCGAAGACGTCGAAAACGAAACGACTCGGGAGGAATCCGCATGAAGCGCAACATCGTGATCGCCGCTGTGACCGCCGCCGCTCTGGTCGGAGGCGGTACGGCCACGGCTCTCGCGACCACGGGAGACGACGGGGGCTCGGCGCGGCAGGCGGCGAACACGCGGCTGTCGGCGGACGACGACCGCAACGACCAGTACGACCGCGACGACGACGCCGCGCAGGCCGCCTCCGCGGACGTCACCGCGTCCGAGGCCATCGCCTCCGCGCTGAAGCACACGTCCGGCACGGCCGTCTCCGCCGAGCTGGACGACGAGGACGACAACGCCAAGGTGATCTGGAAGGTCGACGTCCTCTCCGGCGACAACACCTGGCACAGCGTGAGCGTCGACCCGTCCAACGGCAGGGTCCTCGGCTCGCACACCGACGACGAGGACGACACGGCCCAGGTCCGGGCGGCCCTGAAGGGCTCTTCGGTGACGGCCGAGGAGGCCGCGAAGGCTGCCGCCGGCAAGGGCGTGGTGACGTCCGTCGACCTGGACGAGGACGGCAAGGACAAGTCCTGGGAGGCCGAGACCCGCAAGTCCGGCGCCGCCGAGCAGGACTGGAAGGTCGACCTCAAGACGGGCAAGGTCACGGCGGACCGCTCGGACGCCCAGGACGACGAGGACGACGCCGACGACCAGGACTGATCAGGTACTGCTGCCTTCTGCCGCCCCGGCGTCCGTGCTGACGCCGGGGCGTCGCGCAACCCGGCGCCGCAGGCTGAGCGGACCGGCACCCGCGTACGGCGAGAAGGGGCCGTGTCGGGGGGTGTCCGCCCGCAGCGGTTGGCGCGTCAACGGACAGTCAGTCGGCGTCCGACCCCATCGCGCCGTTCCGAGGACGGACACCCCCCGGCGCGGCCCCGACCCACCACGGCGAGCAGGCGCAAGCGGCTCAGCCCTCAGCCGTAAGCCCTCAGCCCTCCGTCAACCCGGCAACCAGCTCGTCAGCCGCCCGGTAAGGATCGAGCTCACCCGCGATGATCCGCTCCGCCAGCGCCCCGAGGCGGCGGTCGCCGTGCAGGTCACCGATCCGCTCCCGCAGCGCCGTCACCGCGATCGTCTCGACCTCCCGCGAGGCCCGGGACAGACGCCGCTCCGCGAGGACGCCCCGCTCCTCCATCCAGGCGCGGTGCTTCTCCAGGGCCTCGACGACCTCGTCGATGCCCTCACTCCGCGCGGCGACCGTCTTCACGATCGGCGGGCGCCAGTCGCCCGGTCCCCGGGACTCCCCCAGGCCCAGCATGTGGTTCAGCTCGCGAGCCGTCGCATCCGCCCCGTCCCGGTCCGCCTTGTTCACGACGTACACGTCGCCGATCTCCAGGATCCCGGCCTTGGCCGCCTGGATCCCGTCGCCCATCCCCGGCGCGAGCAGGACGACGGACGTGTCCGCCTGCGAGGCGATCTCCACCTCGGACTGCCCCACTCCCACCGTCTCGACCAGGATCACGTCGCAGCCGGCGGCGTCCAGGACCCGGATCGCCTGCGGGGCCGACCAGGCCAGCCCGCCCAGATGCCCGCGCGTCGCCATCGAGCGGATGTAGACGCCCGGGTCGGACGCGTGCTCCGACATCCGCACCCGGTCCCCGAGCAGCGCACCGCCCGAGAACGGGGACGACGGGTCGACGGCGAGCACGCCGACCCGCTTGCCCTGCTTGCGGTACGCGGAGACCAGCGCCGAGGTCGACGTGGACTTGCCGACCCCGGGCGACCCGGTCAGACCCACGACGTACGCCCCGCCCGTCAGGGGCGCGAGCGCCGCCATGACCTCCCGCAGCTGCGGGGACGCCCCCTCCACCAGGGAGATCAGCCGGGCCACGGCCCGCGGCCGCCCCTCCCTGGCCTGGGCCACCAGCGTGGAGACGTCCTGCATCACAGCTCCGTTCAGATAAGGGACGTACCGAACCTCAGGCCTTGGGCACGCGCACGATCAGCGCGTCACCCTGCCCACCGCCACCGCACAGCGCGGCCGCGCCCACGCCGCCGCCGCGCCGCTTCAGCTCCAGCGCGAGATGCAGCACCAGACGCGCACCGGACATCCCGATCGGGTGACCCAGGGCAATCGCACCACCGTTGACATTCACCTTTTCGGTGGACACCCCGAGGTCCTTCATCGACTGCACGGCCACGGCCGCGAACGCCTCGTTGATCTCGATGAGGTCGAGGTCCGAAACCTCCAGGCCCTCCTTCTTCAGCGCGTGCAGGATCGCGTTGGACGGCTGCGACTGGAGCGAGTTGTCCGGCCCGGCCACGTTCCCGTGCGCCCCGATCTCGGCGATCCACTCCAGACCGAGCTCCTGCGCCTTGGCCTTGCTCATCACGACGACGGCGGCGGCACCGTCGGAGATCTGCGAGGCGGAACCGGCCGTGATCGTGCCGTCCTTGGCGAACGCCGGGCGCAGCTTGCCCAGGGACTCCGCGGTCGTGTCGCCGCGGATCCCCTCGTCCTTGCTGAACAGCACCGGGTCGCCCTTGCGCTGCGGGATCTCGACGGGCGTGATCTCCGCCTCGAACAGGCCGTTCTTCTGGGCCGCGGCGGCCCGCTGGTGCGACAGCGCGGCGATCTCGTCCTGCTCGGGCCGCGCGATGCCCAGACGCGTGTTGTGCTTCTCCGTCGACTCGCCCATGGCGACGCCCTCGAAGGAGTCGGTCAGACCGTCGTAGGCCATGGCGTCGAGCATCTCGATGGCGCCGTACTTGAAGCCCTCGCGGGACTTCGGCAGCAGGTGCGGCGCGTTGGTCATCGACTCCTGGCCACCGGCGACGACCACGTCGAACTCACCCGCACGGATGAGCTGGTCGGCGAGCGCGATGGCGTCGAGGCCGGACAGACACACCTTGTTGATGGTCAGCGCCGGCACGTTCATCGGGATGCCGGCCTTGACCGCGGCCTGACGGGCCGGGATCTGCCCCGCCCCGGCCTGGAGCACCTGTCCCATGATCACGTACTGCACCTGGTCGCCGCCGATCCCCGCACGGTCGAGGGCGGCCTTGATCGCGAAGCCGCCGAGGTCGGCTCCGGAGAAGGACTTCAGCGAGCCGAGCAACCGCCCCATGGGCGTACGGGCGCCCGAGACGATCACCGAGCTGGTCGTAGCAGAAGACATGAGCTGCGATCCCCTTACCGGCTGCACAGCCGAGGAGTGAACGAGGGTTTACTTCGAATGTACTGACCGGTACTCCACCCCGTCATCGGGCTGTCGGTGTGATCGCGCGCACGTTGCGTAACCACCTCCGGGGCGCTGCACTGAATCCATGCTGACGCGAATCGACCACATCGGAATCGCCTGTTTCGATCTCGACAAGACCGTCGAGTTCTACCGTGCCACCTACGGCTTCGAGGTGTTCCACTCCGAGGTCAACGAGGAGCAGGGGGTGCGCGAGGCCATGCTCAAGATCAACGATACGTCCGACGGCGGCGCCTCCTACCTGCAGCTCCTGGAGCCGACCCGCGAGGACTCCACCGTCGCGAAGTGGCTGGCGAAGAACGGGGAGGGCGTCCACCACATCGCTTTCGGTACGGCGGATGTCGACGGGGACGCCGAGGAGATCAAGGGCAAGGGCGTACGCGTGCTGTACGAAGAGCCGCGAGTCGGTTCCATGGGGTCACGGATCACCTTCCTGCACCCCAAGGACTGTCATGGCGTACTGACAGAACTGGTCACTTCGGCGCCTGTTGAGTCACCTGAGCACTGATGCTCGTACATAGGGGCCGGTAGGGTTGGGTGCGGTCGCCGCTCAGTCCAGGGTGACCGCGGTCCCGCCGTGCGACGGCAGGACCACCGGGGTCCGGGTTTCGGGGGACGAGCGTCGGGGCAGCAGCCTCTGCTCCGCCGATGATCTGACACCATTCCCCGGGGGCCCCGTTCGGCGGATGGACGGAGCTCGTTCGGAAAGAGTTGCGACCAGGGGACGGATGGGACCGCGCAGTGCGGGGCTACGAGAGCCAGGAGCGAGAGCCGGCGGCTGACGTCGACCACCTCTCTCGGTTCGAAGCCGAGATGAAGCGGCTGAAGACCGAGCGGGAAAAGGCGATCCAGCACGCCGAGGACCTCGGCTACCAGGTCGAGGTGCTGCGCGCCAAGCTGCACGAGGCGCGGCGCACCATCATGTCCCGGCCCTCCTTCGAGGGGGGCGACATCGGCTGGCAGGCCGAGCAGTTGCTGCGCAACGCGCAGATGCAGGCCGACCAGATCCGCGCGGACGCCGATCGCGAGCTGAGCGAGGCCCGGGCCCAGACCCAGCGGATCCTCCAGGAGCACGCCGAGCAGGCGGCCCGGCTCCAGGCCGAGCTGCACCAGGAGGCGGTGACCCGCCGCCAGCAGCTGGACCAGGAGCTGGCCGAGCGCCGCCAGACGGTCGAGTCGCACGTCAACGAGAACGTGGCGTGGGCCGAGCAGCTGCGGGCCCGCACCGAGCAGCAGGCCCGCCGGCTGCTGGAGGAGTCCCGGGCCGAGGCCGAGCAGGCCCTGGCCACCGCCCGCGCGGAGGCCGAGCGAGTCTCGACCGAGGCCCGGCAGCGGCTGACGGGCGCGGCCGAGGAGGCCCGGGCCGAGGCCGAGCAGATCCTGCGCCGCGCCCGCACGGACGCCGAGCGCCTGCTCAACGCCGCCTCCAACCAGGCCCAGGAGGCCACCGACCACGCCGAGCAGCTGCGCACGTCCAGCGCCTCGGAGTCGGAGTCCGCGCGCCGCGAGGCCCAGGAGCTGAGCAAGGCCGCCGAGCAGCGGATGGCCGAGGCCGAGGAGGCGCTGCGCAAGGCGCAGACCGAGTCGGAGAAGCTGGTCACGGAGGCCAAGGAGGCCGCCGCCAAGGCCCTGGCGAGCGCCGAGTCCGCGAACGAGACGCGGACGCGCACCGCCAAGGAGCAGGTCGCCCGGCTGGTCGAGGAGGCCACGAAGGAGGCCGAGAACACCAAGTCCGAGGCCGAGCAGCTGGTCGCGGACGCCCGCGCCGAGGCCGAGAAGATCGTCGCGGAGGCCGCCGAGAAGGCCCGCACGCTCACCGCCGAGGAGACCGCGACCCAGCTGTCCAAGGCGGCCAGGACCGCCGAGGAGGTCCTCAACAAGGCGTCGGAGGACGCCAAGAAGACGACGAAGGCGGCGGCCGAGGAAGCCGAGCGGATCCGCTCGGAGGCCGAGACCGAGGCGGACCGGCTGCGGGCCGAGGCGCACGACATCGCCGAGCAGCTCAAGGGCGCGGCGAAGGACGACACCAAGGAGTACCGCGCCAAGACGGTCGAGCTGCAGGAGGAGGCCCGCCGGCTGCGCGGCGAGGCCGAGCAGCTGCGGGCGGACGCGGTCGACGAGGGCGAGAAGATCCGCGCCGAGGCCCGCAAGGAGGCCGTGGCGCAGATCGAGGAGGCGGCGAAGTCCGCCGAGGAACTGCTCGCCAAGGCCAAGGCGGACGCGGACGAGCTGCGCACGACGGCCCAGACGGACAGCGAGAGGGTCCGCACCGAGGCCATCGAGCGGGCGACGACCCTGCGCCGGCAGGCCGAGGAGACCCTCCAGCGCACCCGGCAGGAGGCCGAGCGGCACCGCGAGGAGGTCGTCGAGCAGGCCGAGGCGCTCAAGGAGGACGCCGAGCGCGCGGCGCGGGAACTGCACGAGGAGACCGAGCAGGCCATAGAGGCCCGTCGCCGCGAGGCCGCCGAGGAGCTGACGCGGCTCCAGACGGAGGCCGAGGAGCGGCTGACGGCCGCCGAGCAGGCGCTGTCGGACGCCCGTGAGGAGGCCGCGCGGATCCGCCGCGAGGCCGCCGAGGAGAACGAGCGGCTGCGCGCCGAGGCCGCCGAGCGGATCCGTGCGCTCCAGCAGCAGGCGGAGGCGGAGGCCGAGCGGCTGCGCGACGAGGCCGTGTCGGACGCGTCCGCGGCGCGTGCCGAGGGCGAGGCCGTCGCCGTACGGCTGCGCTCGGAGGCGGCGAACGAGGCCGAGCGGCTGAAGTCGGAGGCGCAGGAGAGCGCCGACCGGATGCGCGCGGAGGCGCAGTCCGCCGCCGAGCGGCTCGCCGCGGAGGCGTCCGAGACGCTGGCCGCCGCCCAGGACGAGGCCAACCGGCGCCGCCGCGAGGCCGAGGAACTCCTCGGCAGCGCCCGGCAGGAGGCCGACCAGGAGCGCGAGCGGGCCCGCGAGCAGAGCGAGGAGCTGCTGGCCTCGGCGCGCAAGCGCGTGGAGGAGGCGCAGACCGAGGCCGTACGGCTGGTCGAGGAGGCCGACCGCCGTGCCACGGAGATGGTGTCGGCGGCCGAGCAGCACGCCCAGCAGGTCCGGGACTCCGTCGCGGGGCTGCACGAGCAGGCCCAGGAGGAGATCACCGGCCTGCGGTCCGCCGCCGAGCACGCGGCGGACCGTACGCGCCGGGAGGCCCAGGAGGAGGCGGACCGGGTCCGCTCCGACGCCTACGCCGAGCGGGAGCGGGCGAGCGAGGACGCCGGCCGGCTGCGGCGCGAGGCGCACGAGGAGTCCGAGGCCGCCAAGGCGCTCGCCGAGCGGACGATGTCCGAGGCGATCTCGGAGGCGGAGCGGATCCGCACGGACGTCGCCGAGCACGCCCAGCGGGTGCGCACGGAGGCGTCGGACGCGATCGCCGAGGCAGAGCAGGCCGCCTCGCGCACCCGTGCGGACGCCCGGGAGGACGCCAACCGCATCCGCTCGGACGCGGCGACGCAGGCGGACACCCTCATCACCGAGGCGCGCAACGAGGCGGAGCGGCTCACGACGGAGACGGTCCAGGAGACCGACCGGCTGCGCATGGACACGGTCGCCGAGGCCGAGCGGGTCCGCACGGAGGCGATCTCCGAGGCCGACCGCGTCCGCTCCGAGGCGGCCACGGAGGCCGAGCGGCTGCGGGCGGAGTCGGTCGCCAAGGCCGACCAGCTGGTCGGGGAAGCCACCGGCGAGGCCGAGCGGCTGCGGGCCGAGGCCGCCGAGACGGTCGGTTCGGCGCAGCAGCACGCGGAGCGGATCCGCAGCGAGGCCCAGCGGGTCAAGACCGATGCGGAGGCGGAGGCGGAGCGGCTCGTCAGCACCGCGCGCGAGGAGGCCGACCGCACGCTGGACGAGGCCCGCAAGGACGCCAACAAGCGGCGCTCCGAGGCGGCCGAGCAGGTCGACAAGCTCATCACGGAGACCACGGCCGAGGCGGACAAGCTGCTGACCGAGGCGCAGCAGCAGGCGCACAAGACCACCGCGGAGGCCGAGTCGCAGGCCGACACGATGGTGGGCGCGGCCCGTACGGAGGCCGACCGGCTGGTGTCCGAGGCGACGGTCGAGGGCAACTCCCTGGTGGAGAAGGCCCGTACGGACGCCGACGAGCTGCTGGTCGGCGCGCGCCGGGACGCCACGCAGATAAGGGAGCGTGCCGAGGAGCTGCGCGACCGCATCACCTCCGAGATCGAGGAGCTGCACGAGCGGGCCCGCCGCGAGTCGGCCGAGACGATGAAGTCGGCGGGCGACCGCTGCGACGCGCTCGTCAAGGCGGCCGAGGAGCAGCTGGCGAAGGCGCAGGCGAAGGCCAAGGAGATCGTCTCGGAGGCCAACTCCGAGGCGGGCAAGGTCCGTATCGCCGCGGTGAAGAAGGCGGAGGGCCTGCTCAAGGAGGCCGAGCAGAAGAAGTCCACGCTGGTCCGGGAGGCCGAGGAGCTCAAGGCCGAGGCGATCCGCGAGGCCAAGCGCACGGTCGAGGAGGGCAAGCGCGAGCTGGAGGTCCTGGTCCGCCGCCGCGAGGACATCAACGCCGAGATCTCCCGTGTCCAGGACGTCCTGGAGGCGTTGGAGTCCTTCGAGGCCCCTGCCACGGGCAAGGACAACGGGGTCAAGGCGGGCGCGACGGTCGGCGCACCCCGTTCGGGTGGCAAGTCCGCGGATAGCTAGCGAATCGGGGCGAATCCGGTGTGTGCTGGGGCCTTTGGCCAAGTCTTTGGCAAGCGGTCCAGGGATTAGCCACTCAAAAGGGGTGTCATTTTCCAGATCAAACGCGCATCCGCTCGATGACACACCGTTTCGGCCCCTAGGATTCCACCTATCACCTCACCGGTCTCATTCGACAGGAACCCCATGAGCGACACTTCCCCCTACGGCTTCGAGCTTGTGCGGCGTGGGTACGACCGCGCTCAGGTGGACGAACGTATCTCCAAGCTCGTCTCCGACCGTGACAGCGCTCTCGCCCGCATCACCGCTCTGGAAAAGCGCATCGAAGAGCTCCACCTCGAGACGCAGAACGCCCAGGCCCAGATCACCGACGCCGAGCCGTCGTACGCGGGTCTCGGCGCGCGCGTGGAGAAGATCCTCCGCCTCGCCGAGGAAGAGGCGAAGGACCTGCGCGAGGAGGCCCGGCGCGCGGCCGAGCAGCACCGCGAGCTCGCCGAGTCGGCGGCCCAGCAGGTGCGCAACGACGCCGAGTCGTACTCGGCGGATCGCAAGGCGAAGGCCGAGGACGAGGGCCTGCGGATCGTCGAGAAGGCCAAGAGTGACGCTTCCCAGCTGCGTTCCGAGGCGCAGAAGGACGCGCAGTCCAAGCGTGAGGAGGCGGACGCCCTCTTCGAGGAGACCCGCGCGAAGGCCGCTCAGGCCGCCGCCGACTTCGAGACGAACCTCGCCAAGCGCCGCGAGCAGTCCGAGCGCGACCTGGCCTCCCGTCAGGCCAAGGCCGAGAAGCGCCTCGCCGAGATCGAGCACCGCGCCGAGCAGCTGCGCCTGGAGGCCGAGAAGCTGCGCACGGACGCCGAGCGCCGCGCCCGCCAGACGGTGGAGACGGCCCAGCGCCAGGCCGAGGACATCGTGGCCGACGCCAACGCCAAGGCCGACCGCATCCGTTCGGAATCCGAGCGGGAGCTCGCGGCCCTCACCAACCGCCGCGACAGCATCAACGCCCAGCTGACGAACGTCCGCGAGATGCTCGCGACGCTCACGGGCGCCGCGGTGGCCGCAGCCGGCACGCCGGCCGAGGACGAGCCGATCTCCCGTGGGGTCCCGGCGCAGCAGTCCCGGTAACAGCCCGGCATACGGAGTCTGAATCTCCGCAAAGCCCTCTGCCGCTCGGGTGGCAGAGGGCTTTGTCCCGTTCTAGCGTGGCGGGCATGATTGAGCTGGAGGGGCTGACCAAGCGGTACGGCGAGAAGGTGGCGGTCAACAACCTGTCGTTCACCGTGAGACCGGGCATCGTCACCGGCTTCCTCGGGCCGAACGGCGCGGGCAAGTCGACGACCATGCGGATGATCCTCGGTCTCGACCACCCGACCGCCGGCGACGTCCGTATCGACGGCAAGCACTACCAGCAGCTCAAGGACCCACTGACGTACATCGGCGCCCTGCTGGAGGCCAAGGCCTGGCACGGCGGGCGCACCGCCTACAACCATCTGCTGTGCCTCGCGCAGAGCAACGGCATTCCGCGCAGCCGCGTGCGGGACGTGCTGGAGACGGTCGGGCTGACGGCGGTCGCGAGGAAGAAGACCAAGGGCTTCTCGATGGGCATGGGGCAGCGGCTCGGCATCGCGGCCGCGCTGCTCGGCGACCCGCGGATCCTGATGTTCGACGAGCCGGTCAACGGCCTCGACCCCGAGGGCATCCACTGGATCCGCACCCTGATGAAGTCGCTCGCCGCACAGGGGCGGACCGTGTTCGTCTCCTCCCACCTGATGAGCGAGATGGCGCTGACGGCCGAGCACCTCGTCGTCATCGGGCAGGGGCGGCTGCTCGCGGACACCTCCATGGCGGACTTCATCGACCGCAACTCACGCTCGTACGTCCGGGTCCGCAGTCCGCAGCGGGAGCGGCTGCTCGACGTGCTGCACCAGGCCGGGATCGTGGCCGTGGAGAGCGGCGACGGAGTGCTGGAGGTGGACGGCGGCAAGGCCGAGCACATCGGTGAGCTGGCGGCGCAGCACCGGATCACCCTGCACGAGCTGAGCCCCCAACAGGCCTCGCTGGAGGAGGCGTTCATGCAGCTGACCGCGGAGTCGGTGGAGTACCACGCACACAGCGAGACGAGCCCGGCGAGCCCCGAGCCACCGCGGCAGCAGTGGGGCGACGGCTGGAAGAGGGGCTGAGCATGGCGGTGACACAGGTCGTACGGTCGGAGTGGACCAAGATCCGGTCGGTGGCGTCCACGGTGTGGACACTCTCGCTGGTGGTGGTCGTGACGGTCGCCCTCGGCATGCTGATCTCGGCGCTGTCGAAGAGCGAGTTCGACTCGATGAACGCGCAGGGCCGCGCGGAGTTCGACCCGACGTTCATCAGCTTCGCCGGGATGAGTCTCGGTCAGCTCGCGATGATCGTCTTCGGTGTGCTGGTCGTGTCGAACGAGTACAGCACCGGCATGATCCGCACCTCGCTGGCCGCGGTGCCGCAGCGCGGCTCCTTCCTGTTCAGCAAGATCGCGGTCGCCAGTGGACTCGCCCTGCTGGTCGGTCTCGTCACCAGCTTCGCCGCGTTCTTCCTGGGGCAGGCGATGCTGGGCTCGCACCGGGCGGAGATCGGCGACCCGGGGGTGCTGCGGGCCGTGTTCGGCGGCGGCCTCTACATGGCGCTGATCGCGATGTTCTCCATGGGCGTCGCCGCGATGCTGCGCTCACCGATGCTGTCGCTGGGCATCCTGATGCCGTTCTTCTTCCTGATCTCCAACATCCTGGGCAATGTCGACGCGACGAAGAAGGTCGGCCGGTTTCTTCCCGACCAGGCCGGCAGCAAGATCATGCAGGTGGTCACGCCGATCGACGACGACACCCCGTACGGACCGTGGGGCGGCCTCGGGATCATGGGGCTGTGGGTCCTCGCCGCACTCGTCGGCGGCTATGTGCTGCTGAAGAAGCGCGACGCCTGAGGGGCCGGACGCGGCCCGACCTTTTACCTCCTCTTGGGCGGAACCGTCAGCGCCTCGATATCCTCCTAACCCTTACGGGGGCGTGTGCCCCGCTGTCCTGAACCTTGCGATGGGTGCGGAGCATGATCGAAGCAGTCGGCCTGACGAAGCGCTATGGCGACAAGACCGCTGTGTACAACCTTTCCTTCCAGGTGCGGCCCGGAGCCGTCACCGGCTTCCTCGGGCCGAACGGCTCGGGCAAGTCGACGACGATGCGGATGATCCTCGGCCTGGACAACCCGTCGGCCGGGCATGTGACGATCGGCGGCTATCCGTACCGCAGACTGCCCAACGCCGCCCGTCAGGTCGGCGCCCTGCTGGACGCCAAGGCGGTGCACGGCGGCCGCTCGGCCCGCAACCACCTGCTGTCCCTGGCCCAGCTCTCGGGCATCCCGGCCAGGCGGGTCGACGAGGTGCTCGGGGTCGTCGGCCTGCAGGACGTGGCCAAGAAGCGGTCCAAGGGGTTCTCCCTCGGCATGGGCCAGCGGCTCGGCATCGCGGCGGCGCTGCTCGGCGACCCGCAGGTGCTGCTGTTCGACGAGCCGGTCAACGGCCTGGACCCCGAGGGCATCCTCTGGGTGCGCAACCTGATGAAGGCGCTGGCGGCGGAGGGCCGTACGGTCTTCGTCTCCTCCCACCTGATGAGCGAGATGGCGCTGACCGCCGACCACCTCATCGTCATCGGGCGCGGTCAGCTGCTCGCCGACATGAGCGTGACCGCGTTCATCTCGGCGAACTCCGCGGACTTCGCGCGCGTGCGGACGCCGGACAGCGAGCCGCAGCAGCGCGAGAAGCTGTCGGCCGCGCTCACCGAGTCGGGCGGACACGTCATGCCCGAGCAGGACGGCGCGCTGCGGGTGACCGGGCTGCCGCTCCCCCGGATCAGCGACATCGCGCACGACCACGACGTACGGCTGTGGGAGCTGTCGCCCCACCAGGCCTCCCTGGAGGAGGCGTACATGCGGATGACGCAGGGCGCCGTCGACTACCGCTCGACGGTCGACCAGAAGGAAGGGTTCCAGCAGCCGCTGCCGCCCGGCGCGCAGCCGCCGATGCCGGTGCCCGGGCAGGGCCAGCCGGGCTGGTACGCCCCGCCGCCGCCCCAGCAGGGCGGACAGCCGTTCCCGACCCCGCCGCAGGGCGCGCCGGGCCAGGCTCCGGCGGGCCCCTACGGCGCCCCGGGAGCACCCGGCGCCGCTCCGAGCGCCCCTGGCGCCCCCGGGGCGGGAACGCCCAACCCGTACGTCCAGCCCGCGCCCCAGGCGCCCCAGGGTGGCGCGCAGTCCGCGCCGCAGGAATCCCCGGCTCCCGCCGCCCAGCCCGCCGCCGCCCCGACCTCCGACCTGACCAAGCCCGAGGACGCCCGATGAGCAGCCCCCAGTCCCAGACGCCGCAGGCCGCGCCCGCCTGGCAGGCGGCGCCCGGTTCCGCCCCGTACGCCGGCAGCACTGGCTACACCTCGCCGATCCCGGTCGTGCGCACGCACCTCGGCAACGCCATCGCCTCCGAGTGGACGAAGATCAGGTCGGTGCGCTCCACGATGTGGACGCTCGGCGTGTTCGTCCTGCTCGTGGTCGGCATCGGTCTGCTGACCGGCATCGTGGTGTCGAGCTCCTCCTCGGACCTGTCCGGCGAGAACGCGCTGTCCCTCGGCTTCTTCGGCCTGCTGCTCGGCAGCATGTGCATCATCACGCTCGGCGTGCTGACCACGGCCTCGGAGTACGGCACCGGCATGATCCGCACCACGATGGTCGCGTGCCCGAGCCGCGGACGCGTGCTGGCGGCGAAGGCCATCGTGTTCTTCCTGGTCGCGTTCGTGGTGACGCTGGTGGCCGGCTCCCTCGTCGCCTTCCTGCACGTGGCCATGCTGGAGGGCAACGGCGCCAAGGAACCGACCGGCGGTGAGTGGCTGAAGGGCACGGTCGGCATCGCGCTCTACATCGCGCTGCTCGGTCTGCTCTCGCTCCTCGTCGGCTCGATCATCCGGCACTCGGCCGGCGCCATCACCATCATGATCGGCGCCGTGCTGGCCCCGCTGGTGATCGCGCTGTTCATGTTCTCGGAGTCCCTGGAGGGGGTGCGCGACGCCCTGTTCGAGTACTCGATCCCGAACCAGCTCAGCGTCTTCTACGCCAACTCCCTCAGCCAGTCCGGCCCGTCCGGCTGGGACCCGCTGTGGATCATCCTCGGCGCCACGGCCGTCGCGTTCGCCGGCGCCTTCGCGCTGCTGGAGAAGCGGGACGTCTGAGTCCGGTCAGAATCTCGGCGCGTTACGGGACCGCTGCACCCCCGGGGTGCGGCGGTCCCGCGCGTTCCAGCAGGCCTTGTGCCAGTGCCGGCGGTCGTCGACGCCCGTGTGCTCCGACCATGCCACCACGTGCGGCACCCCGTCGGGGATCATCTGGTCGCAGCCGGGGCAGCGGTAGGACTTGCCCTGCGCGCTCGCGCCAGCCACGTGCCGTACGCTCCAGTTCTCGCCCTGCCAGTGCTCCGAAGACTGCCAGCCGCCGTAGCGGCCGGGGCGGTCGTCCTCGACGCTCCGGCCGGACGAAGCGGCGCCCTTGGGTCGGTTGCGACGCGGGGACACGGGACACCTCTCGGGGCTATACAGGAAGCACGGGCGGCGTCCAGCCTACGCGGCGCGCACGGGGGTTCTGGGCTCCCGACGGTTGACTGCGCACAGGCGTGTATGGGCGAGTGTCCGTGTTGTGGCGCGTGCGGACCCCTGGGCGGGAACGCAGGTTCTTCTGTCGAATGTGTGACCTTTTGCCCGTGGTGGTCGTTGAGACGTGCTGAGGGATGGGTGGGTCAGCGCTGGGCGGGGGTGAGGGGATTGAGCGGGCTGCGGAGCGTTGGGGCGCCGTTCGTGGTGCCCGGCCCTTGCGGGGTTGCGGTCCGGGACCGGCTCAAGCACCTGACTGCCGAGGACGAGAAAGTGCTGCGTCTGGTCGGTGACCATCTGGGCAGGCTGGCTTGCCTGGACCTGAAGATGCGGTGCGCGGCAGGGCTGGAGCATGACACTGAGCAGTGGGCCGAGCGTAAGCGGGCTCTGACACAGGCGTCCTCTTCGCGGTGGGCCGGGTCGATCACGAAGGCCACCCACGATCAGTGGGCGCTGGCCCGACGCAGCCAGCTGGCACACATCCAGAGCCTTCAGGCAGGGGTGCGCACGATCGCGCACCGGCTGTCCCTCCCAGTCGGTGAGGCGGGCAGCAAGCGGGCTCCGGGTGGCTACCGCAGCAAGCGGGAGTGGTTCGCCAAGACGCGCCGCCTGCACGTGCTCACCGACCGGCTCCAGGCGGCCCGGGCAGACTGGGAGACCGGGCGCGTGCATGTGGTGCGCGGCGGGAAGCGGCTCTTGAACACCCGCCACCACCTGCAGACTGCCCAGCTGAGCGAGGAACAGTGGCGCACGCGGTGGCAGGCCGGGCGCCGGTTCCTCGCAGCCGACGGCGAGAGCGGCAAGCGGTTCGGCAACGAGACCATCCGCGTCACCCCCGGCGGCGAGGTCTCGATCAAACTCCCCACCCCGTTGGCACATCTGGCGAACGCCCCGCACGACCGGTACGTGCTCGCCTCAACGGTGGCCTTCGCGCACCGGGGCGACCAGTGGCGCGACCGCATCCAGGCGAACCGAGCCGCCGCCTACCGCATCCACGAAGACACCGCACGCGGACGCTGGTACCTGACCGCCTCGTGGACGATTCCCCCGGTGAAGACCGCGCCCTTGGCGGCGGCCCGCGCTGGCGGGCTGGTTGGTGTCGACACCAACGCCGACCACCTGGCCGCCTGGCGCCTCGACGCGCACGGCAACCCTGTCGGCGAGCCCTGCCGGTTCGACTACGACCTGTCCGGCACCGCACAGCATCGCGACGCCCAGATCCGCCACGCCCTGATCCGCCTGCTGCACTTCGCCGAACGCCACCACCTCGCGATCGCGATCGAAGACCTCGACTTCACCGCCGAGAAGACCCGCGAGAAGCACGGCCGCCGCAAGAAGTTCCGCAACCTCATCTCCGGCATGCCCACCTCCAGGCTGCGGGCCCGGCTGGTGTCGATGGCGGCCGAACTCGGCATCACCGTCGTCGCCGTCGACCCCGCCTACACCTCCAAGTGGGGCGCCCAGCACTGGCAGAAACCTCTTACCACCCACAACCGCACGACCACTCGCCACGACGCGGCAGCCGTGGCGATCGGCAGGCGCGCCCTGGGGCACCCGATCCGGCGACGGACGGCACCGCCCCCTGCTCACCGGAGTGATGAGCAGGGGCATCGGACCGCCCAGGCCAGATCCGACATTCCCGGGTGTGAGGAACCCCGCCCCCGCATTCCCGGACCACGGACACGATCCGTGCGCGCCGGATACGGAGCGAACGCGGGGAACCAGGACGCCCAACACCGTTCAGGGCGTCCGGCTGAGCATGAGCCCTGGCACCAGGACTCACTCCCGCTCAGTCTCTAGGAACGGTACACGTACGGCACCAAACGCCATAAGTCCCTCACGGGCGCGGCGGACGGGCCGGGTGCCCTCCCCCGGACTCCCGGCGGAACGCCCCATTCTGCAGACAATCCGCAAAACACTCCGCCCGGCCGTGTCCTCGGCACGTGTCAGACGGTTATGCGCTGTGGGGGAGCTCCGTGTCGGAGCCAAGGAAGCAGGAAAGCAATGCGCGTTGGAAGTTTCGTGTTGGCGGCCCAGTTCCCCGGTCAGGGCGAGGGAGAGGCGCTGCACCGCGCGGTCCGCTCGGCCGAGGTGGCCGAGGAGGCCGGGCTCGACACCGTCTGGCTGGCCGAGCACCACTTCGTGCCGTACGGCACGTGCCCGTCGGCCATCACCCTGGCCGCCTTGCTGCTGGGCCGCACCCGCCGCATCCGGGTCGGTACGGCGGTCAGCGTCCTGCCCACCGTCCACCCCGTGGCCCTCGGCGAACAGGCCGCGCTGCTGCACCACACGAGCGGCGGCCGTTTCACGCTCGGCGTCGGACGCGGCGGGCCGTGGATCGACCTGGAGGTGTTCGGCGCGGGTCTGGAGGCGTACGAGAAGGGGTTCCCGGAGTCCCTGGAGCTTCTGGTGCGGTGGCTGCGCGAGTCGTCCGTGGCGGCCGACGGGGAGCGCTTCCGCTTCCGTGAAGTCCCGGTGGTGCCCCGGCCGTCGGAGGCCCTGACGGAGGCCGCGGGACCCGAGCTCGTCGTCGCCTGCACATCGCCGGCGAGCGTGCGGCTCGCCGCCGAGCGGGGCCTGTCGATGCTGCTCGGGATGCACGTGGGGGACGAGGAGAAGGCCGAGATGGTCGCGCTGTGGCGGCAGCACGCGCGCGCCTGTGGCCGGTCGCCGGAGGAGATCCGGGGCGCGTCCCATGTGTCGGCCGGCGTCTGCCAGATCGCGGACCGGCGGGTCGACGCGGCGGAGACCCTCATGAAGGCGATGCCGGGCTGGCTGAAGCAAGGCCTGGAGGCGCATGTCACGGTCGACGGGCGTACGCGCCGGATGCGCGACCCGCTCGCATACACGGAACTGCTCTGCGGGCTGCACCCGGTGGGCACTCCGCGGCTGTGCGCGGACCGGCTGGCGGCGACCAGCGAGCGGACGGGAATCTCCCGCTTCGCGCTGCTCGTCGAGGGCTCCGGGGACCTGGCGGCGACCGAGGAGAACGTGCGGCGGCTGGGCGCCGAGGTGCTCCCCCAACTCGTGTGAGAGCGCGGTGGATTCCTGGGGGCTTGCCGCTCCGGTACAGAACTGCACCTCCCGCGTACGGAGCGGCAAGCAAGTGGCGCCGCGTCAGCAGTCCCGGAACTCGGGCGACTGGTTCAGCACCTGGCTGCGGACCGAGGTGAAGCGGCCCAGTTTCTCGTCCACCGAGGAGTCGAGCGGGAACACGGCCACCCGGTGGCAGTTCTGGAAGGCAAGTCGTACACCGAAGTGCCGTTGCAGCGCGCCGCGTATCGCGTCACTCGCAAGCGCACGCAGCAGCTGACCGCGTGCCTGCTCGTCCGGCGGGGGCGTCTGGTTGTCGGCGAACGCGCCGCCGTCCACCTTCAGCTGGGCCACCAGTGAGCTGATCATCTCCCACGCATAGGGCAGGGAGGTCCGGACGCAGTCGACGAATTCCGCTTCGTCGACCTCGCCTCGCTCGGCCTGTTCGAGTAGGGCCGGTGAGACGTCGAGCGACATGAGTTCTCCTCTCGCACCCCCGACGAGCAGGGGTTGCCGGACAGATAAGGGAGTTCGCGACACCGGACACGCTGCGTACACGCACCGCGACCTCCCGTTCATACGGTAAGCACCGTACGGTGACGGCACCAGGAAAATGCGCAGATGAGACACTCTCGCTGAGCACACCGTGCACACAATCGGCCATTACCGAACACGTGTTTTCCAGGGCGAATCGCGTGGACAGGTGCCCGTCGAGTAGCGTTGCCGACCATGCGTCTCGTCATTGCCCGCTGCTCCGTGGACTACGCCGGGCGGCTCACCGCCCACCTTCCCTCGGCCCCGCGCCTGATCCTGGTGAAGGCGGACGGCAGCGTCTCGATCCATGCCGACGACCGGGCCTACAAGCCCCTGAACTGGATGTCGCCGCCCTGCACGCTGAAGGAGGGCACCGGCGAGGAAGAGGGCGTCTGGACCGTCGTCAACAAGGCGGGCGAGAAGCTCATCATCACGATGGAGGAAGTCCTCCACGACTCCTCGCACGAACTGGGCGTCGATCCCGGCCTGATCAAGGACGGCGTGGAAGCGCACCTCCAGGAGCTGCTCGCCGACCGCATCGAGACACTCGGCGACGGCTACACGCTGATCCGCCGCGAGTACCCGACGGCCATCGGGCCGGTCGACATCCTGTGCCGGGACGCCGACGGCAAGACCGTCGCGGTGGAGATCAAGCGACGCGGTGAGATCGACGGCGTGGAGCAGCTCACGCGCTATCTGGAGCTGCTGAACCGCGATCCCCATCTCGCCCCGGTGCGCGGTGTCTTCGCGGCCCAGGAGATCAAGCCCCAGGCCCGCGTCCTCGCGACCGACCGCGGCATCGGCTGCCAGGTCCTCGACTACGACGCGCTGCGGGGCATCGAGGACGACAAGCTGCGGCTGTTCTGACGGTCCGTACGACGACGAACAGGGCCGGGTCCGTTGCGCGGACCCGGCCCTGCCGTGTGTACGGGTGTCAGATCACCGTGTCCGGGCCGCTCGGCGTGCCCGTGGTGCTCTGCGACGCGCTCGCGGTGGTGCTCGGCGCCGGACCGCTGGCCGAGTCGGAGGTGGACGGGCTGGTCGTCGGCGGCGCCGAGGTGGGCGGCACGGAGGTGGGCGGTTGCGAGGTCGGCGGCTCGGACGTCGGCGGCTTCGACGTCGGCGGCTTGGACGTCGTGGGGGGCTTGGACGTCGTCGGCGGCTTGGACGTGGACGGCGGCTTCGAGGACGTCGGCGGCTTGGACGTCGACGCCGGGTCACTCGGGTCCTGCGAACCGCTCGGGGAGTCCGACGGCGTCGGGTCGTCCGACGTGCCGAGCGTGCCGTCCGGGCCCGGGTCGGTCGGGCGGTTGGTCGCCGGGGCCGTGTCGCCGTTGCTGTCGCTGACCGGCTGGTCGGCTCCGAGGCTGCCGTCGTTGATGCCCTGGCTGGCGGACGGGTTGACGCCGACCTGGTCGGACGGCGGGTTCTGATCCTTGTCGGAGGTGGCGCCGAGCGTCACCACCGTGCCCAGGACCGCGACGAGCAGGGCACCGGCACCGGAGGCCACGAGGTTGCGCCGGGCCAGGCCCTTGAGGCCGCCCCGGGCCGCCCGGGAGGGTGCGGGCGAGGCCCCCCGCGAGGGCGAGGGCGAGCTGCGGTGGGTGACCAGGGCCGGGGACGGCGGGTGCTGGAGCGTCGGGAAGGCCGCCGGAACACCTCCGGGCGGGGACGCCGACTCCTCGTCACGGGCGTCGGGCACCTCCTCCCCCGCGGTCGGCCCGAGCCCGAGCGGTGTGCCCGAGCGGTCGGCGACCAGGGCGAGGGCACGGCGGCCGGCGACGGTGCCGCGCTTGTCGGCGAGCGCGCCGCGCAGGCCGATGGAGGCCTCCAGCTCGGCGCGGGCCCGGTCGAGCTGCCCCCCGCACAGGGCGCGGATGCCGAGCTCGTGGTGGAAGTAGGCCTCTTCGGCGACGTCCCCGGCGAGCCGGGCGGCCTCGGCGCCGGACCGCAGGGCCCGCTCCCAGGCGCTCCAGTGCAGTCCGGCGGCGAACGCGGGGGCGGCGGTGCGGGCCAGGTGCACGGCCGCGCTCTCCTCGCCCTCGGCGGGCGGCCGGGTGGCCGGGCCGAGGACGGCCAGGGCGGCGAGGACCGCGTCGGCCTCGCCGCACACGCGTTCCGGGGTGACCGAGGGGTGCCCGGCCCACCAGGAGTAGTGCTGAGCGGCGCTGCGGGCACGGGACTCGGCCTCGTCGGCGTACCCGGCGGCCTCCAGCTGGGCCGGCACGCCGGCCGCGAGGCGGTAGCGGGAGCCGACCGGGGAGACCAGGCCGCAGGCGGCCAGTTCGCCGAGCGCGGCGTCCGCGTGGGTGTCGCCGACCAGGGCGGGCAGATGCGCCTGGTGCGGGACCTCGCCACCGAGGGCGACGGCGAACCGCAGGGTGGCGCGGGCGGAGGCGCTCAGCCGGGAGGCGAGCAGCGGAGCGGGCGCGGCGGCCTCGCCGAGCGCGGGCAGCGGCACGTCGTCGCCGAGGTCGTAGGCCCCGGCGGTGTCGGCCGGGGGTGCGTCCTCGAAGACGCCGAACTCGTCGACGGCACCGGTGCCGGCACGCATCCGGTCGCGCTGCCGCAGCAGGGCGCCGGCCTGGACGAAGCGCAGCGGCAGGCCCTCGGACTCGAACCAGAGGTCGCCCGCCCAGTTGGACTCGTCCTCGGTGAGGGTCCGGCCGACGGCGTGCTCCAGCAGGTCGAGCCCGGCCGCGCGCTCCAGTCCGCCGAGGAGGACCTCCTCGACACCGGCGTCGGCGGAGGGGGCCGGCACGTCCGGGGTGGCGCCGAGCAGGAAGGCGCACTCGGGCGTGGCCTCCAGCAGCTCGTCGAGCGCGGCGCCGCCGAACTCCAGGTCGTCGAGGACGACGACCGCGCCGATCTCACGGACGTAGGTGAGCAGTTCGTCCCGGTCCGGGCGGTGCAGGGGGGCGCTGTACACCGCGTGGAACAGGTCGTACAGCAGATCGCCGGAGGTGCGCCCGAAGCCGTTGAGGCGGACGACGCCGTCGGGGGCGAGGTCGGAGCAGTCCTCGGCGACGAGGTCGAGGAGCCGGGTGCGGCCGGAGCCGGCCGCGCCGGTGAGGCGGGTGGAGCGGCCGCGGGCGAGCAGGCGCACCAGGTGCTCGCGCTCGTCCTGGCGGGCCAGCAGCGGCAGGGCGGGCTGCGGGGGGCCGGGCGGGACGGGCGGGCGGGCCGCGCGCTCGGCCTCGGCGCGCTCGGCCGCGGTGAGCTTCACGGGCCGGGCGGGACGCTCGGTGGGCGGGCAGACTTCTATCTCGCTGCCGTCGACGGGGTTGACGGTCAGCAGGAAATCGCCGGAGACGAGCTGCACTGTGCGGGCGAGCGCCGGCGCGTGCTGCCCGAAGTCGGGTGCGAGGGATTCCCTGGGAGGGCGCTGGCGCGGCGCAGGGCCGTCACCGTCGTGGCCGTACTCCTCGGGTCCCTGGTTGTCAGGATCCATAGGTCAAGCCCCCCAAAAGCGTGTGTGTGCCTGAAAAGCCCCTCCCGGCCTTGCTGCACACCGCGCTGTCGCTTCTGGTCCGGTCCCGCCGAAGGGTGTCAAGGCAGCGGGCAGCCGAACCCTAAACCTTCGCACAGTATCTACGACAGTCCGGGGTACCGCGCCGTCCGTAACGTCACGGTCTCGTGAGGATTGTGCGCGTCGCACGATTCGACGACGTGCGTCCGGGTCTCCCCGGTCGCCCGGCTCACACCCGTACGAAGCGTCACACGCGGGGAAGGGTCTCCACCCCGATGCCGCCCTCGATCGCCAGGATCCGGTGCAGGCGGGTGGCCACCAGCAGGCGCTGCATCTGCGGCGGTACTCCGCGCAGCACCAGACGCCGGCCGCAGCGGCCGGCCCGCCGGTGGGCCCCCATGATCACGCCCAGTCCGGTGGCGTCCCAGGAGTCCAATTCGGACAGGTCCAGCACGAGGTCGCCGACTCCGTCGTCGACGGCCGAGTGCAGGACCGTACGGGCGTCCGCCGCGCTCCGGACGTCGAGGCGGCCCCCGACGACCAGCTCGGCGTGGTCGCCCCTGATGTACATATGTGCTCCCCGTGCGTGCGAATCGTGCTCCGCGTTCTGGATGTGGGTGATGCAACCTCTGACTGTGTGGAGGAGCCAGAGGTTGCTTCTTGTAAGCGAACCGATACCGAATTCACCCTGGGGGGTGATGGCCCCCGGGGCATGTGCGGTTTCAGTGCTTGTAGAAGCCCTGCCCGCTCTTGCGCCCGATGTCACCGGCGTCAACCATCCGGCGCATCGACTCGGGGGCCGCGAACTTCTCGTCCTGCGACTCGGTGTAGATGTTGTTCGTGGCGTGCAGCAGGATGTCGACGCCCGTCAGGTCCGCCGTCGCCAGCGGACCCATGGCGTGGCCGAAGCCCAGCTTGCAGGCGAGGTCGATGTCCTCGGCGCTGGCCACGCCCGACTCCTGCAGCTTCGCGGCCTCGACGACCAGGGCGCAGATGAGACGGGTCGTCACGAAGCCTGCGACGTCGCGGTTGACGACGATGCAGGTCTTGCCGACCGACTCGGCGAACTCCCGGGCCTTGGCGAGGGTTTCGTCGCTGGTCTTGTAGCCGCGGACGAGTTCGCACAGCTGCATCATCGGCACCGGCGAGAAGAAGTGCGTGCCGACGACACGCTCCGGGCGCTCCGTCGCTGCCGCGATCTTGGTGATCGGGATGGCGGAGGTGTTGGACGCGAGGATCGCCTCGTCCTTCACGATCTTGTCGAGCGCGCGGAAGATCTCGTGCTTGATCTCGAGCTTCTCGAAGACGGCCTCGACGACGACGTCCGCGTCGGCCACGGCGTCCAGGTCGGTGGTCGCGGTGATGCGGGCCAGGGCGGCGTCGGCGTCGTGCGCCTCCAGCTTGCCCTTGGCGACGAACTTGTCGTACGACGCCTTGATGCCGTCGGTGCCCCGCGTCAGCGCCTCGTCGGTGACGTCACGCAGGACCACCTCCCAGCCCGCCTGTGCGGAGACCTGGGCGATGCCGGATCCCATGAGGCCGGCTCCGATGACGGCAAGCTTCCGTGCCACTGTGCGACTCCCCTGACGCGCTGCTCATGTCTGCTCTCGGGCGGACACTAGCGCTCGTGAGGGGCTGTGTGACCAGTAAGTAATGCGCGTCACGTCTCACATGACGGACATCACACCGGCGCGGGTCATGCGGCGCCTCGTACGGCGTAGTTGAGCACCTTCTCGCTCAACAGCTCCTCGATGTCGTCGAGGAGGACGAGCATCTCCCGTGACACTTCGTCCGGGTTGCGCCCCTGGGCCATCTCGCGGCCGATCGAGACGAAGACGGTGCCGTGGACCCAGCAGATCTGACCGGAGATCAGCCTCGGCAGCGGGTCGCCGTCCTCGGCGCCCGCCTCCTCGCGGAGGGTCGCCTCCAGGTTGTCCTGGACCTCCTGCTGAATGCTCCACAGCCGGGAGCGCAGCGGCGGGGCCTCGTCGATGCAGCGCATGAAACGGTCATAGCCCTCGATGAGGCCCATCCGGGGTGAGACGGCCTCGATCTCGGCGCGCAGTTCGCGCAGCACCGCCCGGGCGGCCGACTCCCCCGCGTCCCGGCCGCGCACCCAGCGGGAGAGCCGGCCGACGACGCCCTGGGAGCGGTCGAAGAAGAGGTCCTCTTTGGCCGGGAAATAGTTGTAGACGGTGTTCACGGAGACGTCGGCCGCTTCCGCCACGTCCGCGATCGTCACCGTCACGAACCCGTGCTCCAGGAACAGCCCGGTGGCGATGTCCGAGATGCGCTGCCTGGTCTCGCGCTTCTTCCGCTCCCTGAGCCCCTCAGCCATGTCCGAATCCTAGCTTCCCTGGTGGCTCTGAAAACTTGGGGTCATTGCAAACTTTAAGAGACTCTGTTTTTCTAGGGCCATGGCAATCATCAGTACGGCCGGCCTGGCCCGTACCTTCCAGACGAAACGCGGCCCCGTGGAGGCCGTGCGCGGTATCGACCTGACCGTCCGCGAGGGCGAGATCCTCGGCTTCCTCGGCCCGAACGGGGCCGGCAAGACGACGACCCTGCGGATGCTGACGACCCTGCTGGAGCCGACCGGCGGCGCCGCCACCGTCGCGGGTCACGACCTGGCGAGCGACCCCGCCGGGGTGCGACGGGCCTGCGGGTACGTGGCGCAGTCCGGCGGGGTCGACCCGCAGATCACCGTGCGGGAGGAGCTGGTCACCCAGGGGCGGCTGTACCGCCTGTCGAAGACCGAGGCCGTCGAGCGCGCCGGGGAACTGGCCCGCGACCTGAACCTCACCGAGCTGCTCGACCGCAAGTGCGCCGCCCTCTCCGGCGGGCAGCGGCGCCGCCTGGACATCGCGATGGCGCTCACCCACCGCCCGAAGGTGCTGTTCCTCGACGAGCCGACCACCGGTCTCGACCCGGGCAGCCGCGCCGACCTGTGGGACCTGGTGCGCCGGCTGCGCGACACGTACGGCACCACCGTCTTCCTGACCACCCACTACCTCGACGAGGCCGACGCCCTCTCCGACCGGCTGGTGATCGTCGACCAGGGCGTGGTCGTCGCCGAGGGCACCCCGAGCGCGCTGAAGCTCGAGTACGGCGGCTCGCTCGACGCCTCGCTCCAGGACACCTTCCTCGCCATCACCGGCCGCAATGCCGCGCCGGCCGACCAGACCCCCGTCGCCGTATAGACGCCAGAGGACTCACGATGCTGTTGCACGACACCGCGCTCGTCTACGGGCGCTACCTACGCCAGTCCCTGCGTTCCCGGTTCGCACTGCTCTTCGGCGTCCTGATGCCGCTGCTGTACCTGCTGTTCTTCGGTCCGCTGCTGACGGATCTGCCGCTGGGCGGACAGGGCAGCTCGTGGCAGGTGCTGGTGCCCGGGCTGCTGCTGCAACTCGGTCTGTTCGGAGCGTCCTTCGCGGGCTTCTCGATCATCATCGAGAAGGGTCAGGGGGTAGTGGAGCGGATGCGGGTGACGCCCGTCAGCCGGCTCGCCCTGCTGCTGGGGCGGGTCCTGCGGGACGCGACCGTGTTCGTCTTCCAGGCGGTGCTGCTGGTGCTGGCGGCCCTGGCGATGGGCCTGCGGGCCCCGCTCGCGGGCGTCCTGATCGGCTTCGCGTTCGTCGCGCTGCTGACGGTGTCGCTGGCCGCGCTGTCGTACGCGCTGGCGATGAAGGTCCGCACCCCGCAGGAGTTCGGCCCGGCGGTCAACGCCATGACGATGCCGATGATGCTCCTGTCCGGCCTGATGCTGCCGATGACACTGGGACCGAAGTGGCTGGACGTGCTGTCCCACTTCGTACCGTTCCGCTATCTGGTGGACGCGGTCCGGGACGCCTACGTCGGCTCGTACGCCACGGAGCACATGGTGTACGGCGTCCTGGTGGCCGTCGGCTTCACCGCGCTGGCCGTGACAGTGGGCACACGCGTGTTCCGAACCGCCGGAGCGTAACTACGCTGGCGGCATGGTCAATCTGACGCGCATCTACACCAGGACCGGCGACCAGGGCACCACCGCCCTCGGCGACATGAGCCGGGTCGCCAAGACCGACCTGCGGATCGCCGCGTACGCCGACGCCAACGAGGCGAACGCGGCGATCGGCACGGCCATCGCACTGGGCGGCCTGGACGAGGAGATCGTCACGGTCCTCACCCGCGTCCAGAACGACCTGTTCGACGTGGGTGCGGACCTCTCGACGCCGGTGGTGGAGAACCCCGGGTTCCCGCCCCTGCGGGTCGAGCAGTTCTACATCGACAAGCTGGAGGCGGACTGCGACCGCTTCCTCGAAGAGGTGGAGAAGCTCCGCTCCTTCATCCTCCCGGGCGGCACCCCGGGCGCGGCCCTGCTCCACCAGGCCTGCACGGTGGTCCGCCGAGCGGAACGCTCGACCTGGGCGGCCCTGGAGGTCCACGGCGAGGTCATGAACCCGCTGACGGCCACCTACCTCAACCGCCTCTCCGACCTCCTGTTCATCCTCGCCAGGACGGCGAACAAGGAGGTCGGCGATGTGCTGTGGGTACCGGGCGGGGAGCGTTAGTCAGCTCTTGCCGCGTGCCTCCTGCCACAGGCCGGAGGCGACCAGCACACCGCCGACGCACATCATCACGATGCCGACCTTCGTGAGGGTGACGACGGGGACCTCCACATCGCCGGTGAACAGCCACAGCCCGAGGCCGATCACGAAGGTGACGACCCCCTCCACCAGGTTCCCGCGAGCCTTGCTCATCGCTGCGCCCCCTCCTTCTCCGGCGTGACCTCCGGCTCACCCGCCGGAGCCTTCCGCGGCCAGATCGCGTAGCTCAGCGCGATCAGGCCGTGGATCCCGGCCGTGCGCCAGGCCACCCAGCGCCAGTTCTCCAGGGAGGTGACGCGGCTCGGGTCGTCCACGTACCAGATGGCGAGCTGGAGCAGCACCGTCGCGACGACGGCCGCCGTCAGCGTCCCCAGCCACACCTTGCCCTCGTGGCGCGCCCGGGCCATGCCGTAGCGCGGCGGCTTCGGCGGGGGCGGGCCGCCGCCGAGCCGGTGGGCCGCGTGGCCGTCGAGCCACTTCACGGTGCGGTGGCCGTGGCCGACGGTGTAGCCGATGTACAGCGCGGCAAGACCGTGCGTCCAGTTCGGGTCGGCGCCGTTCTTCAGGTCCAGCGCGGTGGCGACCAGCAGGACGACCTCCAGCAGCGGCTCGCACAGCAGCAGCGCCAGTCCGGTGCGCGGCATGCGCAGCAGATAGCGGACGGACAGCCCGGCCGCCAGCAGCACCCAGAAGCCGATCTCGCAGGCTGCGATCAAGGCGACGATCACGGTTCGCTCCTCTCGGTCACCCTTCCAGGCTCCCGGCCGGCGCGGCCCGAATCGTCGTCGCGACTGACGAACCCGCGGTACATCGAAAGATGCAGTCGGGGACCCTACGCGGGGATCACGCGCGGGGCACGGCAGCCGTGTTGGATGGTGCCATGGCCGTACGACTCCCCCGCCCGCACCGCTTCGACGTCCACGTCGCGCTGGGCGGGCTGCTCGGCGGGCTGCTGCTGTGGGGCCTGGGCCTGGCCACCCGTCCGCACACCGAGCCGTACGTGCTCCTGCCCGGACGCTGGCCGGTCCTGCTGCCGCTGGCCGTCATGGCCGGTTGCGAGTTGCTGCGCCGGACCGCCCCGCGCATCGCCCTGCTGACCGGCACGGCCGCGATCGTCGTGGACGTCCTCACCCAGGGCAACCTGGTGACGGTCCTGATGTACACCGACCTCATGTACGCGGCCGTCCTGTACGGCCCGCCCGCCTCGGCCCACCGCATCCCGCGGATCACGGGGCTGCTGTCGGTGGCGGGGACCGTGGTGCCGTTCGCGCTGTGGCGTGAACCCGAGGCACTGCTGATCGGTGTGGTCACCGGTCTCGTGGCGTTCGCGCCCGCGGCCACCGGCCTGATCGTCCGCAACCACCGGGACGCCGCCGTGGCGGCCCGGCTGCGCGCCGAACAGACCGCGCTGCTCGCCGAGATGGACCGCACCCAGGCCGTCACCGCCGAACGCGCGCGGATGGCCCGCGAACTGCACGACATGGTCGCCAACCACCTCTCCGCGATCGCCATCCACTCCACCGCCGCGCTCTCCCTCGACGACCCGAAGACCTCCCAGGAGGCGCTGGTGGTCATCCGTGAGAACAGCGTGCAGGGGCTCTCGGAGATGCGGCGGCTGATCGGCATCCTGCGCGACTCCAGCGGAGACACCGAGCCGGCCGCCGCCCCGACCCTCGACGGACTCGGCGCCCTGGTCGAGGGTGCCCGCACCAACGGCCTGGACGTCACGCTCGACGTCGCTCACGGCACGGTTCCCGCGCCCTTCGAACTCGCCGCCTACCGCATCGTCCAGGAGTCCCTCACCAACGCCCTCAAGCACGCCGCACCCGGCCGGGTCGCGGTGTCCCTCGCCCAGCGGGACGGGCTGCTGACCGTCGCGGTGACCAGCCCCTACGGCGACCGGGACGGGCCGAGCGCCCCCGGCTCCGGCGCCGGTCTGGTCGGCATGCGGGAACGCACCGCGCTGCTGGACGGCACGTTCGAGGCAGGCCCCGAGGACTCGCCGGACGGCAAGATCTGGGTCGTACGCGCGGCCCTGCCCGTCACCGACATCGTCGAAGGAGACACCGCATGATCCGCGTCCTGGTCGCCGAGGACCAGTCCGCCGTCCGCGCGGGCCTGGTCCTCATCCTGCGCAGCGCGCCCGACATCGAGGTGGTCGGCGAGGCCGCGGACGGCGAGCAGGCGGTGGCGCTGGCCCGCGAGCTGCGGCCGGACCTGGTGCTGATGGACGTTCAGATGCCACGTCTGGACGGGGTGTCGGCGACCCGGCAGGTCGTCGCGGAGCACCTGGCCGACGTGCTGGTGCTGACCACCTTCGACCTCGACGAGTACGTCTTCGGGGCGCTGCGGGCGGGCGCGTCCGGCTTCCTCCTCAAGAACACCGAGGCGAGGGAGCTGCTGGAGGCCGTGCGGACGGTCGCGCGCGGGGAGGGGCTGATCGCCCCGGCGGTGACCCGGCGGCTGATCGCGGAGTTCGCCGCCAAGCCCGCCCGGGAGCCCGCGGCCGACCCGGCGGTGCTCGACCAGCTGACCCGGCGGGAGCGCGAGGTGCTGGCCTGCCTAGGCGAGGGTCTGTCCAACGCGGGCATCGCGGAGCGGCTCGACATGGCCGAGGCGACCGTGAAGACCCACGTCAGCAGACTGCTGGGGAAGCTGGGGCTGCGGAGCCGGGTGCAAGCCGCGGTGCTGGCCCAGGAGTTGGGTGTCTGATCCGAGTTCGGCGCGTGGTGGTCCAGACCTATTGACCGGTGGTCCAGACCTTTCTATTCTCACCGCACCACGAGTGGCGTGAGGCTCAGTCACGCCCCCCACAACTCCATCAAGGAGGCGCAGCATGCGCTTCAGACACAGAGCCGCGGCAGGGTTCGTGACCCTGTTGCTCCCCTTCGCCGGCCTCGTCGGCCTGGCGAGCCCGGCCCAGGCAGCCACGTCCGCCACCGCCACGTACGCCAAGACCCAGGACTGGGGCTCCGGCTTCGAGGGCAAGTGGACGGTGAAGAACACCGGCACCACGGCCATCGGCTCCTGGACCGTCGAGTGGGACTTCCCCTCCGGTACCTCCGTCACCTCCGCCTGGGACGCCGACGTCACCTCCTCCGGCACCCACTGGACCGCCAAGAACAAGTCCTGGAACGGCACCCTCGCCCCCGGCGCCTCCGTCACCTTCGGCTTCAACGGCACCGGCTCCGGCTCCCCCACGAACTGCAAGCTCAACGGCGGCAGCTGCGACGGCGGCACCACCGAACCCGGCGACAGCGCCCCGAGCGCCCCCGGCACCCCCACCGCGTCCGGCATCACCGACACCTCGGTGAAACTGACCTGGTCCGCCGCCTCCGACGACAAGGGCGTCAAGAACTACGACGTCCTGCGCGACGGCACCAAGGTCGCCACCGTGACGACCACCTCGTACACCGACACCGGCCTGACCAAGGGCACGGACTACTCCTACTCCGTCCAGGCCCGTGACACCGCCGACCAGAGCGGCCCGGTCAGCGGCTCCGTCCGGGTCCGCACCACGGGCGGCACCACCGAGCCGCCCACCGGCGACAAGGTCAAGCTCGGCTACTTCACCGAGTGGGGCGTCTACGGCCGCAACTACCACGTCAAGAACCTGGTGACCTCGGGCTCGGCGTCGAAGATCACGCACATCAACTACGCCTTCGGCAACGTCAAGAACGGCCAGTGCACCGTCGACGACACCTACGCCGCCTACGACAAGGCCTACACCGCCGACCAGTCCGTCAGCGGCACCGCCGACACCTGGGACCAGCCGCTGCGCGGCAACTTCAACCAGCTCCGCCAGCTGAAGGCGAAGTACCCGCACATCAAGGTGCTCTACTCCTTCGGCGGCTGGACCTACTCCGGCGGCTTCGGCCAGGCGGCGCAGAACGCGTCCGCGTTCGCCAAGTCCTGCAAGGCCGTCGTGGAGGACCCGCGCTGGGCCGACGTCTTCGACGGCATCGACATCGACTGGGAGTACCCGAACGCCTGCGGCCTGACCTGCGACACCTCGGGCCCGGCGGCCTTCAGGACCCTCTCCCAGGCCCTGCGCACCGAGTTCGGCCCGAACTACCTGGTCACCGCGGCCATCACCGCCGACGGCTCCTCCGGCGGCAAGATCGACGCGGCCGACTACGGCGGCGCCGCCCAGTACCTCGACTGGTACAACGTGATGACGTACGACTACTTCGGCGCCTTCGACAAGGACGGCCCGACCGCCCCGCACTCCCCGCTCACGTCGTACCCGGGGATCCCGCAGGCGGGCTTCAACTCGGCCGACGCGATCGCCAAGCTGAAGGCGAAGGGCGTCCCGTCCAAGAAGCTGCTGCTCGGCATCGGCTTCTACGGCCGCGGCTGGACCGGCGTCACCCAGTCCGCCCCGGGCGGATCGGCGACCGGCGCGGCCCCGGGCACGTACGAGGCGGGCATCGAGGACTACAAGGTCCTGAAGAACTCCTGCCCGGCCACCGGCACCGTCGCCGGCACCGCGTACGCGCACTGCGGCAGCAACTGGTGGTCGTACGACACCCCGGCCACGATCGCCGGGAAGATGACCTGGGCGAAGAACCAGGGGCTCGGCGGCGCGTTCTTCTGGGAGTTCAGCGGAGACACCGCCAACGGAGAGCTGGCGACCGCCATCGACAGCGGCCTGAAGTAGGCCGCATCACAGAGAAGTTCGAAGGGTCGTAGACCCTAAGCGACATTGACGCGCTGACCGGGCGGGGCTGCTTCCAGCCACGCGAGGAAACCGGTCAGCGCGTCTTCGCTCATCGCGAGTTCGAGACGCGTGCCCCGGTGCAGACAGGCCAGGATCACATGGTCGGACAGGAGCGCCAGCTCCTCCTCACCCTCCGGGACCCGGCGGCCGGCCACCTCGATCGCGGAACGCTCCAGGACGCGGCGCGGACGCGGCGAGTACGAGAAGACGCGGTACCACTCGACGCGGTCACCGTTGTACCGGGCCACCCCGTACGCCCAGCCCTTGCCGTTCGAGTCGCCCTCGGCCGGGGCGTCCCAGCGCAGGCTGGCGTCGAAGGTGCCGCCCGAACGCTGGATCAGCCGGCGGCGCAGGCCGAAGACGAACAGACCCACCACCACGAGGGCCACCACGATTCCGCACACAGTCAGAGCGAGGACCATCGACACCGACCTCCTCGTCTCCTAGGTAACGGAACGTAAAAATCACCCACATCCGCCTCAGCCGCGGCTGGGTCCCGGATCACTCCGGTACCCAGCCGCGGCTGAGTGACGTCATCACACGGCGGACGGGGTCAGCGCGCCGCCGTGGCAGCCCGCAGGCGGACGTCCGCGCGGCGCTTGGCCTCCGCGTCGTCCTCCGCCTTCGCGCGCTCGAGCTCCTGCTCCGCGCGCTGGACATCGATCTCGTCCGACAGCTCGGCGACTTCGGCCAGCAGCGAGAGCTTGTCGTCCGCGAACGAGATGAATCCGCCGTGGACCGCGGCGACGACCGTCCCGCCCTCGCTCGTGCGGATGGTCACCGGGCCCGACTCCAGCACACCGAGCAGCGGCTGGTGACCGGGCATGACGCCGATGTCGCCGGACGTGGTGCGCGCGACGACCAGGGTGGCCTGGCCGGACCAGACCTCACGGTCGGCCGCGACCAGCGCGACGTGCAGCTCAGCAGCCAAGGGTGGCTCCTCGGGTCACCACCCGGCGGGAGTGCCGGGTGTTGGTTACAAGTCTAGTAGGCGTGAATGAGGGGGCGGGACGAACCCCGCCCCCTCATGACTCGAGCACTGCCCGGGTCAGGAGACGCCCAGCTCCTTCGCGTTGTTCTTCAGGTCCTCGAGACCACCGCACATGAAGAACGCCTGCTCCGGGAAGTGGTCGTACTCGCCGTCGCAGATCGCGTTGAACGCGGCGATCGACTCGTCCAGCGGCACGTCCGAACCGTCCACGCCGGTGAACTGCTTGGCGGCGTGGGTGTTCTGGGACAGGAAGCGCTCCACGCGACGGGCACGGTGGACGACGAGCTTGTCCTCCTCGCCGAGCTCGTCGATACCGAGGATCGCGATGATGTCCTGCAGGTCCTTGTACTTCTGCAGGATGTTCTTCACGCGCATCGCGGCGTTGTAGTGCTCCGCCGAGATGTACCGCGGGTCGAGGATCCGGGACGTGGAGTCCAGCGGGTCCACGGCCGGGTAGATGCCCTTCTCGGAGATCGGACGGGAGAGCACCGTCGTCGCGTCGAGGTGGGCGAAGGTGGTGGCCGGGGCCGGGTCGGTCAGGTCGTCCGCGGGGACGTAGATCGCCTGCATCGAGGTGATCGAGTGACCACGGGTCGAGGTGATGCGCTCCTGGAGCGTGCCCATCTCGTCGGCCAGGTTCGGCTGGTAGCCCACCGCGGAGGGCATACGGCCGAGCAGGGTCGACACCTCGGAGCCGGCCTGGGTGAAGCGGAAGATGTTGTCGATGAAGAACAGCACGTCCTGCTTCTGGACGTCACGGAAGTACTCCGCCATCGTCAGGCCGGCCAGGGCCACGCGCAGACGGGTGCCCGGGGGCTCGTCCATCTGACCGAAGACCAGGGCGGTCTTGTCCAGAACGCCGGACTCTTCCATCTCCGCGATGAGGTCGTTGCCCTCACGGGTGCGCTCGCCGACGCCCGCGAAGACGGAGACGCCCTCGTGGAGGTTGGCGACACGCATGATCATTTCCTGGATCAGCACGGTCTTGCCGACACCGGCACCACCGAACAGACCGATCTTGCCGCCCTTGACGTACGGGGTGAGCAGGTCGACGACCTTCAGGCCCGTCTCGAACATCTCGGTCTTCGACTCGAGCTGGTCGAACGCGGGGGCCTTGCGGTGGATGGACCAGCGCTCGCCCTCGTAGGCCTCGTCGCTGTTCAGCACCTCACCGAGGGTGTTGAACACCTTGCCCTTGGTGAAGTCGCCGACCGGGACGGAGATGCCCGCGCCGGTGTTGGTCACCGAGGCCTGGCGGACCAGACCGTCGGTGGGCTGCATGGAGATGGCGCGGACCAGGCCGTCACCCAGGTGCTGGGCGACCTCCAGGGTCAGCGTCTTCTTCTCGCCCGCCAGCGCCGGGTCTGCGACCTCGACGTGCAGGGCGTTGTAGATCTCCGGCATCGCGTCGACGGGGAACTCCACGTCGACGACCGGGCCGATGACCCGCGCGACGCGGCCCGTCGCCGTGGCCGTCTCAACAGTGGTGGTCATTTATCGGTCACTCCCCGCGGTCGCGTCGGCCAGGGCACTCGCGCCACCGACGATCTCGCTGATTTCCTGGGTGATTTCGGCCTGGCGGGCCTGGTTGGCAAGCCGGGTGAGCGTCTCGATGAGCTCTCCGGCGTTGTCGGTGGCCGACTTCATCGCGCGCCGCGTGGCGGCGTGCTTGGAGGCGGCCGACTGGAGCAGCGCGTTGTAGATGCGGCTCTCGACGTAGCGCGGCAGCAGGGCGTCGAGGACGTCCTCCGCCGACGGCTCGAAGTCGAACAGCGGGAGGATCTCGCCCTTGCCGGGCTTGCCCGCCGCTTCAGCGGCCGATGTCTCGGCCTCGGCGACCTCGTCGAGGCTGAGCGGCAGGAGCCGGGCCTCGATCGCCGTCTGCGTCATCATCGACACGAACTCGGTGTAGACGATGTGGAGCTCGTCCACGCCGCCCTCGTCCGTCTCCGTCTCGATCGCCTCGATCAGCGGGGCCGCGACCTTCTTGGCGTCCGCGTACGACGGGTCGTCGGTGAAGCCCGTGAACGACTCCGCGATCTTGCGCTCGCGGAAGTTGTAGTGGGCGACACCACGGCGGCCGACGATGTAGCTGACGACCTCCTTGCCCTCGGCCTCCAGCTTCGCCGTGAGCCGCTCCGCGGCCTTGATGGCGTTGGAGTTGAAGGCGCCGGCCAGACCGCGGTCGCTCGTGAGGAGCAGGACCGCGGCACGGGTCGGGTTCTCCGCCTCCGTCGTCAGCGGGTGCTTGGTGTTAGAGCCGGTGGCGACCGCCGTGACCGCGCGGGTGAGCTCGGTCGCGTACGGGGTGGAGGCCGCCACCTTGCGCTGCGCCTTGACGACGCGCGAGGCGGCGATCATCTCCATCGCCTTGGTGATCTTCTTGGTCGCGGTGACGGATCGGATGCGACGCTTGTAGACCCGGAGCTGGGCTCCCATGAGTCAGGTCCCTTCCGTCGTCACTTGCCGGCAGCCGGGGTGTCCTCGCCGAGCAGCTTGCCGTCGGAGGTCTCGAACTGCTTCTTGAACTCCGCGATGGCGTCTGCCATGGCCTGGAGGGTGTCGTCGGACATCTTGCCGCCCTCGCGGATGGAGGTCAGCAGGCCCTGCTCCTTGCGGTGCAGGTACTCCAGCAGCTCCTTCTCGAAGCGGCGGATGTCGGCGACGGGGACCTCGTCCATCTTGCCGGTGGTGCCGGCCCAGATGGAGACGACCTGGTCCTCGGTGGCCATCGGCTGGTACTGCGGCTGCTTCAGCAGCTCGACCATGCGCTGACCACGCTCCAGCTGCGCCTTGGACGCGGCGTCCAGGTCGGAACCGAAGGCGGCGAACGCCTCCAGCTCACGGAACTGGGCGAGGTCCACACGGAGGCGGCCGGACACCTGGCGGATCGCCTTGTGCTGGGCGGAACCACCGACGCGGGAGACGGAGATACCGACGTTCAGCGCGGGGCGCTGACCGGCGTTGAACAGGTCCGACTCCAGGAAGCACTGGCCGTCGGTGATGGAGATGACGTTGGTCGGGATGAACGCCGAGACGTCGTTGGCCTTGGTCTCGACGATCGGCAGACCGGTCATCGAGCCGGCACCCATCTCGTCGGAGAGCTTGGCGCAGCGCTCCAGCAGACGGGAGTGCAGGTAGAAGACGTCACCCGGGTAGGCCTCACGGCCCGGCGGGCGGCGCAGCAGCAGCGACACGGCGCGGTAGGCGTCGGCCTGCTTCGACAGGTCGTCGAAGATGATCAGGACGTGCTTGCCCTGGTACATCCAGTGCTGGCCGATGGCCGAACCGGTGTACGGCGCCAGGTACTTGAAGCCGGCCGGGTCGGACGCCGGGGCGGCGACGATGGTCGTGTACTCCAGCGCGCCGGCCTCCTCCAGAGCGCCGCGCACACCGGCGATCGTGGAGCCCTTCTGACCGATGGCGACGTAGATGCAGCGGACCTGCTTGTTCGGGTCGCCGGTGCGCCAGTTGTCACGCTGGTTGATGATCGTGTCGACGGCCAGGGCGGTCTTGCCGGTCTGGCGGTCACCGATGATCAGCTGACGCTGGCCACGGCCGATCGGGGTCATCGTGTCGACGGCCTTGTAGCCCGTCTCCATCGGCTCGTGCACCGACTTACGGACCATGACGCCCGGGGCCTGCAGCTCCAGGGCACGGCGGCTGTCGGTCTCGATCTCGCCGAGGCCGTCGATCGGGTTGCCGAGGGGGTCCACCACGCGGCCGAGGTAGCCCTCGCCCACCGCAACGGAGAGAACCTCACCGGTACGGGAGACCGGCTGACCCTCCTCGATACCGCTGAACTCGCCGAGGACGACACAGCCGATCTCGCGCTCCTCGAGGTTGAGGGCGAGACCGAGGCTGCCGTCCTCGAACTTCAGCAGCTCGTTGGCCATGACCGAGGGCAGACCCTCGACCTTCGCGATACCGTCGCCGGCGAAGGTGACCGTACCGACCTCCTCGCGCGAGGCCGCGTCCGGCTTGTACGCCTGGACGAAGTTCTCCAGCGCGTCCCGGATCTCCTCCGGCCGGATCGTGAGCTCCGCCATCTGGGTTCCCTGCTCTCCTTGTTGGGCCCGAAGTTTCACTTTGGGGGTCTGGGGGCGACCCCCAGGATTCTTCTGCACGGCCCAACCAGGGCCGTCGTAAGTACGTTGTGCCTATTGAGTTGCTGCTCAGCCGGCGAGCCGGCGGCTGGCGTCCTCGATGCGGTCCACCAGAGCGCCGTTGATGACCTCGTCGCCGACCTGCACCCGGATTCCGCCGAGGACCTCGGGGTCCACGTCCAGGTTGAGGTGCATCGTGCGGCCGTAGAGCTTCGCGAGGGCGGCACCCAGGCGCTGCTTCTGCGGGTCGCTCAGCGGTACCGCCGAGGTGACGATGGCCACCATGCGGTCCCGGCGATCGGCGGCGAGCTTGGACAGGGACTCGAGTCCCGACTCCAGGCTACGTCCCCGCGGCGCGGTCACAAGGCGCGTGACCAGACGCTCGGTGGCCGACTGCGCCCGGCCGCCGAGCAGGCTGCGCAGCAGCTCGCCCTTGGCCGAGGTGGTGGCCTTGCGGTCGGTCAGCGCGGCCCGCAGCTCGGTGCTGCCGGAGATGATCCGGCCGAACCGGAACAGCTCGTCCTCGACGTCGTCGAGCTTGCCGGCCTGCTGGGCGGCCGTGAGGTCGGCGGTGTCGGCCAGCACCTCCAGCGCGTCCACCAGGTCGCGCGACTGCGACCAGCGGGAGCGCACCATGCCGGCCACCAGGTCGGCGGCGGGGCCGCTGACCTGGGTGCCGAGCAGACGCTGGGCCAGCTCGGCCTTGGCCTCTGCGGCCTGCGCCGGGTCGGTGAGGACCCGACGCAGAGACACCTCGCGGTCGAGCAGCGCGGTGACGGCGGCCAGCTCGTCGGCGAGCGAGCCCGCGTCCACGGACGTCGAGTCCGTCAGCGCGTCGAGACGCTCACGTGCGGCTGCCAGGGCCTCGCGGCTCGCTCCGTTCATCGTCCGGCCTCGGCCTTCTCCTCGAGCTCGTCGAGGAACCGGTCGATCACACGGCTCTGGCGGGCGTGGTCCTCGAGGGACTCGCCGACGAGCTTGCCGGCCAGGTCGGTGGCGAGCTTGCCGACGTCCTGGCGCAGCGCGGACGCGGCGGCCTTGCGGTCGGCCTCGATCTGGGAGTGACCGGCGGCGACGATCTCCTCGCGCTGACGCTGGCCCTCGGCCCGCATCTCGGCGATGAGCGCGGCACCCTGCTCCTGCGCCTCCTGGCGCAGACGCGCGGCCTCGTGCCGGGCCTCGGCGAGCTGTGCCTTGTACTGCTCAAGGACGCTCTGGGCCTCGACCTTCATGGTCTCGGCCTCTTCGATACCGCCTTCGATCGCCGCGCGGCGCTCCTCCAGAACCTTGTTGATGTTCGGAAGCAGCTTCTTCCAGAAGAAGAAGAACACGATGGCGAAGGCGATGGTGCCGACGAGCAGCTCGGGGCCCGGAGGAACGAGCGGGTTCTGCTCTTCCTCGGCCGCCAGCTGCACCAGGTTGGCGATCACATCAGTGCCTTTCGTCGAAACGTGTCGGTGAGCAGGTAATTACTGACCGAACACGAACGGCATAACGATGCCGATGAGGGCGAGCGCCTCACAGAAGGCGAAGCCCAGGATCTGGTTGGCACGGATCAGGCCGGCGGCCTCGGGCTGACGGGCCAGGGCCTGGGTGCCGTTGCCGAAGATGATGCCGACGCCGATGCCGGGGCCGATGGCGGAGAGGCCGTAGCCGATGGAGCCGAGCGAACCGGAGACAGCGGCGAGGGTCTCAGTGGCAGCCATGCTGAATCTTCCTTCTCTTTCACGGACCGGCGGGGGTTGGCCACCGGACGTTCTTGGGACTTGCGGGGGCGGAGGGGCTCAGTGGTGCTCGGCCAGAGCGCCCTGGATGTACGTGCAGGCAAGGAGTACGAAGACGTAAGCCTGGACGGCCTGCACGAAAAGTTCGAAGCCGATCATGGCGACGGTCATGACGAAGGAGACACCGGCCGCCGGGATCATCCAGCTGTTGAGCAGGTACCAGGAGGCGACGGTGAACATGACCAGCATCAGGTGGCCGGCGAACATGTTCGCGAACAGTCGCACGGCGTGCGTGAACGGCCGGACGAGCAGGTTCGAGAAGAACTCGATGACCATCACGAGCGGCAGCACCGGGCCGAGCGACTTGTCGTAGCCGGTGATGTTCTTGAAGAACCCGACGAAGCCGTGCCGCTTGAAGGTCAGCGAGACCCAGGTCACGTAGACGATCACGGCGAGGACCGCCGGGAACGCGATGATCGACGAGACCGGGAACTGCGCGAGCGGGATCACGGACCAGATGTTCATGATCCAGATGAAGAAGAAGAGCGAGACCATCAAGGGGACGTACTTCTCGCCCTCCTTCTTGCCGAGGGTCTCGTAGACGATGCCGCGGCGGACGAAGTCGTAACCGGCTTCACCGACCATCTGCAGCTTGCCCGGTACCACCTTGGCCTTGCCGAAGGCCGCATAGAAGAAGCCGATGACGAGGATGGTGGTGATGAGGGCAAGCAGCATCACCTTGTTGAACTCGAACCCTCCAACCGTGGCAATCGGCTTGAAGAGGAACGAGTGCAGGCCCGGTGCCGGAAAACCACACCCGTCGGACATGATCCGACAGCTCCAGTCAAAGGCGAGCTGGGTCTGGTCAGCACTCACCGCGGGCTCCTTCGGCGTGACGCATGGGTACGGCAACCTCGTTGTGTCGGCGCGGCACGCAGCCGCGGATCGGCACTGGACTGGTGTTACGGATGTGAGGGCGGCTGGGGGGCATCGAGCCTCGCGTTCGAGCAGGCGTCAGCTCAGATGCCCGCGCCCGCGATGCCGCAGTTGGCACCGGACGATAGCAGGAGTTCTCAGTGCTCTTTATCGCGCCCCTACCCGTCACGACGACGACCCGGTCTTCTCGGGCTTCTCACTCTTCTCGGAGTCCGGGTCGATGTAGAAGATCTTGGCCTTCATATGCGCACGAGCCTGCGCAGCCATCCACACGACGGTCGCGACGACGAGCCCTGCGGCGAACGTCTTCGCGTTGAAGAGAGAGGTGTCCTTGAAGAGGGCGACGAAGATCAGGAGCAGCAGGAGCTGAGCCATATAAAGCATCAGCCCCATTGCCTGGAACAACTGCGGGAGCGTTTTTGCCGTCCACTGGAGAACGAACAGACCGATCCCCATGAAGAGGATGGCCACCACCGCACCGACAGCCGCTCCGACAGCCCCCTTGCCTCCGGCCACCACGCCGCTGACGGCGACCGCGACCGCACCGGCAGCCGCTGTGGGCACAGCGCACTGCAAGAGGTTCCGGGCGTCATTGGACGGCATGGCGGCAACTCCGCTTTCGCAGGGGGCAGGGGTGTCGTCATGGACGAGCGTAGTCCCGGGCTGAGTGGAGACCTCACGCCAATGGACCGTCGCACTGCGGTCCTTCGGCTCTATCCGGGGGTTCTCGTGAACCGTATCACAAACTATTTGATGCAGTCTTTACCTGGAGGTGTGCGGACTGTCACACATGAGAGTGAACGTGCGCGCCTGAGCGAGAACACCGCCGACATGTCTGGTATTGGGGCGCTTCGTACCCCCATCACAACCCCACGACTTGGCAATGCTCTAGTCAGATTCTTACCTTGTCCCCGCCTTGCGCCGGTCCAGACGCGAACGGGGGCCGATGGCGGTCGCCCCGTTGACGCCGGCGACCCCGGACACCACCGGGGTGCGGTTCTCCGGCCCGACCGGGGTGTGCTGGTCCGCCGCTGACGCCGGTGTCGAGGCCTCGGGCGACAGGGCCGCGACCGAGCCGCGGCGCCGGTAACGCGGGGGCACGAAGTGCTCCATCCAGCGCGGGGCGCGCGGCGTGAAGCGCGGCAGCAGGAGCAGGATCAGACCGATCGCGCTCAGGAACACCACACCCAGCACGATCCACATGGACGCCGAGTTGACCGAGTAGGCGAGCGCGCCGAAGGCGATCAGCGCCGACCAGAAGTACATGATCAGCACCGCGCGGCTGTGCGAGTGGCCGATCTCCAGCAGCCGGTGGTGCAGGTGGCCGCGGTCGGCGGCGAACGGGGACTGGCCGCGCCAGGTACGCCGCACGATCGCCAGGATCAGGTCGGCGGCCGGCACCGCGATGATCGTCAGCGGCAGCAGCAGCGGGATGTAGACGGGGACCGTCTGGTGCACGGCCTCCTTCTCGGACCCCACGTACAGGTTGAGGGCGTCCGGGTCGACCTGCCCCGTGACGGAGATCGCACCGGCGGCCAGCACCAGGCCGATCAGCATCGAGCCCGAGTCGCCCATGAAGATCCGGGCCGGGTGCATGTTGTGCGGCAGGAAGCCCAGGCACATGCCCATCAGGATCGCCGAGAAGAGCGTGGCCGGGGCGGCGGCCTCGATGCCGTACGAGTACCAGATGCGGTAGGCGTACAGGAAGAACGCCGTGGCCGCGATGCAGACCATGCCGGCCGCGAGGCCGTCGAGGCCGTCGACGAAGTTGACCGCGTTGATGGTGATGACGACCAGCGCGACCGTGAGCAGGGTGCCCTGCCACTGGGTGAGCGCGACCGAGCCGATACCGGGGATCGGCAGCCACAGGATCGTCAGACCCTGCACGACCATCACGCCCGCGGCGATCATCTGGCCGCCCAGCTTGATCAGGGCGTCGATCTCGAACTTGTCGTCCAGCACCCCGATCAGCCAGATCACCGCCGCCCCGGACAGCAGTGCCCGGGGTTCGTTCGACGTCTCGAAGACCTGGCTGAGGTTGGTCAGGTGGTCGGCGACCAGCAGGCCCGCACACAGGCCGAAGAACATCGCGATACCGCCGAGGCGCGGAGTGGGCTCCCGGTGCACGTCACGTGCCCGGATCTCCGGCATCGCTCCTGCCACGATCGCGAACTTACGTACCGGCGCTGTCAGCAGATACGTCACCGCGGCCGTGATGCAGAGCGTCAGGAGGTATTCACGCACGGGCTTCCCCACAGGTCTCGCTGGCCATCTCAGCCCCACACCCTAGCGATGCGCGCATATGGGTGGGGACTTCCGGGTAGCGACGATGGTTGCACGAGTGGCTGTGCACCCTGGTGCGCTTACCCCGACTCAAGCGGGATACGGCGGAAATCCACCGGCCAGCTCCCGCACTTCTTCACGGGCTCTTGAGGCTTCCGTCACGCCGAGGAGCACTCCGGCGAGCAGCTTGGCGATCCGGGCCATCTCCACCTCGCCCATTCCCTGCGTGGTGATCGCGGCCGTGCCGAGCCTCAGTCCCCGGGCGTCGCCGTGCGGCAGCGCGCAGCAGTCCATGACCAGGCCCGCAGCGGCGAGACGGCCCCGGGCGGTGCGTCCGTCGACGCCGAGCGGCGCCGGGTCGGCGGTGATCAGGTGGGTGTCCGTGCCGCCGGTGGTGACGACCAGGCCCTCCGCGGCCAGCCGGGCCGCCAGAACCCGCGCATTCGCCACCACCTGATGGGCGTACGCGGCGAACGCCGGTGTTGCCGCCTCCCCGAACGCGACCGCCTTGGCGGCGATGGTGTGCATCTGCGCGCCGCCCTGTGTGAAAGGAAACACGGCCCGGTCGACCCGCTCGGCCAGCTCCGAGCGGCACAGGATCATGCCGCCGCGCGGGCCCCGCAGCACCTTGTGGGTGGTCCCGCAGACGATGTCCGCGTACGGCACCGGATTCGGGGCCGCTCCCCCGGCGACGAGCCCGAGGGGGTGCGCGGCGTCCGCGATGAGGTACGCGCCCACCTCGTCGGCGACCTCGCGGAAGAACGCGTAGTCGATGTGCCGGGGGTAGGCGATCGAGCCGCACACGATCGCCTTGGGCCGGCGCGTGCGGGCCAGGGTGCGCACCTGCTCGTGATCGATGAGCCCGGACTCGGCCTCCACGCCGTATCCGACGAAGTCGAACCAGCGGCCGGAGAAGTTGGCGGGCGAGCCGTGCGTGAGGTGGCCGCCGTAGGGCAGGCCGAGGGCGAGGACGGTGTCGCCGGGGCGGAGCAGGGCGGCGTAGGCGGCGAGCACCGCCGAAGAGCCCGAGTGCGCCTGGACGTTGGCGTGGTCGGCCCCGAAGAGCGCCCGGGCACGCTCGACGGCGAGACGCTCGGCGACGTCGACGATCTCGCAGCCGCCGTGGTGCCGCGCCCCCGGATAGCCCTCGGCGTACTTGTTGGCGAGGGGGGACCCGAGCGCGGCCAGCACCGCCGGGGACGTGAAGTTCTCGGCGGCGATCAGCTGGAGCGTCGTCGACTGCCGCTCCCGCTCGCCGAGCAGGATGTCGGCGAGCTCGGGGTCCTGGCGGCGCAGGACGTCGGCCTCGATGGCAGGGGTGACCGTCATGGTGGGCTCCGGGCGTCGACGGTGACGTACGACCAATGTAGGCCCGGGGCCTGAAGAGCGCTCGGCCGTTACGTCTTTGCGGGGACGCCCGTCAGGGCCGTGACGACCGGATCCAGTGCCTGGTGTATCTCGTCCCCGATGGAGCGGAAGAACGTCAGGGGTGCGCCGTACGGGTCGTAGACCTCGTCCGCCTCGGCGGTCGGCGCCAGGAGCCACCCGCGTAGAGCCGCCGCGGCGCGGACCAGCGCACGCGCGCGGACGACCACACCCTCCTCCAGGGGCGGCAGGGTCGCCGGGTCGATGGCCTTGACCAGACGGGTGAACTCCTTGAGGGTGAAGGTCCGCAGGCCCGCCGAGTGCCCCATGGAGATGACCTGCGCCCGGTGGTCCCTGGTGGCGGTCAGCACCAGGTCGGCGCGGATCACGTGCTCGTCGAGGAGCTCGCGCCCGGTGAAGCCGGAGGCGTCCGCGCCGAAGTCGGCCAGGACGGTCTCCGCGTGGGACTCCATGGACGCGCCCTCATGACCCCAGGTGCCCGCGCTCTCCACGACGAGCCCGCCGCCGAGGATGCCGAGGCGCTCCTTGACGAAATGGCGGGTCAGCCGCTCGGTGATGGGCGAGCGGCACACGTTGCCGGTGCTGACGTGGAGGATGCGGAAGCTGTCGCGCGGAAGTCCCACGAAGGTCGTCGTGATCTCCGCCGCGCTTTCCCCGTTGCCTATGCCACGCCCCGATCCAGGGGCCGTCAATTCGCCACCTCGAGGTCGGGTACGACCTTTCGCAGCTCGTCCGCCGAGATGGCACCCGCGCGCAGCAGCAGCGGCACCTCACGGGTCACGTCCACGATCGACGACGGCACGATGCCGGGGGTCGGGCCACCGTCGAGGTAGACGGAGACGGAGTCGCCGAGCATCTCCTGCGCGGCGTCGCAGTCCTCCGGCGCCGGGTGGCCGGTCAGGTTGGCGGAGGAGACGGCCATGGGACCGACCTCGGTCAGCAGCTCGATGGCGACCGGGTGCAGCGGCATGCGCACGGCGACCGTGCCACGGGTGTCCCCGAGGTCCCACTGGAGGGACGGCTGGTGCCTGGCCACGAGCGTCAGCGCGCCCGGCCAGAAGGCGTCGACCAGTTCCCAGGCCAGCTCGGAGAAGTCCGTGACGAGGCCGTGCAGCGTGTTCGGTGAGCCGATGAGGACGGGGGTGGGCATGTTGCGGCCCCGGCCCTTCGCGTCCAGCAGGTCGGCGACCGCCTCCGAGGAGAACGCGTCCGCGCCGATGCCGTACACCGTGTCCGTCGGCAGCACCACGAGCTCGCCACGGCGGACGGCGGACGCTGCCTCGCGCAGACCGGTCACACGGTCGGTCGCGTCGTTGGTGTCGTATCGCCGTGCCATCTTTAGCTGGCCTCCTCGTACACGTGCTGCTGGGATGAAGTCCGCGAGGAACGCGGGGTGCCCGGTGTGCTCACGGCAGCGCCTTGCGGGCCGTGGCGAAGCGCGGGCGGTTGTTCAGGTCCGGGTGGTCGGCCGCGTCGGTCCAGCCGCGGTCCTCGGCGAAGATCCACGGCACCTGGCCGCCCTGGGTGTCCGCGTGCTCGACGACGACCACGCCGCCCGGGCGCAGCAGCCGGTGCGCGGTGCGCTCGAGACCGCGGATGAGGTCGAGGCCGTCCTCGCCGGAGAAGAGGGACATGTCGGGGTCGTAGTCCCGGGCCTCGGGGGCGACGTACTCCCACTCGGTGAGCGGGATGTACGGCGGGTTGGTGATGACCAGGTCGACCTGACCGTCCAGGTCCGGGAAGGCCGTGAGGGCGTTGCCCTGCCGCAGGTCGACCCTGGACCCCTCGACGTTCTTGCGGGTCCACCGCAGGGCGTCCTCGGACAGCTCCACGGCGTGCACGCGCGAGCGCGGCACCTCCTGGGCGAGGGCGAGCGCGATGGCGCCGGAGCCGGTGCACAGGTCGACGATGCACGGCTCGACGACGTCCATGGCCCGTACGGCGTCTATGGCCCAGCCGACCACGGACTCCGTCTCGGGCCGCGGCACGAACACCCCGGGGCCGACCTGGAGTTCCAGGTAGCGGAAGTAGGCGCGCCCGGTGATGTGCTGGAGCGGTTCGCGGGCCTCGCGGCGGGCGATGACCTCCCAGTAGCGGGCATCGAAATCGGAGTCCTTGACGGAGTGCAGCTCGCCGCGCTTGACGCCGTGCACGAACGCGGCGAGCTCCTCCGCGTCGGTACGCGGCGAGGGCACGCCGGCGTCGGCGAGCCGCTGGGTGGCCTGGGCCACCTCCGCGAGCAGCAGGTTCACGCAAGTCCTCCGTATTGCTCGTACGTGCTCGTGCGTGCCTTACGCAGCCGCCAGCTTCGCCGCGGAGTCCGCGTCGACGCAGGCCTGGATCACCGCGTCGAGGTCGCCGTCCAGGACCTGGTCCAGGTTGTACGCCTTGAAGCCGACGCGGTGGTCCGAGATGCGGTTCTCCGGGAAGTTGTACGTGCGGATCTTCTCGGAGCGGTCGACGGTGCGGACCTGGCTGCGGCGGGCGTCGGCAGCCTCCCGCTCCGCCTCCTCCTGCGCCGCCGCGAGCAGCCTGGAGCGCAGGATACGCAGTGCCTGCTCCTTGTTCTGCAGCTGGCTCTTCTCGTTCTGGCAGGAGGCGACGACTCCGGTGGGGATGTGCGTGATGCGCACGGCGGAGTCGGTGGTGTTGACGGACTGCCCGCCGGGCCCGGAGGACCGGTAGACGTCGATGCGCAGGTCGTTCGGGTTGATCTCGACGTCGACCTCCTCGGCCTCGGGCGTGACGAGCACACCGGCCGCGGAGGTGTGGATACGGCCCTGGGACTCCGTCGCGGGCACGCGCTGCACGCGGTGCACGCCGCCCTCGTACTTCATCCGCGCCCAGACGCCCTGGCCGGGCTCGGTGGCGCCCTGGCCGCCCTTGGTCTTCACGGCGACCTGGACGTCCTTGTAGCCGCCCAGCTCGGACTCGGTGGCGTCGATGATCTCGGTCTTCCAGCCGACGCGCTCGGCGTAGCGCAGGTACATGCGCAGCAGGTCGCCGGCGAACAGCGCCGACTCGTCGCCGCCCGCGCCCGCCTTGATCTCGAGGATGACGTCCTTGTCGTCGCTGGGGTCGCGCGGGACGAGGAGAAGCCGCAGCTTCTCCGTCAGCTCCTCGCGGGCCTTCTCCAGCTCCTTGACCTCGGCGGCGAACTCCGGGTCGTCGGCGCCCAGTTCGCGCGCGGTCTCGATGTCGTCGCCGGTCTGCTTCCAGGAGCGGTACGTGGCGACGATCGGGGTGAGCTCGGCGTAACGCTTGTTCAGCTTGCGCGCGTTGGCCTGGTCGGAGTGGACCGACGGGTCGGCGACCTTCTTCTCAAGGTCGGCGTGCTCGGCGACGAGTTCCTCGACGGCCTCGAACATCTTGGGCTCCTGTGAACGGACGGGGGTGAAGGGCGGGCGACCAAAAACGCCGGTCCCGGCGCGCCCTCGGTGGGGGCGCGGCCGTGGACCGGCGAATTGAGGCTCGCTACTTCTTGGAGCCGGCGGCCTTGCCGAAGCGGGCCTCGAAGCGGGCCACACGGCCACCGGTGTCGAGGATCTTCTGCTTGCCCGTGTAGAACGGGTGGCACTCGGAGCAGACGTCGGCACGGATGGTGCCGGACTCGATCGTGCTGCGGGTGGTGAACGACGCGCCACAGGTGCAGCTGACCTGCGTCTCGACGTACTCGGGGTGGATGTCGCGCTTCAAGGTGTCTCCTAGGTTCGGGAGGGCGCCGGGTCGCCGCCGCGGGGTGCGGGAGCGTGAACCGGAGCCGACGTACCAGTCTGCCAGGACTGGGGCCATCCCCCAAAACCGGGGGTTGCCGCGATCTATTCCATGCCGCCCCTCAGGAGCCGCTGACGACGCCCTTGGCCTCACCCGTGGCCGTTCCCTTGGTGGCGCTCGCCGGGATCGGCCTGTCGTTCGCCAGGGCCTTCCAGATCTGGTCGGCCTTCTTCTCCTGGAGGAGGACGCGGTTGGGATCGGCCGGGTCGTAGGCCACCGGCATCGTGACCATGTGCATGTTGGACGGCTCGATGCCCTTGAGGCCGTTCGCGAAGGACGCGAGCTTGTTGACCGAGCCGAGGTCGGAGTCGGCCGTCACCGTCTTGGTCGCGGTTTCCGCGAGGTCGAGCAGCTTCTTCGGGTTCGAGAAGACGCCGACGTCCTTGATCTGGTTGACCAGGGCCTTGATGAAGGCCTGCTGGAGCTGGATGCGGCCCAGGTCGGAGCCGTCGCCGACGCCGTGTCTGGTGCGGACCAGGCCGAGGGCCTGCCTGCCGTCGAGCGTGTGGGTGCCCGCCTTCAGCTTCAGGTGGCTCTCGGGGTCGTCGATGCTCTTGGTCGTGGTGATCTCGACGCCGCCGAGGTCGTCGATGAGCGTCTGGAAGCCGGCGAAGTCGACCTCCAGGTAGTGGTCCATGCGCAGGTCGGTGATCGACTCGACCGTCTTCACGGCGCAGGCGGCCCCGCCGGTGGAGTACGCGGAGTTGAACATCACGCTGTGGGCGGCGGGGTGCTCGGTGCCCTTGGTGTCCGTGCACGAGGGGCGGTCGATGAGGGTGTCGCGCGGGATGGAGACCACGCTGGCCTTCTTGTGGCCCTTGTAGACGTGCACGATCATCGCCGTGTCGGATCGGGCGCTGCCGTCGTCGGTGCCGCCGCCGAGCTTCTTGTTGCCTCCGGCGCGGGTGTCGGAGCCGAGGACGAGGATGTTCTCGGAGCCGTTGTCGGCCTTCTTGGGCCGGTCGGTGCCGAGGGCCTGGTCGATGTCGACGCTCTTGAGGTTGCCGTTGAGCTTGAAGTACATGTATCCGGCCCCGGTGCCGCCCAGCACGACGATGCCCGCGGCGGTCCAGGCCATGATCATCAAGCCCTTGTGGCGCTTCTGGGGCTTGCGGCGCCGACCCTTGCCGCGGTGACGTGCTCCGTCGATGCCGGTGTCGCCCGGTATACCCGGGTCCGGCGTGCTCTCGGCAGACATGTACTCCTCAGCTCTTCTTCAGTCGGTTACCCCCTGCGGTCAGTGCCAGGCGTGGCCGGAGAAGACCCTTCCTCGCACCTGTCGTCGCCCCGCCTGGTCAGACGGAGAAACTCGGGAAAGGGTTGCACAACGGACTGTGCCCACCGCGTGCGGCGGTGGGCACAGTCCGTGTTCGTCACAGCGGGGTGAAACCCGCTCACCTGCGGCTTCAGCCGAAGATGTCGTACTGCTTGAAATCGGTGCCCACGGACTTCCTTGTGGCAAAGATCTCGCTGGTCCCCTTGCCGGTGCCCGGGTACAGGTAGAGCGTGCCGCCCGGGGTGCGGGCCAGGAAGTCGGCCTTGCCGTCGCCGGTGACGTCGCCGGGCGCGTCGAAGGCGTTGTAGCCGCTCCACGTGCGCACCTTGACCCGGGCCGAGAAGGCGCCCGAGCCGGCCTTGCCGGTGCCCTTGTACAGGTAGATGTAGCTCCCGGAGGCGCTGCGGGCGATCAGGTCGGTCTTGCCGTCCCCGTTGAAGTCGCCCTTGCCGCGCACGGAGTTGTACTGGTTCCAGCCGGAGCCGACCTTCACGCGGGACGCGAAGGTGCCGTTGCCGTTGCCCGGGTAGATCCACATGACGCCCGCGGAGTCGACCGAGAGCAGGTCGGGCAGGTAGTCGCCGGTGACGTCACCGGGGGTGATGATGCGGGTGCGGGTCTTCCAGTTGTCGGCGATCTGCTTGGTGGACCAGGTGCCGCTGGCGGTGACGAAGTGCGTCCAGAAGAGGTCGCCGTCGCTGCTGCGCCGGTAGACGAGGTCCTGGAAGCCGTCGCGGTCGAGGTCGGTCTGCAGGACGACGTTCACGCCGCTCCAGTCGCCCCAGGACTCGCGAGCGGCGAACGCCGTGCCCGTGGAGTTCTTGGAGTAGCCGGTCTTGGTGGAGGCGTTGCGCACCCACAGGTCGGCCTTGTGGTCGAGGCTGATGTTGGTGTCGTCGAGGCGCGGGTAGGCGGCGCCGACGTAGGAGCTGACCTTGGCGAAGACGCTGTAGGCGCCCTTGGCGACGCAGTCGGTCACGCCCCAGGACACGACACCGACGATCCGGTTGTTCACGACCAGGGGGCCGCCGGAGTCGCCGTTGCACGCGGAGACGGTGCCGGCGTCGCTGCCGGTGGCGGGGTTGCCCGCGCAGACCATGTGGCCCTTGACGAAGTCACTGCCGTACGCGCCGGAGCAGGTCGTGTCGGACTGTATGGGCAGCGTGGCGGTCTTCAGCGTCTCGGAGATGTCGTCGCTGATGGAGCTGGTGCGGCCCCATCCGTAGACCTTGGCACTGGTGCCGGCCGCGTACGACGTGGTGTCACCGGACGTCGTCATGCGGATGGGCGTGGCCTTGACCGGTCCGCCGAGAGTCAGCACCGCGATGTCGTTGTCGATGGTCGTCGCGCTGTACGACGGGTGGTTCCACTGCCGCCGGACGGCCGTGGCGGTACCGCCGTGCAGGTCGGTGCCGTCGGCGGAGGGCAGCTGGGAGGTGCCGGTGACGACGGCGCCGTTGGCGCTCCAGTTGTAGCCCTTGACGCAGTGCGCGGCGGTGAGGATCTTCGTCGGCGAGACGACGGCGCCGCCGCAGAAGAAGCCGATGTCGTCGCCGGTGCTGGAGGTGCCCCGGTCGTCGAAGTAGAGGAGCTGCGCCATCCACGGGGCCGTGCTGATGGTGGTCTCGTTGCCGCCGATGACCTTCGCGTCGATGCTGCCGGCGACGGTGCCCGCGGTGAGCGCGGCCTTGCTCGTCTTGCCGGCGACGTCGTCACCGGCCATGGCGCCCGCGACGCGCTTCTCCAGCTCGGCGAGCGACGGCGAGCTGGTGACGGGCTTGACCGTCGGCTGCGGCAGCGGGGTGGCCGCACCGGCGGACGTCGTCAGCAGCGCGCCGGCCACGGCGGCGGCGACACCGGCCGCGGCGATGGGCAGTGCGATGCGTATGCGGCGTCTGTGCCGACCGCCCCCGGGCATGGGTGTACCCACGAATGTCCCCCCTCGGGATCACAAGTTCGAAGAGAGCGTGATCCTACCCGCACACCAACCGCACAAGAGGGCCGCTCCCCGGTCGGGGAGCGGCCCTCTTGTGCGGTCCTTACCGAGTCGACCTGCCTCAGTCGCCGTTGCCCGGCGTCGGGGTGGTCTTCTGGATCTGCATCAGGAACTCGGCGTTCGACTTCGTCTGCTTCATCTTGTCGAGCAGCAGCTCGACCGCCTGCTGCTGGTCGAGGGCGTGCAGCACCCGGCGCAGCTTCCAGACGATGGCGAGCTCGTCGGGGGCGAGCAGGATCTCTTCCTTACGGGTACCGGACGCGTCGACGTCCACCGCCGGGAAGATGCGCTTGTCGGCGAGCTTCCGGTCGAGCTTGAGCTCGGCGTTGCCCGTGCCCTTGAACTCCTCGAAGATGACCTCGTCCATGCGGGACCCGGTGTCCACCAGGGCGGTGGCGAGGATGGTCAGCGAACCGCCGTCCTCGATGTTGCGGGCCGCACCGAAGAAGCGCTTCGGCGGGTACAGCGCCGTCGAGTCGACACCACCGGACAGGATGCGGCCGGAGGCCGGGGCGGCGAGGTTGTACGCACGGCCCAGGCGGGTGATCGAGTCGAGCAGCACGACCACGTCGTGACCCAGCTCCACCAGGCGCTTGGCGCGCTCGATGGCCAGCTCGGCGACGGTGGTGTGGTCCTCGGCCGGGCGGTCGAAGGTCGAGGAGATGACCTCGCCCTTCACCGACCGCTGCATGTCGGTGACCTCTTCCGGACGCTCGTCGACGAGGACGACCATCAGGTGGCACTCGGGGTTGTTGTGCGTGATCGCGTTGGCGATCGCCTGCATGATCATGGTCTTGCCGGTCTTCGGCGGGGCCACGATCAGACCGCGCTGGCCCTTACCGATGGGCGAGACCAGGTCGATGATGCGGGTGGTGAGCACGCCCGGGTCCGTCTCCAGGCGGAGGCGGTCCTGCGGGTAAAGCGGCGTCAGCTTGTTGAACTCCGGTCGCCCGCGCCCGGATTCGGGCGCCATGCCGTTGACGGAGTCCAGGCGCACCAGCGCGTTGAACTTCTCGCGCCGCTCGCCGTCCTTGGGCTGCCGCACGGCACCGGTGATGTGGTCGCCCTTGCGCAGGCCGTTCTTGCGGACCTGGGCGAGGGAGACGTACACGTCGTTCGGGCCGGGCAGGTAGCCCGACGTGCGGATGAACGCGTAGTTGTCGAGGATGTCCAGGATGCCCGCGACGGGGATCAGGACGTCGTCCTCGTTGATCTGCGGCTCGGAGGCGATGTCGTCGCGGCCGCGACGGCCCCGGCGGTCGCGGTAGCGCCCGCGACGGCCACGACGCCCGCCCTCGAAGTCGTCGTCGTCCTGCTGCTGCTGGCCGCGGTCCTGACGGCCGCCGCCACCCTGACTCTGCTGCTGGCCGCGCTGGCCGCCCTGCTGGTCGTCGCCCTTGCCGCCCCGGCGGTCACGGTCGCGGTCGCGGTCCCGGTCCCTGCCGCGGTCACGGCGGTCGCGACGACGGCCCTCGCCGCCGTCACCGGCGTCGGACTTGGCCTCGTTGTTCTGCGACTGCTGCTGCGACTGGGCCGGCGCCTCGGCCTTGGAGTCGTTCTTCGCCTCGGCGACGATGGTCTCCGTAGCGGAGGACGGAGCTCCGGCCTCGGCGGTGGCCCGGCGCCGACGGCGCTCGGGCGCGTCGTCTCCGCCATCGCGGGAGGGGCCCCCGGCGGGCTGGCCGGGGATCTCGATCTGCTGCTGGGCCACGGCCTTGTCGGCCTTGTCCGCGGGGGCCTGGGAGGCCTCCTTCGCGTCCGCCTTCTTGTCCGCCTTCTCGGCGTTGTCGCCCGTACGGGTCCGCGAGGTGGCGCGGCGCTTGGGCTTGGTCTCGGCGGTGGCGTCGGCCTTCGCGGCCGGAGCGGCGCCGCCGGACGCCTGCGCCTCCTTGATGACCTCGATCAGCTGGCTCTTGCGCATACGCGCGGTGCCCCTGATGCCGAGGCCGGATGCGACCTGCTGCAGCTCGGCCAGCACCATGCCCTCGAGGCCGGTACCGCGGCGCCGCCGGGAGCCGGCACCGGTGGCAGGCGCGGAGGCGTCCGTGGCGGGCGCGGCAGCGGTCTCCTCGACACGTGCGCCCATCAGATCGGTGGTGTCGCTCACGAAGGGTCCTTCCCTGGAGCGGACGTCGGCCTGTCTGGCTCGGCGACCGGTTGTGCTGTCCGGCTTCGGTTCGTGTGGTGTGAACCGTGCCGGGGCGGTGGTCCGCCTAAGCGGCGGAGGAATCTGGTGATGGCGCTTCCTTGAGCCGTGGCACCCAGTGTCAGTGTCACGCGGCGTGGTTGCACCGGTTCCGGAGCGTGCCCTGCGCCCCGCTCAGTGTCCTTGTACGGCGTACGATCCGACGTACAAAACACAGTGCGGCTTGGGGGGCTCCCGGAAGAATGTCTGTCCCGGACGGGGACACGAGGCACCTCGCCATGGTGGGGTCGGGTGCAGACTTGAGGTTAACACTACCGGATCCAACAAACATTCCCCCTCTCGAAATCCGGCAACCGCGCGCTTTTAGATGTCACCGGAGGCCGCGAGCGGCAAAACACTCGCGCCCTGCTGATCGAGAGGCAGCCGGTTCGCGGCCCAGTCCGCGCCCGCCAGGGCCTCGACCTTGTCGGCGGACGCCGCGTCGGCCAGTGCCATGACCGTCGGTCCGGCCCCGGAGATGACCGCGGGGATGCCGTCGCCCCGCAGCCGCTCCACCAGTGCCGCGCTCTCGGGCATGGCCGGCGCGCGGTACTCCTGGTGCAGACGGTCCTCGGTGGCCGGCAGCAGCAGCTCGGGGCGGCGCGTCATGGCTTCGACGAGCAGGGCGGCCCGGCCGGCGTTGGTGGCCGCGTCGACGTGCGGCACGGTGCGCGGGAGCAGGCCGCGCGCCGTCTCGGTGAGTACGGGCTTTCCGGGGACGAAAACCACCGGAACGATGGAATCGGCGGGGTCCATCCTGATCGCGCGGGCGGCGCCGCCCTCCATCCAGGACAGTGTGAAGCCGCCGAGCAGGCACGCCGCGACGTTGTCGGGGTGGCCCTCGATCTCGGTGGCGAGTTCCAGCAGCGCGGTGTCGTCGAGCTTGGCGTCTGCCCCTATGGTCACGGCGCGGGCGGCGACGATCCCGGCGCAGATGGCGGCCGAGGAGGAGCCGAGGCCCCGGCCGTGCGGAATGCGGTTGGCGCAGACGATTTCCAGACCGCGCGGCTGTCCGCCCAGCAGGTCGAAGGCGGTGCGCAGGGAACGGACGAGGAGGTGCTGCTCGTCGCGCGGGAGCGTCTCGCTTCCCTCACCCGCGATGTCGATGTGCAGCCCGGAGTCGGCCACCCGGACGACCACGTCGTCGTACAAGCCCAGCGCGAGGCCGAGGGCGTCGAAGCCCGGGCCGAGGTTGGCGCTGGTGGCGGGGACGCGCACCCGGACGGCGGCGGCGCGGAACGCTGGACCGGCCATCGCTCGATGACTCTCCTTGAGCTGCGTGATTGTCGAATGACGTTCAGTGGACATTCGATGGCGTACGAGAACCCTGGGGGCCGCTGCCGACCGCGAGGGCCGGCCGCTGTCCCGGCCGCGGAGACGGCGCGGCGCCGTGCTCCATGCGGAGGCATATGCGGCGGGCGGGTTCAGTACAGCCTATCGAAGGAAGGTTCTGTGGCGACATAGGGCGCACAGGAGGCGCACGATGCGTGTCGTAAGCCCCCTGTGCACCCCCCGTAGGGAATGTCCCCGGGCAAGCGCCGTCTTACGCCGGACCGTGTCCGGCGTTGCACCGGCGCTCGGTGCGTTGCCGCACGTCAGGCCAGGCCGAGGCGCTCCGCGGCGGCCGCCGCGTCGACGGGTACGGTGACCGGCTGCGGGGCACCGGCGACGGCCCAGTCGGGGTCCTTCAGCCCATTGCCGGTGACGGTGCACACGATCCGCTGCCCCGGGTCGACCTTGCCCTGCTCGGCGGCCTTCAGCAGACCGGCGACGGACGCGGCGGACGCCGGCTCGACGAAGACACCCTCCTGCGACGCCAACAGCCGGTAGGCGCGCAGGATCTCACGGTCCGTCACCTCGTCGATGAAGCCGCCCGACTCGTCCCGCGCGGCGAGCGCGTACTGCCAGGAGGCCGGGTTGCCGATGCGGATGGCCGTGGCGATGGTCGACGGGTCCTTGACGACCTCGCCGCGCACGATCGGGGCACTGCCGGAGGCCTGGAAGCCCCACATCCGCGGGGTCCGGGTCGCCACACCGTCGGCGGCGTACTCCGTGTAGCCCTTCCAATAGGCCGTGATGTTGCCCGCGTTGCCGACCGGCAGGACGTGGATGTCGGGCGCGTCGCCGAGCATGTCCACGATCTCGAACGCGGCCGTCTTCTGGCCCTCGATCCGTACCGGGTTGACCGAATTGACCAGCGCCACCGGGTAGTTGTCGCTCAGGCCGCGCGCGAGCGTGAGGCAGTCGTCGAAGTTGCCGTCGACCTGGAGGATCTTCGCGCCGTGCACGAGGGCCTGGCCCATCTTGCCGAGCGCGATCTTGCCCTGCGGCACGAGCACGGCGCAGACCATCCCGGCGCGCACCGCGTACGCGGCGGCGGAGGCCGACGTGTTGCCGGTGGAGGCGCAGATGACGGCCTGCGCGCCCTCCTCCTTGGCCCGCGTGATGGCCATGGTCATGCCGCGGTCCTTGAAGGACCCGGTCGGGTTCGCGCCCTCCACCTTGAGGTGGACCTCGCAGCCCGTGCGCTCGGAGAGCACCTGCGCGGGCACGAGCGGCGTACCGCCCTCACGGAGCGTCACGACCGGCGTGCTGTCGGAGACGGGCAGCCGGTCCCGGTACTCCTCGATGATTCCGCGCCACTGGTGGGTCATTGCTGGTTACTCTCCTTCAACCCGCATGATGCTGGCGACACCACGCACGGTGTCGAGCTTGCGCAACGCCTCGACCGTCCCGGTGAGGGCGGCGTCGGACGCGCGGTGCGTGACGACGACGAGGGAGGCCTCGCCGTCCTTCCCCGACTGGCGAACCGTATCGATCGAGACTCCGTGCTCGGCGAAGACGGTCGCGACCTGGGCGAGAACACCCGGTTTGTCGGCCACGTCGAGGCTGATGTGGTAGCGCGTGACGACGTCGCCCATCGGGGACACCGGCAGCGCTGCGTAGGCGGACTCGCCCGGTCCGGTCGAGCCGCTGAGCCGGTTGCGGCAGACGGCGACGAGGTCGCCGAGCACGGCGGAGGCCGTCGGGGAACCGCCCGCGCCGGGGCCGTAGAACATGAGCTGCCCGGCGGCGTCGGACTCGACGAACACGGCGTTGTAGGCGCCGCGGACGGAGGCCAGCGGGTGGCTCAGCGGGATCATGGCCGGGTGCACGCGCGCGGTGACGGACGCCCCGTCGGCCGCTCGCTCGCAGATGGCGAGCAGCTTGATGGTGCAGCCCATCTCCCTCGCGGAGGCGAAGTCGGCCGCGGTCACCTCGGTCATGCCCTCGCGGTAGACGTCGTCGAGGCGCACGCGCGTGTGGAAGGAGATGCCGGCGAGGATCGCGGCCTTGGCGGCGGCGTCGAAGCCCTCGACGTCGGCGGTCGGGTCGGCCTCCGCGTAGCCCAGGGCGGTGGCCTCGTCGAGGGCCTCCTGGTAGCCGGCACCGGTGGAGTCCATCTTGTCGAGGATGAAGTTCGTCGTGCCGTTGACGATGCCCATCACACGGTTGATCTTGTCGCCGGCGAGGGACTCGCGCAGCGGCCGGATCAGCGGGATGGCACCTGCGACGGCGGCCTCGTAGTAGAGGTCCTTGTCGTGCTGCTCGGCGACGGCGTGCAGGGCTGCCCCGTCCTGCGCGAGCAGCGCCTTGTTGGCGGAGACGACGGAGGCGCCGTGCTCGAAGGCGGTGGTGATGAGGCCGCGCGCGGGCTCGATGCCGCCGATGACCTCGACCACCACGTCGATGTCGCCGCGTTTGACGAGGGCCATGGCGTCGGTGGTGACGAGCTCGGGGGCGATGCCCTCGCGCACCCTGTCCGGGCGCCGTACGGCCACACCCGCGAGTTCCACCGGGGCCCCGATCCGGGCCGTGAGGTCGTCGGCGTGCGTCGTCATGATGCGCGCCACCTCTGAGCCGACCACTCCACAGCCCAGCAGCGCCACCTTCAGCGGACGCGTACGCATCATCCGACCTCGTTTCCTCATTACCGTCTACGGTGGAACCAGTCTCACTCACCGGACGGGAGTTTCTGCCCCCAGTCCGGATCGTGAGACGTCTATTTCATTTTCGCGGGGGCGGAAGACAGGAGATCTTCCGCCGCCTGCCACTTTCCGCCTTTTCTCGCTTCTTTTCAGCCGACGTCGAGACGCAGCAGGTCCTCCTCCGTCTCGCGGCGGACGATCACCCGCGCCTCACCGCCGTCGACGGCGACGACCGGCGGGCGGAGCACGTGGTTGTAGTTGCTGGCCATGGACCGGCAGTACGCGCCGGTGGCCGGTACGGCGATGAGGTCACCCGGTGCCAGGTCGGACGGCAGGAACGCGTCCTTGACCACGATGTCCCCGCTCTCGCAGTGCTTGCCGACGACGCGGGCGAGCATCGGCTGGGCGTCGGAGGTGCGGGAGACCAGCGCGACGCTGTACTCGGCGTCGTACAGCGCGGTGCGGATGTTGTCCGACATGCCGCCGTCGACGGAGACGTAGGTCCGCAGCCCGTCGAGGGGCTTGATGGTGCCGACCTCGTAGAGCGTGAAGGCCGTCGGGCCGACGATGGCGCGCCCCGGCTCGACGGAGATGCGCGGCGTGCGCAGCTTGGCGGCCTCGCACTCCCTGGTGACGATCTCGGTGAGCGCCTTGGCGATCTCATGCGGCTCACGGGGGTCGTCGTCGCTGGTGTACGCGATGCCGAGGCCGCCGCCGAGGTCGATCTCGGGCAGCTCGACGCCGTGCTCGTCGCGGATGTCCTTGAGCAGCCCGACCACCCGGTGGGCGGCGACCTCGAACCCGGACATGTCGAAGATCTGCGACCCGATGTGGCTGTGGATGCCGACCAGCTCGAGCCCGTCGAGCTTCAGGGCCCGGCGTACGGCCTCGGCGGCCTGCCCGCCGGCCAGCGGGATGCCGAACTTCTGGTCCTCGTGGGCCGTGGCGATGAACTCGTGGGTGTGGGCCTCGACGCCGACGGTGATGCGGATGAGGACCTTCTGCCGCGTGCCGAGGCTCTGCGCGATGTGGGCGACGCGGACGATCTCCTGGAAGGAGTCGAGGACGATGTGCCCGACTCCGGCCTCGACGGCCCGGGTGATCTCGTCGACGGACTTGTTGTTGCCGTGGAAGGCGATGCGGTCGGCGGGCATGCCGGCGGAGAGGGCGGTGGCCAGCTCGCCGCCGGAGCAGACGTCCACGTTCAGCCCCTCCTCGTCGAGCCAGCGCACGACGGCGCGGGAGAGGAACGCCTTGCCGGCGTAGAAGACGTCGGCGTCGGCCCCGAAGGCGGTGCGCCAGGCACGCGCGCGGGCCCGGAAGTCGGCCTCGTCCAGGACGTAGGCGGGGGTGCCGAACTCCTCGGCGAGCCGGGTGACGGGGATGCCGCCCACGGTCACGACTCCGTCGCCGTCGCGCGTCACGGTCTGGGCCCACACCTTGGGGTCCAGCGCGTTGAGGTCGGCGGGCGGGGCGGAGTAGTGGCCCTCGGGGAGGACATCGGCGTGACGGGGCCCGGCGGGGTGTGCGGAACGGCTCATGATCTGTTCGTGTCTCTCAGAGATGGTCGGGAGCGTCGATGCCGAGCAGGGACAGGCCGCCGGCCAGCACCGTCCCGGCGGCTTCGGCGAGCGCGAGCCGGGCACGGTGGGCGGCCGAGGGTTTCTCCTCACCGAGGGGCAACACGGCGGGCAGCAGGGGCATTGCGGCATCGGCGACGGCGATGAGGTGCCGGGCCAGACGGTCGGGGGCGTGCTGCGCGGCCGTGGCGGCCAGGACGCGGGGGTGGTCGCCGAGTACGGCGGTCAGCGCTTCCGCTTCGCTCACGGGACCGGGCTCGGGGTGGAAGCCGAGGTCGGCGGCGTTGCGCAGGAGGGCCCGGGTGCGGGCGTGGGCGTACCGGACGCGGAAGAGGGGGTTGGTCTCCCGCTGGACGAGGTGATCTCCGGGGATCCGGGGCCGGTCGTGGGCGGCGGGGTGCAGCAAGGCCCAGCGGGCGGCGTCCCTGCCGAGGGGCAGGGGGTCGGCGGGGGCGGGGACGGGGCGGACGGCGAGGGACCGATCGGCGATGAGACGTGGCCCGCGGGTGGTGACGTCCGCCCCGAGGACGGACTCCCACTCCGGGGCGGGCCGGCCGTCGCACTCGACACGGACGAAGTCCCCCTGGCTGCGCAGCACACGGGTCACGGCGTCCGCGACCACGACGGCGCGCACCTCCGCCGGGCACCGGAGCCGGACGGCGGTCCCGCTGAACCCGGTGGTGGCGTGCCCGTACCGCCGCCCGCGCCGCAGGATCTCCTCGACGAGGCCGGCGGAGGCGGTGCTCTGCAGGCTGAGGTTGAGGAAGCCGGGCCCGGTGACGACGACATCGGTGAACGATCGCTCGTCGAGGAGCCGCGCCCGCAGGATCTCGGCCACGTCGCGCGGCGGCCGCCCTGCCGCGCGGGCCAGTTGGAGGGCGATGTTCGTGGCGTAGTCGCCACACCCCCCGGGCCCCGGCGGAGTGACCACGGCCCGCTCCGGCACGGTCACGCTGAGCTCACCCTCGTCGACAGCACGGCGCACGGCGTGCAGCACGGTGCGGGAGAGCTCGACGGGGGTCACGGGACAAGCGTATGGGAGGAAGGGGGTGGGTATGCGAGCCGGTTTCCGTACGGTCCGGGATGTGGACGCGACCCCCTGTTCAAGGGGTCTCGCACGGGCCACTCGCCTACGGTACGGCGGGTTGATCAACTTCCTTGGCCTGGGCACCGCCGCCGGCGTCGGGGCCACCGCCGCGCTGCCGCCCCCCGCCCCGGGCCCGCTCGACCAACTGCCGCACCATGCGGACCAGTTCGGCGGGATCGAAGGGCTTGGCGAGGAAGGCGTCGACGCCCACTTCGAGTCCGGCCTCGACCTCGTGATGGCCGCAGGCGCTGACGATGGCGAGGGGCATGTCCCGGGTCCGCGGATCGGCCCTCAGGCGAGCGGCGGTCCGCAGCCCGTCCAGCCGGGGCATGACGACATCGAGGGTCACGACATCGGGCCGCACCTGATGAACGACATCAAGACATTCGGCACCATCGGCCGCGGTCACGACCTCCAGCCCCTCCAGCTCGAGGTTGACCCTGATCAACTGCCGGATGACCTTGTTGTCGTCCACAACAAGCACCCGACCCGACGCGCCTGGCACAACTCGAGAGTAGGTCGGACCCGGCCATCGCGTCCGGGTTTTCCCCACTTCCACCCCGCACGAGCGCCCCGCATCCCCGCCCCCGACAGCGGAAACCCGTTCATGACCACCCCGAGGGAGCTGGTAGTGTTCTACCCGTCGCCGCGAGCAACGCGACGAACACGCCCCCGTAGCTCAGGGGATAGAGCAACGGCCTCCGGAGCCGTGTGCGCAGGTTCGAATCCTGCCGGGGGCACCTTGTATGAGGTGTCCAAAGACCCCGCCATCAGCGCTTTCGCTGAGACGGGGTCTTCGCGTATGTGCAGGCGTGTGCGGCCCGGAGCGGGCGTATGTCGGGGGCTGTGGACGAGGCGTGGACGGGATCTTGGGACGTAAGCGCAGGTCATGCCGCCTTGAGCGTGTCACTCGTACCAACAGAACCTCGACGTGGAAGTCCCTCAGCCGGTGGCTTTGGCGATGATGCGGTCCATCTCCTCCCGGCCGAAGGCTCGGAGGGTCGTGCTACGGACGTTGCCCAACGCGCCGACCTGTAGGAGCACTGCGGTGGCAGTCTCGTCGTCGGGCGCCTCCACGACAGCCACGAGGTCGTACGGGCCGACGGTCCAGAAGAGGTTCAGGACCTTCACCCCGAGCTTCTGAGCCGCTGCCGTGAAGGCTTCGGCGCGTTGCGGGGTGTCCTTGTAGCCGCGGACTCCCTGGTCGGTCCAGTTCAGCAGCGCAACAAACGTCGGCATGATCCTTTACCCCTGTAAGTAGACGCAACTAGTCGTGGTCAACTCTGGGCATCATGCGCGTAATGCGCATGAGAGGCGCCTCTGAACGAGTGATGGAAGCCGGCCTTACTTCATGGCCCGGCCCGACATACACCCCAGAGCCACCGGCGCGGAATTCCTGAGGACAGGAACGCCCCTCTCGGCCAAGGCATGCCGATGCCCCCGGAACAAGTCCGGGGGCATCGGAGCTACCGTCGTCTGCGATCACTCGTACTCGCGCAACAGATCCTCAATACGCCGGTTGGCGACGTCTTGCCGTCCGTCGAGGCACTTGGCGTAGCGGGTCAGCAGGACCTCCACGCTGTTGCCGGCGCGCCCGGCCGCCTCGGTGGGGTCGACACCGGCGTTGAGCCACGTCGACAGCGCCGAGTGCCGGAGGTCGTACGGCCGACTCGCGAGCGGCGAGGCCGCGACGGCCGGCGGCAGCGCGAGGAGCCGAGCTTCCTGCTACACGCGGTAGTAGGTCGACGACGGGACGACCGAGCCCTTCTCGCTGAAGAAGAGCCGTCCGTCGTCCGCCGTGCCGAAGGTGGCCAGGTGCTCGCGGAGCACGGCGACGAGGTGGGGCGGGATGGGCACCCGCCTGACGTCCTCGGTCGGCCGGTTCTTCAGCCCGCGGTCGTCATGGGTCTCCCCTGAGTCGGTCCACTGCTTGCCGACGGATGGACGGGTCCGGTGGAGCAGCGCCGAGCCCCAGCCCTGCTCGGGCAGCTTAAGGTCCGTCTCGACGATGCCGACCGCTTCCGCCGGCCGCAGGCCACCGAAGTACATGGCGGCGAACAGACCCACGAGGCGACGCCCACGAGCACGCCGGTACCCGCCCACGTAGGAAACCGCCGCCAGGAGGTTCCGTGCCTGCTCCGGATTGGCGACAACCCGCGGGTCGACCTGGTTGGACACCTTCGGCTTCTGCCAGCGGACAGCCGTGATGGGGTTCTCCCGCAGCTCCCCCAGGTCGACGGCGTAGTTCGCGGCGTTGACGAGTGTCCGCCGCTTACGCCGCACTGTCTCCGCCGCTGCCGCCGTGCCGTCGAGCTTGAGCTTTAGCGAGTCGAGGACCGTGCGAGCCGTGGCCGCCTCAGCGAGATCGGCGAGCGGCCGGGACGCCTTGGACACCCAGTGGAGAACGTTCCGTACGTCGTCCGGGACTTCCCGGTCATCGGGCCCCGGCAGCACGAAGGCCCAGTTGCGCAGTGCTCTGCGGATTTCCTCGTCGGACGGTCGTCCGGCGCGCTCGTCGAGGAGTTCCAGCGTCACGCTGGTGAGGGCTTCGTTGATGCCGTCCCGTGTGTTGGGGGCGGTATGAGGCCATTTCATGGCGAGGTACCTGAGAGCGAAGGCGTACCACGACACGGCCGACTTCTTCTCTTCCATCGAGGCCGGAAGTCCCGACTCCGTGTCGAACTCCTCGCCCTCACGCATCGCGCGCATGAGCTTCGTGCGGTAGTGGTCTGCGAGCGCCTTAGTGCGGAAGGAATCCGAGAACACACCGCCTGCGACGGACCAGCGGACACCGTACGAGGGCGTTTTGGTGTCCCGCTTGCGGACTCCCCAGACCTTCACATCGAGAGACTTCACGCCGCCTCCTCCAGCTGCCGCAGCCATGTGTTGAAGTCACTCCGCCAAACCCGCAGCTCTCCGTTGGGCAGCTTGAATGCGGCCGGCCCGTACCCCAGTTCTCGCCAGCGGTAGAACGTCCGACGGGAGACACCGCCGAGCTCGTCCAGGACTTGGCGAACGGTCATCAGCTCGTCGCGACGGGCGTCCATGTCGGTTCTCCTTCCGTTCCGGGCGCGGGTTCGAGGGATGCGGCAAGCCAGGCTTCGCCGGTGCTGAGGCCGGTTCCGGCGAAGACCCAGTGAGCGAGGACGAGCGTGGTTTCGCCGTCCTGGGGAGCGGCCGTGGCGGCTTTGGCGCGGCGCCATTCGGCGCGGGCGTCGCGGAGGGCGCCGAGGGTGGTGGAGTAGCGGCGGGACTTGGTGGAGAAGTGGCCGCGGAAGCCGAGCATGTGGGCCCAGGCGCGCAGGCGGAGGTGTTCGAGGTCCTTGCGTGCGCCGAGGGTCCAGGCCGTTCGGATCATGCGGCGGGCGTGGCCGTTGAGCCGGGCCTGTGCCAGTTCGGCGAGGAAGCGGATGGGCCGGTCCAGGGTGCCGGTCGCTGTCTCGGCGCCTTTGGTGGCGTACTTGGCGATGTATGCGGCGACGGCCCGTTCGGTCAGTTCCTGGCCGCCGTCGAAGTCGGCCGAGCGGATGGTGCGTACGTCGAGTTGGCGGCCGAAGGTGAAGGTGTGGGCGCGGCCGTCGACATGCGGTCCGTTGACGCGTGTGGCGGTGACGGCGGCATGGATCGCTTCGGTCAGCAGCTCGGCAGACGCCCAAGCCGGAGGGGCCGTGTCGCCGCCCTCCGGGCCGTCGAGGCGGATGACCGCGTGGAAGTGGACGGCGCCTCGCTTCTGATACTCGGCGACCTTGGCGAAGGAGACGCGTGCGTGATGCCGAAACGCGCGTTGGGTGAGTCCGGCGCGCTTGGCGATCTCACGGCGCAGGTAGATGGAGAAGCGCCGCCAGAGGGCTCCGGCGTGGGCGTTCCAGAGCACGGCCGCTTGGTAGTCGTACGTGTCCGGATCGAGGGGCGTACCGAGGGCCGGGTCTGTCTCGTCGTGCCGGGCACCGCAGCGGCAGGGCCGCCCGCTGGAGGGGCGGTTGTGGACCGGGCCGAAGCTCGGCGCGGTGAGGGTGGCGAAGACACGCGGGTGCGTTCCGACCTGTTCGGCGGTGCCCTTGCCGCCACGGAGTCCGGCGGTGATCAGATGGAAGGTGTCTCGGCGGTAGACCTCCGCGCAGGCCGCGCAGCGGGTGGCACGACGGTTGTTGCAGCGGACGAGGAGACTTCCGGCGGGCAGGGAGGACGAGTCGAGGTGCTGGAGGACGCGCCCGATCTCTCCGGTCGTCCGGTCAACCGCGTACTCGGTGCGGTGGCCGTCGAGGCGCACGGGGTTCGTGCAGCCACCCAGGCCGGAGAGTTGGCGGGCCAGCTCGGGCATGGTGCCGAGGGAGGCCAGCATGGAGAGTTCCGCCAGCGGGGGCGGAGTCTGCCGGGTGATGATGGGTCTTCCTTTCGGCTGTTTCGGCGGTTGGGAGGGACGGCCCCGGGGCGGCGGGATGCTTGGCGGCGTTTGCCGCCCCGGCGGCCGGTCAGCGCTTGTTCGCGCCGGTGACGAGGGAGCGCAGGACCACGGCGGCGATGGCCACGGACACGGCCGAGACGGCGACCGCCGCCAGGAGCGCGGTGAGGACGACGCCGACGACCACCACCGCGGCGACCGCACCGGCGCCGACCCCCACGAACGGGGCAACCGAGCGGCCGGCGGAGGGAGCCGGGGCGCCGTCCTGCGGGATGTGGGTGGTGATGCTCGGGACGTGCGGGGTGTCGGGCAGCTTGGGGCGGAACATCGCGGGACTCCTTGTCGGTCGGGGTGTCATTCGTGGGTGCCGTTGACGACGTCGACTCCGGAGCGGGTGCCGGACTCGATGGCCGGGGCGAGGATGGTGTGCGAGAGCCAGAAGCCGAACAGCGCGATCACGACGGCGACCCAGAGGCGGATGCCGAGGAACTTGATCGCGGCCCAGGCGATGACGCCCAGGACGAAGACGAGCGGCAGCGAGACGGTCACGGGAGCTCCTCAGCGGACGCGGCAGCGGTGGGTGCGCGCGGCCAGCTCGGCGGCGGCGCGGCTGTCGTAGTCGGTGGAGAAGCCGCAGCGCGGAGCCGTGCAGGCGGCGGTGTGCTTCTCGCGGCCCCGGCCGTCGTAGTAGGTGGCGACCTGGACGGGGCCGATGCGGACGACGCGGCGGAAACGGCGGTTGGCGGACATCAGGGCCTCTCCTTGTCGGTCTCGCCGGTGAAGTCGGTGACGTGGTCGGCCAGCCAGCGCAAGATCTCGTCGCCCTCGTAGCTGTCGGCGGCGAGGATCACGGGCTCTGCGATCAGCACGGCTTCGGTGAGGCGGTTCTGTCGGGTCAGCTCGGCGGCGCGCTTCAGCGCGCGGAGCGTGGACGGGCGCAAGGGGGAAAGTCCTCCGGGTCAGGTGAGTTGGGTAGCGATGGCTTCGGCGAGCGGCATCGGGACACCGAGCCGGGCGCGAAGTGTCGAGGTGTCGATGTCGGTTCCGGTCCGGGCGCGGTGTTCGTCGGCGACCTTGCGGGCCAGGGCGACGAGCGCGGGCGGTATCGGAGACGTCGGAGCTGGCCCCGGTTCGGCGGCGGGCAGTACGGCCGCTGCTGAGGGCGGTTCGACTTCTACGGGGGTGGGTTCGGATTCCGTGTCCGTCGAGGGCGGCTCGGGTGTCGTCGCCGGAGTCTCGATCGACTTCGGCGATCCGTGGGCAAGGAGCGTGCCGCCCAGGAAGGCGACCGCGGGCCAGCCCGCGACGAGAATGCGCAGCCAGGCCGGTACGCGGTCGAGGTCCAGCAGTCCGGCGGTGGCGACATTGGCGCCGAGGGAGGCGATCAGGGCAACGAGGAACCAGCACCACCCGGCCGCTTTCGCCTCACCGGAACGGAGCCGCCGCCAGGCAGCCACCAACAGCAGATCGACGGAGACCGGATAGGCCCACGCCTTCCAGCCGTCCTGTCCGGCCGCTGCGGCCAGGTCGTGCAGGTGGGCGAAGGACAGCGCGGCGGCGATCACTGCTTGAACGAGCACGGCGTCAACGCGGACAGGCAGGGTGCGCACGGCGCGACTCCTTTCGGTTCCAGGCATGGGCGGGGTAGGGACTTGGCGCGAGACGGCCGCGCCGACCGTGGGATCGGGGTGGTTACTCGATGACCGGCGCAGGAGCGGCCACGGGCTTGGGCTCCTTCACTGGCACGGGCGGGACATACGGCCGGAAGGGCGTGAGCGCTGGTACGTCTGGGGCGAGGTGTGCCGTCTCGCGGCAGGTGGCCGCAGCTTCGGCGAGGGACAGGTACGGGGTACGGATGCGGGACCAGCCGCCGGATGTGTCGCCGACGACCGCGAGGCCGGGCAGCTCGGCGGCGATGGAGCAGGCCGCGTAGACCGCTTCAGGGGCGATGTCGCCGAGCGCCATCTTGGCGGAGGCTTCGTCGTTGACGCGGTGGCAGACCCGACCGGTGAGTTGGGCCCGGAGCATGGTCGCGCCCTTGCCGAGCTCGGCTCCGAAACGCTGGCCGCAGACCTCCAGGTAGATGCCGGCCGCGCGGCCGAGTTGGGCGAGGCGGATGAGCTGAGTGACCATCTCGTCTCGCCGCTCTTCCTCCTTCCTTGTGGCGACGAGAAACAGTTCGGCCACCTCGTCGACGAACAGCACGATGGGCGCGGGACGTTCGTCCTCAGGCAGGCCCCAGATGTCCGAGGTGATCTCCTCGTCCGGGGTACCTGGTGCGATGCCCTGCCGGGCCTTGATCAGGTCGTAGCGGTCCTCCATTTCCTTGACCAGCACGGGCAGCAGCTCGGAAGCCTGCTCCGGGTCCGTCGCCAGCCCGGAGAGCCGGGGCGCGAACGGCGCCAGCTCCACCCCGCGCTTGCAGTCGATCCCCACGAGCGCCACCGACTGAGCGGCCAGTGCGGCAATCAGGCTCCGCAGGAACATGGACTTGCCCGACAGCGTGGCGCCGAGCACGAGTTCGTGAGGGACGGCCCGGTAGTCCCGTACAAAGGCGGTGGCGTCTTCTCGCAGAGCCACCGGCACTTGCAACGGACCTGAGACGGTTCGTCGAGGCATCCGCACCTTCCGCAGAACGTCGAAGCCGACGAGCCGCAGTTCCACGACTCCGGGCTTCACGTCCCGGACGTACACGGCGTGAACGCCCCAGGCATGGCGCAGCCGTTCGGCCGAGGCCGCCACGTCCGCAGGTTCCTGCCCCGGAGCCAGCCGCAGCCGGAGCCGCAGACCGGTCGAGGTGGGCCGGATCATGCCCCGCCGAGGGGGCACCGGACGGATTTCACGGCGAGTGGTCGCCTTGACGGCCAGTGCCCGCCACCGGGACGGCTCGACCGTCAGACCGCACGCATCCATGGTCGAGGAGTACGAGGCCAGCAGCCGGGCCACCGAGACCGGCAGCCCGACCGTTGACCAGTACGCGGCCGGGTGGGCGTGCCGGGCGTAGGCCGCGCCGCCTATCGCAGCAAGCGATCCGCCCAGCTCGGCCCACGTCACCAGGTCGGTCACGTCGATCAGCCCGCCTCAGCCATCGGGAAGGCGCCCGGAGCCACGGCGGTGGCCCGGAACGCGATGCCGTGCCGCTGCTGGCCGTTGAACACGCTCTCCCACGGACGAGCCACCAGCCCCGGCAGCGCGACCGGAGCCCCGAGCGTCAGCCCTTCAGAGACCCCGCTCTCAGGAACCGTGACCTTGATCAGCGACGACTCCCCCTCCTCGATGTAGACCACGCCGATCGTCATCAGTGCCTCGCCGCTCATCGCGTCCTTGGCGATCTCGCCGGTCTGCCGGTCGCGCACCTTCGGCGCCGGAGCTTCGGTGAGCAGGATCGTGGCGGTCGAGGCGTCAATGCGGATCACACGCACAGAGATTTCTCCTTCTGAGGCGACCAACTCGCCACCTGACAAGTTGACTTAGCAAGTTCGAAGCTACGGATGACAGGTTGACTTGTCAAGTGGAGTTTCGGGTGAACTCGCCTGGACCAGGCGTCAGTTCAAGCGATAGGTGTCTTCGAGTTCATGCAGATCAGCAGGCAGCAGCACTTCAGAGACTTGCAGCGCCCGCCCGGAGGCATCGCACGCAATGACCAAGACGCTGAGCACAGGCGTGCCGTCCGGCAAGCCGCCCAGAAGTTCGGCTTCGCCACTCTCCGGCAGCCGAGCCGAGACTCGCTCCGTCACATGGTCGAAGCGGACCTTCTGCCGGGCCTCCACGTGCTCGCGGACACTGCCGCTCAGAGCTTCTCCACTCGCCAACTCGGTGCCCTCGACGAGGCCGGCGGGAAAGTACGACGAGACCAACTCGACCGCTTCGCCGTCCTCCTCCACCAGAAAGCGACGCATGACGACCTCGGCCCGCTTCGGGAGCCCGAGCGCAGAGGCGACCCGGGCCGGAACAGGGACTTCACCGACTTCAACCAGGCGCCCCGAGGCCCGCGACTCGTCGCGCTCCAGGGCCTCCAGTCCCCGCCGGCCCTTCTGCTCCACGACCTCCGGCCTGCCCCGGACGATCGTGCCGTACCCCTGCCGGGACTCCAGCCAGCCGTCGCGCTTCAGCAGTTCCAGCGCCCGTACGACGGTGGGACGGGACATCCCGAAGGCTTGCACCAACTGGTTTTCGCTGGGCACCCGGGTGCCGGGCGGGTACGTGCCGTCCTCGATGCGGCGCTGGATCGTCTGAGCTAGGCGCACGTACTTCGGTGCCGCCACTTCATACGCCATGAACGCCGCCTGTCGGGATTGGCCAAGTCAACTGGTCAACCAGACTAGCGACAACTGGAGCGTCAGAACAGGATCGGAGTGAAGCCCTCGCTGGACGGCCACGCGCCGGCCACGTCGCAGGAGACCATCGTCCCACCGAAGCGGCTAGGCCCGGAGTGCCACGACTCGGCGATGGAGTCGACCAGGAGCAGGCCGCGACCGTGGGCGTCGTTGGCGTCTGGCCGCCGCATCTGAACGTTCGCAGGGAAGCCCGGGTTGTGCACCTCGATCCGAAGTGTCGTCTCCACGCGAAACCACTCAACGCGCACCACCCAGGACTCATCCGCCCGCCCATAGAGAATGGCGTTGGTCACCAGCTCGGAAATCATCAGCGCGCAGTCGTCGATCGAGCAGGACGGGTTGTACGGGGCGAGGAACTTCCGGAACCAGTACCGAGCCCGAGGCACGGACTCCGCGACTGGGTGCAAAGTCATGGCACCGAGTCGCGGCCACTCCTCAGAAGGAAAGCGGTCGATCGTGTAGGCCATCCGCGCTCACTCCTTGCCGCTGCCGTCACAGTCGAGGCAGCGCCGTTTCGATGTGACACGGTGGCGATCGTTGGCCGTGGAGAGCGCCAGAGCCGTACGGGAGCCGACGCGCTTCCAACCGCGCCCACGACAACCCCGGCAAGCTAACCGCGCATCCTCGTCCGGCCGCTGACTCGTCACCCGTGCCCCCTTCCCGTTCAAGTGGCCTTAGCCACTTTCTGGATAGTGGCATTAGCCACTTCTACTCCGCAACCCGTTCGCCGTAACTAGCGGGACCTCACCGCACCCTCAGGTGAGCGGGTAGCCCTGCTCGAAAGCCCAGCGATGCGGCGGGTACGTGGCTTCGGCGAACTCCAACGGCCGGTCCTGGAGGTCGAAGACGACGTGGTGGACGATCAGGACGGCCGAGCCAGGCTCCAGTTGGAGGTCCACGGCTTCTTCCTCCGTGGCATCCCTCGCACACATGCGATCTTCCGCGTAACTGCCCTGCCGCCCCGTCATGTTCTCGACGTACATGAGCGTTCCCTCTTGGATGCGCTCCGGCTCAAGCAGCTTCGGCGCACGGTGGCCGACCTCCGGAGCAAACCACGAGGTGGACAGCGTGATCGGCCCGTCCTGGTTATTGGTCACGCGCCGCCGATGCACAGCCCGTCGATCCTTGACCAGGCCCAACCCCTCAGCAACGTGAGCCGGCGCCTCCATCCAACCGGTCGAGGTGATCACCGCGTACTCACCGGGCGTGTAGATCTTGCCGGTCTGCCGAGCCCGCCCGTACAACTCACGTGCTCGCCGGTTGACCTCCAGGCTCCGCACGTACGTACCCGACCCCTGACGCTTCTCGACGAGCCCTTGGTGGCTCAGCGCCTCCAACGACCGTGCAGCCGTGGGTCGGGAGACCTTCCAGTCCGCCGCCAACTGCCGCTCAGACGGGACCTCGTCCCCCGGCCGCAGGTCACCCCGAAGAATCTGATCGCGGATGTAGTGCGCGATCTGGAGATACTTCGGCTGAGCCTCCTCGATCTGTGGCATCAGTCCTCCTCACCCAACGTGGGCTCCAGGTGAGTAGTCGGGAACCCCGCTACCGGCCTGAGGCCGATTCTCGATACAAGTGGCTATGGCCTCTAGCCACTATAGGGTGAGTGGTCAACCCCGTACCCCGTAGGCTGAACCGCATGATGCGGTTGATCGTCGCAGCAGGAGGAGGGGGCGACGCAGTCGCCGCCGCAATGCTTCACGCCGCCCTCTATGGCGACGAGGACCAGGCGGTGATCCTCACGTACGCGTGGGACCGTCTCCTGATCGACCCAGTACCAGGCCCCCGAGGCCCAGATAACTTCACTGGCCTCAAGCCGCTCACCCCAGCTGTCCGGGCAGTGCCGGCCGAGGCCCGCCCGATCGCTCCGGCAGGCTCCACCCTCCCCCGACTCGCGACGGAGCTCCCGCACACGATCGCGCTGATCGACCCGCGCCACGGGGTCGAGGGCATCACGCATCAACTCGAAGACCTGGTTGACCACTTGTCACCCGAGTCGATCGACCTCCTGGACGTAGGCGGAGACATCCTCGCCCGCGGCGATGAGCCGACGCTGAAGAGCCCGCTTGCCGACGCCGTCACGCTCGCCGCGTGCTGCCAAGTGAACGCAACGATCCGCCTCCTGGTGGCAGGCCCCGGACTTGACGGTGAACTGCCTCTCGACGAACTGCACAACATGCTTGGCCCGCTCGTCCACACCTTCACCGCGAAGGACGTCGAGCCGATCAGCTCGGTCCTGGAGTGGCACCCGTCCGAGGCAACCGGAATGCTGGCAGCGACAGCCCGAGGCGTACGCGGCACATGCGAGATGCGAGACGCCGGCCTCCCAGTCCCCCTCACCGACGAAGGCCCCACCGTCCATGAGGTCGACCTGGACGAGGCACTGAGCCGTAACCAGCTGGCCCGCGCCATCCTGACGACCGCCACCCTGGACGAGGCAGAGGCACACAGCCGTGAGATCTGCGGCTACTCGGAAATCGACTACGAGCGCAACAAGGCCGCATGGCTCAAGGACCAGCCTCCGGTGCAGCTCGACCCGGGAGCCGTGCTGTCCCAACTCAACCAGTTCGAAGCCGAGGCCCTGAACCGCGGAGTTACCCACACGACGTTCCGCCGCATCACCGAGGCGCTGAACCTCAACGGCTCCCTACGCGAGGACCTGCGCCAACTGCTCATCAACAGCCGTCCGGAGCAGTACGACGCACCCTTGTGGCGCATCACATCCACCCCTGAGTAACAACCTTCTTCACGGGTTCAAGGCGGCTCGCTCCGCTCACCGCGCGCGGCACGGCCCCCGGCCGGGCCTGCGCTCCAGTCTCCGCCCCGCTCCAGCCCGGCCGGCGCCCGTGCCGCGCGCCCAGCAACTAGCCGCCTGATGCCAGAGAAGCGTAAGCCGTGGCTGGGGCGGTCGGCTCCGCGGCTTTACGCAGCCACTTTGGGGCGAGCCTCGAAGATCATGGCCCCAACGTCGTGCTTTACCGGGCAGGTCCACAGACTGCCCGACGCGCCGGAAGCTTACGGGGCCATGATCACTCACCCCAAAGCAGCTCCAGCCCAAAGCCGCTCCGCCGCCCGCGAAGGGCACGTGGCCCACCCCTCGGTACGGCAGACTAGTGCACGCCCTAAGCAAGTCTTGAGAGCGAGGCAGCGTGGCACGTATGAGCGAGGAAGAGGGCAACATCTTCGAGGAGAGTCCCGCAGAGCTCGAAGTAAATTCTTCCGACATCGAGCCTGATAGTGACCTGCGTGAGCGTTGGGAGCGCCACCAAAGGGACCTTATCAGCCATGCGATGGACTTCACCGTATGGTCTGTTGTTTCTCTCGTCAGAGAGGGGAATCTGGACCTCTTCCCAGAATTCGAGCGCCGCGACAGGTGGGATATCCACAGGAAGTCACGACTAATTGAATCCTTCCTGTTGAACATTCCCATCCCCGCGGTTTTTCTCAATGAAGAAGACTATGGCCAGTATTCCGTCATTGACGGAAAACAAAGAATAACAGCCCTGGTGGAATTCATCGAAGGGCACTACGCCCTTAGGGGGCTTGGTGTATTGCGAGAGGCGGAAGGAAAGACATATCAAGATCTAGACCCAGCCATTCAGCGATCTCTGACCTCTACGGGGACAATCCGTGCGGTGATCCTCAGGCGCCTTTCGGACCCCGATATGAAGTACGAGGTATTTGCCCGACTAAACACGGGTGGCGTGCCACTGAACGCCCAAGAGTTGAGAAACGCCGTGCACCCCGGACCGTTCAATCGTCTAACTGTCGAGCTTTCAGAAGATCTCACATTTCAAGCAGCAATTGACAGTGGCCCTTTCAGTGCAATCTACCGAGAAATGAGAGACGTCGAGCTCGTATTGCGCTACTTCACTTTGGTCGACGACCCCCTGGCTTACCGCAGGTCGATGGCTCATGCCCTGACAAACACCCTGGCTCGGAAGAATCACTCGACGCCGCAGGAGATTGAGTGGTGCAAAACAGACTTCCTGTCGTCTTTCAACAAGTGCAGAGCAGCTTTTGGAGATCTTCTATTCCGTCGATGGCAGCCGGAGAGGAACGCTCCATCAAAGCGAATCTCAGTCGCCGTCTACGAAGCACAAATGATAGCCGTGCGAGATTGGGAGATCAGTAAGCTCACACGAAACTCGTGGTTCATCCAGGAGAGAACGAAAGAGCTTTTCACGCTACCTGAATTCCAAGAATCGCTGCGCTTTGGAAATCAACTGCCACATAGCCTGGTCCGGCGAGTCGAGTTTTTCAAGGAACTCCTCGACCGTGCGGCGAGGTAGCCATGGCGCTGAACAAGTTCCGGGCACAATTGGTCGACGTCGAAGGCATGCTGGACCTCGTTGAGTCGATTACACTGGGCGACCCTTCTCTGTCATACCTGCGTCACCGACTGGACCCCAGTCCCTTACTCGCCGGCGCTGTTGTTCTATTGTGCGCGAGGTTCGAAGAATTTCTTAAAGAAATCATAGCCTACGCACTCGAACGTCACAGCCTCTGCGATCCTCCGATGACACTCTGGGATCTCCCGGAGAACGTTCAAGTGCACCTAATTTCAAAGAGCCTAAATGCCGCTCTGCAAGGAATTCGGCACGGCGAACCTAGAACACCATCCCAACGTATCACTGAGGGTGTGGAAGCAGCGAAACACGTCGTAGGCGGGAACATCAAGGCGGAACATGCCATCGAAACCGGGGGCAACCCAGGCCCTAAAACAGTCGCAGAGCTAATGAAGCTTGTCGGCGTAGATAACGCCTGGAAGCGCATCACCGAACACTTCGATGCCTCCTATACAGCGCCCACTCTTCCAACGATAAGTACCATTGCGGTAGGTAAGCTAGAAGACCGCCTAGGACAGATCATGCGTCTACGAAACATTGTCGCCCATAGCGGCGCCAATATCCCATCTTCTCCCGCAGAGATTCGTTTCAACGTGGCCTTCCTTAGTCAGCTATCTACTTCGATTTACGAAGTCCTGAAAGACCACGTTCAGCAGTACGCCAGGTCTCTTGGCAGGCAGCCGGCGGCTTGGCAGCCTTAGATCCCCTAGACCAGGCAGATTTACCGAAGAAGGGTGCTCTCAAACGTCTCGTTCTTTCAATACGCCCCTCTGAACAGAGCAGCCCCAGCTCGCCAGGATAGGCTTCCACTGTGACACCGCAGACACCACAGACTCCATCCGGCACTGAGATCCCTGCTGGCTCCATCAAGCACGGCGAGGTGTACACCCAGCGTTGGGTCGTAGACATGATCCTTGACCTGATCGGCTACACCGCGGACCGGGACCTCGCCAGTTTGACCATCACGGACCCTGCGTGCGGGGGTGGGGCCTTCCTTGTCGCGATCGCCGAGCGGCTGAGCCAGTCCTGCCGCAAGTATGATCGTGAGCTCCCTTTCACGTCAGTCCAAGCTTTCGATCTTCTTGAGCGAAACGTGGAGAGTAGTCGACGAAGCATCGAAGCGACACTCATTGATGAGGGTTGGGGGCAACAGGTAGCGCAAGATCTTGCCTCTCAGTGGGTAAAGCAGGGGGACTACCTGCTGCAAGATCAACACACCCAAGCGGACCTCGTCGTGGGCAACCCACCCTACATTCGCATCGAGGACGTTCCCGCGTCACGAATGGATTTGTATCGGCGCCGGAATAGGACCATGACCGGTAGGTCAGACATCTACGTAGGCTTCTACGAGCAGGGGCTGAAAGCACTTAAGCCCGGTGGAAAACTAGGGTTCATTTGTGCTGATCGATGGATGAGGAACCAGTACGGGCGCAACCTGCGAGAGCTGATCTCTGAGAATTATGCAGTCGACTGCCTCATCGTCATGCATGACGTCGATGCTTTCGAAGACAAAGTGGCAGCCTATCCAGCAATCACGGTCATCCGCAGCGGACCCCAGCAAGCTGCAACTGTTGTCGACACCACCAAGGAACTGGGTCAGCGTCATTCCGAGGAGCTTGTTTCATGGGTTGAGTCTTCAAAAACCGCGAATAGCGAACATGTCGCTTTCCGTGCCGCACGTCTTCCACACTGGTTTCAAGGCACGGAGTCTTGGCCGATGGGCAGCCCTGAACGACTCGCTCTCCTCGAAGATCTCAGCGACCGATACCCGACGCTCGAAGAAACTGGCGTAAAGGTGGGAATCGGAGTCGCAACTGGGGCAGACTCTGTTTTCGTAACTACAGACCACGATCTAGTAGAACGTGACCGGCTACTTCCGCTATCCATGGTCAGAGACGCCAAGACGGGTAATTTTATTTGGACGGGGCATTACCTGGTCAACCCCTGGACTGAAGATGGAGATCTCGTAGCCTTTGAAGACTATCCGCGCCTGCGCTCATTCTTCGAAAAGAATCGACCAGCTCTAGAGCGTCGTCATGTAGCTAGGAAGACCCCTAACCGCTGGTATCGCACCATCGACAAGGTCGACGCGAGCTTGACTAGCCGACCTAAGCTGCTCTTTCCCGATATGAAACTCAATATCCATCCAACACTTGAGGATGGCGGGCACTATCCGCACCATAATTTGTATTACATGGTCACGGATCGTTGGGACCTAGAAGTTCTCGGCGGCATTCTCCTATCGCGCCTGGCTCAAACTTTTGTTGAAGCCTACGCAGTGAGGATGCGAGGGGGGACGCTCAGGTTTCAAGCACAGTACCTGAGGCGGATCCGCGTGCCTAATCCAGATGTGTTGACCTCCGACATCACACAGGCTTTGGCTGAAGCATTCAGGCGCCGGGACGTGGAGGGAGCCACTGAAGCAGCTCTCAGCGCCTACGGGATCGATAATCTTCCGGCCTATTAGAGGGTCACTCCTCAGGGTCCTGCTCGGGTACGGGAATCTCCCTGGCCTCTCTCCTCTCTCGGACTGCAACATGCATTTCGATAGGAGTCCTCGACAGAACAGCAGCTACCATTTCCTCGAAAAATCTGTTGATGGACACGTCTTCGGGAACAAGCTCGGGACGCACCTTAATACCTTCTGCACTACGTGGGGTCCAATCAGCAATGATTAGGGCCGTCGCATCATAGACGTCCAACTCGGCTTTCAGCTTTCTCATCATGTCAATCGCACGCTCATACGAGCCAGGCGCCTGTGAGTGGATCGATGAGTTCAGCAGAAATACAAAGCCAATTGCGGCCAGGGGGTGTCGCCCGCGCAAGTTCTTTGCGTCACCGTAGGACTCTTCAAAGCGATTGAACATGTTGTTGCCGAACGAAGATTCCATGGTCTTTGTGGAAACCATGATCTCAGGCCCTCGGGCCCACTGGGCCACAACAACATCAACCTGCTTCACGTATGCTCTGCCAAGCACCTTTGCACTGGTCGGCGCCGTCTTCTTGTCCTTGAGTAGACGCTTGTGCAGGTCGGCGCGCATCGCTTTCGGGAGCCTATTGATGAATGTCGAAACTTCGTGTGGCAGGACTCTTGGCGCCTCTTGACGAGGCCATACCTCATCCGCATGAAATCCTGATCGCCTCAATTCGTGAGCTATCCAGGAATCCAGAGCCTTGGCCAGCCAGCCGCTCTGTGAGGTCGCCCCTTGACCGAGCGGAATACCAATCAAGTCTTCCAACAGCCCCATATCGGCGTAGTATTCGCCCTCCTTCCATGGAGAGTCGTCACCTGCGCTGGCCAGGAGAGGTTCGAACTCGACAAAGCTGTCTTCAGACATTTATAACCAATTCAGACATTTTGGCCTAAATGTACGCGGCGGGTGTGCGGCGCACTTACAGCACGCTAGAGGATCTTGAGCCGTCTCGTCGCCGGAACCGTGGACTATATGTGGACCGAGGAAGCGCCGATCTTCCTCTGAACCCCACCGACCTGCGGAGATGGCAGACAAACAGTCGGCCTCCGGAGCCGTGTGCGCAGGTTCGAATCCTGCCGGGGGCACTTCGCCTCAACCAGCACTAGCATGCGGTTGACCAGCGCAGATGCCTAACGCGAAGAGCGGGACCCAGTCTCACTGGGTCCCGCTCTTTCTCGTTCCTAAAGACCGTCCCGTAACCACGGGCTATCCCCTCGACGACGGGTCGCTCCGCGCCCCCGCGCTCAGCCGAAGATGAGCTCAACGTCCTCGTCCACACAGAACCGCAGGACGGTGATCAACTGACTGACGTCTTCGATGCGCCGTCGGAGGACGGGGTCGCTGTCGCCGTGCTGATGTTGGTCGATAATCGTTTCCAGCCGGGGCAACATGGCCGCGCATTGAGCGGGTGCGAGGTCAGGGCCATCGTCGTCTGGATGGTTGAGCAGTGGCGCCAGCGTGGTGGAGACGCTGCACCATTGGCGGTCTCCGCCGAAGCCGTCCATCTCGGCGAGCCTGAAGCCCTCGGCCTGGGCCAACCACTTCCTGAACATGCTGAAGCCGGTGTACGACCAGGAGATGTCCGGGCTCGCCACATCGTCGTCGCCTGGAAAGAGCATCAGCCCCACCTTGTCCCCCTTGCTTGCTCGTAGCCCAGGATCGTCGTGGCGAGGGGTGTCGGCAACTGGAATGATCTTCGGATGGCTGGCGTGATGACGGCGGCGGAGCCGTCCTGGATAGCCCCGTAAGGCGACGGCGTCCACTACGCCATGCTCGGCATTGCCCGCCTGTACAACCTCGCCCTCACCGGATGACCGAGCGGACCGTGCCCCGGTCACCCCGCGTCCGCAGCGCCTCCAAGATCACTTACGGGACAACCTTTAGGTTTCCTGGGCGTCCGAGCCTTCTTCTGGTGTGCGGCCGGTTCGTGAACGGCAAAATAGTCGGCTTCGACTGGGCAGCTGTCAGTCTCCGTGCACAATGCGCAGCAGACCATGTACTGCGGCGCGCATAAGAGAGGCTGAGCCGCTCCCGTCCGCGTAGTCGATGAGGGCTGCTTTTGCGTGCTGGGTAATGAAGCCCGTTGCGGCATGCTTGGCGCACCGAGTGGCCAACACGACCACATCGGCCTGACGGGCCTTTTGCCGCAGCGGCGGACTCCCGACGCTGTCGTGAGCACAGGTGACTTTGACCCCGGGCGCGAGCTGTTGGAGGGCTTCGCTGACGCGGTCCAGGACTCGCTGGTCGAGGGAGTAGAGCAGTACGGTGCGGCCGGCTGCCTTGCGTAGGCTAGCGTTCGTGTCCTGCGCCAGGTCTTCGTCGAGTTGCTCAGGCCACTCGAGTTCGATGCCGAGTTCCAAGGACAGGCGCCGGGCCATGGCAGTGTCTGCGGGGTCCAAGCGTCCTTGGTGCACGCTGAGCGGCAGGAGCAGTGCAAGCGCGAAGGATTCACGGGCGTCGGGGTCGGGAGAGGCCTCCATGACCAGTCGGTCGGCGAAATCGAGTGCGATAGCGGCTCGCTCGGGAGCGACCCACCGCTCGCAGGTGTCGGCGAGTTCTCCCAGCAGTTGCCGGTAGATGTCGGCGGAGGGACTCGATCGCAGCACGATCTCGGTCAGTGCCTGCACCGCCAGCAGATCCCCGGGGCCCAGCCAATCGAAGGCCAGCGCACAGGTGATGAGGGAGCGTGCGCTGAGCGGCGCGGGCTGGTGGTATCCGACGCTATCGATAAATGCTCCCACACAGCGCCAGACCTTGGCCTGGCCCTCGTCATGCAGGTTTTCCAGCAGCGCGGCAATGCTGCGGTCGTTCAAGGCCGGTGAGGACCACACGGTCCAGGCTTCCTGCTCCAGGACGGCGTTCACGCTGGCGTATCCGCCAGCGATTGCATTGATCAACTCCGGCCAGGAGGCTGGTGCCGGTTCGATCGTATCCGGCTCGGTGTCCTGTGCTGCGGACGGGGCGGGCGCCGGCGTCGGTGGATCGGCCGGGGTGTCCGCACCGTCTTGGACGGACTGGCTCCGGGGGGCGCTGTGCAGGCTGAGGAGAGCCGTTGCGGCTTCTTGGAGGACGGGTGGAACAACGTCGAGGGACGCTGTGCGCTCAACAGCTGTGAGGATGTGTTGACTGCTGTGTCGGGCGCCACGCGTCACTGCGGCCAGGAGCAAAACGATAAGTGCATCGGCGGAATAGGACTCCACGCCGTCTTCGAAGGGAGCCAGTGCAAGGAAGCCCCGATCGTGGAGAGCTTGTTGCGCGACAGGCAGGTCGCCGCTGCCCAGGGGCTCTTGCACGTCGCAGGAGAAGACCGCACCGAGCACCGCTGCTTTCACCGGTGTGGGCGGGTCTTGCCGCAGCACGTCGCCGAGGTCCGGGTAGCTGAGCAGTTCCCGGTCGAGGCCGAGCCGGCTGAGCCGCTTGATGTGCAGGTGGGCAAGGTTGGTGGCGGTCATGCCTCCTTGGCCCACCAGTTGATCGAGAACCGCTTGTGAGGCGGCTTGACCGCCGGCCGCCAGGGCGGCGTCGAATTCGGCCAGCAGCCGTCCTGTGGGCTTCACTGCTCGCCACAGTCGCGGGGGACGGTGAGCCAACGTTTGCAGCATGAGCAGCGCCACGTCGGTAAGCCTCTGGCGGAAGCGGCGATTGGGGTGTGTCTCGAGCCTGAAGGTGGTCGTCGCCGTTGCGGCGAACTCCTGCACTGCTGCCTCGACCGGATCATGAGGGTCCAGCGTGCAGGGGTGCACGCCAGCGCCGTCGAGGTAGGTGACGCCTGCGAAGGCCGTGATGATGTTGCCGACGAGAGTCGCGTGCGCCTCGTCGCGAGCGATGACATAGATCGCATAGCGGTCCTCGGCCTGCTGGTAGCGCGGCAGCACGATCGGGAGGTCGCTGCCGCTACGCAGCAGCTCGACGAAGCGCCGGGCTCGTTCGCCTTGGCTCGGGTCGGGATCCATGTCCGGCCAGGCGTCGTTTCCCTGGCCGAAGAAACGCTGAAGGAAAGCTTCCAAGTCTTGGGCGCTTGGGGCGGCAGCAGCCGGGCGCTGGGCGATCACTGGTGTTCCTTCCATCGCTGGGCGAGTTCCAGGCGTGCCTGGGCCGCGTCGCTTCCGCCCACCTTGTAGCTCACCGCCTCGTCGTTCTCCAGCAGGCCGCGCACTGTGAAGTTCATGGACCCGGTGAGCATCCAGTCCCGTCCGCACATGGTCTTTTCGTGGACAGCGGGATTCTGGACGATGCGCACGGCGTGGCGAGAGGTCAGGCGCTGTAGCCGTCCGAGGAATTGGCCGTTGTGCGTGTCGGGGCGGGTGACCACGGTCAGGGAGGTGCCGGATGCCGTGATCCTGGCCAGCAAGTCGGCCAACGAGCAACTGCTGGGGGGATTGTCGTCGAACAGGTCGTCGTATGTTCCCTGGCTGTTGTCGAGGATCTTCACATCGCTGATCCAAGGTGAAACCAGCCACATCACCGGTCCGGGGGAGGTGAATTCTCCGACGAGGGCCATGGCCAAGATGGCGTCGGCGTGCACGCCGGTATGCCCGCCGGTGCGAACGGGTCGCTCGAGGCCGCTCACTGAGTGGCCTCCCTAATATCCACTCGAACACGCCAGTGCTGGCCGTCGCGTCGCATTCCTTGCATTTCTCCGTACAGGCGTAGCACGTCCCAGTCCACGGTCAGTACGGGCACGCGGACGATGGCGTCGGACAGAGCCGTCGCAGCGTTCGTGTCGGCGGTCAACTCCACAGCGGCGTGCCGGGTTATGGCGGCTTTGTAGCGCTCTTCCCAGCCTTCTTTGGTGACGTCGATACGCGGCAGTTGCTCGTCGTGTGCTGCGGCAGCCAGAAGACGATCCAGGACGGGTGGGCGGTCGAGGTAAGGCTGGTAGTGCTGAAGGTGGTGAATCCGGGCGTCCCTGCCCCGCGGCCAGAGCAGGCTGAATGCCTGATCGGCCGACAGGCGCGGGCCGAGGCCGGTGGGCAGGCGTCCGGAGCCGACGGCGTAAGCGATGACGCGGGCATCAACTTCCACGCCAAGACGGTGTTCGAGGGCCTGCCAAGCGTCGATCAAAGCCAGTGCGCTGGCATCGGTGGTGGGGCTGCTGCCCGGGCGGAGCAGTCGCGTGGACAGGGCTGCCACAGCGCTGTGGCGTGGCGGTCCGTCGAGGGTGCTCCATGCTGAGCGCAGATCGGTGAGTGCTTGGCGGGAATCGGCTGCAGAGGTGCGGGCCCGCAGACCTGCCATCGCCTGCGCTGCTGCGCCGGTGGGTGCTGTGGTCACGTGGCGCAGGAGTCGGGTGAGGGTGGTGTCGACGTATTCGTAGTCGTTGGGCGTCAAGGCTGTCTCAACCAGGCGCCAGAAGCGGCGCGGGTCTTCGGCGTAGTAGCGGGAGAGTTGTTCGATCACGCCCAGGCCGCCGATGGAGGTCTCGCTCAGCCACACGGTTGCCGGATGGCCGTGCTCAGACGCAGCAACGACGTCGACGATCAGATCGCCGTCCTGTGCGTCCGGGCAGGCCCGCAGTGCGGCAGCGAGGACGGCGGCGGCCACGGTGTCGGTGTAGGCGCGGCGTGCCAGGTCGGTGGTGCGGGCGGCGACGTCCGATGCCACCAGGAGGTGCCCGGCCCGGTCCAGGGCGTCCACGACGGTGGGCAGGTCGCTCAGTTCGGTGAGGGTGGCGATGAGTCGTTCGTTGGTGTGGACGGGCTGGCCGGTGGACTCGTCGCGGTAGAGCACGCTGAGGATTTCCGCAAGGTCCTGGCGCCAACTGCCGTCTGCTAGTGCGGCGCGGATCGATGACGGATCGGGGGTGTCCTTGCTTATGCCTCGCAGGGAGAACGACGTCAGGTAGACCAGGGCAAGCCAGCCGCGCTGGAACTGGTTGGTCACCTCTGCCAGTGCAAGATCGTCGCTCACGGCCTGGAAGAAGGCCAGGGTCCGCCATGGGGGTGAGGTGAGGTAGTGGGCGATCTCGGGGCGGGTGGTGTCCAGCGGGGCAAGAGTGAAGGAAGCGGCATCCACGCTGAGCCGGAATCCGAGGGCGGCGGGTTCTCCGTTGCAGGTGTAGTGCACGGTTCGGGCATCTGTGGTGCCCGAGTCGTAGCTCACCTCGAAGCGTGCTCCGACGGTCATCCGGCGTACTTCGACGGGGTTGCCTGCCGCGTGCAGAGAGAACCCGACGGCAGTGATGCGGTCCTGCCACGACGAAGGACGGGGAACGTCCCCGGCAAGGGGCGAGGTGTTGGTGTCGACAACGATCTGTGAGCCCCACAGCGGAAAGCCTTGTGAGCGGTCGGCGACCGGTCGTGGCGGCTGGCTGAGGTGCAGGCGATGCGGGCGCAGTACGACCAGACCCCCCTGGTCATATCCCGGGGGGAACCATCGTCCTTCGGGCGTCGGCTCCGGGGCGAGGGTTTCGTCGAGTTCCAGGGTGTCCTGGCCGAGTGGGGGGATGGGCAGCCACGTTCGGTGGTCGTCCCGTTGGTAGCCGTAGCGGCGACTGACCCGGCCAGGTACGGCTTCTCTGAGGGCCCTGGCGATCGGGAGGAGTTCGTTGGTGCTCTCCTGCTCTACGCCTCCGGCGGCCTGGCGCGCGGCGAAGGGCAGGGTCAGTGCGACCTCGGGCACGTTGAGTGGGTCGAACAGGGCGCGGGTCACGAACTCCGGCAGCATGGTGCCGGGTTCGGCGCCAGGATCCTTGTGCTGCAGGGTCTGCCAGTTGCTCTTCAGACGGCGAGTGGCGGTGGGTACGACGCTGAGCAGCAGCGACCGCGGCTCCTCCCACAGCAGGGCCTGTACCTCATCGGCGCTCAACTGCAGGGCCGCTTTGAGGTGACGTGCCAGATCGTCCTGAAGGGTGGCATTGATCAGCAGACTCTCCAGCAGGAGCACCAACTTCTCGCGGGCGTCGTCGTCCTGACTTTTGCTGCTGCCGTTTCGTGGTGCAGTCAGTAGTTGCCTGGGATCGTTCCAGATTTGGCGAGAACGTAGTTTTCGCCCGGCCCAGTCAAGGAGTGACTGCGCCCCCTGAATCTTGATCACGAAGCGGTTGTTGACCGGAAGATGGCGTGCGGCCACTTCCGGCTGGAACAGTGTCTCGTACGCCTGGTAGGCGAGCCGGTCGCGGCCGTAGTCGGAGAGAGTGATGACCGTGATCGGGCGCATGGCGCGCTGACGGCCGGCGCGGCCGCGTCGCTGGATGAAGGCCGCTGCGTCGTGTGGGGCCTTGTGCTGAAGCACCAGTCCGACGCGCGGGTCGTTGAATCCAACTTCGAGGGAGGCGGTCGCCACCGTCAGGTCCGCGTGCAGATCGACTCCGACGTCCTGCGACGACGTGCGTGCCACGCGCAGGGAGCGACTGCCCGTACCAGGGGCGAGCACATGACCGATCTTCTCCATGAGGTCCCATGACTGGCCGTCGCGGTAGCGGGCGCGGTGCTGGGGGTTGGCCGGAGCACGGAGGGCGGCGAGGGCTGGTTGGCGGCCATTTGGCCTGCCGTAGCGGTCTTGTTTTCCCTCGGCATCACGCAGGTCGTCGTAGAAGCGATTGGTGACGTCCAGGTCGTCGGTGAAGAGGAATCCGGTGGACCCGTACAGGGCGGCGTCTTCCTCAGGGTCGAGCATGCGCCCGAAGAGCATGGCCGTTTGAATGGAGGTGGACAGCAGGCTGCTGCCAGCGATGGGATCGCCGCGCAGTGCGAGGGCGTATTCGCGGCCCTCCTCGTCCATGCTGTCGTCGGCGGGCTGGATGTACTCAACGTTGTTGTCGCGCAGACCCACCAGGCGGGCGAAAAACGTGCTGGCGTCACGCAGCGTGGCGCTCAGTCCGACGAAAGTGACCGGTTTGCCGACGGCCTGCTGCCATCGGCGCAGCAGCAAGGCCGTCTGTGCCCCGTGAAGCCCGGCGTAGGTGTGCACCTCGTCGAGCAGGACCAGCGAGGGCACCGCGCCTGCCTGCCAGCCCAGCAGTCGGCCGATGCCTCCTGCAGCGCTGTAGAGGTTGAGCATCTCTGTCGTCGTGAACAGCAGATCCGGTGGCTGCTCGCGCTGGGATTGGCGGGTGAGGGCCAGGCGGCCCTCCTGGATGACGTTCTGGCAGGTGGGGCTAAGACATGTCAGGCGTTCTTTGTTGTGGCGGCGGTCGGAGTCATACCACAGAAGCTCACCGCGTTCGCATCGCGGACATGTCAGGTAGGGGCATATGGCACCTTGCTGGGTCCGTTTCCAGGCGGTGCGGCCGTTGGCGCCGGGCTCGAGGCGTGTGTCCTGGGAGTGGTATGGCGTGTCTCCGTAGAGGGCTCCCAGGCGAAGCGGCCTGCGGTCGCCGCTGTACAGGGCGGGCTCCAGGGCGCGGGCGGTGCTCAGCGCTTCCCGTAGCTGGTCGCGCAGCAGTTCCTTGCGCGGATACAGCGCCAGGGTGTGCAGTCGGAAGCTGTTCGGGCGGGCGCGTTCGGCCATGGCGGCGAACGCCGGCAGGTAGAAGGAGAGCGTCTTGCCGCTGCCGGTGCCGGCGCCCACGATGACACCGCTGGAGTTTGGGCGCTTCAGGGCCTGGGTCACCGCGGCAGCGGCATCGATCTGGAAGCGGGCAAGGTCACGGGAGCCGATCTGCGCCTGTGCCACGAGGTGCTGGAGGCGGCCCCACCCTGGCAAGTCGGCGAGTTCTTTCAGCGCGGCGGCCGCGGGGATATTGCGCTGGGGGTAGCGGCGGGGCGCGGTGTGCAGGCGGTAGTCGGCGACGAGTCGTTTGCTGCTCTGCCACCACGGCGTGGCCTCGTCGCGGACCTGCCAGGGGAAGAGTTGCCGCAACTGTGCCGCCAGACGGACGGTTTCGGCCAGTCGCGTGCGATATTGCGGGGGCGAGGTGTCGGGCACCTTGAACAGCCAGGCACGGTCGCGGAATTCATACAGCAGATCTTCGCTCGAGATGCCTGCCGCCTCCTGCGGGGCGTCGGACAGGCAGAGTTCGATGGCCTCGAGGACTTCGCTCTCGGTCAGGACGCCGTCGGTGATGCCCCAGGACACCAGGGGCAACTCGCGGTTCTCGAGCGTGTTGAGGACGTGGTTGTAAAAACGTGCAAGGGACGGTGTGATCACGTGCGCCTCCTGCGGACTTCCAGGTCGGCGTCGAGATCGACACGACGCAGCAGTGCGATCTCCTCGTCTGTGATGTCGCTAAGGAGCAGGGCGGTGCCGGAGGCAAGGCGGTCCAGGAGCGTCTGCAGTCCTTCTGGCGGCGCTGGCGCAGTCTCGAGGAGTTCAACCAGTTCGGCGTGGGCATGGGCGAACAGAGTGATCACGGCTGCGTCGACGTCGGCGCGAGCAGTCTTGGTGAGGTCCTGGTGCAGGGTTTTGGCCCGCGCCTGGTCCTGCAGGGAGAGCATGGCCTGCCGCGCCATCTGCAAGGCCGCCAGTTGGGCTTGTGTCCACTGCCGCCACGCCTCCTGGCTGTCCTGGGCGATGCGGTCGGCGACCTTGTGCACCGCTGTCGAAGCCCTGGTGAAGGCGGGGTTGGGAGGCAGTCCGCCCTCGCACTGGCGAGTGAAGGCTGCCAGGCCTGTGTCGAGCCCGGAGAGGTCGATGTCGCCGGCCGCCGGCTGGGCCATCAGGGCGCGAGCGATGCGCAGGCTTCGCTGCAGGGCCATCAACTCGTTGTGCAGGCCACCAATGCGTTGGCTGATGCGCCTCGCCTCCTCCTCCCCCTTCTCTCCCTCATTGAGTCGGCGTGCCTCCGCCTGCAAGCGTTCGGCCTTTTGCAGCACGGACAGGGGCGCGCTCATCGATCCTCCTCCGGTGCGCTCAGCGACTGCCATTCGATCAAAAGTTCCTGGACACCCCTGGCTGCTTCATCGCCATGGGAGTTGGTGCGGGACGCAGCGTGTTCCAAAGCGGTGGTCAGCCATGCGTCGCTGGCCTGCAGCAAGGCGCCGATCACCTGGGTGGTCACCCCTCGGTCCCGCACGGCGGCCGTGATACGGGCCGCGTCGGAGGCTTCGACGTCCTCCGCGCGTAGGAGATCGTCCTCGAGTTGGTTCAGCATCTTCCAGTCGATGTTCTGCGCCTGCGCCAGAAGGCTGGTGATACCGGTCCGTGTGGCCAGCGAAATCGGGATGCTGGCGTTCTCGGCCGCAAGAAGCGCGTCGCGCACGGCGGCCAGGACCTGCGCGCCGGTCGTGCCCCGTGGATGGTGGCGGCGTATGCCGTCCAGTTGGCGGCGCAGCGAAGCATTCTGCGCCTTCACGATGTCGGTCCAGTTGGCGAAGTTCTTGACAGCCTTCTTCACCCACTCCGGTATGTCCGATCCCGTCACCTGCCAGTCCCACTGCGCTGTCGCTTGGCGCAGCAGCGGCAGCGCCCGTGCTGCGTCGATCAGTCGGGGCTTACCCTCGCCCTGCGCCACGCCCAGGGCGTCCCGCAACCGTTCGACGAGGGGTGTCCTGTGCTGAAGGTGACCCTCCAGTGCCCGGCTCCACGCATCGTCACGCGATGCCGTGTCCTCGCGCGCCCAGGAGCGGCCGTCGGCGAAGGTGGCTGCCAGCAGTTCGGCCTCGTCCATGCCGGGCCACGCCTGCCCAGCCAAAGCGGCGCCAATCAGGGCTGCCCGCAGCCCAAGAACCAAGTCGCCATCGGTAATCTGCAGACTTTTTTGCAAAGCGGTGGTCAGCGACGCCGTGTAGCGGTCGGACTCGGTGCTCAGTCGTCTCACGTGTTCGGCCCGCTGGGCGGGCTGGCCGTTCTTCAGCAGCAGCACGCTGCGCAGATAACGGCTGTTGCGTGCCGTCCGCTTGAACCGGATCGGCGCCGTGTCCGCGCCTTGAATGTTTTCCATTGCGCCTTCGAGGGAGACCACACGGGCATTGGACGGCCATGCTGCGCGGATCGTCGTCTGGTTCTGTTCCCGCATCAGCGGATTGACCCAGCGATAGCGTTGGGCGACGGCCGTGGCGATGATCGTGCGCAGGTCGCCGGCCACGGCCTGCGGCAGTACTTGTTCGCGGGTAAGCCAGTCCTCCACGGCATTGAGCTTGGCCTGGAGAGAAGGAGGGAACTTTGCGGTGGTGGATTCCGTCTCGGTCTGCTTCTTTTCCCGCTTCGGCTGGGTTTTGATCGGCTGCTTGGGAGCGGCACTGGCCCCGGAGAAGGTACGGGCTTCCAGGGCGAAGGCTTCCGTGACCGCGGGCGACAGAGCGCTAGCCTGGTCGGGGGCGCCGCCCCAAAACTCCAGGACGATCTTTCGACGGTCGGCGTCCAGATGGTCCTCTGCCTCTACCACTTCCTGTACGTCGGTAGACAGCGGCTCGTCGATGTCCGCGGTGGGGAACTGCGTGCGAAAACGGGCGTCGGGGAAGGTGCCTTCCTTGAGTGCGCCGGCGTGCTCGACCAGGACGGGACGGATCACGCTGCCCAGCACCGTACGCGGGACAAATGCGTAAGGGTCGCTGCGCGGAGCTGTCGCGTGGATGGCGCGGACCAGGGCGGAGGAGTTGAACGGATACAGACCGAAGCCTTCGGAGGTGGCCCCGAACTGCTCATGGCATCGGGAGACCAGGTCGCAGGTCTCGCAGGGATTGCGCACCTGCCGCTCGTTCTCCAGGACGTCTCGCCCGACCCGGGCGGCGTTGAGATATCGTCCGGCGAACGAGGTGATCTCGGCTTCGCCCTGGTCGTCATTGGTGAAGGGGACGTTGAGGTTGTAGGCGTAGCCGGCGGTGGCCCGCACGCGGGTGAGTGCGGTCTCCGGGAGGTCGCTGAAATAGCCCGTGGTGACCGCCATGAGGGTGCGGATCGGGGCCAAGGTGGTGCTGCCGTATCGGTTGGCGGCCTCGATAACCGCATCAAGGAGATCTTTCTGCACGCCTTGGATCAGCGCGAAGTCCTCGATGAGCAGGATGATCTCTTTGCCCTTACGAGCGTACTCGCGTCGCACCTGGAGCATGGCGTCCTGCAGGCGGCCTGCTCCCAGGCTAGCCACCCGCTTAACGGCCGCTTCCAGATGATGGTTCAGCAGGTCGACGGCAGCCTGCTGTAGTTGCGTGTTGCCCGAGATCACGTTGATCAGCTTGATCGTGATCTTGGCGGCGCGGTGGAGGTCCAGCAGGTCGGTGGGGAGATCCTGCATGGTGAACGCCATCGGGCGGTCCGGCTCACCATCTGAGCGGTCCTTGAGCAGTTGTTCCGCGAGCCGGGTAAGGAACTTGCCCTGGCCGAGCATGAATGCGCTGACGTGAGGGTCTTGCAGGACGACCGTCAGGCCCCGGGGACCGGCGAGCGGGCGGGCGTGCTGCGGTACGTCCCGAGCCGTGGTGGCGGCCAGGGACTCGCTGAGGGCGTTGACCAGACGCCTGCTCAGCGTGGCCGCGTCTATGCTGTCGGTGAATCGGTGGATGTCGGAGCGCAATTGAGCCAGTTCGCCGCTATCCGCGTCGGCAAGCAGAGCATCGATCACCGCGCGCAGGCTGGTCTTGGCCTTTTCCAGATAGATGACTTTGTACTTGTCCGAGGAGGGAAGGTTTTCGCGCACCCAGCGCACCAGGTGCGACTTTCCCGTTCCGGAGTCGCCGACGATCGGCAACAGGAGCGCGCCGGTGTCGGACTGCAGCGACAGGAAGTCCTTCAGGACGGTGCTCTCGTCGATGAGGGGGCCCTCGGAGACGAGGGCACGTCCGTCCAGGCCAGCCTTGCGGATGCGCAGCGGCGCGTGCGTGGCCAAGAAGACCGCACGCGAGGGGCTGACCGCCTCGGTGTTGATCGTCGCGGCAGCGGTTTCGGGCGTCCAGCACAGGAAGCCACGGAAGTCAGCCATGCTGGTCCTCCGAGATGACGACGTCGGACACGTAGTGCGACGGACGGTCAGGGTCATGAAGGGTCAAGACGCGCTGAGCGTCGGCGTCCTGCTGCAGGATGAGCCAGCCCTCGTCTTCGCCGCGCAGCAGGGCGTAGGACAAGGCCGGCCCTGCTGACTGCCCGCCCGGGTCGGGGATGCCCATGGCATTGGCGTAGTCCCCGCCTGGCAGGACCGGCAAAGCCGTGCGCAGGGTTCGGGCGGCGTCGACGGCGTTGACTCGTTCCCCGACAGTCCACAGCCTTTGCACCGTCTGCTTGACGGCCTCTGTGCAGTCTGGCAGCAGGGGGCCCACTCCGCTGCTGGGCAGCAAAGGCGCCGCGGCCATACCGAGAGCCGGCGCCCAATGCACAAAACGGTTCCAGCGCGTGTCGTTTCGCGACGCCGTACCCGCATCCGGATTGAGGTCGATGGACTGCTCGCGTTGGACGATGTCCCAGGTGGCCGGCCCGTCGAGAGGATCGCAGGAGAGGAACCACACGAGGATGCGGGTGAGGTCGCGCGAACCGGTCTGTCCGGCGTCGTCGGCCAGTCCAACATTGAGTTCACCGGCCAACACAGCCTCGCGCAGGGCGCTGCTGAAGGACGAGAAGTCCGTGCCGTCGAGGTCGCTGGCGTATCCGGTCAGCGAGAGGCGGCCTTCGTCGACGACGACCAACTGCACCTCGCGCAGACTGCGCACGGCTTGGTCGAAGGTCTTGCTCTCCTTGCCCTCGGTCAGGGACGGGGGAGCCAGAAGAGCCCGTGCGCGATCGACCGGCACCGGCTTCTTTTCTGCGGCAAGGAGACGAACGACGGCCCACATAAACGGTGGTATTGAAGATTCCGCAAGCAACAGGGCCACTAGAACGACTCCAAGGCAGTACGTACCCACAAGTGGGCGCGGTGGATTGCAACAAGTGGGGTGTCGGGGCGATCCGGATGCGCCAAAGACCGTGGATGCAGCAGGTACGTTACATCCTGAGAATCAAATCGCATCGTCAGTTCCTCTCCCATGTGGGAGGCGGAAGGGTCCAGCAACCAGACCATCGGGTTGGTGTAGCGGCCCAGGAGGTCCTCGTCCCTGTCGACGACCAGAGGGCGGGGCCGCACGTCGCGCTGCAGTCGCCGGGTGGCAAGTCGGGCGAGTCCCGGACCGCCGAGGACCGACATCCCCCGCACAGCCAGGCGCTCGAGCAGTTCGGGCACCAGGTCGGTGAACTCCTGCTCGGTTTCCCAGTACAGGGACAGGCACGGCAGGTCTGCGCGGAACCGCTTAAGAGGATCCTCGTGCCGGTTCGGCCACGATGGCACGGCGGGCCAGGGCTCGACCGCGAGTCGGTAGTAGCCCTCCGGTGCGGTCCGCGGCGGCCCCTGCTTTCGGCAGGGCGGGCATCCACGGCAGGTGACGCCAGTGGTCAGGACGCCTTTGCGGTAGGGCACGCGATAGTGGTCGGCGAGTGCTTCGCCCCAGCAGCGGTCGCTGCGAAGGATCTCTCGCAGCCGGCCGGCGGCGTCACGCTGGTCGTTAATGATCAGCCGACGGACGTCGTTGAAGCGCTGCAGGAAGTAGACACGGTCGTTGGTCTGCCCGTCCACGAGGAAGACGTCGAACTCTTTGCCCAGCGACGCATAAAACGCATCGAGGCGTTCTTGCCAAGCCGTGTCGGCCTCCTGCGTGGCGCGCTGGGGGGGGTCGGTGATACTCACCTTGATGAGCCCCGCTCTGACCATAAAGTTCAGGATGCGTTCGTTCCAACTGCGGTGGCGGCCGAACCCTTCGGGCATGTCGGCCGGCAGGGCTTCGAGGCTGAGTCTGTGGGCGCCGTTGGCGGTGGAGGTGCGCCCCACCCACATAGCCCGCCACCGGGACCAGGCACGCTCGGCGGTCAATTGCGGGCTGCGGTTGATGCTTTCGGCCAATTCCTCGTCCCCAGGGGCGGTGGCCATGTAGGCGATGCAGGGGTTGCCGTCACGTCCGGCGCGGCCGACCTCTTGGTAGTAGCGGTCCGTGGTCTCCGGAAGGCAGGCGTGAACCACGGTACGCACGTCGGCGAGGTCGACTCCCAGGCCGAAGGCCGAGGTGCCCACGACCACGTCGAAGCGCGTGGTTGCAGGCCCGGCCGCGGTCGATCCCGCCCAGCCCTCAAGAGCCTGCCGCCGCTGTTCGTCGGTAGATTTTCCGGTGACCTGGGTGACACGGCGAAAACCGGCCTGGCGCAGCCGTTCGGCCCAGTCGACGGCGTCTTTGACCCGGGTGGTGTAGAGCGCCAGCGGCCGAGGCAGCATGGCGACCGCGTCAATCACGGCTTGGTTACGGCTCTGCTCGTCGGGGCAGGTGTCGACGTAATAGCTGGGCTCATGCCGTAGTTGGGAAGCCCATATCACCTCGGCCTGCCCTTCTTCGGCGAACAATTGCTCCAACAGGCTGACCTGCTGGTGGGTGAGAGTGGCACTCATCGCCACCGTCACCGGCGCCTGGTTTGGTGGGGCCTTGCGCAGCCAGGTACGCCGGTGGCTGGCCATGGTCTGGAACTCGGGCCGAAAGCCGGTGCCCCACTGCTCTACCAGGTGCGCCTCGTCGATGACGAAGTACTGCAGCAGTCCGGCTTCGGCGGCGTCCTCCAGAGGCTTCTTCAGCGCCGTCACCACCGCCTCGGGAGATGTGAATAGCACGCGCTGGCGACCAGTCCGCACGTCCTCGCAGATCTGTCGCTTGACTTCCTGCGGCATGCCGCCGGTGTAGGCATAGCGGCCGGTCGGGCTCTGCCTACCCTGCAGAGCAAGGGCAGATTGCGTCCTGGCCTCCATGTCCAGAGCGAGAACGACGGTGGGCACGACCACGACAGACACTCCCCCGCGGGCTCCTGTCAGCAGCGCGGCGGCCTGGGCCACGGCGGTCTTGCCATGGCCGGTGGGCAGGCACACGATCGTGGTGCTGCCCGCGGGAGCCAGTGCGACGGCCCGTGCGGCCTGCTGCTGTCCGACGGAGACGTACTCCTGGTAGCCGAGGGCCTCGGTCCAATAGGGATCGGCCGGCTGGGATTCGAGGTGGCGCCGGTGCAGTGAGTCTTCTCCCAGGTAAATCTGCTGCAAGTCCTCCCGTGCGCTCTGCTGTGCGTGGGGTGTCAGGGCGCGCGGATGCCATTCCAGGGCAAAAACACGCAATCCACGTCCGGTGGGCAGCGTCCTGCAAGCCATCTGCTCCCACTGCTCGCGGCTGGGCAGAGCCGCATCCAACGGCACCTCTAGGCCGGCATGGTTACCCCTGGCCGCGGCCTCCAGCAGGACTTGGCGGGTCAGGGCCGCGATGTCGCGCCAGTCGACCGCGTCGGTCCGCTTGGCCGCCCGGTCGGCCAAGGCGTCCTTCAGCCGTTGCAGCGTCCCCGTCGCGGTCGTCGCTGGCACCTCGGGCCATGCCGAGAACAACTCCTGTGCGTGCGCCCACAGATCACCCATGGTGGTTCACCGTCCGGTATCCACCGCGCACGATGCAGGTGGCGGCCACCACGCGCACCGAGGGACGACTCAGGCCTTCCGTCAGATCCCGCGCCACGGCCACGTCCAGCAGGTAGCTCTCGGTGTCGCCCAACAGATGCCCGGCCGCACGTCGCGCCTGCGCCTGCGCACTCGCCACGGCAAGCTGCTGTCGTGCCTGGTCCTGGGCCGTAACGCACTTGCCCACCAGATCGGTTGCCTGGACGAGGTGGGCGCGAGCCACCTCCTCAGCTGCTTCAGCCGTGCGCCGGTAGTCCTGCCCGCCTCCGAACACGGTGATCAGCTGCTGATGGTTGGTGAAGTTGTAGTTCTGGTCGCCCTGCCGACCGTAGGGGGCGTCCAGCCAAGCGCACGCCTCAGGATTGGTGAGAGCTGTTCGGTGTCCGGCTGGCACCCAGACCTTGCGGGTGAATGGTGCGAGCAGGCGGTCGGCCTGGCGCCGCAGTGCCCGCCTCGCTTCCGGTACGTCCGCGAGGTGCTGAAGGGCGGAGTTGATGTCGGCCTCGACGAGGTACTCAAAGCCGAAGTACGCCTCGTCCGCGCCCCGGCAGGCCGGGTCAAAGCGCCGGAAGGCCGTGGCCTGTCCGCGTTCGTCGGTGAAGACGATGCCCGCCAGCATGTCGACGAAGGGGTTGCCCGAGCGAAAGAGCCGAGTCCCTGGTGCTCGCAAGGCTGTGGAGCGGTTGAACACGCCCTGGGACATATGGGGGTGAATGCTTTCGGTGGCCGCCTTGCGACGCTGGGGGTCGAGCAGGGGGCGCGAGGAGGCGATATCGAAGAGGTCACGCTGGTGACCGGCGACGGTGCGTACGTCATGCCGGAAGCGCAGGCCGCCACTGCTGTCGTCAGCGTAGTGCACCAGGTTCTTGCGCAGCGTGCGCCAGTCCTGTTCCAGGCGGTCGAGTGCGCCCGTGGTCTGACGTGCCTGTTCCGACGTCTCGTGGCTGGATTCCAGCATGTCCATGGTGTCGATGTCCCGTTTGGCCTGGCGGAGGTCCTCGCGCAGCGCAGGTGCCAGGGCCGTAAGTCCTGCGGGGCCGTCGGTCAGCGCCCGCCGCCACACTCGGGCCAGTCCTTCGGCGATGATGTCCTGAAGAGTTGACACCGATGCGGTGAACAGGTCGTACCCCTCGTGGAGGAGGCCGGCCCAGGCGCCGCAGAACATCTCGTTGCCCTCGCGGTCACCGATGCGGAATTGCTGCGCCGGCCGATTTTGCCGCAGCGATTCCACTCCCCGGTAGCGGTCCACCCGTCCGATCCGCTGCTCGAGGCGATTGGGGGACCACGGCAGCCGCATGTGCACCAGCGTGTCGGCCGCTTGAAGGTTCAGTCCGTCCTCGGCCGAGGTGTCGGCGACGAGGACCTGGCACATTCCCGCGTCCTGCGAGGCACGCCATGCCTGCACCGCACGTTCGCAGGCGTCCGCGCCAGCTTTTGTCGTGTGCAGGCCTACCAAGGCACTCGCCGCGTGGGCGGCGGTGAGGGCGGCCGCCAACTGTGCGGCCATGGAACCTGGACCACAGAAGATCACCACCTTCGTCCCGGGACGCATCACCGGTGCCAGCACCTGGGCAAGGGAGGTGCAGGCGGAGGCATCGAAGGAGTTGGCGCACTGGTTGCTGTAGGCCTCCAGCAGGCTGCCTTCGCCCGGCAGGGCGATTGGCGCCGTGAGCAGGTGTCGTTCTTGTTCGGTGAGTCCGGCGCGGTCAGCGGCGTGCTCATCGAGGTGAGTGCGCCAGCGCAGTGCGCACAGCAGGTCCTGAGCCGGGCCCCCGGCCCGGGAGGCCAGCACCGCCAGTGCCATGGCGAACGCCGTGTACTGGTGGTCGTCTGCTTCCGTGTCCATCAGGTGGTCGGCAGCAAGCGTGCGCCACTCGAGCAACAACTCCTGGCCCAGGTGGTGTTCGTCCCGGTCCACCGCGAGCAGTCGCGGGCGGGTGCGGCCCCTGACCTCGTAGGGCACCAGGTCCGTCTCCTCGTCCTCTTGGAGCACGGAGGCGCGACGGTGGCGGATGACCCTGCGGTGCAGACGGTAGGTCTCGCTGAGATGAGCTCTCAGGCTCTCCACGCGCAGCCCCAGTTCGGGAGCCTGATCCTCGTCCGCCAGATCAGCGTCCTCGGTGAGCAGGTCCAGTACTCCGGCGGCCAGGTCTTCGAAGCGTGCATCAGGCGGCAGTAGGTCTCGCAGGCTTTCAATAGTCATCGGCAGCAGTGCGGGGAAGTAGGCGTCCAGTTGGAACACGCCATCGGCCAGGTCCTTGCGCCGCCGGTAGCGCTCCCCGAAGGCGGCACGGTCGTCCCACCGGTACAGGTCCTTGTCCAGCAGATGCAGCAGGCCGAGGTGGGTGACGTAGTGAGAGGTCACTGGAGTGGCCGACAGCAGCAGCAATCGGGCGGCCGAGTGTGCGATGCCGCACAGTTCCTGGTACGGCGATTGCGTGGGCTCGGTGATGCCGTGGACGAGGAGATGCGCCTCATCCACGATGAGCAGGTCGGCGCCTCGGTAGGTCTCCCACTTGCGGGGGGTCTCGTGGGCGGTGAAGGTGATGTGTGCATCGGGGAAGTCGTCGATGAAGAACTTCTCCAGCATCTCGCTGCGCCACTGCCTCACCAGAGGTTGGGGCGCAACGACGACGATCCTGGCGTGGGGGTTGTCGATGAGGGTCTGCCGCATGACGTAGCCGGCCTGGACGGTCTTTCCGAGTCCCACCTCATCGGCCAACAAGTAGCGCTGCACCGGGTCGGAGAGGACCGTCAGGGCGGCCTGCACTTGGTGGGGGTAGATCTCCACGGCGGCGGAGAGCAGTGCAGGAATGCTGCCGCTGGCACTGCGCTGGGCGATGAGGCTGTGCAGCATCGGCAGGCGGGCGTCGTGGAAGTAGCCGGACTCGTTTCCGCCGGCTCCGAGGGTGGCCACCGGATTGCGTACCGGTTCGTCCCAGCGCACGTGCAACTCGGCCGCCTTGACGGGCAGGTGCACGTCCGGATGATTGGGGAACTGTACGTAGTACACGCCCGGGTCGCTGCCCCGCACCCGTCCCACGGTCCACACGCCCGTGCTGGGATCGCGCCGGTAGACCCGCGTCTCCTCTGGCAGGGCCACCGGCGTGCACAACCGTGCAGCGATGCGCTGCTGTAGCGCAACAGGTTCCGCTATCGACTCGAAGAAGTCGACCTGGACACTGTCTCCTTCAAGCGCCCCTACACGCCCCACCCCCCGCGAACCGGCGAACCGGACAAAATCCCCCACCCTCAGCCCCGACATCGCACTTCCTTCACGAGATGCTCACATCCAGCCGGTTGAAGCGTAAACCGCACCACCGACAACGCCCTCGTCGAGTGGACAGCCTCGGGCGATCGCGCTTCATTGACGTGTTAGGTCACCGCACCAAAGCCGCAACCCGGGCCGCCCCCACCACTCCGAACAGCGCCACCCTGCCCCGCCCCACCGCCCCTCCAGGCCACCTACAGGAAACCGGGGGTGAGATCACGATAAGGATGATCATGTAGTTTCATAACCCATACAGTTGATCCGGTCAATACTGAGCACAAACGGTCAGTGCCTAACGTCGCGGGACACCCTGATGCCCGCGGTGCCGGGTAACTGCAGGCACTACGGGCCGGGGAGTCGCTGTGACCGATGCCCTCGGAACCCAGCCGTCGATCACAGAGCTGACGCCCAACCTGCCCCGGCTGATGGGGCCGGAAGGTATGGGGTGCCACGAGACCTGCCCCCACGGACAGATGCAAGCGTGGCAGGACGAGGCGTCAACCGCCCGGCGCTTGCGTTCGAGTTACCCCGCTGCCCGGCATCGGGTTGACGACTGTTGCCGCGTACTGTTGCAGGTTCATCAACATCAGTAACCAGGGCCTCGGTCGGTCCCGCCAGCGGCCCGACCGACACTCACCGGAGTCAGACGGCATCCTCATGGGTTGGTGATCGACGGCAAAGCGCTGGCGGCAGCACCGCACAAGCAGACGGCGACTGCCGCACTGAAAACGGATCCGCCCGCCACCGGATGCCGGTGGCGGGCGGATTGCGGTCATTCGCGTGCCCCGGAGCCGGAGCACGACAAACGGTCAGGTCAGCTGTGTACGGCGCGGACCAGCAGGTCGGTCAGGAGGCGAACGTCGTTGGGAGTGTTCTGCAGACCGTTCCAGCGGCGCTGCTCGCCGTCGGCGAAGCGCCACATGCCGGAGGTCCAGGCAGTGATCGGCATCAGGCCCAGAACAGCGTTGCGCACCGCGTCGCAGTCGACGTCTTCGGCAGGCATGCCATCGGTGAGGCTGTCCATGACGAAGCCCATGGCCTGGATGCCGGCGCCGTGGGTGAGGCGGGACTGGCGGGGCGGGAGTTTCCAGGCGTCGCTGAAGGTGTCCTTGACGATGGCCCAGAAAGAGCGCAGGTGCAGCAGCATGCGGTCGACGTCGCCGGAGCCGTCTTCGGGGTTGCGGTACTGGTAGAGAGCACCCTCGAAGAGGCTGTGCTCCAGCATGCGGAGAACGGCAGTGTCTTTGATGTTGCCGTCGGGTGAGGTGGGGCTGGCGATACGGCCGTAGAAGGGGCCCTGGCCGTCGGTGTTGAGGCGGGTCATCAACTGGGCGGGCAGACGCTTGCGGGCGTAGGTGGGCGGGAGGTGGCCGCTGGTCTCGGGCAGGAGCTCATGGATGAGTCCCTTGGGTAGCGGCTTGGTGGAGTTGACCAGAATGAACTGGGAGCGCTGATCGTCGTGGTTGTCGGCGATGAACCCGACGGCGGCGACGGGGAATTCGACCAGGTCGGCGTCACGGATGGCGGCGCTGCGCTGCTGGCCATCGACGATCAAGGCGGGCTTGTCCTCGTCGGAAAGGGACTCGTCGACAGGGATCACCAACTCGCCGGGGATGGAGTAGTCGACGCCAGCGACCCGCCGCGCCCCGCTCTCGAACCTGACGCTCTCGTCGAAGGCCAGGACCAGAGCGTTGGGGAGCATGGCGTTGTCGGACTCGAGGTAGCGGCGGATGCCGCGGATGTGGCTAAGGACCTCGGGGCGCTGGTAGCCCTGGAGGTTGCTGTCGCCGTCGCGGCGTACGCGGGAGACCGCGGCGAAGCTGTGAACCTTCTTGCCGTCGACGGCGAAGCAGTAGATCTTTCTTCCGCCCTGGCGGATCTCGAGCGCCGGGAGCCTGAGTTCGTATCGGTCGGCCATTGCATCTCCAGACATATGAAAAGAAGAAAAGTGGGGGTTCACCCGAAGGTGAGGGAGCGCATTTTGGCCTCGAGTACGGTCAGATTGTGGAATCCTCGGCGTTTGTTCCGCTCGGTTCCCCGGAATATTGCGATCTCGATGCCATGTTTCTTGCACAGGGCGCAGGGGCAGGCGCGCCAGGGAGCATCGCTGAGGATGCGCTCGTAGTATGCGAGGTAGCTCTTCTTCTTCGGGCCGAGGACGAGCGACTCGTAGACAGAGAGGGCGTCGAGTACCTCTTCGAGCGAGTTCTCTCCGCTGTCGAATTCCCGTAGTGCGCGCAGGCAGGCACGTTCTGCGGTGATGGCCTGAGCCTGGGAGACGCTTCCGGACAAAATGAGGCGTTTGAGTGCGGGGTTGCCGTCGACTTGGGGGACTCTGATGGCGGTATAGGCACCGGTGGCGGTGTGGTAGTTGTTGCGGTCGTCCATGAAGGCCTGGCGGAAGGCGGAGGTACTGTCGAAGCTGGTCACGCCGTGGCGGGCGAACTGCTCCATGCTGTCGACGCGGTTGATGCCGAGCAGGTGTAGTTCGGTGTCGTGGTTGCGTACTTCGTCGATGGCCCGCAAGCAGGCCAGGATCTCGTGGGACTTGAGGGGGACCATGCCGCCGAGGGCGATACGCCGGTACCCCATCTTCTGCAGTTGCGCGACGGAGTGGGCGTAACTGTCGGGTCCCCACCCCTGGGCGGCGCCGACGGGTTCGAAGTGGGCGCCGTGCTTTTTGGTCGCGGTGAGAAAGTTCTCAGCGAGTTCCAGGGAGATCTGCTGGCGTTCCACCCACGCCGCTTCTGGTTCCGTGTCGGATTCTTGAGGGATGTAGCCGAAGATGATGTGGTCGATGCTGATTCCGGCGTCGAATCCGCATCGGCCGTAGAAGTCAAGGACTTCGTCGACTTCGTAGGGTGGGCGCTCTTCGTCGATATAGTTGAAGGCGCCGCAGTCTCCGATGGTGGAGCATTCGTCGGGGAGACGGAAGAAGTTCCTCACGCCCAGGCGGTAGAAGCGCTCGCGCTGGGAGGCAGAGTATTTACCTGCACCCTTCATGGATCCGTCGACAACCGCCTTGCTGACAAGGATCCCGTCGTAGGGGATCGGTGTCACGGCCTGGTGGGCGTAGACGTCATCGCGCTGACGGACTCGGTAGGGCGAGTACTCATCGTTGATGAAGTCGTACGTGGGGCTCACCAGGTCCTGGCTGTCAGGGAAATAGAATTTCACGCGGCCTTTGCCTTTTCCTGCACATAGATACGGAGGAGGTAGTTCGACAGGGTGCTGATGTGGCGGGGGTTGTTCTGGAGTTCGTTCCAGGGGGTGTTCAGGTCGGGCCAGCGTCCCTGGGTCCAGCGGCAGTGCGGTGCGATCAAGGCGAGTTCGTCCCGCGCCAACTTCACGGCATGGGGTGAGGCGGGGTCGATGGCCATCATGACGCGATCCATCAAGCGTCCCATGGAGCGGATGCCGACGCCGTGCATCAGCCGACTCTTGGTCGCCGGCAGCCCCCACGCGTCGGGGAAGGTGTCGCGCACCGCGGTCCAGTAGACGACGAGGATCTGGCGGATGGTGGCCGTGTCGACCGTGCCATTGGACAGATTTTTGTAGGGAAAGAAGGCGCCTGACGGGGAGTTGAGGGATTCCTGGATGGCCGTGGTGAGGCTGTTGTCCGTGACGACGGCGTCCGTCTTCTGCTCGGCCGTGGTGGACGGGCGGCGCACCAGGCCTCGAAAGGGTGAGTCCTTGTCGTGATTGAGGGCCTCGACCAGCACGGCGGGGAGTTTGCGGGCGGAGAGCTTGGTCGGCAGCAGGGTGCCGACTTCCGGGAGGAGTTCGGTCACGAGATTCGTGGGCAGCGGGGACACCGTGTTCACGCGCAAGAACTGGTCGCGCTGGGTTTCCAGGTCTTCGGCAACGAAGCCGGCGATGGTCACAGCCAGGCGGGTGTTGCGGGTGCGAGCCAGGGCGAGGCTGCGCTGCTGACCGTCGACGATCCAGGCGGGCCGGGGGGCGTCGGGGGCATCGGGCAGTGTGATCTCCAGCGTGCCCGAGGTGCACAGGCCGTCGCTGCTGCCCGGGCCCGGGCTGGACTTGAACCGCACGCTGGAGGGCAGCGCCATGATCAGCCCATTGGGAAACAGGACCTCCTCGCCGTCGAGGTACTCGAGAATCTGCTTCACGTGCTGCTTCTTCTCGGGGCGTTGGTAGCCGATCAGTTTGCCCGCTTCGTCTCGGGAGATGCGGGCGACGTCGGCGACCTGGTGGACCTCTTCCGCCGCCAAGGTGAACACATACAGCGGGATCGTGGGGTGCTGCTCGATCCGCAGCGCCCGACGCTTAAGCACAGTGGAGGTCATCGTTGGCCAATCGTTGACGAGTACAGTCCTGCGAAGCGCTTCTGTTCGCAGGCCATCCCCTCGTCTCTCAGTAGGCGTAGTAGGCGCGTACGGGACGCATGTGGGTAGCGGCTTTTCATGTCCTTGATGAAGTCGATCACTGCAGCGTCCGACATCGGGGTGCGTGCATAGCGTTCCGGGCGGGCTGCCTGGTCGACCCAGGTCGTCCAACGTTCTGTGGCGGCAGGGGTAATGAGGCGGCCGGGAGTGCAGTGCTGCAGCCAGGCTGCCGCCGTGCGGGCGTTGAGGCTGGTGAGGGTGCCGCCCAGGGCGTAACGTAGGGCGGCGTTGGCTGGAATGCGCAGCACGCCGTCCAGGTCGCAGGCGCCTCCGATGAGCACCGTGTCCGCTCCGCTGGCCGCCAGGGCAAGCAGTTCGCGGTGCATGGCTTGGGCGTACGTCTCGGACAGCACCACAAGAATTCGCCCGGCAGAAGCCGCAATCTTGGACAAGTTATGACTTTCGTCCATGCGCTGCAGATGATCCCACCAGTCGGCCGCCTGGGACGTGGAGGAAGCCACGGAATCTGCATGTCGAGACATGAAAGTGGCCGCGTAAGGGGGGGCAAGACTGGAGACTGATCGTAGGCCCAGTCCGGCCGAGGCCACATACAGGCGAGGGGCGAACCCGGCGTGGGTCGCAGCGGCCGCTAGGGCTTGAGCGCGCCTCCACTGGTCCCCTTGGTAGAGATGCGCCAACTCCACCCGCCCCTCGGAGGCGGTGCGGAGGCGGCGTTCCCACTCCACGGCCTTTTCGGACAGGTCCGCGGCAGGCAGATCGCGGACCCGCAGGGCGGTCACGGGTGGTGAGGCCTTCCGGTCCGTGCACGTGACCACGATGGGCAACTCGTTCACTGCGGTTCGACCTCTGGCTTCGTTAACTCGTCTGTTGTCGTAGTTACTGTAGCCGGTAGTTACCGGGGTAGGCTTCCTCTGCCTCAAGTGAGGCAACTGGACATCAGACAAGGGAGTGACAGCATGGACCGTCCCGCGATCGTGTTGCTGAGCGGCGGCCTGGACTCGACCACGGTGCTGGCCATCGCCAAGGACCAGGGATTCACTCCCTACGCGCTCAGCTTCCGCTACGGTCAGCGCCACTCCATCGAACTGGAGGCAGCCCAGCGGGTCGCCCAGGCACAGGGGGTGGCCCGGCATGTCATCGCCGACATCGATCTGCGGGTCTTCGGCGGCTCTGCCCTGACGGCCGACATCGAGGTGCCCAAGCACGAGTCGCTTCAGGACACACCCCAGTCCGGAGTACCGATCACGTATGTGCCGGCCCGCAACACGATCTTCCTGTCGTTCGCACTAGCCTTCGCCGAGACCGTCGGCGCCAGCGACATCTTCACCGGGGTCACGGCCGTGGACTACAGCGGCTACCCCGACTGCCGCCCCGAGTACATGGAGGCCTTTGCCACGATGGCCAACCTGGCCACCCGAGCCGGCGTCGAAGGCACCTCCAAGATCACACTGCACTCCCCCCTGATGACACTGTCCAAGGCCGACATCGTCCGCGAGGGCCTGCGCCTGGGCGTGGACTACTCCCTGACCTCCTCCTGCTACGACCCCGCCGAGCAGGGACAGGCCTGCGGCAAGTGCGAGACGTGCCTGCTGCGCCTGAAAGGCTTCGCCGAAGCCGGCGTGAAGGACCCGGTCCAGTACCAGAGCGCCTGATGACCTACCTGATCAAGGAAATTTTCTACACCCTCCAAGGGGAAGGCAGTCACGCAGGACGCCCTGCGGTCTTCTGCCGCTTCTCGCGCTGCAACCTGTGGACCGGCCGGGAGCGCGACCGCGCCCGCGCCATCTGCCAGTTCTGCGACACCGACTTTGTCGGCACCGACGGCGAAGGAGGCGGCCGCTTCACCACCGCCGACGACCTAGCCGCCGCCGTCGAAGCCGCCTGGCCCACCGCCGAACGGGCACACCGGTTCGTGGTGTGTACCGGAGGAGAACCCCTGCTGCAGTTGGACGAGGACGCCATCAACGCCTTCCACGACCGCGGCTTCGAAGTCGCAGTGGAAACCAACGGCACCCGTCCGGCGCCCCGGGGTATCGACTGGCTGTGCGTGAGCCCCAAGATCGGCTCCACACTGGTCCTCACTCACGGCGACGAACTCAAGCTGGTCTATCCCCAGGCCGGCGGTGACCCCGCCCAGTTCGAAGACCTCAACTTCCGCCACTTCAGACTGCAACCGCTGGACGACGCTCATCGCGAGGCCCACACCCGCGCCGTCGTCGAGTACTGCATGAAGAACCCGCGCTGGACACTTTCCCTCCAGACGCACAAGTATCTGGGAATTCAGTAATGGAAATCTTTCGCGAGTTCACCTTCGAAGCAGCCCACCGCCTGCCACGTGTCCCCGAAGGACACAAGTGCGCCCGCCTGCATGGCCACTCCTACGAGATCACCGTGCACGTCGAAGCGCCAGTGGATGCGGAAGCAGGCTGGGTAATGGACTTCGGCGACGTCAAGCGTGCGTTCAAGCCTATCGACGCACAACTAGACCATTACTACCTGAACGACATCGAAGGCTTGGAAAACCCCACCAGCGAGAACCTGGCCCGCTGGATCTGGGACCGGATGATCGCCGAACTCCCCGCCCTGTCAGCGATCACCGTGCGCGAGACCTGCACCTCCGGTTGCACCTACCGAGGCGAGTAGCAACATGCACGATATCCAAAACGAGACCGACCCCCGCGGCATCGCCATCGACGAAGTAGGGATCAGCGGCCTGCGCTACCCCGTCACGTTCGATGACGGCCACACACGCCAACACGGCATCGCCGACATCAGCGTCACCGTCGGCCTCCAGGCCGACCGGCGCGGCACCCACATGAGCCGCATGATCGCTCTGGTGCACGAGGAAGTGGCCACCCTCGCCCCGCAGGAGTTGCCCATCGCCCTCAAACGAGGGCTCGAGCTGCTCGAAGCCCCCACCCTGGTATTGACGCTGTCCCTGCCCATCGCCACGACCGTGACCGCACCCGCGAGTAAGCGACAGTCGTGGCAAACCCATGACGTCACCATTACCGGCCGCATCACCGCCGACACCTGCACCGTCGCCACCACGGTGACCACCGACGTCACCAGCCTGTGCCCGTGTTCCAAGGCCATCTCCGACTACGGTGCCCACAACCAGCGCAGCGAGATCACCCTGACGGTCACCGGGACAACGGACGCGCCCTACCCCCTGGCGATCCACGAAATCGTCGACCTACTGCGCAACGTCGGCTCCGCCCCTGTCTTCCCCCTCATCAAGCGGTCCGATGAGCGCGTCGTCACCATGCAGGCCTACGACCATCCCGTCTTCGTAGAAGACCTCATTCGCGAAATAAGCCTCACATGCCGCGAAAAGGGTCTGAACCATGCGATCCGCGCGAAGAATCTGGAAAGTATTCACAGCCACGACGCCATCGCCAGCCTGACCTACACCGACTAAACCCACGTCCTCGCCCGCGCCTCAGGCCGGAACCGGGGGATGCCATCCCCTTCCCTACGCCGTGCCTGCCGCGGCGAGGCGCATGGTTCCGCCCGAGCCCGCGGGAGGCGCCCACTGGCGGCTATGCACGCGCCCCGCGGCCCGTAAAGCGAGCCGGCACCCGCGACACTGTCTGGCGCGCCCGCCGTCGAGAGGCCCACCCCTGTCCCTCAGTGCGCGCATCGCCCGCCTGACCCCAGGCGGATTTGCCCACCGGAACCAGGCACTTCCCAGCACTGCAGCACGGACCGACGCCCTCGGGGTGTCAGTACCCTGCGCTGTACTGTCTGCACGTTCGTCCAACCGCCCGTCCGCCGCTGGAGCCGAGCGCAGCACCCCGCCGACCTAGACAGAAAGTAGATCGTGAAGGCCCCCGCTCCTGCCGGCATCGCCACAATCATCGCCTACATCGCCACCATCCCGGCCGCCAACTTGGCCGTCACTCACTTCGGCGCGGTACCCGTCGGCCTCGGTTACGTCGCACCTGCCGGCGTCTACCTCGTCGGCCTGGCGCTCGTCCTGCGCGACCTCGCACGCGAGGCGACCGGCCGTGGCGCCATCCTCGCCGCCATAGCCATCGGCACCGTCCTCTCCTACCTCCTCGCCGACCCCAGCCTCGCCACTGCCTCAGCGGTCGCTTTCGCCGTCGCTGAAACCATGGACTTCGTCGTCTACGAACCCCTGCGCGAGCGAGGACTACTCGTCGCGATACTCGCCTCGAACACCGTCGGACTTCTCGCCGACAGCCTCCTGTTCCTCCACCTTGCCTTCGGGTCCCTCAATTACCTGCCTGGACAAATCCTCGGCAAAACGTGGATGACCTTCGCAGCCGTCATAGTTCTGGCGCTACTGCGGCGCCGTTATCGCGTTAACGCCTGAACGTCCCCAACTATCATTCACACATGGCAGGAAACCTCACTGCAATCGCCTTCACTCAGGCCCTGCACAGTACAGGCCTGTCGCTCAAGCGGCCGCCCGCAGGTGTACGCCTCGCGGCCTCTGATCGGGGGCGAGCTGCCGCACCCTGACCATGCGCGAACTCCTCGCGCTGCTGGGCCCCAGTCTGGTGGCCTCGCAAGGGTGCCTTCTGGCATCTGCTTGCCCTGGAGTGACACAGACTCTGCTCTCGGCCTCCATCCCGGCACACTGGGTGGAAGGTAGGCGAGGCAGCCTTCGAAGCCGCGCCGTACTCCTTGGCCGCCGACCACGCCGGGTAGACGACAGTCGGGCTGCGAGAGGCGTTGGACGGTGTCCAGTTCGATCACCGTTCGCGCCACGCGGGGCCGGGACATACTCCAACTGCGTGACATCGCCGACGAACAGCGGTGGACAACCGCGGACGTCTGCGGACCATCAGTTCAAGTGAAGAACACGTCGCCCCTAGTACTCCAGCCGTAGATCGTGATCTCGATGGTGAGAGGCGCCGAGGCGACAGTCGGACAGCGTCGACCATCTGGCCGAGACCGCCCACGCCGTCGGCTCCTTCTCCCTCTATCCGAGTTCACCGAGACTTAGAGCGTCCCTTATCTCGCTGAGCTTCGCGGTCGTCGCCGGGGTCTGCTCCTGCGCTTGTTCAGCGAGTCGGAGGGCGTCGTCAATCTCGCTGAGTTCGCCGAGGACAGGACGGCCGCCCGCTCTATCAGGTCGTCCCGTGACACAGGGGTCAGCCACGTGCAAGGGGTGAAGCCTGGACGCGGGAACGCGAGCCGCAGCACGGTCTTCGAACGGCAGTCCTTCACCGGCGCCCACCATCACTTCGATGCCCAGACGGCTGATGTCGACGCCCGCCGGAGCACGACCTGCATCACCCGGATCCCGGACGCGTCGTCTCCCGACAGCAGTACGACCAACCTCCGCTCGGCGAACTGCACCCACCAGACTTCGCCACGTTGCACAAGTCCTCCAGACACAGGACGGCAGGCAGACCCTGCGCGAACCTGACGCGCTGTGGAGACGGGTGCGGCCACCGTTGATCATCGGTGTGTGAAGACAAACGATCATGCGGTGACCGCAGGTCACAGCGTAGACCCTGCCTGCCGGCAGGAGGCGTTCGAGGGCCTGATGAGCCGGATAGCGGGAGGGTTCACGCGGGTGGAATCCCGGTGCCGGGCCCGGAAGTTGGTACTCGGCATGTTGTCGGACCTGCCGCGCAAGAACTGCTGGACCATCGCCGAGTGGGCCGGGGACAGGGCCCCGGACGGCATGCAGCACCTGCTCGGGCGGGCCAAGTGGGACGCCGACCAGGTCCGCGACGACGCGGGTGACTACGTGGTGGAGCATCTGCACGACGACGAGGCGGTGCTGGCGGTCGACGAGACCGGCGACGTGAAGAAGGGCACCGACACTGTCGGTGTCCAGCGCCAGTACACCGGCACCGTCGGACGCGTCGAGAACAGCCAGGTAGCCGTTTACCTCGCCTACTCGACCCCGCGAGGGCACGCGGCGATCGACCGGGAACTCTATGTTCCGCGTTCCTGGACCTCCGACCCCGACCGCTGCCGGGCCGCCGGACTCGGTGACAAGACGGAGTTCGCGACCAAGACGGAACTGGCCGCTCGCATGGTCACCCGATTCCTCGACGCCGGCCACCGGGCCGCCTGGGTCGCGGGAGACGAGGTCTACGGCGGCAACCCGAGGCTGCGCGCCGCGCTGGAGGAACGCGGCACCGGCTACGTCCTAGCGGTGGCCTGCTCGCACGAAGTCACCACAGGCGCCGGGAAGTTCCGCGCGGACACGCTGGCCAGGAAGGTGCCCAAGAGGGCCTGGCAGAAGCTGTCCGCAGGGGTCGAGGCCAAGGGCCACCGCTTCTACGACTGGGCCGTCATCGACCTCACCGACCCCCGGCCCGGGAGCCAGCAGTTGCTGATCCGCCGCAACCGCAGCACCGGCGAACTCGCGTACTACCGCTGCTACTCGCCGGCCGCAGTGCCTCTGACCACCCTGGTGCGCGTCGCTATCAAGGTGGCGGGTCGAGGAGTTTTTCCAGCCCGGCAAGGGCTTGGCGGCCTTGGACGAGCACCAGGTCCGGCGCTACTCGTCCTAGTCCCGCTGGGCCACCCTGGCCATGCTTGCGCACGCCTTCCTCGCCGTCGTCCGCGCAAACGAACACGACCGTCATCCCTCACCCGACGAGCTGATACCGCTCACCTGCAACGAGATCCAACGACTGTTCATCACGCTCGTCATCCAACGCGTCTTTGACCCTGTCCACCGGCTTGGCTGGTCCGTCTGGCGACGCCGCCACCAGGCCCGATCCCAGACCAGCCACTACCGACGACAAGCCGCTCAAGCATGAAGATCACGATCTACGGCTGGAGTACTAGGCGCCTCCCCCCAAGTTGTTTCGGGACGAAGAAGTCGTAATGCACCCCTCATGGGGAAGGGATGTCCGGGCGTTTGCGTTCGTCGCAGAGGCGCGCAGCCACAGACGAGGGGGTGCAACTTGGCTGCGACTAGGGTTAGTTGACCTACTTCTCGGTAACTCGCTACCGTCTTCTTAGTATTGAGGGGCCCCACTCTGGCTTACCAGGGTGGGGCCCCTTTTTGTCCTCTTCTGCACAAGCAGGAGGGTGGGCGGGGGCGTCGCCGTCATCAGGAAGGGGTCCCCTATGAACTACCAGCATGACACGCCTGTCAACGCGAGCCAGAACGGCCAGGCCGGTCTCCAGGGACGCCCGGCTTCCACCCCCCGGCACATTCGCGTGTCCGTCGGCAAGCACTTCGACCTGTCCGTGTCTCTGTCGGTGTCGCCGGCCTTCCTCACGCTGCTAGCTGCGGCCGTCGGTGTCGCGGGCGGAAACTACTGGTTCCTGCTCTGACTGAACTGTGACTGAGCGCACGGCCTGGCGCAGGTATCGGCGCCAGGCCATGGACCATTCGTGGACGACGTGAGCCCGGCGGTCTGATTTTGGCTCTGTGACCACCACGTCTTCTGCTAGTCGAAGCGCCCTCCGGAGCCGTCTGCGCAGGTTCGAATCCTGCCGGGGGCACTTCCGGAATCGCTCCCGACCTGGGGTACAGGTCGGGAGTTTTTGCGTGCGGACAGTCCACCCCTCGGCTCCCGGTCCGTTTCGCCAGGCCGTCTCCGGTCAGGCGGGTGCCGGGTCCCGGTCGTCGGCCGGAGGCCGGCGGCCCAGGGCGAGTCGGGTGACGCGGGGCCAGTCGGCCGGTGGTCTGCCGTGCGGTACTCCCGGGCGGTGGCGCGGCACGTGGATGCGCAGCGCGCCGGGCGCGATGCGGCAGACCACCGGGGCCGGCAGCACCACGTACTCCCCGTCGATACCGGCCGGGACGGTGTCCGTGTCCGCTTCGACGACGACTTCCTCCGCGGTGAACCGTGTGAGGTTCGGGGAACGGGCACCACGCACCATCCGGGCCGCCTGTGCGGTGTTCTCGACGTGTACGCCGAGAACACCGAGCCGCCCCGAGTCCAGTCGTTCCCTGCGTCCGGGGTGGGGCGAGTCGACGGCTCGCCGGTAGGGGTTGTTGCTGACGAGCAGCGCCTGCAGACCCTCGACGTGCGCACCGGCGGAGCGCACCCGCAGCCGGGGGGCGTCGAGGCCGGTGAGGAGTCCGGGCAGCGTCTGCAGGGCCGTGCGCACTTTGTCGTCGCGGTAGGCGGGGTCGCTGACGACCGTCGCGTAGGTGCCGAAGGACGCGTTGTTGACGAAGACCCGGTCGGCGGCGAATCCGAGGTCGACACGGACTTCGACCCCGTCGGTGAGGGCGTCCAGGGCTGCCGCCGGGTCGTCGCGGTCGAGGCCGAGGTCGAGGGCGAAGTGGTTGCGGGTGCCGGCGGGGATCACCACGAAGGGCAGGCGGTACCGCGCCGCCACTTCCGCCACCAGGGCCTGGGTGCCGTCGCCGCCCGCCACGCCCAGCAGGTCGGCTCCCTCGGAGACGGCCTGCCGGGCGAGTTGGGCCACGTCCTGATGCCCGGCGCCGAGCAGGACGACACGGGCGCCCGCCGCGCCGGCCTTGTCCGCGAGGTGGTGGCGGTCCACCTTGCCGCCGCCGGAGCGCGGGTTCATGAGGATCCAGGGGTGACGCGGGTGCTCGGCCAGGGGCCTCTCCCGCAGGGGTGTGTGAGCCGGTGCCGAGGCGATGCGGGCCGCCGCCACGGCCAGCGCCCACAGGGCCAGGGAGAGCAGTGCCGTCCCCAGCATGCCCGCTGCGGCGTACAGCGCCAGGACCGTGGCCGGCGCGATCACGGACACGACCGCTCCCAGCACGCGCCCGGCGCCGGTGTGGGCCAGGGTCCACCACATCCCGGCCGCGGCGAGGGCCAGTCCGGCGACGCCGACCAGCACCCAGAGCACGCTGCGCAGACCGGCGACGGTGAGGGGCACGAGCACGCTCGCCAGGAGGGCCAGGAGTGCCAGGCGCGCCCAACCGGCACGGTGCCCTCCGGTGGTTGCCGGTGAACCCCGTGCCGGCCGGCTCCCGGTCGTGCCGCTTCGTCTCATCAGCCCTGTCCCTCCGGCGCCGGTACGGATCCTCAGGGCCGTGCCGGTGCGGGGCACGTCGTACGCCGGGTCGCCCGGAGCGGACGTCGTGCGGTGGGTGCGCGGACTACTCGAAGGACTCGTCCTTCCTCGCCACGCACAGGGCCCAGATGATGAACCCCGACGCGGCGATCATCACGATCGACCAGACCGGGTAGTACGGCAGGGAGAGGAAGTTGGCGATGATGATGAGTCCGGCGATGCCCACGCCGATGACGCGTGCCCATGCCGATGCCTGGAACAACCCCAGGCTGACGATCACGCCGACCACGCCGAGGGCGAGGTGGATCCAGCCCCAGCTGGTGAGGTCGAACGCGAAGGTGTAGTTCCTCGTCGTGACGAAGATGTCGTCCTCGGCGATCGCCGCGATGCCTCTCATGACGTCGAGGATCCCGACGATCATGAGCATGACGGCCGCGAAGACCGTCAGGCCCGTGGCCCATTCCTGCCTGGCTGTGTGCGTGCGTCCGGGGTGTGTGGCGGCCATCCTGGCTCCTCGTTTCGATGGTGTCCGGTGAGGGTCGTCCGGCCCGCCCGGGAAGGGCAGGGCGCAGACGAACGGCACAGACCGCATGCGTTCTCAGCGTGCCCACGGCAAGGCCCGGGCTGCCTCACCCGAGGCGGGTGAGGCGGGCGGCCGTGTGACCGTCACGGGTCTTCCCGCTCTTCCTGCGCGCGGTGGCGGTCGGCGACGGCCGTCCGGTACCAGGTGGAGGACGCGACCACCTCGCCGAGTGCGAGGCCCGAGACGGCCACCAGGAAGACGGCGATCAGCCAGGACAGGAAGGTGAAGACGGGGCCGAGGGGACCGAACTCCTCCAGGCTGCGCTGCGTGACCGTGGGCATGAACAGGCGGGCGGCCCAGCTCAGGACGACCGTGCCCGTTCCGGCCAGCACCGCCCCCGGCAGCAGACTGCGCCAGCCGGCCCTGCCGCCCAGCATCAGGTGCTGGGACCACCACCACAGCAGCGTCGCCGACAGCAGGGACAGCACGATCCCGGTCACGGGGCCGAGGCCGAAGCCCTTGCGCAGCGGTGCCTGGACCAGCAGGACGGCCAGCCAGACGAGCAGCCAGAGCAGCCAGCGCCAGGCCGCCGCCCACAGTGGGGCCCGGGGCAGATGCCAGCACCGCTCGCAGACCACCTGCAGCGCCCGGCTGAAGGCCGTGGCCGAGACGAGCGTGACGATCACGCCCACGGCGCCGACGGCCTCCCGTGTCGGTCCGGTGGCGGCGAACGCGCGGCGTACTTCCTCCAGCGTGTCGCCGCGGATCCCCAGAACCGCGCGGAGGGAGTCGGCGAGCAGGTCCTGCACTCCGCTCGGCGCGAACGCCGCCACCGTCATCAGCAGCGGGAGCGCGGTGAGGAAGGCCTGGGCGGCCAGCCGCACGGCGCTTTCGACGATGTTGACGGCCGACAACCGGGGCAGCAGCCGGGCCGCCGGGCCCGAGCGCAGACTCGCCGCGAGTCTCTCCGCCCTTGCCCGGTGGGAGCGCTGAGCGGGGACGGGCTTCCTGACCATGGCTCACGCAACCGGTCGGCCCGGTGTCACGGGACCGGTCGGCGCGGTTCACCGGCGCCCGCTGCCCGCTCCGGTCCCGCCGCGGCGGCGAGTACGGCCAGGACGGCCAGGACGGCGAGGGCCACGCCGAGGACGAGCGCCACCGCGCCGACCGTGGGGTGGTTCCAGAGCACGAGTGCCAGGGCGCCCGCGCCGAGGACGACTCCGGTGGTCCCCGCACGGTGGGTGTCCAGCCAATGTCCGGTGGAGCCCGTGCGGGCCCCGGCGCGGTGCAGCGCCCCTCCTGCGGCTCCGGCGCCCCGCTGGGCGAGCGACCGCACCCCGCGTGCCGCACGTCCGGGGCCGTACAGGTAGGCGGCCAGCCCTGTGATCACGGCCACGACGAGGAGGGTGCGGGTGCTGTCGCGCAGGAAGCGCACGAACGTGTCGTAGATCGCGGCGGCGGCGTCGGTGGGCAGGGTCGCCGGTGGGACCGCGTCGAGGTAGATCCTCCGTACGACGGCCAGCGCGACGAGCAGCAGCACCATCATCACGGCGACGCCGGTGGCCGTGACCATGAGCATCACCCGGTGTGCGGGAGCGGTCCACACGGCGAGGGCGGCGAGCACGACGGTCAGGACCGGCAGCCAGGTGCCGACGACGTCGAGGAGCCGCATCGCGTCCTGCGCCTTGGTGAGCTTCTCGGTCTCGAACAGCGTGACGGTGCGCTCGGCGTCCGGGATGGCGGACGCCTTGTCGAAGCCCGCGTCGACGAGGCGCTGCCGTACTTCGTCGACCAGCGCTCCGAGGTCCAGCTGGATGGTGCCGTCCGTGGCGCGAACGGCGCCCTCGCGCTCTCCGGTGAGCATGTTCATCACAGCGCCGTGGGCTCGCCGGTTGGCGCCCTCCCACGCCTGCTGGAAGGCGTCGCCGGTGACCACGCGGGTGATGACGGTCTCCGCGGCCGTCCTGACCGCGGAGCTCAGCGGACCGTCGAGCGCTGCGGCCCCCTCCACGACGCGCGGTCGGGCTCCGTTGTCCGCGAGTGTCTCGGAGAGCGCGGTCGTCACCGCCTCGACGTCCACGTTCTCCACCACACGGTTGGTCAGCCGGTCGATCACGACGTCCTGGACGGCCGGGTCCGACGACAGCGAGGTGACGGTCTGCACGTACCGGTCGGTGTCGGAGACCTGGTCGTCCACCCAGGCCGCGGCCACGGCGAGGGGGGCGAGCAGGAGGGCCGCCATCAGGAGGACGGAGGCGCCCGCATGGCGCAGACGCCGGTGGCGTACCTTCGCCGCGCCGCGCAGGCGCTCGTACTCCGCGCGTTCCGTGGGCGTCAGGTGGCGGCCGCTGTCCGGGGTTCCGCCCGAGTGGGAGGGTCCGGAGGCGTTGTTCGGGACCATGGGTGCTCCTTGCCTCGAACCCCCTGGCTGCGTACGGGCGCGGACTCAGGGTGTCTCGTCGGGTCCGTGCGGTGCCGGGGCACGTGTTCTGCGGAGTGCGGCTCGCCACGCGAAGGCGGTCGCCATCTCGACCAGGCCGAGCAGGACGAGCCACAGGCCGAGCAACCGGGTCAGCGCGCGGGCCGATTCGGCCGGCAGGGCGAGCACGACGATCCCCGCGACGATGCCGAGCAGCGCGGCGGCGAGGACGAAGCCGCGGTGCGGCATGTCCCGGCCGGCGAGGGCGGTGTGGAGGGTGACCACGCCGGACACCAGCCAGACGACGCCGACGATCAGCGAGAGCGCGGCGATGGTCTGCAACGGGTTCCGCAGGCACAGGACCCCGGCGAGGACGTACAGCACCGCGAGCAGCAGCCCGGCGAACCGTTCACCGTGCTCGTCCCTGGAGAAGGACGAGACGAAGCGGAACATCCCGGTCACGAGCAGGTACAGGCCGATGAGGACGGCCAGTACGTGCAGGGTCTCGTCCGGCCAGACCAGGACCAGGACGCCCGGCACGAGCGTGGCGATCGCGGCCCCCATGATCCACGTCCACGAACGCCCGAGGACCGCCAGAACCCGCGCGGGGTCGTCGGCCGCCGGGCCGAGGGCCGTTCCGCCGGACAGGGGCTCCGGCCCGGTGGGCGGTGCCGAACCATGCGGCATGGTCATGGCTCCTCCTGTTCTTCGGGTCGCTCCCGGGACCCCGGAGTGGGACGGCCGCTGGGCGATCAGCGTCGCGCGCACGGCCGGTTAGCGGGTCACCCGCGGCGGGTGACCTGTCCGCTGTTGCGGGGCGGTGGGTCCGGTGCCGTCCGTCTCTCGCCGGACGAGTCACTCCGGCACCTGACGCATCTCCACGACCCGCAGCCCCAGCGACTGGCAGCGGGCCAGCAGCCCGTAGAGGTGTGCCTCGTCGACGACCGGCCCGAACAGGACGGTCTGACCGGACATCATCACGTGGTCCAGCTCCGGGAATGCTTTGGACAGCGTCTCCGACAGGTGTCCGTCGACGCGGATCTCGTAGTGCATGAGCTGCTCTCCCCCCGGCTGCCTGGGGCAGGCGGACGGCGCCTTCCCTGCGATCCTCCGCCGCCGGGCACCGCCCGCCCTCACCCGGTACAGGTGATACGCCGCACCGCGGGACGGACGGCCTGCGTCAGTGGGTCAAGACGATCTTGAAGAGGATGATCAGCAGACCGAGGAACAGGTTGACCGACGCGGAGGCGGCCATCAGGCGCCGGGAGGCGCCGGCCCGCCGTGCCGCGGCCACCGACCATCCCACCTGTCCGGCCACGGCGACGGACAGGGCGAGCCAGAGGGCCCCCTCCACATCGAGGCCCAGCAGTGGACTGACGGCCACGGCTGCGGCCGGCGGGACGGCTGCCTTGACGATCGGCCACTCGTCCCGGCACACGTGCAGTACGGTGCCGCGGTCCAGGGTCCGCTGTGCCATGCGCGCGCCGAACAACTGGGCGTGCACGTGCGCGATCCAGAACACGACGCCCGTCAGCAACAGCAGCAGCACCAGTTCCGCGCGGGGGAACGAGCCCAGGTCGCCGGCGCCGATGATCACCGATGCGGCGAGCATCGAGCCGTAGACGCCGCCCGTGTAGTCCATGTGGGTCCGGCGTTCGGCCTTGCGTGCCCGGAGTGTGTCCCGTTCGGTCCGGTGCATCGCGGCTTCCTCCCGGCGGCGCATGATCCCTCACTGCCCGCCGTGGTCGAGTTGCTCATCGCCCCGCCCCGTGGCCTCGCGTGAAAGGGGGTCACAGCAGCCGCAGTTCCCGTGCGCGGCGCACGGCGTCGTTGCGCCGGTTCACCGCGAGCTTGCGGTAGATGCTCTTGAGGTGGGTTTTCACGGTGTTCACGGACACGTAGAGGTCGGCGGCGATCTCCTCGGTGGACATCATCTGGCCCAGCCGCCGCAGGACGTCGCACTCGCGTGCGCTCAGCTCCTCGACGACGAGCGCCGGTTCCCTGATCGCCGTGGCCGGCCGGGGAACGGGGCTGTCCACGAGCCGGCCCCCGGCCGGGGCGCGCAGCGGGTCCGCGCCGAGCAGCGGGCGGATCCAGGGCCCGGTTTCCAGGAACGGCCGGCGCAACCGCTCGCGCCGGGCGTCCAGGAGCGCCTCGGAGACGAGGCGGCGGGCGGTCGTGCGGTCCCCTGCCCGGTGGGCGGCCTCGGCTCGGACCAGGGTGGCCCGGACGGTCACCGCCGGGCCGGGCCGGTCACCGCCCGGCATGCCGTCGAGCATGTCCAGCGCCTCGTCGCGGTGCCCCGCCGCCAGCCGCGCCCGTGCCGCCTGGACCGTGCAGGCCGACCGGTGGTGTGCCGCGTGTCGCAGGACCCTCTCGGCCGTCTCCGGGCTGCCCTGGGACAGGTGGGCGGCGGAGGCGACCAGCGCCGTGTGGTCTTCCGCCCAGGGCGAGGTCACGGCCGCGGGGACGGAGGAGTTCGCCGTCTGCAGCGCGCCTCGGGTGTCTCCCCTGGCCAGTTGCAGGCGCCCTTCGGCGATGGTCCTGCTCGCCTGCATCACCGGGTCTTCGAGGACGGCGGGCGAGGCGGTCACGTCCTCCAGCAGGGCCTGCGCCTCGTGGAGTTCGTCGCGTTCGACCAGCACGGCGGCCAGGACGAGCCGGCCGATGCCGGAGCCCGACCGCCGGGGCAGGCCGTAGCGTTCCGCCTCGCTCGCCGCCTCCCGGGCCCGGTGCTCCGCCCGGCCCGGCCAGCCCTGCAAGTAGTCGATCAGCGCCAGGTGGCCGAGGCACTCCACGCGGGGAAGCGCCATCGGGGCTCCGCCGCGGTGCCCGGCGACCGTCGAGAGGACCACGCGTGCGTCCTCGAAACGACCGGCCCACAGACGGGCGCAGCCGAGATGGGTGAGCAGGAGGGCGGTGAGCTCGGGATGCCGGTCCAGGAGGTGGGCCGGCACCACCTGCCGGAGGGCCTGTGCCGTCTCGGCTGCCTTCTCCGCCCGGCCCGGAGAACCCGTCAGCCGTGCCGCAAGAGCCTCCAGCAGGGCGCAGCTCAGCCGGGCGGCGGCCGGGTCGGGCCCGCCTCCGCCGAGGATCTCCTCGGCATGATGCAGGTGGTGCAGACCGTGTTCGAGGTCGTGGTGAGCCAGCTCTCGGGCCGCGCGGACGAGGTCGGCGGCCGGTCCCGTGGTCTCGGGGCTCATCCGCGCGAACAGGTCGCACAGGTCCTCGCTGCGCAGGCCGGTGAACAACTGCCCGATCGCCAGGTCGTCGACGACGGCGCCGGCGGTGAACTCCCAGTCGTCCGCGGCGGCCCCCTGGGCGAGCGCCTCGGGCAGGGCTCCTGAACGCCGCAGCCACAGCGCGGCCCGGCGGCGCAGTTCGGGCTCCAGCCCGGGAACGCGCTCGCGCAGATGGGCGCGGAGGATCTCCGCGAACAGGGGATGCAGCCGGTACCACGAGCGGCCGAGGTACTGGACGAAGGCGTTCTCGCGGTGCAACGCGGCCAGGACCGGTTCGGCATCGGTCCGGAGCGTCAGGGCGTTGACCAGATCGGGGCAGAACCGCTCCAGGACACTGATGCGCAGCAGCAGGTCCTGCGTGTCGGGCTTCTGCAGGTCGAGCACCTCGGCCAGCAGGAAGTCGGCCACGGCACTGCGGCTGGCTTCGAACTGCTTGACGTACCTCTGGGGATCCGTGCTCTGCCGGGCGGCCAGGGCGCACAGTCTCAGGCCCGCGGCCCACCCCTGGGTACGCGCGACCAGGGCGTGCACGGCGCTTGCGGGCAGCCGAAGACCGTGGAGGGCCAGGAGTTTCGCGGCCTCCTCCCGCGTGAAGGAGAGCTCGGCGTCGCGGATCTCCGTCATCTCGCCCGACGCCCGGTACCGGTGCATCGGCAGCAGGGGATCGGTGCGGGTGATGAGCACCAGGCGCATTCCCTGTCCCGCGTGGTGCAGGACGAAGTGCAGTTGCCCGGCGATCTCGGGGTCGGTCACGCGATCGTAGTCGTCGAGCACGAGGACCACGGGGCGGTCGCGGCCGTCGAGCTCGGCGGCCAGGCGGGCCAGCATCCCGCGGTCTACGTGGCTCGCCTCTGCCGGGGAGCCGACCTCCTCCGGCACCGGTACGCCGGCTACGCGCAGCGCCTGGAGCGCATACGCCCAGAAGAGCCCGGGAGCCCAGTCGTCCGCGTCGACGGTGAGCCATGCGACCGGGGTCTCCAGGTCCGCGGCCCAGTCGGCGACCAGGAGGGTCTTGCCCGCTCCCGACGACCCGTTGACCATGGTCAGGCTGGTCAGCAACGCCCGGTCGAGGTGCCTGACCAGCCGCTCGCGACGCAGGAACGTGGCGGGTGTGGTCGGCAGAGCGAAACGGGCTCGGAGGAGCGGGGCACCGGAGGGATCGAGCATTTCCGGCCCCGGCGGGTCCGGGTCCTGATCACGATCTTCGGTCACGGCCATGATGCTCACGACCTCTGTCCGTCCAGGCTGCGGGCAGGACTTCCCTTGCCAGCATCCCAGCCTCCGCGCACCCGCGCGCGCCGACCGCCGGCGGGTGAGCACGTCCGCGCCCCGGCCGCGTTCTCACATGTCCCGCGGACTCTCGAACGGGACGAAGGCGTCGTCCTTCCTCATCACGCACAGGGCCCAGATGATGAACCCCGAGATGGTGATCATCACGATCGACCAGACCGGGTAGTACGGCAGGGAGAGGAAGTTGGCGATGATGACGAGGCCGGCGATGCCCACGCCGACGACGCGAGCCCATGTCGACGCCATGAACAGCCCGAAGCTGACGACGAAGGCGAGCACGCCCAGGACGAGGTGGATCCAGCCCCAGGCGGTGAGGTCGAACGCGAAGACGTAGTTCCGCGTCGAGACGAAGATGTCGTCGTCGGCGATCTCCGCGATGCCGCGCATGATGTCGAGAATGCCGCCGATCATGAGCATGATGGCCGCGAAGACGGTCACGCCGGTGGCCCATTCCCGCATGGACGTACGGGCGCCTCCCGGGTGCGTGGTGGTCATGCCTGTCCCCTCGTTCCCAGGTCGTCCGGTGAGGGGTGGCCGCCGGCCAGGACCAGTTCCTTCGCCCTGCGGAACTCCTCGTCCGTGATGTCGCCGCGGGCGCGGATCTCGGACAGCCTGGCGAGGTCGTCGACGCTGCCGGCCCGCTTGTCGCCGCCCTTCGCCGTGTCCCGGACGTAGCTCTCGAACGCCTCCTGCTGGGCGCGCGCCTGTGCCACTTCGCGGCTGCCCATGTTCTTGCCGCGGGCGATCACGTAGATGAACACGCCGAGGAACGGCAGGACGCAGACGAACACCAGCCAGCCGGCCTTGGCCCAGCCGCTCAGGGAGTCGTCGCGGAAGATGTCGACGACGATCCGGAAGAGCAGGACGAACCACATGATCCACAGGAAGATCCAGAACACCGTCCAGAAGGCACTCAACAGCGGAAAGTCGTAGGCGAGGTACTGCGCGCTCATGTCCGTCCTCCATCCGGGCGCGGTCGGCGCGGGGCGGCCCCGGCCGATGACGCGTGCCGCTTTCAGCGTGCCCACGGCAAGACGGGGAGGGCCTCACCCGGGAAGGGTGAAGCGCGAAGAGGGCGAATCACCACTTTCGCCCCATACGCACCATTGTTCTACCGTGGAGAGGAACGACGCTGCTCACCCCCTCACCGATCATCGAGGTGACGGTCATGACGGAGACCACTCAGCGCACGAACACAACGGGCAGGCAGGACGGGGCGACATCGCAGGGCGGCAAGGGTGCTCCCGGCACCCGCGGGAGCACCGCCATCGCGGACACGGTCGTCGCGAAGATCGCGGGCATGGCGGCCCGGGAGATCCCCGAGGTGTACACCCTCGGCGGAGGAATGACCAGGGCCTTCGGGGCCGTGCGTCAGCGGGTGCCGGGCGGGGGCGGCGGCGTCACCCAGGGGGTCAAGGTGGAGGTCGGCGAGCGCCAGGCCGCCGTTGATCTCGATGTGGTCGTCGAGTACGGCGCCGCCATCGTCGACACCGCGGCGGACATCCGGACCAACGTCGTCAACGCGGTGGAGCGGATGACCGGCCTGGAGGTCGTGGAGGTCAACATCGCCGTCGGCGACGTCCATCTGCCGGACGAGGAGGAGGAAGAGTCCGGGCCGGAGGAGAGGCGGGTGGCCTGACCTGAGGGCCCGCATCAGCAGACCTCCGGGACCGCCCCGGGACCGCACGGCACGCGGGCGTGCCCGCCGTGACCGCCGTGCGGTGCGGTGCGGTCAGGATCGGCACGGCGGTCCCAGTGGTCGCCGTGCAGACGGGACGGCACGGTCACGTCTGACGATCGCGTCTGACGGTCGCGTCTGACGGTTCCGGGCGGGGCAGTCCGTGCACGCCGAGGACCGGTTCGCGGCGCGCCGGGGTGCCGTGGAATGCGGGGGCCCACGGCCGAGCCGAGGCGGATCAGGCCGAGCGCTTGCGGGACGCCGACTTCTTCGCGGTCGTCTTCTTCGCGGTGCTCTTCGACGCCGTCTTCTTGGCCGACCCCTGGCCCGACTTGGCCGTCGACTTCTTCGCGGCCGTGGTCTTCTTGGCGGCCGTCTTCTTCGTGGTGGACGTCGACTTCTTGCCGCCGGTCTGCTTGGGGGCCGCGCGGGCCGTCTTGCGCTGCGGGAGCGACTTCACCTCGGCGTGCTCGGCCTCCTCGCCCCGGGACTCGCGAGCAGCGCGGACGCTGCTCTCCAGGGCCGCCATCAGGTCCAGGACCTTGCCGCCCGCGGCGGGTTCCGGGGCCTGGGGCGGGGCCTCGCCGGCGGCCTTCGCGGCGATGACCTCCTCCACGGCCTCGCGGTACTCGTCGTGCAGGTCCTCCAGGTCGACCTCGCCCAGGGTGTCCATCAGGGCGTCCGCCAGGTCCAGTTCCTGGTCACGGACGGTGACGTCGGTGTCGGGGGCCAGGCCCTCGGGGGCACGGACCTCGTCCGGCCACAGCAGGCCGTGCATGGCGATGGCCTCGCCGACGACCCTGAGCATGCCCAGGCGCTCACGTCCCCGCAGGGCGAACTTCGCGATCGCCACCTTGTTGCTGCGCTTCAGCGCCTCGCGCAGCAGGGTGTACGGCTTCGCGGCCGGGGCGCCACTGGCCTGGAGGTAGTACGCCGCGTCCATCTGGAGCGGATCGATCCGGTCGGCCGGGACGAAGGCGACGATCTCGATCGTCTTGGCCGTCGGGAGCGGCAGGCTGGACAGGTCCTCCTCGGTGATCGGGATGATCGTGCCGTCCGCGTCCTCGTACCCCTTGCCGATCTCCCCCTGGGTGACCTCGCGGTCCTCCAGTTCACAGAACTTGCGGTAGCGGATGCGGCCGCCGTCCTCGGTGTGGATCTGGCGGAAGGAGATCGAGTGGCTCTCGGTGGCGTTCACCAGCTTGATCGGAATGCTGACCAGGCCGAACGAGATGGCGCCGTTCCATATGGATCTCACGTGCAGCACCCTTCCGGTCACGCTCGGGAGTGTTCGTCACGGTTTGCGTGGGATTCTTATCGTATGGCGCCTATCACAGAGGTGGAGGGGCGACGGCTCGCTCTCAGCAATCTGGAGAAGGTGCTGTATCCCGCCACCGGCTTCACCAAGGGCGAGGTGCTGCACTACTACGCCACCGTCGCCGAGGTCCTGCTGCCCCATCTGCGTGATCGGGCGGTGTCCTTCCTGCGGTATCCGGACGGGCCGGACGGGCAGGTGTTCTTCACGAAGAACGTGCCGCCGGGTACGCCCGAGTGGGTCACCACCGCCGAGGTGCCACGGGTCGAGGGGCCCTCGCGGATGGTGCTGGTGCAGGATCTGCCGAGCCTGATGTGGTCGGCGAACCTCGTGACCGAGTTCCACACCCATCAGTGGCTCGTCGGTACGCCGGACGAGGCCGACCGGATCGTGTTCGACCTCGATCCGGGGGCCCCGGCGAGCATCGTGCAGTGCTGCGAGGTCGCGCTGTGGCTGCGGGAACGGCTCGCACGCGACGGCATCGAGGCCTACGCCAAGACCTCCGGCTCGAAGGGGCTGCATCTGCTCGCCGCCGTGCGCGGGGCGTCCTCCGAGCGGGTGTCCGAGTACGCCAAGGCACTCGCCGTCGAGGCCGAGAAGGCCATGCCCCGGCTCGCACTCCACCGGATGACCAGGAGCCTGCGTCCGGGAAAGGTCTTCGTCGACTGGAGCCAGAACGCCGCCCGCAAGACGACGGCGACCCCCTACACCCTCCGGGCCCGCCCGGAACCGACCGTCTCGGCCCCGGTGACCTGGGAGGAGATCGAGGAGTGCCGCACGCCTGAACGGCTGGACCTCCATGCCGCCGACATAGCCCCGAGGATCCAGGACTACGGCGACCTGCTCGCTCCGCTCCTGGACACGAAGGGGGCCGGGACCCTGCCGTAGCCGGACCTGCCGTAGCCGGACCCGCCGCAGCCGGACGGCCGACGGAGTGCGAGTCGGGCGGCGCGTGTGCTCCGGCCCCGGGACGCCCTCAAGCCGCCCGGACGCCCCCCGTACACCCCGCCCCCTTCACACCCGCGCCCACGTGTTCCGGTCGCGGGCCATCGCGTGCAGGGCCTCCACGTCTGCCGGTTTCAGGACTGCGCCCCGTTGGGACAGGCCTTCCACCTCCGCGGACGTCAGGACGTTGACCCCGCGTGGGGCGGTCGGGATCGAGAGGGCCGCCGGGTCCACCAGGGCGAGCACCGGGCGGACCTCTGCCGTGAGGGCGTAGGAGGCGCGGTCGGCGTCGCCGCGGAGGCGGCGGAGGAGGGGCTGGGGGTCACGGCGGCCCAGGGTGACCATGGGGTCGGCGATCAGGACACGCTGCTTGCGGGCGTGGAGGCTGTGGACGGCGTAGAGGCCGCCGGGACCGATCAGCAGGTGGTGGATGCGGTCGCCGCCGGGGAGCGGCACGGAGTGCAGGGCGTGCCAGCCGGCGCTGTCGAGGCGGTCCAGGGCGTCGCCGACCGTCTGCTCGGCGGCCAGGGCCCTGCGGCGCGGGTCGGGGCGCAGCCGGTGGGTGGGGCCGGGGTCGCGGTCGAGGGCGACGATGAGGGCCTCCCCGGGGCGGTTGGGGGCCAGGTCGTCGTCGGGGTGGAGGGTGAGGCGGGCCAGTTCGGCGGGGGTCGGCACCAGGGGCGGCCCCACCGTCACGGAGCCGGTGATGAAGGGCCCGAGGGCCCGCAGGACGTCGTCCTCGCGGTCCTCGCCGAGCAGGTTCACCCGGGCCGACTCACGGTCGTACCAGGCGATGTTCCTGCCGTCCGGGAGGCAGACGTACAGCCGCTCCCGGCCGTGCCGCCAGGTCGGTATGACGCGCAGTCCGTTCATGCACCATCACCCCGTTCCATGGGAACAGGCGGGGTGCTGCGGGGGCAAGAACCCGGTTACCTTTGAGGAGTTGGGCCTGCCCGCGGACCCTCGGGCGGTAGTGGTGGGGAGGCGCCGTTGCGTACCCGCAGTAAACCCGACGTGCCCGCTCCGGAGAGTCCGTGGAACGAGGTCGTCCCCGGGCTCTGGATGGGCGGTCACGAGTACACGGGGGCCATGGGCCATCCGGAGTTCGCCGTCGTACGGGACGAGTTCGAGCTCGTGCAGACATTGCTGCGGCTGCCGGGCCACGGGCCCGATCCCGGGGTCCGGCACCATGTGTGGCCGATCCCCGACGGGCCGCTGGACGGGACGCAGCTCGCCGGGGTGATACGGCTGGCCGAGGCCGCGTGCGAGGCCATGGACGAGGGCCGCAGGGTCCTCGTCCGCTGTTACCACGGGTACAACCGCTCCGGTCTCGTCATCGCGCACGCGCTGATGCGCCAGGGCAGCTCCGCCGAGGCGGCGATCCGGCTGATCCGGGCCCGCCGCTCGCCCTGGGCGCTGCACAACGACCTGTTCGTCGAGTACCTGCGGGCCGGGCTGGCCACGGCCCGGCTGCTGGAGGAGCTCACCGAGTAGCACGGCACACCCACGACTGCACGCCCACGGCTGCACACCTACGACCGCACACTTACGGCCGCCCTCTCGCGCAAATGGGACTTCCCTACGAATAAGGTGTACGCGGCCGACGGTCGCGTCCGCCCGTGTGATCGCCCACGAACCGCCAGGAGTGCAGTGCCCCTCAGCCGCCCCGGACAGGCCGCCCGTCGCCTCGCCGTCGTCGCCCTGCTGCTGGCCGCCGCCGTGGGCTGCGGGGACGCCGGCGGGCTGGAGGGCGCGGGGTCGACCCCGACGGCGGAGGGGCCAGCCCGGCTCTGGCCGGAGCTGACCCCGGCGTCGAGCCCGGCGTTCGAGATCGGCGAGGTGAACACCGAGGTGGTCAAGGGGGTGAAGGTGCCCGGCGACGACATCCGCCGGGTGGATCCGGTCAAGATCGTCCGGGCCGAGATCGCCGGGAGCCCGGGCGACTACGACGGCGACAAGGCGCCCTACCGCGACACGAAGCGCAGGATGGCCGACTGCGCGAAGGGCCCGGGGCACGGAAAGTGCCCGGTGCTCAGGCCGTACTACCGGGACCTGACCGGCGACGGGCGCGACGACCTGACGCTGGGCTTCCCCCTGCTGCCCGGCAAGACGACCGCGGTCCGTGTCTACACCGTCGAGAAGGACCGGCTGGTGCAGGTGATGGCGTGGGAGGACGCGCTGAGCGGCGTCGAGCTGGCCGGACGTTCCCTGGTCATCCGCTCGCCGTCGGAGGTCGCGGGCTACGAGTACCGCCTGCAGTGGACCTGGGACCGGGACCAGCGGGCCATGCTCCTCACACACGACGAGATGCTGCGCACGGGTCCGCGCCAGCACTCCCGGCAGCCGTCGGCCTCCCCCGACGGCTCCCCGTCCGGCTCCTCCTCGGCGGGTGGCGGATGAGACCGGCGCTCCCCCTGTGGACCGGAACGCTCGCCGCGAAGGCCGCCGCGTTCATCACGGTGATGTGCTGCGCGCTGGCGGCTCTGCTCGGCGTCCTGGTGCATGTGCAGGTGACGAACCAGACCGTGGGACAGGCTCGTGACCAGGCGCTGCAGCGGCTGACGCAGGCGACGGAGCGGTACGAGGCCGGGGACACGCTCCGGCGGGGCGCCGGGGTGGATCCGCCGGAGCTGCCCGGGGAGCTGCGGGAGCTGGCGGTGGCCGGGGACCGCGGCACGATGGTCGCCGACCGCGCGGGACGCCCCACGATGTGGGCGGCGGGTCCCGTCGACGGCGAGCGGGCGCTGGCCGTGGCGGTCGACTACTCGCAGCAGGCCCGCACGATCGAGGGCCTCGACCGGGCGATCGTGTGGTCGTCGGGCCTGGCGATCGGGGCGACGCTGCTGGTCGGGGCGTTCGCGGTGACGCGGGTGACCCGGCGGCTGCACACCACGGCGCTGGTGGCCCGGCGGATCAGCGCGGGCGATCTGGACGCGCGCGTGAACGACCCCCGCACGGGGCCGCGCACGAAGGCCAGCCCGCAGGACGAGGTGGCCGCGGTCGCGTCCGCGCTGGACTCCATGGCGGCCTCGCTCCAGGGCAAGCTGCTGGCCGAGCAGCGGTTCACGGCGGATGTCGCGCACGAGCTGCGCACGCCGCTGACCGGGCTGCACGCGGCGGCGGAACTGCTGCCGCCGGGCCGTCCGACGGAACTGGTCCGCGACCGGGTGGCGGCGCTGCGCACCCTCACCGAGGACCTGCTGGAGATCTCCCGGCTGGACACCGGCAGGGAGCGGCTGGAGCTGGACATCGAGCAGTTGGGGCCGCTGGCCGAGCGAGCGGTGCGGGCGGCGGGGGACGGCACGGAGGTCAGGGTCGTACGGGATGCGTCCGTGGAGACGGACCGGCGGCGGCTGGAGCGGGTGCTGGGCAATCTCGTGGCGAACGCGCACAAGCACGGGCGGGGGCCCGTGGTGTTGACCGTGGACGGTCCGGTGGTGACCGTCCGCGACCACGGGGACGGGTTTCCCGAGTACCTGGTCGCGCACGGGCCGCAGCGGTTCCGCACGGAGGGCGGTACGCGGGGGCACGGGCTGGGGCTGACCATCGCGCGGGGGCAGGCCGAGGTGCTGGGAGCCCGGCTGGAGTTCGCGAACGCGCCGGAGGGCGGGGCGGTGGCCACCCTGAACCTCACGGCGGAGTGAGAGCCCGGGACACGTCCTCCTATGGCCCAGCGTGAGGGGCGGCACCCCCTGGGCGCTCCTAATGTGGCGATTAGTCAGCTTCTGTACGTTCGCCACCACATGGAGGTAACCCCCATGTCCCTGCGCACCCGTCTCTCCATAGCCACCGTCGCCGGGCTCCTCGCCGCCGCGGCCGCCGTCACGCCCGCCGCCGCCGCGCACGACGACTGGGACCCGACGGGCGGCAACGGAAACGGCAACGGAAACGGCAACGGAAACCACCAGAACCAAGACCAGGACCTCTACGAGGGTGTCGTCACGGCGGACACGCTGGCGCTGCGCAGCGCCCCGAACCGCGGTTCGCAGATCATCCGGTTCGCCCACCGGGGCGACGTCGTCCGGATCTTCTGCAAGACGGGCGGCGAGACCGTGCAGGGCAATCCGCTCTGGTACCTGCTGACGGACGGCACCTGGGCCTGGGGCGCGGCCCGGTACATCGACAACATCGGCCCCGCGCCACGCTGGTGCTGACACTCGGTCACCCAAAGGCACACAAGACGCACTGTTTGGGTAGGTTCCGGACATGAGCAAGGCCGGAATCACCGTGGCGACGGCGGACCCGCCCACGCCCGCCGTCCGCCGCCTCCCCCGGCGCCGCGGCATCGAACTCGCCCTCATCGTGCTGGCCGTCCTGCTGTCGGTGTACGGCTACTGCGCCGTGGGCCTCGCCCGGCACGGAGCGCTCCCGCCCGGCGCCGCCGGCTACGGCGCCGGCCTCGGCGTACTGGCGCTGCTGGCCCATCTGGCGGTACGCCTGCGGGCCCGGTACGCCGACCCCCTGCTGCTCCCGATCGGAGTGCTGCTCAACGGGCTGGGCCTGGTGCTGATCTACCGGCTCGACCTGGAGACCCCGGGCGACCGGGCGGCACCGGCCCAACTGGTGTGGTCGACGCTGGGCGTGGCGCTGTTCATCCTGGTCGTCCTGCTGCTGCGTGACCACCGGGTGCTCCAGCGCTACACGTACGTCTGTGTGGTCGCGGCCCTGGTCCTGCTCACGCTGCCGATCCTGTTCCCGGCGGTGAACGGGGCCCGCATCTGGATCCGGATCGCCGGGTTCTCCATCCAGCCGGGCGAGTTCGCGAAGGTGCTGCTGGCGGTGTTCTTCGCCGCGTACCTGGCGGCGAACCGCAACGCCCTCGCCTACACCGGCCGCCGCATCTGGAAGCTCCAGCTCCCCACCGGCCGCGTCCTCGGCCCGATCGTCGCCGTCTGGCTGGTGAGCGTGGGCGTGCTGATCCTGGAACGCGACCTCGGCACCTCGCTGCTGTTCTTCGGCCTGTTCGTGGTCCTCCTCTACGTCGCCACCGGCCGCACCGGCTGGATCGCGGTCGGCCTGCTGCTGGCCGCGCTGGGCGCGGTCGCCGTGGGCCGGCTGGAGCCGCACGTGCACAGCAGGATCGAGACCTGGCTGCACCCCTTCGCCTCCATCGAGGCGGGCGAGGGCGCGAACCAGCTCGCCCAGTCGCTGTTCGCCTTCGCGGAGGGCGGCATGCTCGGCACGGGCCTAGGACTCGGCCACTCGGTCCTCATCGGCTTCGCCGTGAAGTCGGACTTCATCCTGGCCACCGCGGGCGAGGAACTCGGCCTGGCCGGCCTGTCCGCGATCTTCCTCCTCTACGGCCTGCTGGTGGAGCGCGGCTTTCGGGCGGGCCTCGCGCAGCGCGAGCCGTTCGGCCGGCTGCTGGCGGTCGGCCTCGCCTCGCTGGTAGCGCTCCAGGTGTTCGTGATCGCGGGCGGGGTGACCGGCCTGATCCCGCTGACCGGCATGGCGATGCCGTTCCTGGCGCAGGGCGGCTCGTCGGTGGTCACCAACTGGGCGATCGTGGCGCTGCTGGTCCGGGTGAGCGACTCGGCCCGGCGGAGTTACGACGGGCAGGACACCCGGTGACCCGGCACATCCGGCACGCCGGATACTTCTGCGCCCTGCTGCTGGTGGCCCTGCTGCTGAACGCCGCCCGCGTGCAGGTCGTCCAGGCACCGGCGTACGACCGCAACCCGGCCAACCGGCGCCCCGACATCACGCGCTACGAGCAGCCCCGCGGGGACATCCTGGTCGGCGGGCGGCCCGTCACCGGCTCCAAGGACACCCGCGAGCACCTCCGCTACGAACGGACCTACACCGACGGCCCGTTGTACTCCCCGGTCACCGGCTTCGCCTCCCAGCTGTACGGGACGACGCTCCTGGAGAGCGCCGAGGACGGCGTGCTGTCCGGGGCGGATCCGATGCTCGCGCCGTTCCCGTTGTGGAACGACTTCACGCGTGCGCGCAACGCCGGTGGAGACGTCGTCACGACACTGCACCCGGCAGCACAGGAGGCCGCGTACAAGGGACTCGCGGGCCGCAAGGGCGCGGTGGCGGCGCTGGAGCCGTCGACCGGCCGGATCCTGGCCCTGGTGTCCGCCCCGTCCTACGACCCCCAGCCGCTGTCCGGCAACGGCTCGGCGGCGGCCCGGGCCTGGACGCGGCTCAACGGGGACAAGGACCGCCCGATGCTCAACCGGGCGGTGCGGCAGACGTATCCGCCGGGCTCGACCTTCAAGGTCGTCACCGCGGCCGCCGCGCTGGACGCCGGTGTGGTCACGGACCTGGAGGCGCCGACCGGCTCCCCCGACCCCTACCGGCTGCCCGGGACGCGGACGCGCCTGACCAACGCGTCGAAGGGCTGCAAGGACGCCTCCGTGCGCGAGGCCTTCACCCTCTCCTGCAACACGGTGTTCGCCAAGCTCGGTGTGGAGGTGGGCGTGACCGACATGACGGCCACGGCGCACGCGTTCGGCTTCAACAACGGGGAGCTGAGGATCCCCTTCCCGGTGGCCCGGTCCACCTTCGACACCACCCTGGACAAGGCACAGCTGGCGCTGTCGTCGATCGGTCAGTACAACACCCGCGCCACACCGCTGCAGATGGCGATGGTCGCCGCGGCCGTGGCCAACGGCGGGCAGGTGCGGGACCCCTACCTGGTGGAGCGCACGACCCGGCCGGGCGGCAGCACCCTCGCTACAGCCGGCTCGCGGGCGATCCGCCAGGCGATGTACCCGTCCACCGCCGTCCGGCTGCGGGCGATGATGCGGGACGTGGTCGAGAACGGCGGCGGACGCAGAGCCGCCATCCGCGGCGCCAAGGTCGGCGGCAAGACCGGCACCGCCCAGCACGGCCTCGGCAACTCCGGGACGCCGTACGCCTGGTTCGTCTCCTGGGCGCAGGGTGAGCGCGACCTGGCGGCGCGCGTGGCGGTCGCGGTCGTCGTGGAGGACGCGGAGGCGCAGCGCAGGGACATCAGCGGAGGCGGTGACGCGGCGCCGATCGCGCGGGCGGTGATGGAGGCGGTCCTCAAGTCCCGGTGAGGGTTGCCCAGTTGGTGAGACGGGACTACCACCTCGAAAACTCCCGACCTAACGTTCGGTACATGACTGAGCCTGCTGCCGCGTACGAACTCGCCGAGGTCAACATCGCCCGTCTCAAGGCACCGCTGGACTCCCCGCAACTGAAGGACTTCGTCGACAACCTGGACCCGGTGAACGCCGACGCCGACGCGGCCGACGGTTTCGTCTGGCGCCTGCAGGGCGACACCGGCAACGCCACGGACGTGTCCGTCTTCGGCGACTCCTGGCTGATCCTCAACATGTCGGTGTGGCGCGACGCCGACTCGCTGACGGCGTACATGTACCAGGGCAGGCACCGGGAGATGCTCGCCCGCCGCCGGGAGTGGTTCGAACGCATCGAGGAGGCCATGGTCGCCCTGTGGTGGGTGCCGGCGGGCCACCGCCCCACGGTCGCGGAGGCGGAGTCCCGCCTCCTCCACATCCGCACCCACGGCCCGACCCCGTACGCCTTCACGCTGCGGACCCAGTTCCCGCCCCAGGGCGCGGCACCGCTGCTCGGCGAAGTGCCGGAGGGGCTGGGCTGCGCACTCTGACGGGCGCTCACTCCACGGCCCGCCGCCCCGCGTCGATCGCCCCCTGCACCTCGGCGACCCGCTCCTTCTCCTCCGCCGCGAAGCGCTCGGCGTCGAGTCGCTCGGCGATCTCCTCGTCCTCGGACATCAGCAGGTCCAGGCTGGAGTCGCCCATCTCCAGGACGCCCATGTCGACGTAGGCCTGCTGGAGGCGTTCGCCCCACAGGCCGATGTCCTTGACGCAGGGGACGATGCGGCTGAAGAGGAGCTTGCGGAACAGGGTGAGGAACTCGGACTGCTCGCTGCACTCCTCCGCCTCGGCCTTCGGGATGCCGAAGTTCTCCAGGACCTCCACGCCCCGCAGCCGGTCGCGCATGAGGTAGCAGCCCTCGATGACGAACTCCTCGCGCTCCCTCAACTCGGCGTCCGTGAGCTGCCGGTAGTAGTCGCGCAGGGCCATCCGCCCGAAGGCCACGTGCCGGGCCTCGTCCTGCATGACGTACGCGAGGATCTGCTTCGGCAGCGGCTTGTCCGTCGTGTCCCTGATCATGCCGAAGGCGGCCAGTGCGAGGCCCTCGATCAGCACCTGCATGCCCAGGTACGGCATGTCCCAGCGCGCGTCGCGCAGCGTGTCGTCCAGCAGGGACTGGAGGTTGTCGTTGATCGGGTACAGCAGCCCGATCTTCTCGTGCAGGAAGCGGCCGTAGATCTCGGCGTGCCGGGCCTCGTCCATGGTCTGGGTCGCGGAGTAGAACTTCGCGTCCAGGTCGGGGACCGACTCCACGATCCGCGCGGCGCAGATCATCGCGCCCTGCTCGCCGTGCAGGAACTGGCTGAACTGCCAGGAGGCGTAGTGCCGGCGCAGGTCGGCCTTGTCCTTGTCCGTCAGCTTCGCCCAGTGCCTGGTCCCGTAGAGGGACATCGCCTCATCGGGGGTCCCGAGCGGATCGTACGGATCCACCTCCAACTCCCAGTCGATGCGTTTCCGGCCGTCCCACTGCTTGTCCTTGCCCTTCTGGTAGAGGGCCAGGAGGCGGTCGCGCCCGTCGTCGTACTCCCAGGTGAAACGGGCCGCGCCGCTCGCCGGCACCTGCCGGACGGGCTCTTCCGGTTCCTCGGTGTACAGGTCGAAGGTCGGCATGCCCGCAGGCTCACAGAAGGTAGACACCGGGTCAACAAGTAGCGCGCAGGGGATTGACGAGCTTGCTGACAGGCAGTCTCATAAGAGAAACAGTGACGTGTGCACAACGAGGTGGGCAGCCATGACGACCCTGACGGAAGCCGACGCGCTCGACGGCCTGCGCGATGCCCTCGGCCTGCTGAAGGACCGGGAGCAGGTGGCCCAGCGGCTGCTCGACTCCTCCGCCAAGCATTCCTTCGACCCGGACAAGGAACTGGACTGGGACGCGCCCTTCGAGGAGGGCAAGTGGTTCTGGCCGCCGGAGCTGGTGTCGCTCTACGACACCCCGCTGTGGAAGCGGATGGGCGAGGAGCAGCGGATCCTGCTCTCCCAGCACGAGGCGGCGGCCCTGGCGTCCCTGGGCATCTGGTTCGAGATCATCCTGATGCAGCTGCTGGTGCGGCACATCTACGACAAGGCGGCCACGAGCGCGCACGTCCGCTACGCGCTCACCGAGATCGAGGACGAGTGCCGCCACTCCAAGATGTTCGCCCGCCTGATCTCCCACGGCGACACGCCCTGGTACCCGGTCAGCCGCGCCCACCAGCACCTGGGCCGCCTGTTCAAGACCATCTCCACCACGCCGGGTTCCTTCACGGCGACCCTGCTGGGTGAGGAGGTCCTGGACTGGATGCAGCGGCTGACGTTCCCCGACGAGCGCGTCCAGACCCTGGTCCGCGGCGTCACCCGCATCCACGTCGTGGAGGAGGCCCGCCACGTCCGCTACGCCCGCGAGGAACTCCGCCGCCAGATGGTGACGGCCCCCAAGTGGTCCCAGGAGTTCACCCGCGTCACCTCCGGCGAGTTCGCCCGCGTCTTCTCGGTGGCCTTCGTCAACCCCGACGTCTACACGAACGTCGGCCTGGACAAGCGAGAGGCCCTCGCCCAGGTACGGGCGAGCGGACACCGCCGGGAGGTCATGCAGAACGGCTCCAAGCGCCTGACCGACTTCCTCGACGACATCGGGGTGCTGCGGGGAGTCGGACGACGCCTGTGGAAGTCGTCGGGGCTGCTGGCGTAGGGGGAGGATCAGGCGCCCCACTCGGTGGATCCGGGTGGGGCGTCGCGGCGTCACTGGACGAACACCCCCCGACACGGCCCCGACCCACCACCCGGCGCCGGGCGCAGGCCCGCATCCCCACCGCTACGCAGCCCTCCGGCCCCCCGATTACGCTTCGAGGCATGACACCAGCCGCCCCCACCCCCGCCTACCGGCGACTCAGCGTCGAGGAACGCCGCAGTCAGCTGCTCACCTCCGCGCTGACCCTCTTCGCCCACCGCGCCCCGGAGGAGGTGTCCCTCGACGACGTGGCGGAGGCGGCCGGGGTTTCGCGGCCCCTGGTGTACCGCTACTTCCCGGGCGGCAAGCAGCAGCTCTACGAGGCCGCCCTGCGCTCCGCCGCCGACGAGCTCCAGCACTGCTTCGACGAACCCCGCGAGGGCCCCCTCCTCCCCCGCCTGTCCCGCGCCCTCGACCGCTACCTCACCTTCGTCGACCAGCACGACGCCGGGTTCAGCGCCCTCCTCCAGGGCGGCAGCGTCGTCGAGACGTCCCGCACCACCGCCATCGTCGACGGCGTACGCCGTGCCGCCGCCGAGCACATCGTCCGGCACCTGGAGGTCACCGAGCCGGGGCGGCGCCTGCGCATGACCATCCGCATGTGGATCACCGCCGTGGAGGCGTCGTCGCTCATCTGGCTCGACGAGGACAAGCAGCCCCCCGCCGAGGAGCTCCGCGACTGGCTCGTCGAGCAGTTCGTGGCGATGCTGACGGTGACCGCCCGCCGCGACCCGCAGACCGACGCCCTGGTCCAGGCGCTCGCCGAGGATGTCTGACACTGATCCCGTGAAGAGCGAAGACACCCCCTTCGAGGGCGGCCCCATGGACGGCAGAGTCCTGCCCGTCCTCGTCGGCATCACCGGCCACCCGCCCAAGACGTACCGCATCCCCGTCCCGGACCCCGACGGCGGACCGGACACCGTACTCGTCTACCGCCGCGTCCCCCGGGGACCGGGCAAGGTCGGCCTGACCAACCGCTGGAAGTACGAGTACGCCCCGGAGGGCGTCCCGCCCCGCCGGCTCAACTGGCCCTGGTCGAAGCCGGACGTCACGCCCCGCGACAATCCAGACGCCACGCCGCCCGGCAAGCCGGACGACGCCGACGGGTGACCCCGTTGCGCCGAACCGCGCACACTCACCGCGCGCACCGCACGCCCACGCCTGATCCTCACGGTGTCCGGCGGCACCACGCCGCCCCCGCAACGGAGGTGATGGCATGTCAGGAAAGCTTCTGCGTCTGGTCTGCATCGCGGCGACGGCGGCCGGAACCGTCCTGGCGCCCGTCCCGGCCACGGCCGTTCCCGAACCGGACACGGAACAGCGGCACGTCGCAGAGCTCCTGACAGATCTTCAGAAGCTGTACAGGAAGGCCGAGGAGGCCACCGAGGCCTACAACTCCACCGAGGAGAAGCTGAAGAAGCAGCGCGCCGAGACCGACCGCCTGGAGCGCGCCCTCGCCCGCGCCCGGCTCTCCCTGCACGACAGCCGGGGCGCGGCCGGCCGGCTGGCCCGGCAGCAGTACCAGAGCAGCACCGACATCTCCCCGTACGTCCGCCTGCTCCTGGCCCGCGACCCGCAGCACGCGATCGACCAGGGCCATGTGATCGGACGGCTCGCACGGGAGCGGGCCGACACCATCGGCCGGCTGGCCGGCAACGAGCGCAAGGCCCAGGAGCTGGCCCGCAAGGCCCGCACGGCCCTCGACCGGCAGCTCGCCCTCACCGAGCGGCGCAAGAAGGAACGGGACGAGGTCCGCGCCCGCCTCCACGACGTCGAGGAACTGCTCGCCTCCCTCAGCCGCGACCAGCTCACGTACCTCGCCGAGTTCGAGCAGGACGGCATCGCGAAGGCCCAGAAGAAGTTCATGGCGTCCGGCGCGCTCGGCAACGACCGCAGCAGCGACGGCAGCAGCGACAAAGGCGGGGGAAGCAGCGGGAGCAGCAACAGTGTCCGCACCCCGTCGGCCGAGGGCGGCCGGGCCGTGCGCTACGCCGTGCGGCAGCTCGGCAAGCCGTACGAGTGGGGCGCGGAGGGCCCGAAGACGTACGACTGCTCGGGGCTGACCTCGCAGGCGTGGGCCGAGGCGGGGACGCCCATCCCCCGGACCAGTCAGGAGCAGTGGAAGCAACTGGAGCGGATCCCCTTGGACGAGCTGCGCCCGGGCGACCTGGTCGTGTACTTCCCGAAGGCCACGCACGTGGCGCTGTACCTCGGGGACGGCATGGTCGTCCAGGCACCCCGGCCGGGCGCGAAGGTGAAGGTGTCACCGATCGCGGCCAACCCCGTCCTGGGTGCCGTGCGACCGGACCCGGGCGGGGAGCCCCTGCGGCGCTACGAGCCGCCGGAGCTCCCCGAGGGTGCCACGGACGGGCCGGACGAGGGCTACGAGGGTTACGCGGCGCCCGCGCCGGACACGTCGGCCAGGTAGGCCTGGGTCTTGTCCGGGTCGTAGAAGAAGTTCTCGAAGTCGGCCGGGTTGTCGAAGCCGTTGGCGAAGCGGTCGGCGACCGGCTGGAGCTCACCGGCGGCGCCGATGAGGTTCAGGATGTGCTCCGGCGGCGGCGCGAGCATCGCGTTCGTCCACTTGGTGACGTGCTGGGCGGTGTCCCAGTAGCGGTCGAAGGTGGCCCGCATCCACTCCTCGTCGAACGGCTTGTCGCCGTGCTCGACGATCGCGGAGAGGTAGGCGGCGGCGCACTTGGACGCCGAGTTGGAGCCCTGTCCGGTGATCGGGTCGTTGGCCACGACGACGTCCGCCACGCCCAGCACGAGTCCGCCGCCGGGGAGGCGGCCGATCGGGTTGCGGACGGTGGGGGCGTAGCGTCCGGCCAGCGTGCCGCCGGCGTCGGTCAGTTCGACCTTGGTGGCCCGCGCGTACTCCCAGGGGACGTACCGCTCCATGAGTTCCAGGGTCAGGGAGAGGTGCTCCGCGGGGTCCTTGACGCCGTTGAAGGCGTCGAGCGGGCCGCCGGGTATGCCCTCCCAGAACAGGATGTCGGCGCGGCCGGAGGTGGTCAGGGTGGGCATGACGAACAGCTCGCCGACGCCCGGCACGAGGTTGCAGCGGACCGCTTCGGTGCCCGGGTGCTCGGGGCGCGGGCCCAGCCCGTGCACGTACGCCACGGCCAGCGCACGCTGCGGCTCGCTGTACGGGGAGCGCTCCGCGTCGCGGCCGAACATCTGGACCAGCTCGCCCTTGCCGGCCGCGATGAGCACCAGGTCGTAGGTGCGGGAGAAGTAGTCGAGGTCGCCGACGGCCGCGCCGTGGATGACGAGCTGGCCGCCGCGCTGGGCGAACGTCTCCATCCAGCCGGCCATCTTCACGCGCTGGTCGACGGACTGCGCGTAGCCGTCGAGGCGGCCCAGCCAGTCGATGGCGCGGGCGGAGGGGCCTTCGGCCCAGGAGCCGGGGGCGGCGACCGAGACGCCGAGTCCTTCGATCTTCGGGGCCTGGGACTCCCAGAAGTTCAGCTGGAGATCGCGCTCGTGCTGCAGGGCCGTGTGGAACATGCACTGCGTCGACATGACCCGGCCGGTGCGGATCTCGTCCGCCGTCCGGTTGGACATCAGGGTGACCTCGTACCCCTGCGACTGGAGGCCGAGAGCTATCTGGAGTCCGGACTGACCGGCTCCGACGACGAGTATCTTCCGCATGCGGGGTTGTCCTCTTACTCGGGGGTTTCGTCGAGCGCGTGGCCCACGAGGGCCAGGAGGGTCTCGATCACGGAGATCCGGCGACGCGCGTCCATGATCATGACAGGTATGTGTCGCGGGATGGTCAAGGCCTCCCGCACGTCCTCCGGCTCGAACAGCTCGCTGCCGTCGAAGTGGTTGACCGCGACCACGTAGGGCAGTCCGGAGCTCTCGAAGTAGTCCAGGACCGGGAAGCAGTCCTTCAGACGGCGGGTGTCGGCCAGGACGACGGCGCCGATGGCGCCGCGCACGATGTCGTCCCACATGAACCAGAACCGCTGCTGGCCCGGCGTGCCGAACAGGTAGAGCACCAGGTCGTCGTCGAGCGTGATGCGCCCGAAGTCCATGGCCACGGTGGTGGTGGACTTGCCCGGCGTGGCGGTGAGGTCGTCGGTCGCCTCGCTCGCCTCGGTCATCAGCGCCTCGGTCTGCAGGGGCGTGATCTCCGAGACGGCGGTGACGAGCGTGGTCTTGCCCACGCCGAAGCCGCCCGCCACCACGATCTTCGTGGCGATCGGGGCACGGGTGCGGTCCGTCTCCCAGGCGTGCATGCTCTCGCCGGGCTGGACGAACGGGGATGAACCAGAGACGCCGTGAGCGACGTCAGAGACGACGGAGTCCACTCAGCACCCTTTCCAGCAGAGCCCGGTCCGGGCGGCCCGTGCCATGGCCGGTGCCCGTTCCGTACACACGGATCTTTCCCTGGTCCGCGAGGTCGCTGAGGAGCACGCGGACCACGCCGAGCGGCATCTTCAGCAGCGCGGCGATCTCGGCCACCGTACGCATCCGGCGGCACAGTTCGACGATGGCCCGCAGCTCCGGCATCACGCGAGTGGAGAGGTGGCCGTTCGTCAGTTCCTTGCGCTCCTCCGGGGCGTCGAGCGCGGCCGTGCTCGCCACGAACGTCTCCACGAGGAGGACGTGGCCGAAGCGGGTGCGGCCGCCGGTGAGCGAGTAGGGGCGGACCCGGGCGGGTTTGCGGTCGCCGCCGCGGACCGGGAGGTGATGTTTCGGCGTACTCATCGGGCACTCCCCGTCGTCTGGGAATCCTCCAGGGATTTACGGAGCTCGCTGCGGAGTTCGGGCGTCAGGACGTGACCGGCGCGGCCGACGAACAGGGCCATGTGGTACGCCACCACGCTCATGTCGCAGTCCGCGGAGCCGTGGACGCCGAGCAGCGAGCCGTCGCTGATCGACATCACGAACAGGCTGCCCTCGTCCATCGCGATCATCGTGTGCCGCACCCCGCCGAAGTCCATCAGCCGGGCGGCGCCGATGGTGAGGCTGCCGATGCCGGAGACGATGGTGGCCAGGTCGGCGGCGGAGCCGCGCGGGCCGGTGCGGCGGGCCCCGCGGGCCTGCAGGGCCTGCCTCGCCTCCTTGTTGCGGTGGTCGTCGGAGGAGAGCAGCAGCAGCCCGTCGGACGAGACGACCGCGACCGAGAGGATGCCGGGTACCTCCTCGACGAGGTTGGTCAGCAACCAGTGCAGGTTGCGGGCCTCACTGCTCAGTCCGATCAGTCCGAAGGTACTGGGAGCGGTCAACTGCTTGCCTCCTCGACTGTGCCCCCCGTGGCTTCTTCGGGTTCAGCTGGTCCTGCTGCGCCGGTGACCGGCCGCTGGTGCGAGGCCGTCCTCTCGGCGATCTCCGCCTCCACGTCGCGCTGGCCGGCCTGGGCGCCCTGGCGGAAGCCGCCGAGACGGCGGCGCAGGGCTTCGGCGTCGACGGAGCCGCTGCGCTGGCGCGGGGCGGTGGTCTGTGCGGTGATCTTCGGGGTGCGCTTGGGGAGGCCCTTGTCGGTGACGCGGTCCTCCTCCTCGTCGGGCGCGCGCTCGTGCTCCGGGTTCTCGTCCGCGTCCGCGTCCGCGTCGCCCGTGCGGGTCGCGTCCCCGGGTGCGGGTGCCCCCTGCGGGCCGGTCCCGCCCGCGTGCTCACGCCCGACCGGGTCCGACGCCCCCGGCTGCAACGGGATCAGCAGCTCCATCGTGGTTTCCGCGGGGGACTCCACGGGGGCGGTGTTCTCGACGGGGCCGGCGGGGGCCACAGGCTTGGCGTGCGTCCCCGGATCGGCGTACGCGACTGGCCCAGCGGGCGCGGCCGGGTCGGCGTGCGCGGCCGACTCAGCGGGGGCCACAGGCTCAGCGTGCGCGGTCGGGTCGGCGGGCGTTGCCGGGTCGGCGTGTACGGCCGACTCAGCATGCGTCGCCGGGCTGGCAGGTGCGGCTGGCCCAGCGGGCGCCGCAGATTCGGCGTGCGCGGCCGGATCGGCATGTACGGGCGGCTCAGCGTGCGTCGCCGGGCTGGCAGGTGCGGCTGGCCCAGCGGGCGCCACAGGCTCAGCGGGCGCGGTCGGCTCGGCAGGCGTCGACAGATCGGCGGGCGTGGTCGGCTCGCCGGCCGTTGTCGGCTCGGCGGGCCCGGCCGGCTCGGCGGGCCCGGCCGGCTCGGCGGGCGCGGTCGGCTCGGCGTGTGGCGCCAGGGTTGCCGCCTCGGCCGTCTCCGTCGTCTCGGCCGGTTCCGGCTCCCCGGCCGGTTCCGGGTGCTCGGCGGCTGCGGTGATCTCCGCCGCTCCGTCCTGCCGTACCGCCTTCTCCGCCAGGGCCACCAACGGATCGCCGCCGGCCGTGCGGCCGTGCAGGACGTTGGAGTTGGCCTCGGCGTCGGCGCCCGGGAAGGAGAAGGAGTGGGTCCCGCCGGCGAGGGGGCCGGAGGTCGGGACGGCCACGGGCGGGGCGGCGGCGAGGAGCGTGCGCGGCAGGACGACGACCGCCGCGACACCGCCCTGCTTCTGCTCGCGCAACTGGACGCGCACGCCGTGGCGGTGGGCGAGCCGGGCCACGACGTACAGGCCGAGGCCGAGACCGTCCTCGCCCTCCTGGTCGTAGGGCGCCTCGGGGTCGAAGTCGGTGAGGCGGGAGTTGAGGCGCTCCAGCCGGTCCTCGGTCATGCCGATGCCCTCGTCCTGGACGGAGAGCATGACCTCGCCGTTCTCCAGCAGCCAGCCGGAGATCTCGACGGGCAGGTCGGGCGGCGAGAACGAGGTGGCGTTCTCCATGAGCTCGGCCAGCAGGTGGGAGAGGTCGTCCGCGGCGAACCCGGCGATGTGCGCGTGCGGCGGCAGCGCGGCGATACGGACCCGCTCGTACCGCTCGATCTCGCTCACGGCGGCACGGACGACGTCCACCAGCGGCACCGGCCCGGCGGCGTGCTGGACGTGCTCGGTACCGGCGAGGACCAGCAGGTTCTCGCTGTGCCGGCGCATGACCGTCGCGAAGTGGTCGAGCTTGAACAGCGTGGCGAGCCGGTCCGGGTCCTGCTCGCGCTCCTCCAGGTTCTCGATGACGGCCAGTTGCCGCTCGACCAGCCCGAGGGTGCGCAGGGCGAGGTTGACGAACGTCCCGCCGATGGCCGTGCGCAGCCGCTCCAGCTGGGCGGCGGACTCGGCGAGTTCGCCGCGCAGTTCCTCGCGTGCGTCGGCCATCTTCTGGCGCTGGCCGACCAGGTGCTTGCGGTCGGACTCCAGCGTGGTGATCCGCTCGGTGAGGGCGGCGGCGTGTGCGTGCAGGGCGTTGACGGAGCGGACGACCTGGGCGAACTCGTCGTTGCGGCCCGTGAACTTCACCGGCTCCTCGGCCACCGGGTCATCGGCCTCGGCGAGCCGCTTCGACCCCAGGCGCAGGACCGCGAGCGGGCGGGTGAGGCTGCGGGCCATGCCCGTGGCGACACCGACGGCGAGCAGCATGAGGGCGCCGAGGACGGCGATGCGGATCTCCAGCGCGGTGACGTCGTCGTCGCGCAGTGCCTCGAGGTCCTTGGTGCGACGGTCGTAGAGGGCCGACTCCACGCCGCGCATCAGGTCGACGCGGGCGGACAGGGCCGCGTCCAGCTTCTTGGTGCCGGTGGCGAGGTCGCTGCGGGAGAGCGTCGGCTGGTCGGTCAGGGTGGCGAGGTACTTGTCGGCGGAGTTGACCTCGGTGCCGGTGACCGTGGAGTCGAAGGAGGCGCGGGCCGGTTTGGGCGCGGTGCCGCGGAAGTCGGCCAGGGCCGCGTCGGAGCGCAGCCGGGCCTGCTGGGCGGCGGCGCTCAGGGCGTCGCGCTGCCGGGTGTCCTCGTCCGAGGAGGTGGAGGTCTCGGTCGGCAGGCCGGTGACGGGGTCGACGACCGTCTCCGTGCTGCGCGGCACGCTCAGCGCGGCGAGCAGCAGCCCGCGGGCCGAGGCGGCCTGCTGGACGGCGGAGTCCAGCTCGGCCAGCGCGTACGAGCCGGAGCCGGCGCGCGGCGGCGTCTGCTGCGCCAGCTGCTCGGCGAGCCGGTGGAGTTCGGTGATGGCGGCGGAGTACGCCTGGTGCGCTTCGAGGGCACTGCTCTTGCCGGTGAGCGCCGCCCTGCGCACGGCCGCTATGGCGTCGAGGTCCGAGCGCAGCGAGGCGGGCGTGTCCGTGTCGGACCGCAGCTCCTCGACCTGCCGGTCCACCCGGGCGCTGTGCTGCTCGGAGGGGGCCTTGGACTTGGGGCGCCCGGCGGCGATGTAGGAGGTGACGTCGTCCCGCTCGTCGGCGAGGGAGTGCGCGAGGGCGAGGGCGCCCTGCGTCTGCTCCGCGAGCGTCACCAGTTCCTGGGAGTCGTGGAGTTCCCCGGAGGCGGCGAGGACGGACGGGGCGCCGGCGCCGGCGATGGCCGCGGCGACCACGGCCACGGCGACGATCAGCCGGTTGCGTACGTGCGTGGGGCGTCCCTTGCCGGTGGGGGGCGTCGGCTCAGCGCCCTGAACGGGGGCCGTCTGCTTGCCTGTGCGACGAGGCCGCGTCTTCTGCACCGGTGCTCGCATTCCTGACTCGTGAACCCTTGGGCCCGGGTGACGCTCCGTCAACTGGTGCGTACTCCCGGTACACTTCCCGACCCTCCCAGCGCCGGTGGGCAGCGCACGCGCATCACCTGACCCGCCACCCGAAGGAGTGAACCTCGGACGGGAGTTGAGGGGCAAGTTCCGCAGGCCGTCGCAGCAGCCGTGCGCGGCACGCCGGTTGGACGACGGCGACGGCCGGTGGCAGTATTCGCCACCACGCCTTCCCGGAACAAATCATTCCACCCCAAACCCGGCGTCTGACCTGCGTGACTGCGCCGGTCAGGCAACCATTGCCAGTGTTTTGCGGGCCTTGTGAAGGGCTCGTGCAGACTGGCTGGATGCGTACTGAACTCGCCTCGGAGCCGGGAGACGCCGACCGCCCCAACGAGGACTTCGCCAGTGTCGGACTACCGGCCTCGGGACAGGGCGGTTCGGTCGTCGTCCTGGACGGGGTCACACCGCCGAAGACCGGGACGGGCTGTCTGCATTCCGTTCCCTGGTTCACCGCACGCCTCGGTGGCGCACTGACCGAACTGACCGTTTCACTCCCGGATGTTCCTCTGGTCGACGCCTTGTCCCGTGCCATCGCGCGTACCTCCGAGGCACACGCCGCAACCTGTGACCTTTCTCACCCCAGGACGCCTCAGGCCACGGTGGTCGCGGTCCGCTGGAATCCGGACACGGTGGAGTATCTGGTCCTGTCGGACTCGGCCCTTCTCCTGGAGTCCCCGGACGGCGTGGTGGCCCCGGTCCTCGACGACCGGCTGGCCCTGCTCCCCCGCTCGGCGCTGGCGACGGACGCGCTGGTGGACTCCACGCTCCGCAACATGGAGGGCGGCTTCTTCACGGCGGCCGCGGATCCCTCGGTGGCGGCCCGGGCGGTGGCCGGAACCGTACCCCGCGGCCAGGTCCGTGCCCTGGCAGCGCTGACGGACGGCGCGACCCGCTGGGTGGAGCGGTTCGAGGAGGGTGGCTGGACCGACTGCTTCCACCTGATCCGCAAGGAGGGTCCGCAGGCGCTGGTGGACCGCGTCCGGGCGCTGGAGCGGTCGGACGACGCCGTGACGTTCCTGGGCCGGAGCAAGCGGCACGACGACGCGACGGCCGTGTACGTCGAGTTCTAGGCGACTGTCCGGACCTACTTCTCCATGCCCCGGTTGAGCTGGTTCAGCAGCCTGGCCAGTTCCGTGACCTCGCGGGAGTCCCAGTCGGCCAGGCGGCCGGCGTAGCGGGCGCGGCGGGCCTCCCGGACCCGGCGGACGCGGTCGTGGCCCTCCTGGGTGAGGGCGACGAGCCAGGCGCGTCCGTCGGCGGGGTCGGGCTCGCGCGCGACCAGCCCGAGTTCCTCCAGGGCGCGCAGTTGGCGGGACATCGTCGCCTTGCCGACCCCGATGTAGGCGGCGAGCTCGGTGGCCCGCTGCTTTCCGCACTCGTCCAGCCGGACGAGCAGGCCGTACGCGGACGACTCCAGGTCGGGATGGACCTCGCGGGCCATCTCGCCCTGGCTGGCCCGGGCGCGCCGCAGCAGCACGGTCAGTTCGCGCTCCAGCGCCAGGAAGGCAGGCTGATCCACACCGCTTCCGGCCACACCGGCGTCGCGGTGTCCGTCGTCGTTGCCGCCCTCGTGCACGTCAGCCCCTGCCTCGGTCGTCGCCCGGTCCTGAGAATTCCGGTACTGGGATTTTCCGCCACCTGCCACCATCACCGCAGTTCGGCAAGTATTCCGCAGGTCAGGGCGTCCGTGTCCACAGGGCCACCACACGGTGAAGGCCCGGGCCTCCCTCACGAGAACCCGGGCCTTCCCTATCCGGTCACGTCCGTCACGCCGCGACCGGAACCTCCGGTGTCACACCCGCGGTCGCGGGCGCGAGCGCCAGCTCCAGGACCTGGCGGACGTCGCTCACGGCGTGGACGTCGAGCTTGTCCAGCACCTCGGCCGGGACGTCGTCCAGGTCGGGCTCGTTGCGCTTGGGGATGATCACCGTGGTGACCCCCGCCCGGTGCGCCGCGAGCAGCTTCTGCTTCACACCGCCGATCGGCAGGACCCGACCGGTCAACGAGACCTCACCGGTCATCGCCACGTCGGTGCGGACCAGCCGGCCGGACAGCAGGGACGCGAGGGCCGTGGTCATGGTGATGCCGGCGCTCGGGCCGTCCTTGGGGACCGCCCCGGCCGGGAAGTGGATGTGCACACCCCGGTCCTTGAGGTCACCCACCGGCAGTTCCAGCTCGGCACCGCGCGAGCGCAGGAAGCTCAGCGCGATCTGCGCGGACTCCTTCATCACGTCACCCAGCTGACCGGTCAGGGTCAGCCCGGCCGCGCCCGTCTCCGGGTCGGCCAGCGACGCCTCGACGAACAGCACGTCACCACCCGCTCCGGTCACCGCGAGCCCGGTCGCCACGCCCGGCACGGACGTCCGCCGCTCGGCCGGGTCCTGGGCGGACTCGGGCACGTGGTGCGGCCGGCCGATCAGGTCGCGCAGGTCCTCGTCCCGGACGGTGAAGGGCAGCTTCCGCTCGCCCAGTTCGTGCTGGGCGGCGACCTTGCGCAGCAGCCGTGCGATCGACCGCTCCAGGGTGCGGACGCCCGCCTCGCGCGTGTACTCGCCGGCGAGCTTGCGCAGCGCGCCCTCGTCGATGGCCACCTCGTCCCTGTCGAGCCCGGCCCGCTCCAGCTGGCGCGGGAGCAGGTGGTCGCGGGCGATGACGACCTTCTCGTCCTCGGTGTAGCCGTCCAGGCGGACGATCTCCATCCGGTCGGCCAGCGCCTCCGGGATCGCCTCCAGGACGTTGGCGGTCGCGAGGAAGACGACGTCCGACAGGTCCAGCTCGACCTCCAGGTAGTGGTCCCGGAAGGTGTGGTTCTGCGCCGGGTCGAGGACTTCGAGCAGGGCCGCGGCCGGGTCGCCCCGGAAGTCCGAGCCGACCTTGTCGATCTCGTCGAGCAGCACGACCGGGTTCATCGACCCGGCCTCCTTGATGGCCCGCACGACCCGCCCTGGCAGCGCGCCGACGTACGTACGCCGGTGGCCGCGGATCTCGGCCTCGTCACGGACGCCGCCGAGGGCGACGCGGACGAACTTGCGGCCCATGGCGTGGGCGACGGACTCGCCCAGGCTGGTCTTGCCGACGCCGGGCGGACCGACGAGCGCGAGCACGGCGCCGCCGCGCCGCCCGCCGACCACGCCGAGACCCCGGTCGTCACGCCGCTTGCGCACCGCCAGGTACTCGGTGATCCGCTCCTTCACGTCGTCGAGACCGGAGTGCTCGGCGTCCAGGACGGCCTTGGCGCCCCGGATGTCGTAGGCGTCCTCGGTGCGCTCGTTCCACGGCATCTCCAGAACCGTGTCGAGCCAGGTGCGGATCCAGGAGCCCTCGGGCGACTGGTCGGAGGACCGCTCCAGCTTGTCGACCTCCTTGAGCGCGGCCTCGCGGACCTTCTCGGGCAGGTCGGCGGCCTCCACGCGGGTGCGGTAGTCGTCGGACTCCTCGCCGTCCTGCTCGCCGTTCAGCTCGCGCAGCTCCTTGCGGACCGCTTCCAGCTGACGCCGCAGCAGGAACTCGCGCTGCTGCTTGTCGACGCCCTCCTGGACGTCCTTGGCGATGGACTCGGCCACGTCCTGCTCGGCGAGGTGGTCGCGCAGTTGCTGGGTGGCGAGCTTCAGCCGGGCCACCGGGTCGGCGGTCTCCAGCAGCTCGACCTTCTGGTCGGTGGTGAGGAACGGCGAGTAGCCGGAGTTGTCGGCGAGCGCCGAGACGTCGTCGATGGCCTGGACCCGGTCGACGACCTGCCAGGCGCCGCGCTTGCGCAGCCAGGCGGTGGCGAGGGCCTTGTACTCCTTGACCAGTTCGGCGATCTGGCCGGGCAGCGGCTCCGGCACGGTCTCGTCGACGCGGGTGCCCTCGACCCAGAGTGCGGCACCGGGACCGGTCGTCCCCGCGCCGATGCGCACCCGGCTCCGGCCCCGGATCAGGGCGCCCGGGTCGCCGTCGGCGAGCCGGCCGACCTGCTCGACGGTGCCGAGGACACCGGTGTTCGCGTAGGTCCCGTCGATGCGTGGCACCAGGAGTACCCGGGGCTTTCCGGGCGTTGACCGGGCAGCGGCCTGGGCGGCCTCCACCGCGGCACGGACCTCGGAGTCGCTCAGGTCCAGCGGGACCACCATCCCGGGCAGCACGACCTCGCCGTCGAGCGGCAGCACGGGCAGGGTGAGCGGTGTGGACGTCGAAGCCATGATCTCCCCTTCGGCAGTCAAGTTGAGCTATGCCGACTCAATGCTTGAGCAACGCCGGATGTTCCCCGCCCGCTGTTCGCTGTCAGCGATCACCTGTGACGCGGAGAGCGGGGAGGTGCGTAAGGTCCCGGTGGGTAATAGATGATCTGGCATGGCAGGCATTACAGGGGGATGGCGTGGATGGAACCGTGCAGGCATGGGTGAACGGTTGGGTCGTGTCGCGCGGGGCCGCTCCGCCCATGACCGAGCCGTGGGGCTGGACGATCGACGTGGGGATGTACGGGCACGTCACGCGGCACGTGTTCGGTGCGACGGGCGACGACCTCGACGAGACGAGCGTCCGCAAGGTGGCCGGCGCGGTGACCGGGCACGGCGTATGGCTGAAGGCGTTCCGGGACCCGTCGGTGGTCTCCGGCTGGCTGGACGACACCTGGTGGATCGACCCCGAGCCCGGCTGCCTGATGACGGTCCCGCTGGCGGCGGGCGGCGCTCCAGCCGTCCCCGAGGGCTACCGGTTGCGCAGGTGGTCGCGCGGCGGGGTGACCCGTCTGATGGTGGCCGCGCCGGACGGGTCCCTGGCGGCACGCGGCCAGATCGTCCCGACGGGCGAGACCGCCGTCGTCGACCAGATCGAGACGGCCCCCGAACACCGCCGCAAGGGCCTGGGAAGTCTCGTCATGCGGACCCTGCAAAGCGCCGCCGTCCGGCAGGGAGCGCGGACCGGCATCCTGGCCGGGACGCCTGCGGGGCGAGGGCTCTACGAGGCGTTGGGCTGGGAGGTGGTGGCGCCGCTGACCAGCGCCAAACACGACCCGCCGGCCTCCGCCCGGACCTGAGGTGACTCGCGCTCAGCCCCCGGCCGGGCCGCGGCGCGTCGCGTACCACCGCCGGACCACCGGCCAGGTCGCGATCCCGATGCCCAGGGCGATCACATGCCCCCAGTTCGTCATCGGGTCGGTGAAGGCGAGCAGGTCCTGGAGCAGCATCCAGCCGAAGCCGGTCAGCAGCGGCAGGCGCAGCCACAGCGGCAGCAGACCGGCCAGGGCACCGATGCCGGCGGCGACGCCGAAGCTGACGCCGTAGTCGAGGCGGTGCAGGGAGGTGGCGGGGAGGTGCCCGGCCAGGACGGCCAGGCCCACCGGGACCTCGGTCGCCAGGGTGGCCGGGACATGTCCCAGGAGGAAGACACCGGCCGTGCGCACGCCCCCGATCCGCCGCTCCAGAGCGGTCAGCACCAGCACGAAGGCGATGGCGAACGGCGAGGTCACCCCGCCCGCGACCCACAGCGCGCTGCCGATCAGCACCAGCTCGGGCGTGCGCACCAGGTGCGCCACATCCGTGCTGGAGCCCTGGAGCAGGGCGTGCACGAGGGCCGGGTCCGCGTACGCGGAGATCAGCGAGGTGAGGCAGAGGACGATCGCGTATCCGAAGGTGAACGGCGTTCCCGTGGGGCTGGGCAGCAGACGCCAGGGGCGGATCCTCCGCAGCGGGGGCCCCGCGGCCGGAACGGGCTCCCGTACTCCCGCGACCGCCGTCTCACGCGGGCCCCGCTGCCGCGGCACCCCGTCCAACAGCCCCGACAGGTCGGAGACGGGCGCGCCCGCCGGTGTCGGTGCGGCCGTCTCATGGGGCGGCGCGGTGCGTTCCAAAACGGGCGCTCCTTCCGTCATGCCCCAGCCTTCGCCCCGGGCACCCCGCTGTCTGTGACCGGCGCCACGCGGCAGCCGATTCACAGCAACCCGACAGCCTCGCCCCGCGTCCCGCAGGGCCCGGCGAAATGCCGCGCGCCACACCCCCCTCCCCTGCGAGGATGCCCCCATGCCTACCTCTTACGACATTCCCGATGTCCTGGACCGTCGCGAGGGCCCGCACGGCGAGGTGGTCCTGCGGCGGCACGGTGACCGGCTGGAGATCATCGCCAACGGCTGTTTCCTGATGGACACCTCCGACGGCCGCTCGGAGCGGCGGCTGGTCGACGCGGCACTGGACGCCCTGCCCGGCCGCGACCACCCCGACGTCCTGATCGGCGGACTGGGCGTCGGCTTCTCCCTCGCGCACGCCGCCGCGGACCCGCGCTGGGGACGGATCACGGTCGTGGAGCGCGAGCACGCGATCGTCGAATGGCATCTCGACGGCCCGCTCTCCGGGCTCTCCGCCCGAGCCCTGTCGGACCGTCGCACGAAAATCGTCGAAGCCGATCTCGTGGCACACGTCAATGAGACATCCGACACGTACGACGCCCTGTGCCTCGACATCGACAACGGCCCCGGCTGGACCGTCACGGAGGGCAACGGAAATCTCTACCGGGAAGCCGGACTGGCAAGCTGCGCAAGGGTGTTGAGGCCCGGCGGGGTTCTCGCTGTCTGGTCCGCCCAGCCGTCTCCGGAATTCGAAGAAACCTTGCGGAATGCCGGGTTCCAACAGGTGCGTACCGAAGAGATCCCGGTTGCCCGGGGCGTTCCGGACGTCGTACACCTCGGCATCAGCCCTGGATAGCAAAGGTGTGCTGACTCCCCGTACGCTGCTCCTCTGACGCCGATCATTCAAGCGTCAATCGCAACCATGCGCAGACCGAGGAATCACCCCACTGATTCCGGAAAGCACACCCCAGGGGCGGGCGATGGAGCAGACACAGACCTCCCACAACGGTTCGGCGACGGCTACTCCGGGCGCACAGCGCCGGGTCCTGGTGGTCGAGGACGACGCGACGATCGTGGACGCCATCGCGACCCGCCTGCGGGCCGAGGGGTTCCTCGTGCAAACGGCGGGTGACGGTCCGGCCGCGGTCGACACGGCCGAGGCGTGGCAGCCCGACCTGCTGATCCTCGACATCATGCTGCCCGGCTTCGACGGCCTGGAGGTCTGCCGGCGCGTGCAGGCCGCCCGCCCGGTGCCGGTGATGATGCTCACCGCGCGCGACGACGAGACCGACATGCTGGTCGGGCTCGGCGTCGGTGCCGACGACTACATGACCAAGCCCTTCTCGATGCGGGAGCTGGCGGCGCGCGTGCACGTCCTGCTGCGCCGGGTGGAGCGGGCCGCCATCGCGGCGGCCACCCCCCGCTCCGGCATCCTGCGCCTCGGTGAGCTGGAGATCGACCACGCGCAGCGCCGGGTCCGGGTGCGCAGCGAGGACGTTCACCTGACGCCCACCGAGTTCGACCTGCTGGTGTGCCTGGCGAACACCCCGCGTGCGGTGCTCTCCCGTGAGCAGCTGCTCGCCGAGGTCTGGGACTGGGCGGACGCCTCCGGCACCCGCACGGTCGACAGTCACATCAAAGCGCTGCGCCGGAAGATCGGCGCCGAGCGGATCCGCACGGTGCACGGCGTCGGTTACGCCCTGGAGACCCCGACGCCATGAGCGGTGGGCCGGCCGGACGGAGAACCCCCGGGGAGCCGGATCCCTGGGGCGGGGTGAGCCCGTTCTCGATCAAGACCAAGCTGGGCGCGCTCGTCGTCATCTCGGTGCTGATCACCACGGGCCTGTCGGTGATCGCGGTGCACACCAAGACGGAGCTGCGCTTCATCACGGTCTTCTCGATGATCGCCACACTTCTCATCACGCAGTTCGTGGCCCATTCACTCACCGCACCGCTGGACGAGATGACCGCGGTGGCCCGTTCCATCTCGCAGGGCGACTACACCCGCAGGACGCGGGAGAACCGCCGTGACGAGCTGGGCGACCTGGCCGTGACGATCAACGCCATGGCCGACGAGCTGGAGGCCCAGGACCGCCAGCGCAAGGAACTCGTGGCGAATGTCTCCCACGAGCTGCGCACGCCCATCGCGGGTCTGCGCGCGGTGCTGGAGAACATCGTCGACGGCGTCACGCAGGCCGACCCGGAGACGATGCGCACGGCGCTGAAGCAGACCGAGCGGCTCGGGCGGCTGGTGGAGACGCTGCTGGACCTGTCCCGGCTGGACAACGGCGTCGTACCGCTGAAACAGCGGCGGTTCGAGGTGTGGCCGTATCTGTCCGGCGTGCTGAAGGAGGCCAACATGGTCGCCTCCGTGCGCGCGGGCATCGCCACCGGCTCGGGCAGCCACACCCGTACGGACGTCCATCTGCACCTCGACGTCCACCCACCGGAGTTGACCGCGCACGCGGACCCGGAGCGCATCCACCAGGTCGTCGCCAACCTCATCGACAACGCGGTCAAGCACAGCCCGCCGCACGGCCGGGTGACGGTCAAGGCGCGGCGCGGCCCCCTGCCGGAGTCGCTGGAGCTGGAGGTCCTGGACGAGGGCCCCGGCATTCCGAAGTCCGAGTGGCACCGCGTCTTCGAGCGGTTCAACCGCGGCAGTGCCAAGCGGCCGCAGGGGCCGGGCAGCGACGGCGGCACGGGTCTCGGCCTGGCGATCGCCCGCTGGGCGGTGGACCTGCACGGGGGCCGGATCGGAGTGGCCGAATCCGAGCGAGGTTGCCGGATTCTTGTCACTCTTCCGGGACTGTCATCTGTGCCAAGTTGACGTAAAGTTCGAAGCGGAGCCACAAGATCCACGGACGTCCGCGCTGACGGACACGTGTGATCAGGCACAGGCCCGCGCCGTCGGCGCCCGGGGCCCTGCCCCGCCCATCCCTCGTTAAGCGGAACCACGCTTGTTTCCCGCCATTTCAAGCCCCGAAACACGGTTCCAGATGTGACTTGCACGACGTTGCACGGGCCCGACCTGACCTTCCCCGTCCAGGGGGCGTAGCCTTGATTCCCGCTGTCCATCATCTTGTGAAGCGGAAGAGGGCGGTTGCCGCCGTGTCGCCACAGTCCCCCAGTAACTCGAGCATCTCGACCGACACCGACCAAGCGGGGAAGAACCCTGCCGCGTCGTTCGGTGCCAATGAGTGGCTCGTCGACGAGATCTATCAGCAGTACCTCCAGGACCCGAATTCGGTAGACCGAGCCTGGTGGGACTTCTTCGCCGACTACAAGCCAGGGGCGGCCGCCGCCTCGGCTCCGGCGGGTACCGCGGCCGCGGGGGCCGCGGAGACCACCACCGCTCCGGCGGCCGCTCCGGCCGCCCCCGCCCAGGCCCCCGCCCCGGCGGCCGAGAAGTCCGCCGCCGCGCCGGCCCCCGCCTCGGCTCCGGCCCCGGCGAAGCCCGTCGCACAGGCGCCGGCTCAGGCCCCCGCTCCGGCGCAGGCCGCCCCGGCAGCGAAGCCGGCCGCCGCGAAGAAGGCCGAACCCGCCGGTGAGGCCCCCTCGGGCCCCGAGCAGGTCGTGCTGCGCGGTCCCGCCGCCGCGGTCGCGAAGAACATGAACGCCTCCCTGGAGGTGCCCACGGCCACGTCCGTGCGCGCGGTCCCGGTGAAGCTGCTCTTCGACAACCGCATCGTCATCAACAACCACCTGAAGCGCGCCCGGGGCGGGAAGATCTCCTTCACGCACCTGATCGGCTACGCGATGGTGCAGGCCATCAAGGCCATGCCGTCGATGAACTACTCCTTCGCGGAGAAGGACGGCAAGCCGACCCTGGTCAAGCCGGAGCACGTCAACTTCGGCCTCGCCATCGACCTGGTCAAGCCCAACGGCGACCGCCAGCTCGTGGTCGCGGGCATCAAGAAGGCCGAGACGCTGAACTTCTTCGAGTTCTGGCAGGCCTACGAGGACATCGTCCGCCGCGCCCGCGACGGCAAGCTGGGCATGGACGACTTCACCGGCGTGACGGTCTCCCTGACCAACCCCGGCGGCCTCGGCACCGTGCACTCCGTGCCGCGTCTGATGCCCGGCCAGTCGGTGATCATGGGCGTCGGCTCCATGGACTACCCGGCGGAGTTCCAGGGCACCTCCCAGGACACCCTGAACAAGCTCGGCATCTCGAAGGTCATGACGCTCACGTCGACCTACGACCACCGGGTGATCCAGGGCGCCGCCTCCGGCGAGTTCCTGCGGATCGTCGCCAACCTCCTCCTCGGTGAGAACGGCTTCTACGACGACATCTTCGAGGCGCTGCGCATCCCCTACGAGCCGGTCCGCTGGCTCAAGGACATCGACGCTTCGCACGACGACGACGTCACGAAGGCCGCCCGCGTCTTCGAGCTGATCCACTCCTACCGGGTCCGCGGTCACGTCATGGCCGACACCGACCCGCTGGAGTACCAGCAGCGCAAGCACCCCGACCTGGACATCACCGAGCACGGCCTCACGCTCTGGGACCTGGAGCGCGAGTTCGCCGTCGGCGGTTTCGCCGGCAAGTCGATGATGAAGCTGCGCGACATCCTCGGCGTCCTGCGCGACTCGTACTGCCGCACCACCGGCATCGAGTTCATGCACATCCAGGACCCGAAGCAGCGCAAGTGGATCCAGGACCGCGTGGAGCGCCCGCACACCAAGCCGGAGCGCGAGGAGCAGCTGCGCATCCTGCGCCGGCTGAACGCGGCGGAGGCCTTCGAGACCTTCCTGCAGACGAAGTACGTCGGCCAGAAGCGCTTCTCGCTGGAGGGCGGCGAGTCCGTCATCCCGCTGCTCGACGCCGTGCTGGACTCGGCCGCCGAGTCCCGCCTGGACGAGGTCGTCGTCGGCATGGCCCACCGCGGCCGCCTGAACGTCCTCGCCAACATCGTCGGCAAGTCGTACGCGCAGATCTTCCGCGAGTTCGAGGGCAACCTCGACCCGAAGTCGATGCACGGCTCCGGCGACGTGAAGTACCACCTGGGCGCCGAGGGCACCTTCACCGGTCTCGACGGCGAGCAGATCAAGGTCTCCCTGGTCGCGAACCCGTCGCACCTGGAGGCGGTGGACCCGGTCCTGGAGGGCGTCTCGCGCGCCAAGCAGGACATCATCAACAAGGGCGGCACGGACTTCACGGTCCTGCCGGTGGCGATCCACGGCGACGCGGCCTTCGCGGGCCAGGGCGTGGTGGCCGAGACCCTGAACATGTCGCAGCTGCGCGGCTACCGCACCGGCGGCACGGTCCACATCGTCATCAACAACCAGGTCGGCTTCACGGCGGCCCCCGAGTCCTCGCGTTCCTCCATGTACGCGACGGACGTGGCCCGCATGATCGAGGCCCCGATCTTCCACGTCAACGGCGACGACCCCGAGGCGGTCGTCCGCGTTGCCCGCCTGGCCTTCGAGTTCCGCCAGGCGTTCAACAAGGACGTGGTGATCGACCTCATCTGCTACCGCCGCCGCGGTCACAACGAGTCGGACAACCCGGCCTTCACCCAGCCGCTGATGTACGACCTGATCGACAAGAAGCGCTCGGTGCGCAAGCTGTACACCGAGTCCCTCATCGGTCGTGGCGACATCACGCTGGAAGAGGCCGAGCAGGCGCTGCAGGACTACCAGGGCCAGCTGGAGAAGGTCTTCACGGAGGTCCGTGAGGCCACGTCCCAGCCGTCGACGGTCGAGTCCTCGGACCCGCAGGCCGAGTTCCCGGTCGCCGTCAACACCGCGGTGACCACGGAGGTCGTCAAGCGGATCGCCGAGTCCCAGGTCAACATCCCCGACCACATCACCGTCCACCCGCGTCTGCTGCCGCAGCTGCAGCGCCGGGCGTCGATGGTCGAGGACGGCACGATCGACTGGGGCATGGGCGAGACCCTCGCGGTCGGCTCCCTCCTGCTGGAGGGCGTCCCGGTCCGCCTGGCGGGCCAGGACTCGCAGCGCGGTACGTTCGGCCAGCGCCACGCGGTCATCATCGACCGCAGCACCGGCGAGGAGTACACGCCGCTTCAGTACCTCTCCGAGGACCAGGCGCGGCTCAACGTCTACAACTCCCTCCTCTCCGAGTACGCCGCGATGGGCTTCGAGTACGGCTACTCGCTGGCCCGCCCCGAGGCGCTCGTGATGTGGGAGGCGCAGTTCGGCGACTTCGTCAACGGCGCGCAGACGGTCGTGGACGAGTTCATCTCGTCGGCCGAGCAGAAGTGGGCCCAGACGTCCGGCGTCGTCCTGCTCCTGCCGCACGGCTACGAGGGCCAGGGCCCGGACCACTCCTCGGCCCGCCCGGAGCGCTTCCTGCAGATGTGCGCCCAGAACAACATGACGGTCGCCATGCCGACGTCTCCGTCGAACTACTTCCACCTCCTGCGGTGGCAGGTGCACAACCCGCACCACAAGCCGCTGGTGGTCTTCACGCCGAAGTCGATGCTGCGCCTGAAGGCGGCGGCGGCCAAGGCGGAGGAGTTCACGACGGGCCAGTTCCAGCCGGTCATCGGCGACACGTCGGTGGACGCGGCCGCGGTCAAGAAGGTCGTCTTCTGCGCCGGCAAGGTCTACTACGACCTCGAGGCCGAGCGTCAGAAGCGCGGCGTCACGGACACGGCGATCATCCGCATCGAGCGCCTGTACCCGCTGCCGGGTACCGAGCTCCAGGCGGAGATCAAGAAGTACCCGAACGCCGAGAAGTACCTGTGGGCCCAGGAGGAGCCGGCGAACCAGGGTGCCTGGCCGTTCATCGCGCTCAACCTGATCGACCACCTGGACCTGGCGGTCGGCGCGGACGTCCCGCACGGCGAGCGGCTGCGGCGCATCTCCCGCCCGCACGGCTCGTCCCCGGCGGTGGGCTCCGCGAAGCGGCACCAGGCCGAGCAGGAGCAGCTGGTGCGTGAGGTGTTCGAGGCGTGAGCCTCTGATCCTTCTCGCCGTGAAGGCCCGGTCCCCCCGCGGGGCCGGGCCTTCACGCGTCCCACCGCCGGGGCCGGGCCTTGGAGGCGGAGCGCGGTCGCCCGGCCGGTACGTAGGCTGTTTCCGGCACCACCGTCCGGGACGAACGCAGGAGAACAACCCGATGTATTTCACCGACCGCGGCATCGAGGAACTGGAGAAGCGGCGCGGCGAGGAGGAAGTCACCTTCGAGTGGCTCGCCGAGCAGCTGCGGACGTTCGTCGATCTCAATCCCGACTTCGAGGTACCGGTGGAGCGGCTGGCGACGTGGCTGGCGCGGCTGGACGACGAGGACGACGAGTAGGAGACGCGTCGCCGTCGGGCCGTCGGTCGCGCCAGTCGCGTCAGTCGCGTGGGTGGGTGAGGTCGTAGGTCAGGCCCAGCACTCCGTGCGCGAGGAGCAGCGCTCCGGCCGCGGCCCAGCCGCCGCCCCGCCGTCGTAGGCCCCGGACCAGGAGCGGCAGGCCCGCCGCCACCTGCGCCAAGGCCAGGGCACGGGCCCTCGGCCCGCCGGTCCAGGGCATCCATGGGCCGAGGCGGCTGTGGTCGACGGTGTCGCGTTCCGCGACCGCCTCGCGCCAGCCCGGCCACTCGACGGGCAGGCTGTCCGGCCGGCGGGCGGCGGCCTCCCGGAGGCGGGCGGCGCCTTCGCCGGGGGCGAGTTCGGCGGGCAGGGAGACACCCACGCGCGCGAGGACCGCGAGCAGGCCGCGCAGGCGGGTGCGGGCGTCGGCCGCGGAGTCGGGCTTCGTCAGCTGGTCCAGGGCCTGCACGTCCAGGACGGGGTCGAGGCCCATGCGTGCGGCGAAGGTGCGCATCGCCTCGTCCTCCCCCGCCGGGACCCCGCTCGCGAGCCATACGAAGCCGACCGGGCGGCGGAAGCCGGACGCGAGTGTGAAGCCCGCGTGGTCGGTGTCCCACCACAGGGCGAGGACGGGCCAGGGCGCGCCGACGGCGAGGGCCGTGGCCCAGCCGGTGACCACGCGGTCGACGGGCTCGGCACCGTCCCGCCAGGGCCCGCCCTCGGGCACAAGAACGCTCCATGCCTCGCCCGCGCGCGTGAGCTGCATCGGTTCGCGCAGCAGGTGGGCGACCGGGGCGACGGACGCGGGCGCGGCCCGGCACAACAGCAGCGCCCCAGGCGCGGGACCGGTGCGGGCAGCTTCCGTCGGCATGCTCACACGCTAGGGCGAATCGTCACACTTTGAGCACTTCTGACCGCCCCGCCATCCCCAGAACGGGTGTCTTGACTTTCCGTGACCGCGATATATCGTGAATACGAGAGGACGCGATATGGCGCGTCGGACGGGGAGGTCTGCACCATGTCCGAGTGGTCCGTCACGGAACCGAAAAAACTCACCTTCGACGAGCCCGTGAGCGATCTGCACGTGCGTCTCGTCAATGGAACGGTGAACGTGGTGGGCACGGACGAAGGTTCCGCCCGCCTGGAGATCTCCGAGATCGAGGGGCCGCCCCTGGTGGTGACCCAGCAGGACGGCGTACTGACGGTGGCCTACGAGGACCTGCCGTGGAAGGGCTTCCTCAAGTGGCTGGACCGCAAGGGCTGGCGCCGCAGCGCGGTGGTCTCCCTGGCCGTCCCGGCCGGCACCCGCGTGGAGGTCGGCGTGGTGAGCGCGGCCGCCGTGATCTCCGGCATCCAGGGCCCGTCGGTGGTGAAGGGCGTCACGGGCGACACGACGCTCGTGGGTGTCTCCGGCCCGGTCCGCGCCGAGACGGTCTCCGGCAGCCTGGAGGCCCAGGACGTGACCGGCGACCTCCGGTTCAACTCGGTCTCCGGCGACCTCACGGTGGTCGAGGGCTCCGGCCCCTCCGTGCGGGCGGAATCGGTCAGCGGCTCGATGATCGTCGACCTCGACCCGAACGGCCCGACGGACGTCCGGCTGACCAGCATCTCGGGCGAGATCGCGATCCGGCTGCCGTACCCGGCGGATGCGGAGGTCGAGGCGAACACGGCGAGCGGCTCCGTCTCCAACGCCTTCGACGGCCTGCGGGTGCACGGCCAGTGGGGGGCCCACAAGATCACGGGCCGCCTCGGCGCGGGCACCGGCAAACTGCGGGCCACCACTGTCTCAGGCTCGATCGCTCTGCTCCGCCGCCCGGCGGGGGAGGACGATCACGACGAGCCATGGGACACCCGGCCCGGCACCAGCGGCGCGGCGGCAGCCCCGGCGAGTGGCCCCCAGGACGGCTCGGGAGACAATTCCGTCTCCGGCCCGGGCGAAGACCCCACCACCGCCCCGGCCGACGGCACGACCGACAAGAAGGTGCTCTGACATGCCCCCCGTCTTCGCCCACGGCCGCCTCCGCCTCTACCTGCTGAAACTGCTGGACGAGGCCCCCCGCCACGGCTACGAGGTGATCCGTCTCCTCGAGGAGCGCTTCCAGGGGCTGTACGCGCCGTCGGCGGGCACGGTCTACCCGCGCCTGGCCAAGCTGGAGGCCGAGGGCCTGGTCACCCACACCACCGAGGGCGGCCGCAAGGTCTACTCGATCACGGACGCGGGCCGCGCCGAGCTGGCCGACCGCAGCGGCGAGCTGGCCGACCTGGAGCTGGAGATCCGGGAGTCGGTCGCGGAACTGGCCGCGGAGATCCAGGCGGACGTGCGCGGAGCCGCCGGCGACCTGCGCCGCGAGATGCGCGCGGCGGCGACCGAGGCCCGCCGGGACACCGGCGCCAGGGCCGACGGCACGGCGGGCGCCCCCTACGGCGACTTCGCGCAGTACGGCGACAAGGAGACCTGGCGCATCGCCAAGGAGGAGATGCGCCGTGCCCGGCAGGAGTGGAAGGAGCAGGCCCGGCGCGCCAAGGACGAGAGCCGCCGTGCCCGGGAGGACGCCCAGCGCGCCCGCCGCCAGGCGAAGGAGGCCCAGGAGCAGGCGCGGGCCCAGGCCCAGGAGCAGGTGCAGCGCATCACCCGCCGTGTCCAGGAGCAGGTGCAGGACCACTTCGCCCGCGGCGACTGGCCGACGGGCCTGCGCGAGGGTCTGAGCGAACTGGTCAAGGAGGTGGGCGAGTTCGGAAAGGACTACGGCAAGGACCTGGGCTTCGACTGGACCGGCACCGGCAAGCCGACCGCGGAGCAGACGCGCTCACAGCCCCCGGAGGACTTCCCCGCCGCCTACGAACCGGCCTGGGCCCACGAGGAGGCCACGGACTCGACCGGCGACCCCGCCCGCGATCTGGACCGCCTGCTCGACCGCTTCCGGGACGACATCCGTGACGCCGCCCGCGACCACGGCGTCACCCCCGACCAACTGCGCGACGCCCGCCGCCACCTGTCGACGGCGGCGGCCCACATAGGGGCCCTCCTGCGTACGCAGAAGAAGTAGGCCCCCACAGAGCGGGCGGCGCCCGGGGCGCAGGCCCTTCAGCCGGCCTTGGCCTCGCCACCACCGCCGTACAGCACCCGCACCAGGGACGCGTACGTCACCCCGTGGTCGGCGAGGACCTCGGCCGGCACTCCGGGGCCCGTGGTGAGGGCCAGCAGGATGTGCTCGTCCCCGATGTGCCGGTCCCGCTGGGCGAGAGCGACCCGCAAGGAGCGCTCCAGCACGTCCTTGGCCCCCCGCCCGAAGGAGGTACGTCCCGACCACCACCGTTTGTCCTTCCGGTCGCCGGCCAGGGCGCCGACCCCGTGCGCCTCCTCCACCCGGGCGACGATCTCCTCCACATCGATGCCCAGCCCCGCGAGCGCGTCGGTCTCGGCCTGCGTCAGCCCGGCCCGCCGCCGCGCGTCACGCAGCGCCTCCCGCACGGACTCCCGCCGCTCACCGAGCCCGGCAGCGGCGAGCGCGAAGGACCCACGACTGCCCTCCCGGTCGAGCAGCGCCAGCAGCAGATGCTCCGGCTCCACACACTGCCCGCCCCCACCGCCCTCCACATACGCGTACGCGCCCTTCACCACGTCCCGGGCGTCTTTCGTGAACCGCTCGAACATCAATGCCTCCCGTACTTCTTGTGCACGGCCTGCCTGCTCACACCGAGTTCGGTGGCGATCTCCTGCCACGACCAGCCCTGATTGCGCGCATTGCGCACCTGTACGGCTTCCAACTGCTCCAGTAGCCGACGCAGCGCGGCGACAGCCCGTAGGCCGACCCGTGGATCACGGTCACCCGCACGCTCGGCCAGATCGGTCGCTTCCGTCATGCCGTCAACCTACGTTGACATCCCGCCCGCGTCAACCACAGTTGACATACGAAAACGGCCGGCCCGCACCGGACCGACCGTCAACGCACACCCGAGAGAAGTCAGGGATTCGTCAGCACGACCTTCCCGAACTGATCACCCGAGGCCAGTCGTTCGAAGCCCTCACGCGCCCGGTCCATCGGCATGACCTCGTCGATGACGGGCCGCACGCCGGTGGCGGCACAGAACGCGAGCAGGTCCTCCAGTTCGTCCTTGGTGCCCATCGTGGATCCGACGACCTTGAGCTCGAGGAAGAAGATCCGGGTCAGCTCGGCGTGCGAGGGCCGGTCGCCACTGGTGGCACCGGAGATGACCAGCGTGCCGCCGGGCTTCAGCGACTTCACGGAATGCGACCAGGTGGCGGCACCGACGGTCTCGATCACGGCGTCGACCCGCTGCGGCAGCCGCGCCCCGGACTCCAGCGCCTCGACGGCCCCGAGCTCCAGGGCCCGCTTCCGCTTGGCCTCGTCCCGGCTGGTGGCGAAGACCCGGAGCCCGGCGGCCTTGCCCAGCACGATGGCGGCCGTGGCGACCCCACCGCCGGCGCCCTGCACCAGCACGGAGTCACCGGGGCGGACACCCGCGTTGGTGAACAGCATGCGGTACGCGGTCAGCCACGCCGTGGGCAGGCAGGCGGCCTCCGCGAAGGAGAGCTCCTTGGGCTTGGGCAGGATGTTCCAGGTCGGCACGGAGACCTGCTCGGCGAAGGTGCCCTGGTAGCGCTCCGTGAGGATGGAACGGGGTTCCTTCGGACCGACCCCGTGCCCGCTCTGTCCGATCACGGAGTGCAGGACGACCTCGTTGCCGTCCTCGTCGACACCGGCGGCGTCACAGCCGAGGATCATCGGCAGCTTGTCCTCTGCGAGGCCCACGCCACGCAGGGACCAGAGGTCATGGTGGTTGAGGGAGGCGGCCTTGACCGTGACGGTACTCCAGCCGGGACGGGCCTCGGGAGCCGGACGCTCTCCCAACTCCAGGCCGGACAGCGGCTGGTCGCGGTCGATTCGGGCGGCGTAGACAGCGAACATGACCTTGACGATAGGTTCCACCACCTGCCGAGTGGAACCACCGACGTCTGTGAGACACACCCTCTTGCCAACGTCCGGGGATCGGTGCCGCCGAACGAGCGCACCCGCACCCGCGCACGGCGAGAAGGGGACGTGTCGGGGGGGCCACCCGCAGCGGTTGGCGCGTCAACGGACAGTCGGTCGGCGTGAGACCCCGTTGCGCCGTTCCGAGGACGGACACCCCCCGGCGCGGCCCCGACCCACCAGCCATCGCCAGGCGAAGACGCGCACCCGCACCCCGACGCACCACCCGAACAGCCCTGCCCGAACGTAAAGAAATGGCCCCGCCCGATCCCGGGCGGGGCCACATCACACAAACACCGGCGTCACCGTCAGCGCCGAGCCACGCCCTCGGCCCGGGCCGCAGCCGCCACCGCGGCCGTGACCGCCGGCGCGACCCGCTCGTCGAACGGCGACGGGATGACGTAGTCGGCCGCGAGATCGTCCCCGACCACGGCCGCCAGCGCCTCAGCGGCAGCCAGCTTCATCCCCTCGGTGATCCGAGAGGCCCGCACCTGCAGTGCCCCCGCGAAGATCCCGGGAAACGCCAGCACGTTGTTGATCTGGTTCGGGAAGTCCGACCGCCCGGTCGCGACGACCGCCGCGTACTTGTGCGCGACCTCGGGGTGAACCTCGGGATTCGGATTCGCCATGGCGAAAACGAACGCGCCCTTGGCCATCGTCGCCACCGCGGACTCCGGAACCGTCCCGCCGGACACGCCGATGAACACATCGGCCCCGTCCAGCGCCGCCTCCAGCGACCCGGTGATCCCGGCCTTGTTCGTGAACCCGGCCAGCTCCTGCTTCACCGGCGTGAGGTCGTCACGGTCCGCCGACACGACACCCTTGCGGTCGGCCACCGCGACATCCCCGATCCCGGCCTCGACCAGCATCTTCGCGATGGCGACACCGGCCGCACCGGCGCCGGAGATGACGGCCCGCAGCTCACCCAGCGCCCGCCCGCTCAGCCGCGCGGCGTTCCGCAGGGCCGCCAGCGTCACCACGGCCGTTCCGTGCTGGTCATCGTGGAAGACCGGGATGTCCAGCCGCTCCTGCAGCTTCCGCTCGACCTCGAAGCACCGGGGTGCCGAGATGTCCTCCAGGTTGACCCCGCCGAACGACGGAGCGAGCCGCACCACGGTCTCGACGATCTCGTCGACGTCCGTGCAGTTCAGGGCGATCGGAACCGCGTCCACGCCACCGAACTGCTTGAACAGAATCGCCTTGCCCTCCATCACCGGGAGGGAGGCCTCGGGCCCGATGTCACCGAGGCCCAGCACGGCCGTACCGTCCGTCACGACGGCCACGACCGACGACTTCCACGTGTAGTCGTGCACGAGCTCCGGCTGCTCCGCGATCGCGCTGCACACCTTCGCGACGCCGGGCGTGTACGCCAGGGACAGGTCGTCCTTGTCACGGACCGGCACGGTGGCCTGCACAGCCATCTTGCCGCCGCGGTGCAGCGCGAACGCCGGATCGAAGGAGTCGAGGGGCTCCGCACCGCCCTCGTGATCCGTATCGCCGGTCTTGCTCTCGCTGCGAGGATTGACGATCTCCGCTGCCACTTCGTTTTACCCCTTAAATCTTCATTGTTTTGAGGGTGGCCACTCCTGGTGAGGGGTGGGCGGGCACCGCGTAGGCCCATGTCGTGCTGTGTACGTGTATACGTACGGGCGCGTACGCGACGGGCGCGCCGCACACGCGCCCTGAGCCCCGGATGAGGGGTGTAAAGACCCTTCTTACCGGACGGACCGCATCGACGACGAGTCCATAACGCGAAGGTCACATGACGGCGCCCTGACTCTTCGTCCAAAATCGGGACAAGAGCTGGACAAACCAGCTACAACCACTCAACCATCGGCGAAGCTCGCGGTCCCCGTATCGAAATCTCGGGATTTACCGAAGATCTTCCGGCCGGAAGGGGGCATTCCCATAGAAGGTCCGGCCGTGATGTACCGGAGTGGTGCGGTTCGGGGGTCGCCCGTTATCCGATTTTGACATGGCTGGCCCCCAGAATCGCGCAGTCCGAATGGCAAGATGCCGTAATCACACGAGGTCGCGACACTCGAAGAGGTGTGCTCTCGTCAACCCACGGCACTGCCGAACCTCTCGGCAGGCCACGGCCGTGCCGAACCCATCGGCAGCGGCCCGCCCCATCGGCAACTCCACCCATCCGCCGGAGGAACCCACCATGACCGCAAGCTCCACCCGTCGTACGACCGCCGCGCACTCCCGGCTAGCAGCGGTCGGTGCGATCGCGGTCGCAGGCGCGCTGATGCTCACCGGATGCGGTGACCAGACCAAGGACAGCGGCTCGGAGAGCGACACGGCGGCTTCGGCCCCGCTCGCCGACAAGCTGCCGCAGGCCATCCGCGACAAGGGTGTCATCAAGGTCGGCTCCGACATCGCCTACGCCCCGGTCGAGTTCAAGGACAGCTCAGGCAAGGTCGTCGGCATCGACCCGGACCTCGCCGCCGCCATGGGCAAGCAGCTCGGGGTCGACTTCCAGTTCGAGAACGGCACCTTCGACACGCTGATCACGGGTCTGCGCTCCAAGCGGTACGACATCGCCATGTCCGCGATGACCGACACCAAGGACCGCCAGGAGGGCATCGACTCCGACACCGGCAAGAAGGTCGGCGAGGGCGTCGACTTCGTGGACTACTTCACCGCCGGTGTCTCGATCTACACCAAGAAGGGCGACGACCAGGGCATCAAGACCTGGTCCGACCTGTGCGGCAAGAAGATCGTGCTGCAGCGCGGCACGGTCTCGGAGGACCTCGCCAAGGCGGAGTCGAAGAAGTGCCCGGCCGGCAAGAAGATCGCCGTCGAGCCCTTCGACAACGACCAGCAGGCCCAGACCCGCCTGCGCGCGGGCGGCGCCGACGCCGGCTCGTCCGACTTCCCCGTCGCCGCGTACGCGGTGAAGACCTCCGGTGGCGGCAAGGACTTCCAGCTGGTCGGCGAGCAGGTCGAGGCCGCTCCGTACGGCATCGCGGTGGCCAAGAACCAGACGCAGCTGCGGGACGCCCTCAAGGCCGCCCTCGACGCCGTCATCAAGAACGGCGAGTACGAGAAGATCATGAAGAAGTGGAACGTCACGGACGGCTCCGTGCAGGAAGCCACCATCAACGGCGGCAAGTGACCGCGCCCTAGCGGCACTGAAAGGCAACACCCGTGACTGTTGACATCGACAAGACGCCGGCTGACACGCCCCCGGCCGGGCCGGAGGCCATCAAGGCCATCCCGGTCCGGCACTACGGGCGGTACGTCTCCGCCGTCGTCGCCATCGCCCTGCTGGTCGGGGTCGTGTACGCGTTCGCCCAGGGCAAGATCAACTGGGGCGCGATCCCGGACTACTTCTTCGACGACCGCATCCTGGACGGCGTCGGCAAGACGCTCCTGCTGACCGTGCTGTCCATGGTGATCGGCATCGTCGGCGGCGTCATGCTCGCCGTGATGCGCCTGTCGAAGAACCCGGTGACCTCGTCGATCGCGTGGTTCTACATCTGGTTCTTCCGCGGCACCCCGGTCCTGGTCCAGCTGATCGTCTGGTTCAACCTGGGCCTGGTCTTCGAGTACATCAACCTCGGGCCGTTCTACAAGGACGAGTGGTCGGACTTCATGACCCCGTTCCTGACGGCGCTGCTCGGCCTCGGCCTCAACGAGGCCGCGTACATGGCGGAGATCTGCCGGGCCGGTCTGCTCTCGGTCGACGAGGGCCAGACCGAGGCGTCGCACGCGCTGGGCATGAGCCACGCCAAGACGCTGCGCCGGATCGTCATCCCGCAGGCGATGCGCGTGATCGTGCCGCCGACGGGCAACGAGGTCATCAACATGCTGAAGACGACCTCGCTGGTCTCGGTCGTCCAGTATCCCGAGCTGCTCCGCGCGGCCCAGGACATCGGCCAGACCTCCGGCGCCCCCGCCGAGATGCTGTTCCTGGCGGCGGCCTGGTACCTGCTCATGACGTCGGTCTTCAGCATCGGCCAGTACTACCTGGAGCGGTACTACGCGCGTGGTTCGAGCCGGTCCCTGCCGGCCACCCCGTTCCAGAAGATCAGGGCGAACGTGCTCTCCCTGTCCAGCCGCTCCAAGCCGACGGGAGGCAAGGCATGACCGCCATGGTGAAGGCCGAGGGCGTCCACAAGTCCTTCGGCCCCGTAGAGGTCCTCAAGGGCATAGACCTGGAGGTGAAGTCCGGCGAGGTGTTCTGCCTCATCGGCCCCTCCGGCTCCGGCAAGTCGACCTTCCTCCGGTGCATCAACCACCTGGAGAAGATCAACGCCGGCCGTCTGTACGTCGACGGCGACCTGGTCGGCTACCGGCAGAAGGGCGACAAGCTCTACGAGCTGAAGGACAGCGAGGTCGCGGTCAAGCGCCGGGACATCGGCATGGTCTTCCAGCGCTTCAACCTGTTCCCGCACATGACGTCGGTGGAGAACGTCATGGAGGCGCCGGTCCAGGTCAAGGGCGTGAGCAGGGGCAAGGCCCGGGAGCGCGCCCTGGAGCTGCTGGACCGGGTCGGCCTGGCCGACAAGGCGGGCAGCTACCCCTCGCAGCTCTCCGGCGGCCAGCAGCAGCGCGTCGCCATCGCCCGGGCCCTGGCCATGGACCCGAAGCTGATGCTGTTCGACGAGCCGACCTCGGCGCTCGACCCGGAGCTGGTCGGTGACGTCCTGGACGTCATGCGCGACCTGGCCGAGTCCGGCATGACGATGATCGTCGTCACCCACGAGATGGGCTTCGCCCGCGAGGTGGGCGACAGCCTGGTCTTCATGGACGGCGGTGTGGTGGTCGAATCCGGCCACCCGCGCGAGGTGCTGACGAACCCGCAGCACGAGCGGACGAAGTCGTTCCTGTCCAAGGTGCTCTGACGGTACGCACGGCGAGGGGGCGGTACGGGATCTCCGTACCGCCCCCTTCGCGCGGTCTACTTCATGGCGAGCAGCAGGGTGTCCGAGGGCGAGCACCACACCGGCCTGGCCTCGCCGAACCCCTTCTCGCGCAGCACGCGCGCGTGCCACTGGACCGACGGCATGTCACCGTCGGCGTGGTCGCCGTAGATCTCGTAGCGCCGGGCCGTGGGTTCGGCGAGGACCGGGTCCTTGGCGGCGAGCTGCCACCACTCCGTCCAGCCGAGGACACCGGATTCCCTGGCCTGTTCCATGCGGGCGTGGCGCTGCGCCCGCTCGGCGGCGTTGATCCGCGGCGTCGACTCGTCGATCATGTGGTCCGCGTTCATGAAGACACCGCCGGCGCGGACGAGCCCCGCGACCTGGCCGTAGAGGTCCGCGAGGGGTTCCCGGTGCAGCCAGTGCAGGGCCGTCGCGGTCAGGACGGCGTCGTACGAGTCGTGCGGCAGCTTCGCCGGCCAGTCGGGGTCCTTGAGGTCGGCGGTGACGAGGCCGACCCGGTCGTCGCCCGCGAAGGTGCCCTCGGCGATGGCGAGGAGCGCCGGGTCGAGGTCCACGCCGGTGCTGGTGGCGTCCGGGAAGCGGGCCAGCAGCCGAGCCGTGATGCTGCCCGTGCCGCAGGCGAGGTCGAGGACGCGCGGGGCGGTGCCCACGAGGGCCTCGACCATGTCGAGCATGATCCGGAACCGCTCCTCGCGGTCGGGCAGGTACCACTCCTGCTGCCGGTCCCAGCTCTTCTGCCAGGCGTGCCAGTCGGCGGTGGCCGTGGTGATGTCGGCGTCCGTCATCGAGCCCCTCCCTCGTAATACCCTGGAAGCACCATCAGCTGTTACACGTGCGCGCTCACGACCATAAAGCCCCTCCGTAAGGACTACAAGTGGAACTGGCCTATTACTCGGACTATGCCGTGCGCCTCGTCAACACCGAGGAACCGGCCCGGGGCAAGGACGCCCTGACGTCGGTCGAGGTCGTCCGCGATCTGTTCGGGCCCAGCCAGTCGGCGGCCCGCCGCGCCACCGACGCGGACGTCACCCGCTTCCGCTCGGTCCGGGCCCGGCTGCGCGCGGTCTTCGAGGCGGCCGACACCGGCGACGAGAGGCTCGCCGTCGACCTGCTGAACTCACTGCTGCTGGAGTTCCCGGTGAGCCCGCAGATCTCCGGGCACGACTTCCGCGACGACGACGGCCGGCCCCTGTGGCACATGCATCTGGCGGACCACCCGTCGAACGCGACCGCGGGCTACGCGGCGATCGCGGCGATGGGCCTGGCGTTCCACCTGACCGAGTACGGCGTGGACCGCCTCGGCCTGTGCGAGGCCGCGCCCTGCCGCAACGCCTACCTCGACACCTCCACCAACCGCTCCCGGCGCTACTGCTCCGACCGCTGCGCGACCCGCGCCAACGTGGCGGCCTACCGCGCCCGCAAACGCCTGGAGGCGGACCGGTCGGAGAGGACGGGCCTGGCGGCCGACAGCGCCCAGCCCACCAGCGCCCAGGGCGACCGCCGGCCGGACCTGCGCGGCCGGTAACGGAACCGGACCCGCCCCAGCACCAGGTCGTCGGGCACGACGCCGTAGTCGGTGCTGTCGCCGCCGGCGTAGGTGTTGTCCCCGAGCACCCACCAGCCGCTCTCGCGCCGCTGGGCGACCCGCTTGACGACCAGCAGGTCCTGCTGGAAGGGGTGCCGCAGCACGACGACGTCACCGGGCCTGACCCGCGCCCCGTAGTGCACCAGGAGCCGGTCCCCGTGGTACAGCGTGGGCACCATGGACGGCCCGGTCACCTCGGCCACCCCGAAGGGGGCCGGCCGCCCCCGCTCGGACTCCTGCGACAGCTCCGGCATCACCCGGCACCTCCCCGGTTCTTCGTCCACCAGTCTCAGTCTCACCCCGGACTTTTGTCCTAAGCCCATGGGGGCACCCGCGAAAAGCCGTCCCCCACGGAGTAATGTCCCCTGTGAGAAGACGATCACGAGGAAGGAATGCTCCATGCTTTCCCGCCTGTTTGCCCCCAAGGTCAAGGTCAGTGCGCACTGCGACCTTCCCTGCGGTGTGTACGACCCCGCCCAGGCCCGCATCGAGGCGGAGTCGGTGAAGGCCGTGCAGGAGAAGATGGCCGCCAACGACGACCCGCACTTCCAGGCGCGCGCCACCGTCATCAAGGAGCAGCGTGCCGAGCTCGCGAAGCACCACGTCTCGGTGCTCTGGAGCGACTACTTCAAGCCCCCGCACTTCGAGAAGTACCCGGAGCTGCACCAGCTGGTCAACGACACCCTGAAGGCCCTCTCGGCCGCCAAGGGCTCGACCGACCCGGCCACCGGCCAGAAGGCGCTGGACTACATCGCCCAGATCGACAAGATCTTCTGGGAGACCAAGAAGGCCTGACCGCCTTCGTACGGCGAAGGGGCCCGACCGAGAACCGGCCGGGCCCCTTCGTCGTGGGCGCTGTCAGTGGAACACCTGCCACGAGTGGAGCTGAGGGACGATCAGGTAGATCCCGTACCCCACCACGGCCGCGCAGGCCAGGAAGCACAGGGTTGCCTGGGTGAGGCCGAGGGCGGAGGTGCCGCCCTGCTGTGCGCGGGTGCCCTCCAGCCGGGCGAGGCCGAGGACACCGAGGGCGAAGACGACGACCACGGTGACGGTGGCGCCGACGCTCACCGCGGCGACCCGGCCGAGTGCGGTCCAGTCCAGATGCATGTGCGGCTCCTGTCGGTCAGGCGGCCGTGCCGACCTTGGCCGGCGGCTCGGTGCGGATACTGACTTCGTGTGCGTCGTTGACGTTGTGCGCGTGCACCGGGTTGCGGCGCGAGATGACCACGATGCCCGCGGCCAGGGCCGCGCCGACCAGCGCGACGACCGCCGTGCCGAGATCCCCGCCGTTCTGCACGACCGCGGCGGCCAGCCCCCCGACCAGCGCGGCGGCGGGCAGGGTGACCATCCAGGCGACCGCCATCCGGCCCGCGACGCCCCAGCGGACCTGCGCGAGCCGGCGCCCGAGACCCGCGCCGAGGATGCTGCCCGAGGCCACCTGGGTGGTGGACAGGGCGAATCCGAGGTGGGCGGAGGTCAGGATGACGGTCGTGGAGGCGGTCTCGGCCGCGAAGCCCTGCGGCGACTGGATCTCGGTGAGGCCCTTGCCCATGGTGCGGATGATCCGCCAGCCGCCCAGGTAGGTTCCCAGGCCGATGGCGAGTCCCGCGGACGCGATGACCCACAGCGGCGGGCCCGCGTCGTGGCCGAGCGCGCCGGCCGAGATCAGGGTGAGGGTGATGACGCCCATGGTCTTCTGCGCGTCGTTGGTGCCGTGGGCGAGGGAGACCAGCGAGGCGGAGGCGATCTGTCCGATGCGGAAGCCCTTGGTGACGGAGTCCTTGCTGGCCCGGTCGGTGAGCCGGTAGGCGAGGTAGGTGGCGAGCAGCGCGGCGACACCGGCCACGATCGGTGAGGCCACCGCCGGCACCAGCACCTTCTCGACGACCTTGTCGAAGTCGACGCCCTGGCTGCCCGCCCCGACCCACACGGCCCCGATCAGCCCGCCGAACAGGGCGTGCGAGGAGCTTGAGGGCAGACCGACCAGCCAGGTCAGCAGATTCCACAGGATCGCGCCGACCAGCCCCGCGAAGATCATGCCCGGGGAGACGAGGGTGTCGTCCACGATGCCGCCCGAGATGGTCCTGGCGACCTCGGTGGACAGAAAGGCACCGACGACGTTGAGGACACCGCTGATCAGGACCGCCGTACGGGGAGCGAGCGCGCCGGTGGCGATGGACGTGGCCATCGCGTTCGCCGTGTCGTGGAAACCGTTGGTGAAGTCGAAGGCGAGTGCGGTGACGATGACGACCGCCACGAGGAACGTGATGTGGTCCATTGCTGAATGCAAACAAGCGCCGGCCAATGGACGGGGAACGGTGCGGCAAGGGTTGGTCAAGGTTCACGCAGGTGGCGGTGGAGCGCGCCCTCTACGATCGCGCCCATGAGGATCAGCTGGACGTACGCCTTCATCGACCGCCCGCGTGAGGCCTTCGGTGCCGCCTGCGACTTCTGGACGGCGGTCACGGACACCCGCCTGTCCGAACTGCGCGGGGAGCACGACGAGTTCGGCACTCTGCTCCCCGACGGCGCCGACGCGTGCGTGAAGGTGCAGGCGGTCGGTCCGGGTTCCGGCGGCGCGCACATCGACTTCTGCGTGGACGACGTCCCGGAGTTCGCCGCCACGGCGGTTCGGTTCGGTGCGAGCGTGGTGGCCGACCTCGGGTCGCTCGTCGTGCTGCGTTCGCCCGGCGGGCAGTTGTTCTGCGCGGACCCCTGGCGCGGGCAGTCGTCACGGCCGGGCGTGGTGCGGGGCAGCCGGCTCGACCAGGTGTGCCTGGACGTCCCGCCCTCGGCCTACGGGAAGGAAGTCGCCTTCTGGAGCGCGCTGCTCGACGGCTGGGAGTCGCTGCCGGGCGCCCTCCCGGAGTTCCACGTGGTCAAGCCGCCGCCCGGCCTGCCGGTCCGTCTGCTCCTGCAACGCCTCGGTGAGGAACGCCCGGCCTCCGCCCACCTCGACCTCGCCTGCGCGGACGTCGCGGCGACCCGGGCACGGCACGAGGAGCTCGGGGCCGCCTTCGTGGCCGGCTTCTCCCGCTGGACGGTGATGCGCGACCCGGCGGGCGGCACGTACTGCCTGACGACCCGGGACCCGGTGACGGGCGGGCCGCGCGGCTAGTGCAGGTCGGCATACGCACAGGCGGACGCCCCGGCCTCCTCGGGCCTCGGACAGGGCGGCAGGTCCGGTGGCTCGTCGGGATTCGTCTCCTCCCACACGTACGGCCCCCGAGGCTCCGTCGAGTCCTGCATCCACAGTGTCAGCCCGCCCGCGACGGCCACGGCCAGCAACCACACGATCACCACCAGGCGCCACACACGGCGACGCCGCTCCCCCGGTCTGCCCATGTCCCACACGCTAGTCGCACAACCGCGCCGCCCTGGCCCGGAGATAGCGCTGCTCGGGCAGGCTGAGGGTCTGCGCGGCCGCCGACTCGTAAGCGGCCCGGGCGGCTTCGGGCTCGCCCGCGCGCTCCAGGAGGTGGCCTCGTACGGCCTCCAGGCGGTGGCCCGTCAACTCGTCGACCAAGGCGTCCACTTCGGCGAGTGCCGCGCGCGGGCCGTGGACCATGGCGACGGCGACCGCGCGGTTGAGGCGTTCGACCGGGCCGGGGACCAGGCCGACGAGGACGTCGTACAGGCCAAGGATCTCGGCCCAGTCGGTCGCCTCGGGCGAGGATGCCTCGTCGTGCACGGCGGCGATCGCGGCCCGCAGTTGGAACGGCCCCGGGCGGCCCCGGGACAGGGCCCGGGTGACCAGCTCGACGCCCTCCTCGATCGCGGGTTCGTCCCAACGGTCGCGGTCCTGCTCGTCGAGGGGGATCAGCTCGCCGTGCGGACCGCTGCGCGCGTCGCGCCGGGCGTCGGTGAGCAGCATCAGTGCGAGCAGCCCGGCCACCTCGCAGTCGCCGGGCAGCAGCCGGTGGACCGTGCGGGTCAGCCGCACGGCCTCGCCCGCGAGGTCGCGGCGCTGCAGCGCGGCGCCGGAGGTCGCCGTGTAGCCCTCGTTGAAGATCAGGTAGAGGGTCTGCAGGACGGACGGCAGCCGCTGCTCCCAGCGGTCCGGGCGCCCGAAGCGCACGCCCCGCACCTTCTGCTTGGCCCGGCTGACCCGCTGCGCCATGGTCGCCTCCGGGACGAGATACGCCCGGGCGATCTCCGCTGTGGTCAGACCGCCCACGGCGCGCAGCGTGAGCGCGATCTGCGCGGGCGGCGACAGGTCCGGATGGCAGCACAGGAACAGCAGCGAGAGCGTGTCGTCCTCGCGGGGTGCCCGCTCCCCGGGTGGCGGTGCCGTGAAGGCGTCCCGGGGCGTGAGCGCGGCCGCCCGCTCCTCGCGCTGCCTCCGGGCCTGATCGCTGCGCAGGGCGTCGGTGAGGCGCCGCGAGGCGACCTTGATCAGCCAGCCGCGCGGATTGCCGGGCACGCCCGCCGAGGGCCACTGCCCGGCCGCCGCGAGCAGCGCCTCCTGCACCGCGTCCTCGGCGGCGTCGAAGTGCCCGTACCGTCTGACCAGCGCGCCGAGGACCTGCGGCGCGTTGCCGCGCAGCAGGTCCTCGATCTCGGGCGTGCTCCTCACCAGCGTGTCCGTCGGCGTCGGCCGGTTCGTCAGATGTCCCCGGAACCGTCCATGATCGGGCGGATCACGACCGGGTATGCGGGGGCACCGGCCGGCTGGGGGCAGCGGGAGACGCGGTCGGCGATCTCCGTGACCCGCTCCAGGCTCTCGCACTCCAGGACCCAGTAGCCGGCCAGCAGCTCCTTGGTCTCGCTGTACGGCCCGTCGGTGATCACGGCCTTGCCGTCGTCACCGAGGGTGACGTGCCGGGTCTGCGCCGGCTCGGCCAGGCCCTGCCCGTCGACGAGCTCGCCGCTCTCGGAGAGGTCGTCGTTGATGGCGCCCATGTAGGCGAACATGGTCTGCAGCTCCTCCTCGCTCCAGGCCGGGGAGTTCGCCGACGCCTTGCCGCGCATGGCTTCGTAGTCCGCCTGTGTGCCCTGCACCATGACCAGGTACTTCATCGGTCCGCTCCTTCGGCTCTCACCGCCCGGTGGGCGGCTCTTCACAGGGGACGTCGGAGCCGGGCCGCGCATCTCGACACGGGCTCAGGAATTCTTCGCGGCGGATTCTCCTGGAGCCGGTTCGGGCGGGGTCGTGGCAGACGGGGCGGTGCCCCCGGCGGGCCGGGCCTCGCCGGCGTCGCGGGCGTTCCCGGCGGGCCGGGCCTGCTCGGCGGGCCTGGGGTCTTCGGCGAGCCGGTCACCTTCCCCGGGCCGGGTGCCCTCGCCCGCGTAGCCGCTGTCGGCGCCCTCCGCGTCGTAGGCCCCGCACGCGGGGTTGTGGCACGGGCCCGCCATCCACCGCGGCACCCACGCGCCCAGCGTCTTGTGGCGCCGGACCACTGTTTCCACTGGCTGTCCGCAGGCCGGACAGACGTGTCCTTCGCTGCCCATGTCCTCAGGGTAGGCCGGTCGGAGGCTCAGCGCTTCCTGCTGTACGTGCGCACCACCGCGCCGTTACCGAACGTGCGCACCGATTCCAGGGTGAACTCCGAGATCGCGAACCCGGAGCCGAACATCGGCATGCCCGTGCCGTACACGAGCGGGTAGGCCTTGATGACGAGCTCGTCGATCTCGTCGATCAGTTCCCCTGCGACCTTCGAGCCGCCGCACAGGTAGATGCCGAACTCACTCTCCTCCGCCTTCAGTTCGCGGACCCTGCCGACCAGGTCGTCCGCGATGATCTCGACGTTCGGGTCGGGCGACTCCTTCAGGGTGCTGGAGGCGACGTACTCGCGCAGGTGGGCGTAAGGGCTGGTGATGTCTTCCTTCAGGGCCAAGTCGTAGCTGCCCCGCCCCTGGATGATGGTGTCGAACCGCTTGTTCTGCAGGTCGTCGAGGCCGAGGGCCCGGCGGCCGTGGGTGGCCATGGTCTCCGGGTATTCCGCCTTCAGGAAGGCGAGGAACTCCTCGTCGACGAAACGGAGCATCGCCGATGCGTCGCCGTCCGGGTCGCCGATGAAGCCGTCGAGGGAACAGGCGATGAAGTACGTGAGCTTTCGCAAGCCGGTCTCTTTTCGTAGGCTGCCGCTGTAACGACTTCAGTTGTAGTACTCCTGACGTAGTGGTTGCAAGAGATTTTCGGCGATCAGTCGAAAGTGGGAGAAGGGACTCCGCATGGTCAGCAACCCCGGGCGCCGGGCCGCGCTCGTCGACGCCGGTGTCGAGGTGCTCGCGCGCGAGGGGGCGCGCGGGCTGACGTTCCGCGCGGTGGACGCGGAGGCCGGGGTGCCCGTGGGCACCGCCTCCAACTACTTCACCGGTCGCGCCGACCTGCTGCGCCAGATCGACACCCGGCTGCACGTACGGCTCGCACCCGACCCCGACGTGGTCGCCGACCTGATGACCCGGCCGAAGGACCGCTCGCTGGTGACGGCCTTCATGCACGACCTCATGGCCCGCGCGACCCGCGACCGCACGGGCTATCTGGCCCTCATGGAGCTACGTCTGGAGGCCACCCGGCGCCCCGAACTGCTGGCCTCCTACACCACGTCGGTGCGCGGGGACCTCGAGGAGGCCATGGAGTTCCACCGCACCGCCGGGCTGCCCGGCGGTGACGAGTCCGTCGCCGTGCTGTATCTGGCCATGCTCGGGCTGCTCCTTGAGCATCTGACCCTGCCGGGCGTGCTGGAGGGCGTCCTGCCCGGCGTGGGCGTGCCGGACGGACTGGTGGAGCGGATCGTGGCGACGGTGCTGCCGGAGGAGGGCCGGGCGGACGAGACCTAGCGCCTGTCGCGACGGCCTGCCCGCGAGGCCCGGCACGCCCCACCGACTGGTTGTCGCGGTGGCGCCGTAAGACCCCCTAGGCGGGCCGGTGCGGCCTGGGCTCGCGCCACAGGGGCCACATCGCCGGGCCGTCCGGGAGGTCGAGAACCGGGCCGGCGGGCTCGAAGCCGAGCCGCTCGTACAGTTCGCGGCTGCGGGCGCTGCTGGCCTCCAGGTAGGCGGGCAGGCCCTCTCGGTCGCAGCGTTCGAGGACGGCCTCGATCAGCGCGGTGCCGAGGCCCTCGCCCTGGCGGCCGGGGGCCACACCGATCATCCACAGGTACTCGTGGGCCCGTCCGGTGGGATGGACGGCGGCCGTCAGCCGGCCGATCGTCTCGATGCGCTCGTTGTCCGGGTCCACGGCCTCCCGCACCTGGGCAGGGCCTTCGTCCTCGGCGTCGTGGTCGTCGTGGCCCTCGTCGGCGGGCATGGAGAGCCACAGGGCGCAGGCCGAGCCGTCCTCGGTGACGTCTATGCGACCGGCCGCGAGCACGATGTCGGTGAAGGCGGCCATGAGCCCGGGGTGCTTGGCACGGCGGTCCTCCAGGCCGGGGAAGACCCACCCGCTCACGGGGTCGTCCTGGAACGCCTCGTCCAGAAGCCGGACGATCAGCTCCCTGTCCTCTTCGCCCGCCGTTCGGATGGCCACACCCATGCCCCGCCCCTTCGCTCGTCCCGACGGGCGTTGATCGTAGGGGGGTTGGCCCTCCCCGGGGGAGCCGGGCAGGAGCTTGGCGGGATTCGATCGAACGTTTGCCCAAACTCGACGGATACGGGAAGGGGGTGGGCCCCGCACACCGTGGGGCAGTGCGGGACCCGCCGACCGGAGGCCGGTGGCCGTGCGGTGTCAGGAGCCGCACGGCCCCGGCGCTCCGGGGGTCTGCCCTTCGGTCGCCCGAAGGGGCGTCGCTGATGCTGCCTCTCGCCGGCCGATGCCGGCCGTCGACTGCTGACGGTCGTCTACTGCGGCCGGCCATCTGCGCTGAGGGCCGACACCTGCGGTCGGTCGTCGGCGCTCACGGGCGACCTCTGCTGCCGGCCATCGGCGCTGACGGCCGGCACCTGCGGTCGGTCATCGGCCGCCGGTGGTCGACGACTGATCGCAGCACCACCGCTGCGGCCGTTGACTGCCGTCGGCCGGCAACCGCTGCGGGCCGCCGACCGACGCGGGTGTCTGCTGCTGGTCGTCTGCTGCTGCGGGCCGTCAACTGGTGCGCCGCGTGACGAACTCGGCGAGTGCCAGCAGACCGCCCGCCGCCTCCGGGTCCGGCACCGCTCGGGCCAGCTGCTGCATCGCCCGTGCCATCCGGTCGGCCGCCTGTCCCTGCGCCCAGTCACGGCCGCCCGCGCGCTCCACGGTCAGGGCGATGTGGTCCAGGTCCTCCTTCTCGCTGGGTCGCGCGTACAGTTCGGCGAGTTCGGCCGCCGCCGGTGTGCCGGAGGCGAAAGCCGCCACCACCGGCAGCGACTTCTTGCGGGCCGCCAGGTCGGCACCGACGGGCTTGCCGGTGCGGCGCGGGTCGCCCCATATGCCGATGACGTCGTCGATGAGCTGGAAGGCGAGCCCGGCCTCCCGGCCGAACGCGTCCAGCGCCGCCACTTCCGCTTCCGAGGCGCCCGCGTACAGTCCGCCGATCGCGCAGGCGCTCCCGAGCAGAGCGCCCGTCTTGGCCTCGGCCATGGCGAGCACCTCGTCGAGCGTGACCTCCGCGGGGGCGCACCGCTCCATGGCCGTGTCCGCGTGCTGCCCCGCGCACAGTTCGACCACGCAGTCCGCGAGCCGGACGGCGGCGGCCGGGGAGGCCGGGTGCGGGTCCTGGGCGAGCAGCCGCAGGGCCAGTGCCTGCAGCGTGTCCCCGGCGAGGATCGCGTCGGCGTCACCGAACACGGTCCACGCGGTGGGGCGGTGGCGGCGGGTCGTGTCCCGGTCCATCACGTCGTCGTGCAGCAGCGTGAAGTTGTGGACCAGCTCCACCGCGGCGGCTGCCCGAGCCGCCCCCGCCCGCGCCTCGGGCCCGCCGAGAGCGGCCGCCGCGGCGAGGACCAGCGCGGGCCGGATCGCCTTGCCGGAGCCTCCCTCCGCCGGGGTACCGTCGGCCTGCTCCCAGCCGAAGTGGTAGAGCGCGATCCGCCGCATCGGGCCGGGCAGCGAGCCGAGCGCGGCCCGCAGCACCGGGTCGACCTCCGCCCGTGCCCGCTCCAGCAGCGTGACCGCCTCGTGCCCGTCGGCCGGTGCCGGCCCGCCGTCCCGCTGCGTCCCGATGGGCACCCGTCTTTCCTGAGCCCCGGGCGTCTGCCGGGGCTCGGCGCCGCGCTGCCCACCGGGGGCGGGCAGCGTCGTCTCCGTCCTGGACTCCGTGAGGGACTCACCCATGGGACCGCCTCGGAGTATGAGCGGACGGTGGCGCTTCCGCTGCCGCTGGGCGCGTACCCCGAGGATGTACCCGCCCCGAGGGGCGGGGACACGGCCGGCATACCGGGAGCGTCACTGCCAGCGGCCGATCTCGACGTTCTCCAGGACGCCGAGCGCGTCCGGTACCAGGACCGCAGCCGAGTAGTAGGCCGTGACCAGGTACTTGATGATGGCCTGTTCGTTGATGCCCATGAAGCGCACCGACAGGCTCGGCTCGATCTCGTCCGGGATGCCGGAGGCGCGCAGGCCGATGACGCCCTGGTCTGCCTCGCCGGTACGCAGCGCGATGATCGACGTCGTACGGGCGTCCGAGACCGGGATCTTGTTGCACGGGAAGATCGGCACACCGCGCCAGGTCGGAATGCGGTTGCCCGCCATGTCGATGGTCTCGGGCACCAACCCGCGCTTGTTGAGCTCGCGGCCGAACGCGGAGATGGCGCGCGGGTGGGCGAGCAGCAACTTGGTGCCGCGGCGCCTGCTGAGCAGTTCGTCCATGTCGTCCGGGCCGGGCACGCCGTCGTGCGGCTGGATCCGCTGGTCGTACTCGCAGTTGTGCAGGAGACCGAAGTCGCGGTTGTTGATGAGCTCGTGCTCCTGGCGCTCCTTCAGCGCCTCGACCGTCAGCCGGATCTGCTGCTCGGTCTGGTTCATGGGCTTGTTGTAGAGGTCGGCCACGCGCGTGTGGATGCGCAGCACGGTCTGGGCGACGCTCAGTTCGTACTCGCGGGGCCGGGCCTCGTAGTCGACGAAGGTGTGCGGGATGTCCGGCTCGCCGGAGTGCCCGGAGGAGAGGTCGATCTCCTTCTCGCCGTACTTGTTGGAGCGCTGCGACGGGATCGCGCGGCGCTGCTGGAGGTGTTCGCGCAGGGTGTCCGAGCGCTCCGCGACCTGTTCGAACTCCTGGCGGGGGAGCACGAGCACGGTGCACGCGGTGAGGGCGCGGGCCGTGTACTCCCAGATCGCGTCCTCGTTCAGCAGCGCGTCGTCGCCGAAGTAGGCGCCGTCGGCGAGGACTGCGAGGGACTCGTCGTCCCCGTAGGGGCCCGTGCCGACTTTCTCGACCCTGCCGTGCGCCAGGAGGTACACCTCGTCGGCCGGGCTGCCGAACGACGCGATCACGTCGCCCGCCGCGATCTCCCGCTGCTCGCAGCGGCGGGCGATCTCGAAGAGCACCTCCTCGTCCTCGTACGACCGCAGCGGCGGCAGCTCGCCCAGCTCCGCGGGGATGATCTCGACACGGTCGCCGGTCTTCACGAACGTGAGCCGGCCGTCGCCCACGGCGAACGTCAGCCGCCGGTTCACCCGGTACGTACCACCCTGGATGTCGACCCACGGCAGCATCCGCAGCAGCCAGCGGGAGCTGATCTCCTGCATCTGTGGCACGGACTTGGTCGTGGTGGCCAGGTTCCGCGCGGCCGCCGTGCCGAGACTCTGCTGCGGCTTGGTCTGCTCCGTACGGACCTCTTCGCCTACCGACATAGAGAACTGCCCTCCCGGTTGTGACCGACGCCCATTGCCTCGGGCATCGATGTGCACGGGCAAGCCTTCCCCACTCGACGTCTTGGTGCTATTACCCGAAAGAGCGGGAATGGATCTTCCTACTACTGGGCAGAGGGGGGCCGTTACGGCGCTGGAAACGGCCCGGGTCCGGGCCTCGGACCGGGTGCCCGGACGCCGAGATCGGCGTCAGCCCCGAGCCCCCACCTCCCCCACTCCCGGGTGACAATGGCCCGGTGACCAGCCCCGACACCCCCGGACTCGCGGTGCTGCGCCCCCGGCTGCCCTCGCCGGTTCAGGAAGTCGTGGACAGCCGGTTCGAGCGCCGGGGCGTGCGGCTGCTGCTGAAGCGGGACGATCTGATCCACCCGGAGCTGATCGGCAACAAGTGGCGCAAGCTCGCGCCGAACCTGACCGCGGCGGCCGGCCGTACCGTCGTCACCTTCGGCGGCGCCTGGTCCAACCACCTGCGCGCCACGGCCGCGGCCGGCCGGCTGCTCGGCATCCCCACGGTCGGTGTCGTACGCGGCGACGAGCTCGCCGGCCGGCCCCTCAACCCCTCGCTGGCCCGCTGCACGGCCGACGGCATGCGGCTGCACTTCGTCGACAGGGCGACCTACCGCCGCAAGTCCGAGCCGCGAACCCTGGCCGGCATCCTCGTCGCGGCGGACGCAGAGGAGGCGTATGTCGTCCCCGAGGGCGGCAGCAACGCCGAGGCCGTACGCGGCTGCCGGGCGCTGGGCGCCGAGCTGCGCGGCCGCTCCGAGGTCGCCGCCGTGCCCTGCGGCACCGGCGGCACGCTCGCGGGGCTGGCCGCCGGTCTCGCTCCCGGCCAGCGTGCCCTGGGCGTGCCGGTACTCAAGGGCGGCTTCCTGGCCGCCGAGACGGAAGCCCTGCAGCGTGAGGCCTTCGGTGGCCGGCGCGGCACCTGGAGACTGGACGACCGCTTCCATTTCGGCGGCTACGCGCGCGTGCCCGCCGAGCTCGATGCCTTCGCGGCGGACTTCGAGCACCGGCACGGCCTGCCCGTGGAGCGTCTGTACGTCGCCAAGCTGCTGTACGGACTCGTCACCCTGGCCGGCGAAGGCGCCTTCCCGCGCGGGACGGCAGTGGCGGCCGTGGTCACCGGCCGCCCCTTCCCCTGAGGCGCCGCCCCTTCGCCTGAGGCACCGCCCCGTCGTCATGCCGCCTCTCGGAAGGCCGCCGCCTCCTCCAGGTCCAGCCTGCGCAGCAGGGTCCGCAGCATCTCGTCGTCGATGTAGCGGCCGTCCCGGAGCCTGACGAACACCTCGCGCTCGGCGCTGATCATCTCCCGCGCCAACCGCCGGTAGGTGTCGTCGACGGACTCCCCCGTGACGGGGTTGGCCTGCCCGAGCCGTTCCCAGACGGCGTTGCGGCGACGCTCCAGGACGATGCGCAGCCGGTCGGCGAGCGGGGTGGGCAGGGCGTTGCGTTCGTCGGCCAGGAGCTCGTCCAGGCGCCGCTCGGCGGCTCTGGAAGCCTGGGCCTGGGCGTTGGCCTCGGCGAGTGTCTCGGTCTGGGCGTCCCGCCCGGGGAACTTCAGCAGCCGGATCAGCGGGGGCAGGGTCAGGCCCTGGACGACGAGGGTCCCGATGACGGTCGTGAAGGTCAGGAAGAGGATGAGGTTGCGCTGGGGGAAGGGCTCCTCGCCGTCGTGCATGGTGAGCGGGATCGAGAAGGCGATGGCCAGTGAGACCACGCCCCGCATCCCCGCCCACGCGATGACGAACGGGCCCTTCCAGGTCGGGTTCTGCTCCCGTTCCCGCACCCGGGCCGACAGCAGCCGCGGCAGGAAGGTGGCGGGATACACCCAGAGGAACCGGGTCGCGACGACGACCAGGAAGACGGCGACCGCGTACCAGGCGGCCTCGACGCCCTCGTACTCCCCGAGTCCCCTCAGGACCACCGGCAGCTGCAGTCCGATCAGGGCGAACACCGCCGACTCCAGGACGAAGGCGACCATCTTCCAGACCGCCTCCTCCTGCAGACGCGTCGCGAAATCGACCTCCCACGCCCGGTGCCCCAGGTAGAGCGCGACGACCACGACCGCGAGGACACCGGAGGCGTGCACCTGCTCGGCGACGGCGTACGCGACGAACGGGATCAGCAGGGAGAGCGTGTTCTGCGGCAGCGCCTCCTTCACGTGCGTGCGCAGCCAGTGGATCGGCGCCATCAGCAGCAGGCCCATCACGACGCCGCCGACCGCCGCGAGCAGGAATTCGCCGATGCCCCCGGCCCAGGTCGCGCCCTCGCCGACGGCGGCGGCCAGGGCCACCCGGTACGCGGTGATCGCGGTGGCGTCGTTCAGCAGGGACTCGCCCTGGAGGATCGTGGTGATCCGCGACGGAAGCCCGACCCGGCGGGCCACCGCCGTCGCCGCGACCGCGTCCGGGGGCGCCACCACCGCCCCGAAGACCAGCGCCGCGGTCAGCGGCATGCCCGGCACGATCACGTACAGGGCCCAGCCGACGACGAAGGTCGCGAACAGCACGTACCCGACGGACAGCATCGCGACCGGCCGCAGCTGCGCCCGCAGGTCGAGATAGGAGCTGTCGGTGGCGGCCGTGTGCAGCAGCGGGGGCAGGATGAGCGGCAGGACGATGTGCGGGTCGAGCGTGTACTCGGGCACCCCAGGGACGTAGCTGACCGCCAGTGCCACGGCCACCAGCAGCAACGGCGCCGGCACCGGGGTGCGGCGCGCGGCCGCGGCGATCGCGGCACTGCCCGCCACGAGCAGCAGCAGTGGCATCACGTCCATCGTTCTCGCCCGCCCTCGTTTTTCGACGCGGTCTTCCACCCGACCGACGTAACCTGGCAATCATGAAACAGTGCACGCACGCCGACGCGCTGCCGCACCCCGAACCCGGCCCGCTCAGCGAGACGTGTCCGGAGTGCCTGGCGGAGGGCATGGATCCGGTGCAACTGCGGCTGTGCCTCAGCTGCGGTCACGTCGGCTGCTGCGACTCCTCGCCGGGACGGCACGCGGCGGAGCATCATAAGGAGTCCGGTCACCCCGTGATGCGGACTCACGAGCCCGGGGAGACCTGGCGTTGGTGTTTCGTGGACCATGTCCTGGTGTGACACGACAGGACCCCGGCGGTGGACGGTTCGACCGTCTGACGTCTGGGTACGTCAACCCGGCGCGCGCTCTTCCCATTTGGGCCCGCCCAACCCCTAGACACGGAGCGTATCCACAGGTTTACTGTGAGTGACGACAAGGGGTTGGGGTCCCGGGGACAGGACCGTCGAGAGCGCGATAGCGTCACCGCTGAACCACGTATCGCGTTACCCCCGGGGGGCGACCCTCGGCCCTGAAACGCTTGTACCACCATGGAGGTGAGGGTGTCCCAGATCGCAGGCGAGCCCGCGACCCAGGACTTCGTCGAAGTCCGGCTGCCGGCCGCGGGGGCCTACCTGTCGGTGCTGCGTACGGCCACGGCCGGTCTCGCGGCCCGTTTGGACTTCACCCTCGACGAGATCGAGGACCTGCGCATCGCGGTGGACGAGGCCTGCGCGATCCTGCTTCAGCAGGCCGTGCCCGGCTCGGTGCTCAGCTGTGTCTTCCGCCTCGTCGACGACTCACTCGAGGTCACCGTCTCGGCACCGACCACGGACGGACATGCCCCTTCGCGGGACACCTTCGCCTGGACCGTCCTGTCCGCTCTCGCGGGCAAGGTCTCCTCTGCCGTGGACAAGGACAAAACCGTTTCGATCAGCCTCTACAAACAGCGCGGCGCGGGACCCGGGCCGGCGTGAGGAGCGAGGACGGGCCGGTGCGGGACGAAGAGCGCGGCACACGAGAGCTGCCGGCCGAGGGCACGGGCACGAGCGGCCCGAGCGGTGCCCGGCGCATGGCGGACGGCATCGACGGCATCCCCGAGCAGGCCCGCCCGCATCCCGAGGACGACTCCACTGGAGCCGCCCTACCGGGCGGCGGGCGGCTGGACCGGGACGGTGCCGTGCGGAGCGCGCCTCCGGGCGAGGGGATCACCGCATCCCCGGCCCAGGGGGGTCCCCCCACTCGCGAGAAGTCGAGAGTGGCGGAGGAGGCGAGGGCTCGGGGAAGGGCGACGGGCGGGACGATGAGCGAGCACGAGCGACACTCGGAGGATCAGACGCCGCGCGCACACCACGCACAGGGTGCGCACCACGGCTCTCCGGACCGCAGCGGGGCGCGCGAGATGTTCCTCAAACTGCGCACCCTGAGCAGCGGCAGCCCCGAGTACGCGGAGCTGCGCAACCAGCTGGTCCGGATGCATCTGCCGCTCGTGGAGCATCTCGCGCGCCGCTTCCGCAACCGCGGCGAGCCGCTGGACGACCTCACCCAGGTCGCCACGATCGGTCTGATCAAGTCGGTCGACCGTTTCGACCCGGACCGCGGCGTGGAGTTCTCGACGTACGCGACCCCGACGGTCGTCGGCGAGATCAAGCGGCACTTCCGCGACAAGGGCTGGGCGGTGCGCGTCCCGCGCCGGCTGCAGGAGCTGCGCCTGGCGCTGACCACGGCCACGGCCGAGCTCTCACAGCTGCACGGCCGCTCCCCCACGGTCCACGAGCTCGCCGAGAAGCTGGCGATCTCGGAGGAGGAGGTCCTGGAGGGCCTGGAGTCCGCCAACGCGTACTCCACGCTGTCCCTCGACGTCCCCGACACCGACGACGAGTCCCCGGCGGTCGCGGACACCCTCGGCGCGGAGGACGAGGCGCTGGAGGGCGTGGAGTACCGGGAGTCCCTCAAGCCGCTGCTGGAGGATCTGCCGCCGCGTGAGAAGCGGATCCTGCTGCTGCGGTTCTTCGGCAACATGACCCAGTCGCAGATCGCGCAGGAGGTCGGCATCTCCCAGATGCACGTCTCCCGGCTGCTGGCTCGCACGCTGGCACAGCTGCGGGAGAAGCTCCTCGTCGAGGAGTGACGGCTACTTCTCCGGGTTGCCGGGGTTGCCGGGCCCGCGGATCCCGAGGGCCCGGGTCGTCTCGGGGTTCACCAGCAGCACGAGCGACGCGACTGCCACGACCGCGAGGGCGATCCCGGCCGGAATGGCCATGCTGTCGGCCTGCAGCAGGTTGTAGGCCACCGGCAGCGCCATGAGCTGGGTGATCACGGCCGGACCACGGCTCCAGCTGCGCAGGGCGAGCAGTCCGCGGGCCGCGAGCAGCGGGAGCAGCGCGAGCACCATCAGGGTGATGCCCCCGGTCACGGCCTGCTGCCGGTCGTCCGGATGGCCCGTGAGGCCGAGGACGAGGATCCAGACACCGCCCACGACCAGCGCGAGCCCCTCCAGTGCGGCCAGCAGCGCGGCGTACGTCAGACGCCGGGGGCGGGGGCCGGTGGTTTCCTCGGTGGTGCGGGTCTGCTCACTGCTCACTCCTGCAGAGTAGCCCCCGTCGTACACGCCCCCGTGGCGCGGTTCACCCCCGCTCTCTTACCTGATCCCTACCTCGGTATGGGCCAGGTACCACCCAGTAGGTACGCTGCCAGTCATGCGTGCACTTCTCGTGGTCAATCCGGCGGCAACCACCACAAGTGCGCGCACACGCGACGTACTGATCCATGCACTCGCCAGCGAGATGAAGCTGGAGGCGGTCACCACCGAGTACCGCGGTCACGCGCGCGACCTGGGCCGGCACGCGGCGGACAGCGACGACATCGACCTGGTCGTGGCCCTCGGCGGCGACGGCACGGTCAACGAGGTGGTCAACGGCCTCCTGCACGCCGGCCCCGCTCCGGGTCATCTGCCCGGCCTCGCCGTGGTCCCGGGCGGCTCCACCAATGTCTTCGCCCGCGCCCTGGGCCTGCCCAACGACGCCGTGGAGGCCACCGGCGCCCTGCTGGACGCCCTGCGCGACGGCAGCGAGCGGACCGTCGGCCTGGGACTGACCTCGGGCACGCCGGGCACGGAGGACGAGGCGGTGCCGGCCCGCTGGTTCACCTTCAACGCCGGGCTCGGCTTCGACGCCGGTGTGGTGGGTCGTGTGGAGCAGCATCGCGAACGCGGCCGGAAATCCACACACGCTCTTTACGTGCGCCAGGTCGTACGTCAGCTCCTCGGTGAGCCGAACCGCCGTAACGGGACGATCACGCTGGAGCGGGCCGGTGAGGATCCGGTCACCGATCTGGTGCTGTCCATAGTCTCGAACACCTCACCATGGACGTTTCTGGGGAATCGCCCGATCTACGCGGCACCTAAAGCCTCGTTCGATACCGGGCTCGATCTCTTCGGTCTCAGCCGCCTGTCCACCGCGGCGGTTGCCCGGTATGGCACCCAGTTGCTCACTTCGTCCCCCGAGCGTGGACCCCATGGCAAGCACGCCACCTCTCTGCATGACTTGACGGAGTTCACCTTGCATTCGAAGGTCCCGCTCCCCCTCCAGATGGACGGTGACCACCTGGGGCTGCGAACAAGCGTGACGTTCACAGGCGTACGCCGTGCACTGCGTGTGATTGTGTGAGCAGAACTGGCTAAAGTCCTTTCACTCGAACGTTTAGGCCAGGATCCACCCCATGGAAGTACGGCTGTGACCTAGTCGACACCGAAGAATCAAAAAAAACTTTCCGGAAGGGGTTGTGTCCGCCGCTGAGGTTTGCGAGTCTCTACATGGCGATCGGGACGGCCCGCAACATCGGCCTCCACTGATCACCAGAACCCCTCTTCAACTCACAGGACCTACGTCAGGGAACCTGACGGTCGGCCCTTCACTTGTTGAGGGATTCGTGAAAGCGTTCACATTCACAAGCAAGCCCTGCACGTAATACCAAGGAGAGGTAGCAGCCATGGACTGGCGTCACAACGCCGTTTGCCGCGAGGAAGACCCCGAGCTCTTCTTCCCCATCGGCAACACCGGTCCTGCGCTGCTGCAGATCGAGGAAGCCAAGGCCGTCTGCCGTCGCTGCCCGGTGATGGAGCAGTGTCTGCAGTGGGCGCTCGAGTCCGGCCAGGACTCCGGCGTCTGGGGTGGTCTCAGCGAGGACGAGCGCCGTGCCATGAAGCGCCGCGCCGCCCGCAACCGGGCCCGTCAGGCCTCCGCCTGACAACCCACCCCTGCTGACAGCCTGAGCTTGGCGGCGCGTACAGCGAGTACGTATCTCCCGCCCCCGAGCCGCAGCGCGCAGTTCCCCCGATGCGCTTAGTTAAGCAGCAACGAGCTTTAGCCCCGGACCACTTGGTGGCCCGGGGCTCATTGCTTTTCCGGCCCCCTTTTCCGAGGCTCCGGGGTCCGCTACTTCTGCGACCGCACCGGGATGTCCAGGATCACACGGGTGCCGCGCTCCGGGGCCGGGACCATGTCGAAGGTGCCGCCCAACTCGCCCTCCACCAGAGTCCGCACGATCTGCAGGCCGAGATTTCCGGCGGTGTGCGGATCGAACCCTTCCGGCAGGCCGATCCCGTCGTCCTGGACCGTGACCAGCAGTCGGGCTTCCTTGGTCGTGCCGCCGCGGACCGCCGAGACCTCGACCGTGCCGGTGTCGCCCTCACGGAAGCCGTGCTCCAGCGCGTTCTGCAGCACCTCGGTCAGCACCATCGACAGCGGCGTGGCGACCTCGGCGTCGAGAATGCCGAAGCGGCCGGTGCGCCGGCCCGCGACCTTGCCCGGGGAGATCTCCGCGACCATGGCCAGTACGCGGTCGGCGATGTCGTCGAACTCCACACGCTCGTCCAGGTTCTGCGAGAGCGTCTCGTGCACGATCGCAATCGATCCGACACGCCGCACCGCCTCTTCGAGGGCCTCGCGCCCGCGGTCGGATTCGATACGCCGGGCCTGGAGGCGGAGCAGCGCCGCCACCGTCTGGAGGTTGTTCTTGACGCGGTGGTGGATCTCCCGGATCGTCGCGTCCTTGGTGATCAACTCGCGCTCTCGCCGACGCAGTTCGGTGACGTCGCGGAGCAGGACGAGGGAACCGATGCGGGTGCCCTTCGGCTTGAGCGGGATCGCGCGGAACTGGATGACGCCGTCCGTGGCCTCGATCTCGAACTCGCGCGGCGCCCAGCCGCTGGCGACCTTGGCGAGTGCCTCGTCCACCGGGCCCCGGGTCGGGGCGAGTTCGGCGGTGGTCCTGCCCAGGTGCTGGCCGACGAGGTCGGAGGCGAGGCCGAGCCGGTGATATGCGGACAGGGCGTTCGGGGAGGCGTACTGGACGATGGCGTCGGCGTCGAGCCGGATCAGTCCGTCGCCCACGCGGGGCGAGGCATCCATGTCGAGCTGCTGGTTCGCGAACGGGAAGGACCCGGCCGCGATCATCTGCGCCAGGTCGGAGGCACTCTGCAGATAGGTGAGCTCCAGGCGGCTCGGGGTACGCACGGTGAGGAGGTTGGTGTTGCGCGCGATGACGCCGAGGACGCGCCCCTCCCGCCGTACGGGGATCGACTCGACCCGGACGGGGACCTCCTCGCGCCACTCGGGATCGCCCTCGCGCACAATGCGGCCCTCGTCGTGGGCGGCGTCCAGCATCGGGCGACGGCCGCGCGGGACGAGATGGCCCACCATGTCGTCCTGGTACGAGGTCGGGCCGGTGTTGGGCCGCATCTGGGCGACCGAGACGTACCGGGTGCCGTCGCTGGTGGGGACCCACAGGACCAGGTCGGCGAAGGAGAGGTCGGAGAGCAGCTGCCACTCCGAGACCAGCAGGTGAAGCCACTCGAGATCGGTGTCGTCGAGGGCGGTGTGCTGGCGTACGAGTTCGTTCATGGAGGGCACGTGTGCGAGCGTACCCGGGGGTTCGTACGGCCCTGAAACACCCGCGGGCCGCGGCGCCTGAGAGGGACCCTCAACCCTCTCGGCACCGCAGCCCGGAGCAGCATCGGCCGTGGGGTGTGCGGTCCCGGTCGGCCGAAGGATGAGGAGCCGGGGCAGTCAGGGCAGAGAGCCTCGGTTCCTCGGTCCGTCTTCCTGTGCGGGGAAGACGGAGGTTGGTGCGCGTTGCACACGCGCTCTCGTCACGCATTGTGGACTAGACCACTTGCGGGTGTCCATGCGTTGGAGGCTGTTCGTTGTTGTCATTTCCGTGACGCGTCGGACGCACTGGCGTCCAGCAGGCAGCCTAACCCGTGTGGGTTCCTGTGCGGGGCCAGATGGACAGGGCAATTTCCGCGACCGCCTCCAGTTCCTCCCGGCTCGCCCCGTCGCGCGCCTGTTGTGACATGCCCTGGATCATCGCTCCGGTGTGACGAGCCAGCGCGGCGGCGTCGATGGCCGGTGGCAGCACGCCGGCGGCGACATCGGCTCTGATACGGCTCTCGAACGCGGCGATGTTGGCGTTGCGGCGGTCCCGCAGCGACTGCTCCACCTCGGGGTTCGAGCAGTTCGCGGCAGCGTGGACGACGAGGCAGCCGTGCGGGTGGCCGGGTTCGGTGTACGCCGTGGCGGCCTCGCGCAGGATGCGTTCGACGGCGGCCCGTGCGGTGGGTTCCTCGGCGAGGGCGCGGCCGGTGAAGGATCCGTATCCCGTGCCGTACACCTGGACGACCTCTTCGAAGAGGGAGCGCTTGTCGCCGAAGGCCGCGTAGAGGCTGGGAGCACCGATGTCCATGACGCGGGTGAGGTCGGAGACGGACGTGGCCTCGTAGCCGTGCTCCCAGAAGGCCAGGAGAGCCTTCTCCAGCGCGGTCTCGCGATCGAAGGAGCGGGGGCGTCCGCGGGGCCTGGCCCTGGCCTTGCCGTCCCCGACGGCCCTCGCACTCGCGGCGTCAGGCCTCGCCGAGGTCTTCGCGGTTCCGTCGTCGTTCACCATGGGGTGCATTTTATAGCGGCCACTAGAGAAATGTCGGCGGCTGCTGTACGGTCATTTCTGTAGCGACCGCTAGGGAAATGAGAAGGGGGCGCCGCCATGGGCGTGCTCACAGGCAGGACGGCACTCGTCACGGGGGCGAGCAGGGGCATCGGGCGAGGAATCGCCGAGCGGCTGGGGCGCGACGGGGCGCGGGTCGCGGTGCACTACGGCAGGAACGAGGCGGCGGCGAAGGAGACGGTCGCGTCGATCGAGAGGGCCGGAGGCTCGGCGTTCGCGGTGGGCGTGGAGCTGGGGACACCGGGGGACGCCGAGGCGCTGTGGGAGGAGTTCGACCGGCACGCGGACGGGCTGGACATCCTGGTGAACAACGCGGGGATCGGCAACACCCGGCCGATCGGGCAGTTGGAGGAGCGGGAGTTCGACGAGGTCTTCGCGGTGAACGTGAAGGCGCCGTTCTTCATCCTCAAGCACGGCATGACGCGCCTGCGGGACGGCGGCCGGGTCGTCAACATCTCGTCGGGGCTGGCCCGGACGGCGGCGATGCCGGACAACATGGCGTACGCGATGACGAAGGGTGCGCTGGACGTCCTCTCACGGGACCTGTCCAAGGTGCTGGGGCACCGGGGCATCACGGTGAACTCGGTCGCCCCGGGGATCATCGACACGGACAACACGGCAACACTGCTGCGCGGCAGCCCGGACGGCTGGGCGAAGGCGGCGGCGATATCGGCATTGGGCGGGGTGGGCGAGCCTGCCGAGGTCGCCGACGTGGTGGCGTTCCTGGTGTCGGACGGGGGGCGCTGGGTGACGGGCAGTTGGGTGGATGTGACGGGCGGTTCGCTTACGTAGGCGCGACGGCCGGACCGAGGGGGTGGGCCTCAGTGGCCACAGTGACCAGGCCGCCCCGCCGCCATGACGTTCGCGTCCGCCCCCTCCTCCAAGAACTCCGCCTCCTCAGCGAGTCTTCGTCACCTTCGCCAGTGCCCGGGGCGCATCCGGGTCCTGGCCCCGGGCGATGGTGACCTCATAGGCCAGGAGCTGAAGGGGGATGATCTCCAGCACGGGCTGGACCTCCTCGGCCACGCCGCCCGTGGGCAGGACGAAGCCGGCCGATGCCTGCTCGACCTGGTGCCGGGGGCCGATGACGACGAGGTCGGCGCCGCGGCCGCGCAGCCGGTCCAGGACGGGCTGGAGCGCTTCGCCGCCCTTCCCGTCGGTGACCACGGCGATGACCGGGGAGACGTTGTCGACCATGGCGAGCGGTCCGTGCAGCAGGTCCGCGCCGGAGTAGGAGAGGGCGGGGATGTAGCTGGTCTCCATCAGCTTGAGAGCGGCCTCCTTGGCCGTGGGGTAGCCGTAGCCGCGGGAGGTGATCACCATGCGCTCGGCGAAGCGGTAGCGGGCGGCGAGGGTGCGTACCTCGTCCTGCCGGGCGAGCAGTTGCCCGGCGAGGTCCGGCAGCACCCGCGCGGGCGCGCCGTCGCCGCCGCGCAGGCCCTCGACGAAGAGGTAGAGCGCGAGAAGGGAGGCGGTGTAGGTCTTGGTCGCGGGGAGGGCCTTCTCCGGTCCGGCCATGATGTCGATGTGGTACTCGGAGACGCCGGCGAGGGGTGAGTCGGGGTTGTTGGTGACGGCCAGCGTGATGGCGCCGGCCTCGCGGGCGGCCCGGGTCGAGGCGACCAGGTCAGGGGAGCCGCCGGACTGGCTGACGGTGACGACGAGGACATCGGTGAGGTCGGGCCGGGCGCCGTAGGCCGTGGTGGTGGACATCGAGGTGAGTCCGCAGGGCAGGCCGAGCCGGATCTCCAGGAGGTACTTGGCGTACAGGGCGGCGTTGTCGGAGGTGCCGCGGGCGGTCAGCAGGACGAAGCGGGGCGCGCGGGCCGCGATCCGCCGGGCCACGTCCTGGATGGCAGGGGCGCCCTCGGACAGGATCCGACGCAGGACGGCGGGCTGCTCCGCCATCTCACGGGCCATGGTCCGGCCCGGGATGTCGCCGAGGGCGTCCGGTGTGGCGGCGGCTGTCATGGCGGGTTCCTTCCGGGGGCGGGACGCTGCAGACCCCATTCCACTCCCCCGGGCCGGACAGCGCCCGCCCGGGTGGCCTCGATTCCGCCTCCACGCCCCGTGCGGAGCGGCACTGTTCACCCCCTGGTGACCTGGTCGGCAGGCCGGCGCCGCCCGCGCGGGAGCGGCGGTGTTCACCCTGGGAGGGACAGGACCGCTCTGTTAGATTGGTCTAAACCACACGACCCCTCCCGGGTCCGGTCCCAGTTGAGCACTCCTCTCAGATCGGCAGGCCCAGCGTGGAAGTTGTCATCGTTCCGGACGCCAAGGCGGGCGGCGAGCTCATCGCCGAGGCCATGGCTCAGCTGCTCCGGCGCAAGCCCGGCGCCCTGCTCGGCGTGGCCACCGGGTCGACGCCGCTGCCCGTGTACGAGGCGCTGGCGGCGAAGGTGCGCTCCGGTGCCGTGGACGTCGGGCGGGCGCGGATCGCGCAGCTCGACGAGTACGTGGGGCTGCCCGCCGACCATCCGGAGTCGTACCGCTCGGTGCTGCGGCGTGAGGTGCTGGAGCCGCTCGGAATCGGGATGGACCAGTTCACGGGTCCGGACGGCACGGCGGAGGACGTGCAGGGAGCGTGCGAGGCGTACGACAAGGTCCTGTCGGACGCCGGGGGTGTGGACCTTCAGCTGCTCGGGATCGGGACCGACGGGCACATAGGGTTCAACGAGCCGTGCTCGTCGCTGGCCTCGCGGACGCGGATCAAGACGCTGACCGAGCAGACCCGGATCGACAACGCGCGGTTCTTCGACGGCGACATCGACCAGGTGCCGCACCACGTGATCACGCAGGGCATCGGCACCATCCTGGAGGCCCGGCATCTGGTACTGCTCGCCACCGGCGAGGGCAAGGCGGACGCGGTCGCGGCGACGGTGGAGGGGCCGATCGCCGCGGTGTGCCCCGCGTCCGCGCTCCAGCTCCACCCGCACGCGACCGTCGTCGTCGACGAGGCCGCCGCGTCGAAGCTGAAGCTGGCGGACTACTTCCGGCACACCTACGTCAACAAGCCGGAGTGGCAGGGGATCTAGGCCTCCCACCGGCACCGGCCCCCACCGCCGGCACCGGACCCACCGGCACTTCCCTGCCGCCTGATCCGAACGAGAGCCCTGGTCGGCCGCGAGCCTTAGCGGCCGAGGACCTCCGGCTCCAATACGTCGTCGTCGGCCGGTTCGTCCTGGGCGCGCCAGCCGGCCACCCACAGGGGCATCACCCGGTGGACGACGAGGACGGCGATGAGCAGGGGTGCGGCATAGGCCTTCGGGGCGTCGCCGGCGACCCCGCCCGTGATCAGCAGGGTGACCACCACCGCTGCCAGGAGCAGGGTCGTCACGCGGTGGGCCCGGGCCAGGACGTGGCTGCGTTCTGCCGACTGGCGCTCGTCCAGCGCGCGTTCGCGCAGTTCCAGCAGGCCGCGGGTGGCGCCGTTGATCACGCCGGTCGCGACCATCCAGGGAAGCAGCAGCACCGCCATCACGGCTACGGCCCACAGCGGCTCACCCTCGGCGAGGAGGCAATGGGTCATCAGGCCGCCGATGGCCACGGTGAGGGTGACATGGGCGGCGACGGCCAGGCGGCGGCGCGCTGCCGTGGCGTACCAGGCCGCTGCGCGGCGGTCGTTCATCAGCCGCAGCATGCTCCGGTCGTAGCGGGTCAGGCGTGTCGTCGTCATTGCTGGTTCCTCCCGTAGACCTCGTCCGTGAGCGGGCGGAACGGTTCGAGGGAGAACAGGGCCTCGACCGGCAGGCCGAAGAACTTCGAGATCTTCAGCGCCAGGTCGAGGCTCGGGTTGTACTGCCCCCGCTCGATGTAGCCGATGGTCTGGTAGTGGGCTCCCACTGCCTCGGCCAGGCTCTGGCGCGACACCTTGTGTTCGGCACGCACCACGGCCAACCTGTTGTGCACCTGCTCGCTCATGTATAAGAAGTACTACATTTGGATGCAGCTTTACAACTACGATCCCGGTCCGCGGGGGGACGCCGGGGCGGGTCCACTGCGTTACGGGGCGACTGGTCGGGCCTTAGGTGGCGTTCCCGTCGGCGGAGCTCGGCGGCCGGCGGCGGGCCGCGGCGATGGCGTCGCCCTCGCGGCGGGTCGGTCCAGGAGCGGGACCGGTCCGTCGGGTCCGACGACCTCGACCGTGCCGTCGACAAAGAGACGCGCGACCCGGCCGGAACTCATCACTGCGGGGCGCCCTCTGCCGGGCCTGCACGGCTACGCCGGACCGGCCGGTTCACGGACGTGCTCTCACAGTCCCGTGATCCCGGCGATCACCTCGGCCGCCGCCCGGCCGCAGACGCGGGCCGCGCCGTGGGTGGCGATGTGCAGGGCGCCCCGTGGGGTGGCCTGGGGGACGCCCATCTCGACCACGATGGTGTCGGGGCGGGCCGCGAGCAGGGTGTCGAGGGCCGAGGCCATCCAGGGGTGGCGGTGTTCGTCGCGGACGACGGCGACGATCCGGCGGGTGCCGGCCGCCTGGAGTGCCGCCCTGCCGGCGCTCTCACCGGCCTCGCCCTCCGGGCCGTCCCCGGGGGCGAAGCTGCCCGTCACCGTGCCCGGCAGGAGGTGGACGAGTTCCGCGGCGACGCCCCACGGGGTCTCGTCGCCCACGGCGATGTTGGCGACGGGGGTGAGGGCGGCGACGTAGGGGGGTTCGGTGAGGGGCTTGAAGGTGTCCGGGCTGCCGAGGCCCGGTGCGGCGGTCACGGTGAGGGCGCGGCGGGCGGCGTGCAGGCCGATCTCGGTGCCGTGGGTGCTCTCGGCCGGGCGGCCCGCCGTGCCCGCCCAGCGGGCCAGTGCCCGTACCCGGTCGGCGGCCTCGGCGAGGCGTTCCTCCTGGAGTTCGCCCCCGCGCACGGCCGCGACCAGGGCGTCCCGCAGGCGCAGCACGGTCGCGTCGTCGGCGAGGCCGCCGCCCACGCAGATCGCGTCGGCGCCCGCGGCGATGGCGAGGGCGCTGCCGCGTTCGATGCCGTAGGTGCCCGCGATGGCCCGCATCTCCATGCCGTCGGTGACGATGAGGCCGTCGTAGCCGAGCTCGTCGCGGAGCAGGCCGGTGAGGATGCGGCGGGAGAGGGTGGCCGGGCGGTCGGGGTCCAGGGCCGGGACCAGGATGTGGGCGCTCATGACGGCCCGGGTTCCGGCGGCGATGGCGGCGCGGAAGGGGGTCAGTTCGCGCTCGGTCAGCAGGTCGGCGGAGATGTCGATGCGCGGCAGGGCGTGGTGGGAGTCGACGGCCGTGTCGCCGTGGCCCGGGAAGTGCTTGGTGCAGGCGGCGACTCCGGCGGACTGCAGGCCCGTCACATAGGCGGCGGTGTGCCGGGCGGCCAGCTCGGTGTCGGCGCCGAAGGAGCGGACGCCGATGACCGGGTTGCGGGGGTCGGAGTTGACGTCGGCGGACGGGGCCCAGTTGAGGTTGACGCCGCAGGAGGCGAGGCGGCGGCCCAGTTCGTGGGCGACCTGGTGGGTGAGCTCCACGTCGTCGACCGCGCCGAGCGCGTGGTTGCCTGGGAAGGAGGAGCCGCTGCGCACCTCCAGGCGGGTCACGTCACCGCCCTCCTCGTCGATCGCGACCAGGACGTCGTCGCGCTCGGCCCGCAGCTGGGCGGTCAGGGCGGCGAGTTGGCCGGGGGAGGCGATGTTGCGGCCGAACAGTCCGACGGAGGCGAGTCCCTCACCGAGCCGGCGCAACAGCCAGTCGGGAGCGGTGGTGCCGGTGAAGCCGGGCTGGAGGACCGTCAGGGCGTCGCGGGTGAGCGTGTCGGTGCCGCTGGCGAGTGTCGTCATCGGGTGAGGTCATCCCTTCACTGCGCCGGCGGTCAGGCCCGCGGCCATCTTGCGCTGGACGAGGAGGAAGAGGGCGACGATCGGCACGGCCATCATCGTGGCGCCGGCCATCATCGGGGCGTATTCGGTGCCGTGTTTGGTGGTGAAGTTGCCGAGCCAGACGGTCGCGGTCTGGTTCTTCTGGCTGAGCAGCATCAGGGCGTAGAGGTACTCGTTCCAGGCCTGGATGAAGCCGTAGACCGAGGTGGCGACCATGCCGGGGGCCAGGAGCGGGAAGACGACCCGGAGGAAGGCGCCCGTGCGGGAGCAGCCGTCGACCATGGCCGCCTCCTCCAGTTCCTTGGGGATGTTGACGATGAAGCCCCTCAGCGTCCACACGGTGAACGGCAGGACGAAGGTCAGGTACGTGATGATGAGGCCGGTCAGCCGGTCGTACTGGCCCAGGTCGTTGAGCAGCAGGAACACCGGGATGATCATGGCGACCAGCGGGACCATCTGGACCGCGAGGATGCCCACGATCACGATCTTGCGGCCGCGGAAGGCGAAGCGCGAGATGGCGAGCGCGGCCAGCAGCCCGACGACCATGCCGATGACGACCACGGCCAGCGAGACCACCATGCTGCGGCCCACCGGGCCCCAGAAGTCGGCGATGTCCAGCGCCCGCCCGAAGTTGTCGAAGGTGAGGCCGGTCGGCAGCAGGCTCGGGTCCGGGTCGATGGCGTCCTTGGCGGGCTTGAACGCGGTGTTGAGCATCCAGTAGAGCGGGAAGCCGGCGATGACGAAGACGAGGAGACCGAGGAGGTTCCAGCCCAGCCGCGAGTTCTTCCGGCGGCCGGCTCCGGCGAGCGTGCTCATTCGACCTCTCCGATCTTCAGCATCTGCCGCATGTAGACGGCGACCACGCCGAGCAGCAGCAGGACGGTGATCAGCGCGATGGCCGAGCCCTGGGCGTAGTCGTTGACGACGAACGCCCGGTCGTAGGAGTAGGTGTTGAGGACCTGGAACTCCGGCTCGGGGTGGCCGTTGCGCATGACGAACACCTGAGGGAAGACGCCCATGTCCCAGATGACCGACAGGGTCGTGAGCATCACGATGATCGGCTTGAGGACCGGCAGGGTGACATAGCGGAAGACGCCCCAGGAGCCGGCGCCGTCCAGGCGGGCGGCCTCCTCCAGTTCCTTCGGGACCTGGGTGAGACCGGCGCTGAGGGTGATGACCACGAAGGGCACGGCTCCCCAGATCACCAGCAGCATGATCACGGCCAGGCCCTCGGGGCCGCTGGCGAACCAGTTGTGGCCGATCATCTCGACGCCGGGCAGCTTGCTGAGCAGCGCGTTGAAGACGCCGTAGTCGGAGTCGAAGAGCCACTTGAAGACCGTGGTCGCCACGATCACCGGCATGCCCCAGCTGGCCACCAGCACGATGTTGATGAGCATCTTCAGCCAGCCGGAGACGCGTTGGAGCAGCAGGGCGAGGGCCATGCCGATGACCATGGTGAAGACGACGGCGCCGGCCGCGAAGACGATGGTGCGCAGGACGACGGCCCAGAACTCCTGGTCGCCCAGCACCTTGGCGAAGTTGTCGAAGCCGACGGACTCGGCCGGCTGGAAGCCCCACAGCTGGGACTGCCCGAACTTCTGGAAGGACAGGGTGACCAGCCGGGCCAGCGGATAGCCCATGACCAGGGCGAGGATCAGCAGGCAGGGCGCGAGCAGCAGCCAGGGGGCGGATGCCCCGCCCGACGTGCGCTGCCCGCGGGGCCGCCGGTCCTTCGGGGGCGGCGGCGGTGCCTGCCGCGGTGGCGGCACCTTGGCAGGGGTGGTGGTGTCTGCGGCACTCATCGCGCGCTCCTTGGCGGTCCCTCAGGTCGTACGAGAATCAGGGCCCCGTCCCGGACTGCGGGGAGGCGACGGGGCCCTGTGCTCAGGTCACTTGGTGTTGATGACCTTGTCGATCGCCGCGTCCGCGTCCTTGGCGGCGGCCTCGACGGACTTCTTGCCGGTGCCGATGCTCTGCAGCATGGTCTGAAGGATCTGGGCCTTCTCGACCTGGCCCCAGCCGGGGGCCATCGGGACGAACCAGCTGGACTCGGCCGCGGTGGCGGGGACCGCCGTCTTCGGGTCGTTCTTGAGCGTCGCGAGGTCGGTCTTGTTGTTGGGCAGGTTGCCCTTGGCCATCAGGCCCTTCTGCCCGGAGGAGCCGGTGAACGCGTTGATCCACTCGGCGGCCAGGGCCTGCGCGTCGGACTTCACCGGCACCGCGAGGTCGGAGCCGCCCAGGAAGACGGGCATGTTCTTGCCGGACGGGCCGGGCATCACGAAGTTCTCGAGGTTGCCCTTGAGCCTGCCGCTCTTGTCGTTCTTCGGGTCCTCGGAGGTGGCGCCCTCCCAGGCGGCGGCGAAGATCATGGCGGACTTGCCCTGGCCGTAGACGATGTAGCGGTCGGACTCGTCCTTGGTCTTGTCGCCGTGCATGTAGCTGTCGACGACGTTCTTGAACTCGGTGAGGCCCTTGAGGGACTCGGGCGAGGAGAGAGAGGCCTTCCACTGGCCGCCCGACTCGGTGGCGATGGCGCCGCCGGCGTCGTAGACGAAGGACATGGCCGCGTACCAGTCGCGGGTGGGCTGGTACCAGGCGCTGAACTTGTCGCCCTGCTTCTTCTGGATCTTGTCCAGGGCGGCGGTCAGCTCCTTGTACGTCTTGGGTGCCGACTTCACCCCGACGGAATCCGCCACGTCCTTGCGCCAGTTGGCGACGCGGCCGCCGGCGTAGTACGGGACGCCGTAGGTCTTGCCCTCGTAGGTGACCGAGGCCTTGAGGCCGTCCAGCCAGACGTCCGAGTTGTCGAATTTCGCCTGGTCGAGGGGGGCGAAGGCGCCCTTGACCATGTAGCCGAGCATCTCGGTGTTGCCCATCTCGACCACGTCGGGGGCCTTGTCCGTGGCGAGGACGGCGTCGAGCTTGGCATTCTTGTCGGGCCAGCCGTAGTACTCGTGGTTGATCTTGAGGCCGGGGTGCTTCTTCTTCACCGCGGCGTCGGCGGCCTTCACCAGCCCCGGCCAGTTGTTCTGCGCGTCGACGGTGAGCCAGACGGTCAGCTCCTTGGCGTCCGCGCCCTTGTCGGAACCCCCGCCACCCTCGCCGCCGCACGCCGCGATGGAGACCATCATGCCCGCGATACCGATCGCGGCTGTCAGCTTGCGCTTCACGCCACCCTCCTCAGGGATCCCACAACCCCCCTGGCTCCCCGCAGTGAACGTGGGGCCGGGCCTGGACCAATGGTGTAGACCAGTACGGGGAGCTTGGACCAGACCACGAAGCCTGTCAAGGCTCCAGATACAGCCCTGACCAGCCGTTATGCGACCTACATATGCAGGAACCTTTAAGTAAGAAGCCAGCGAAAACCTGGGTGCACACGGCATACTGCGGGTAGACCACAGGGAATGGTGGACTAGACCAAAAGAGGCGCCGACGGTATACAAGTGGGATCGTGTCGGCAGACCGAGCCGGGAAGGCGGAGCATGAGCACCGACGTCAGCAGTGCGGAGAACGAGAACGGGGTGCCCGTCCGTACCGCACGCGTGCCCAAGTACTACCGCCTGAAGAAGCACCTGCTCGACATGACGGAGACGCAGGCGCCGGGCACGCCGGTCCCGCCCGAGCGCACCCTGGCGGCGGAGTTCGACACCTCACGCACGACCGTGCGCCAGGCGCTGCAGGAGCTGGTCGTCGAGGGCCGGCTGGAGCGCATCCAGGGCAAGGGCACCTTCGTCGCCAAGCCGAAGGTCTCGCAGGCGCTGCAACTGACCTCGTACACCGAGGACATGCGCGCCCAGGGCCTCGAACCCACCTCGCAGCTGCTGGACATCGGCTACATCACGGCGGACGACCGCCTGGCCGGGCTGCTCGACATTACGCCCGGCGGACGCGTGCTGCGCATCGAGCGGCTGCGCATGGCCAACGGCGAGCCGATGGCCATCGAGACCACCCACCTGAGCGCGAAGCGCTTCCCGGCGCTGCGGCGCTCGCTGGTGAAGTACACGTCCCTCTACACGGCGCTGGCCGAGGTCTACGACGTCCATCTCGCGGAGGCCGAGGAGACCATCGAGACGTCACTGGCCACCCCGCGCGAGGCCGGCCTGCTCGGCACCGACGTCGGCCTGCCGATGCTGATGCTCTCCCGGCACTCGCTGGACCGGGACGGCCAGCCGGTGGAATGGGTGCGGTCGGTCTACCGCGGGGACCGGTACAAGTTCGTGGCCCGGCTGAAGCGGCCGGTCGACTAGCGGCCTGTCGACCAGCGGCCTGCGGCGGGGATTCCGCCGCTGCCGGGGGCTGTCGCCGAGGCCCGGTTTCGGTTGGGTACCGCATTGCGGACGAGGGGTTCCGCTATCGCCACACCCTGACCTAGATTGCCTGCGCATTACACAGGTGATCACTTAGGGGACGGAGCCGCCTGATGTCGCAAGCCCCAGAAGTCAGCAGAGGGGCGGTGGTGACGCCCCTGCGCGTCGTCATCGCCGTCTGCCTCATCGCGCCGTTCGTGGCCATGCTGTGGGTCGGCTCGTACGCCAAGACCGATCCGGCCTTCATCGGGATCCCGTTCTTCTACTGGTACCAGATGGCGTGGGTGCTGATCTCCACCGTCCTGACGATGATCGCCTACAAGCTGTGGCAGCGTGACCAGCGCGCCCGCTCGGCCGCGAAGGGCGGTGCGTCGCAGTGAAGGACGGCGTGAACGGCGTCGCGCTCGGCGTCTTCATCTTCTTCTTCGTGGCCGTGACGGTCATGGGCTTCCTGGCCGCGCGCTGGCGCAAGGCCGAGAACGAGCAGAGCCTCGACGAATGGGGCCTGGGCGGCCGCTCGTTCGGCACCTGGATCACCTGGTTCCTGCTCGGCGGCGACCTGTACACGGCGTACACCTTCGTCGCCGTGCCGGCGGCGATCTACGCGGCGGGCGCGGCCGGCTTCTTCGCCGTGCCGTACACGATCCTGGTGTACCCGCTGATCTTCACCTTCCTCCCCCGCCTGTGGTCGGTCTCCCACAAGCACGGGTACGTCACGACGTCCGACTTCGTGCGCGGCCGCTTCGGCTCCAAGGGCCTGTCGCTGGCGGTGGCGGTGACCGGCATCCTGGCGACGATGCCGTACATCGCGCTCCAGCTGGTCGGCATCCAGGCCGTGCTGGACGTGATGGGCGTCGGCGGCGGCGAGGACACCAACTGGTTCATCAAGGACCTGCCGCTGCTGATCGCGTTCGGCGTACTGGCGGCGTACACGTACTCGTCGGGACTGCGGGCCCCCGCGCTCATCGCGTTCGTGAAGGACACGCTGATCTACATCGTCATCGCGGTGGCGATCATCTACATCCCGATCAAGCTGGGCGGCTTCGACGACATCTTCGCCAAGGCCGGCGAGGCGTACAGCCAGACCAACCCCGCGACGGGTGCGCCGCGCGGTGCGCTGACACCGGCCGAGCCAGGCCAGTGGACGTACGCCACACTGGCGTTGGGCTCCGCCCTGGCCCTCTTCATGTACCCGCACTCGATCACGGCGACGCTGTCCTCGAAGAGCCGTGAGGTGATCCGCCGCAACACCACGATCCTGCCGCTGTACTCGCTGATGCTGGGTCTGCTGGCGCTGCTCGGGTTCATGGCGATCGCGGCGGGCATCAAGGTGCAGAACGGGCAGCTGGCGATTCCGCAGCTGTTCGAGACGATGTTCCCGGACTGGTTCGCGGGCGTGGCGTTCGCGGCGATCGGCATCGGCGCGCTGGTGCCCGCGGCCATCATGTCCATCGCGGCGGCGAACCTCTTCACGCGCAACATCTACAAGGACTTCATCAAGCCGGACGCCACACCGGCGCAGGAGACCAAGGTCTCCAAGCTGGTCTCCCTGCTGGTGAAGGTGGGCGCGCTGGCCTTCGTCCTCACCATGGACAAGACAGTCGCCATCAACTTCCAGCTCCTGGGCGGCATCTGGATCCTGCAGACCTTCCCGGCCCTGGTCGGCGGCCTGTTCACCCGCTGGTTCCACCGCTGGGCGCTGCTCGCCGGCTGGGCGGTCGGCATGATCTACGGCACGGCCGCCGCGTACGGCGTGGCCTCCCCGACCCAGAAGCACTTCGGCGGCTCCGCGAAGGAGATCCCGGGCATCGGGGAGATCGGCTACATCGGCCTCACGGCGTTCGTCCTGAACGTGGTGGTGACGGTGGTCCTGACCTTCGTCCTGAAGGCCCTGAAGGCCCCCGAAGGCATCGACGAGACCAAGCCGGAGGACTACACGGCGGACGCGGGCGACCCCGGGGTCCAGGTGGAGCTTCCGCCTGCGACTGCTGGTTCCGCGCACTGATTCCAGGGCCCCGACCCACCACGAACACCCCGCAGCGGGCCGCCGTGACCATGCGTCACGGCGGCCCGCTGTCACGTAAAGCTGACGCTCTGACACCACCGCGACACAACATCTGGGGGTGCCGCCGGAACCCAACACAAGATGTATGCTCATGCTCGCTGCCGCCGCAGGGGAATCCGGTGCGAATCCGGAACTGTCCCGCAACGGTGTACTTGTGCATGTTTTGTGCACGAGAGTCAGTCCGAGGACCTGCCGACAGCGCACCCGGCCACCCGGCCGGTGTGCCCTGACGTCCGGGCCTCGTGGAATGGGCCGGTGGACGCGACGCCGCGTGCGCTCGCGTGCTGCCCCCTGCCCTCGACGAGGCCCCCGTGCCGAGCGAGGGAGAGCCCCACGTGACCATCGCGCCAGCCGAACCGGTCTCAGCCGCCGAAGAAGAGCACGACGCTCCCGGTACCGCGCTGCTGCGGACCCTGACCGAGCTGACCGCCGACCTCCCCGACACCGACCCCGGCCGGGTCGCCGCCGCCGCGCTGCGCGGCCGGTCCGCGCGGGCCGGCGAGTCGGAGTTGCGCGAGCTTGCGACGGAGGCGGCCGCCGGTCTCATCTCCGAGGACCCCGCCTACTCGCGGCTGGCCGCCCGGCTGCTGACCATCGGCATCCGCGAAGAGGCCGCCTCGCAGGGCGTCACGTCCTTCACCGAGTCCGTCGCGGTCGGCCACCGCGAGGGCCTCATCGCCGACCGCACCGCCGAGTTCGTCCGGCTGCACGCGGCCCGGCTCGACGCCCTGATCGACACCGGCGCCGACGACCGCTTCGGCTACTTCGGCCTGCGCACGCTGTACAGCCGCTACCTGCTGCGCCACCCCCTCACCCGCAAGGTCGTCGAGACGCCCCAGCACTTCATGCTGCGGGTGGCGAGCGGCCTCGCCGAGGACGACACCACACGCGCGCTGGACGAGGTCGCGGCCCTCTACGGGCTCATGAGCCGCCTCGACTACCTCCCTTCCTCCCCCACCCTCTTCAACTCGGGCACCCGGCACCCGCAGATGTCGTCCTGCTACCTCCTCGACTCCCCCAAGGACGAGCTGGACTCCATCTACGACCGGTACCACCAGGTGGCCCGGCTGTCGAAGCACGCCGGCGGCATCGGACTCGCGTACTCCCGCATCCGCGCCCGCGGTTCGCTGATCCGCGGCACCAACGGCCACTCCAACGGCATCGTCCCGTTCCTGAAGACCCTCGACGCCTCGGTCGCCGCCGTGAACCAGGGCGGCCGCCGCAAGGGCGCGGCCGCGGTCTACCTGGAGACCTGGCACTCCGACCTCGAGGAGTTCCTGGAGCTGCGCGACAACACCGGTGAGGACGCCCGCCGTACGCACAACCTGAACCTCGCGCACTGGGTGCCGGACGAGTTCATGCGGCGCGTGAACGCCGACGCGCACTGGTCGCTGTTCTCCCCCTCGGACGTGCCCGAGCTGGTCGACCTGTGGGGCGAGGAGTTCGACGCCGCGTACCGGGCGGCCGAGGCGAAGGGCCTCGCGAAGAAGACCCTGCCCGCCCGTGAGCTGTACGGGCGCATGATGCGCACCCTCGCGCAGACCGGCAACGGCTGGATGACCTTCAAGGACGCCGCCAACCGCACCGCCAACCAGACGGCCGAGCCGGGCCACGTCGTCCACTCCTCCAACCTCTGCACGGAGATCCTGGAGGTCACCAGCGACGGGGAGACGGCGGTCTGCAACCTGGGCTCGGTCAACCTGGGTTCGTTTGTCGACACGTCGACCGGTGCCCTGGACTGGGAGCGGCTGGACGAGACGGTCCGCACGGCCGTGACGTTCCTCGACCGGGTCGTGGACATCAACTTCTACCCGACCGAGCAGGCGGGCCGCTCCAACGCCCGCTGGCGCCCGGTCGGCCTGGGCGCCATGGGCCTCCAGGACGTCTTCTTCAAGCTGCGCCTGCCCTTCGACTCGCCCGAGGCCAAGGCGCTCTCGACCCGTATCGCCGAGCGCATCATGCTCGCCGCGTACGAGGCCTCCGCCGACCTAGCCGAGCGCAACGGCCCGCTGCCGGCCTGGGAGAAGACACGTACGGCCCGGGGCGTGCTGCACCCCGACCACTACGACACGGAGCTCACCTGGCCGGAGCGCTGGTCGGCCCTGCGCGAGCGCATCGCCACCACCGGCATGCGCAACTCGCTGCTGCTCGCCATCGCGCCCACGGCCACCATCGCCTCCATCGCGGGCGTGTACGAGTGCATCGAGCCGCAGGTGTCCAACCTGTTCAAGCGCGAGACGCTGTCGGGTGAGTTCCTCCAGGTCAACTCCTACCTGGTGGACGAGCTGAAGCGGCTCGGCGTGTGGGACGCGCGCAGCCGGGAGGCCCTGCGCGAGGCCAACGGCTCGGTGCAGGACTTCGCCTGGATCCCCGAGGAGGTGCGCGCCCTCTACCGCACGGCGTGGGAGATCCCGCAGCGCAGTCTGATCGACATGGCGGCGGCCAGGACCCCGTTCCTGGACCAGTCCCAGTCCCTGAACCTCTTCCTGGAGACGCCGACCATCGGCAAGCTCTCCTCGATGTACGCCTACGCCTGGAAGTCCGGGCTGAAGACGACGTACTACCTGCGCTCGCGCCCGGCGACCCGCATCGCCCGCGCCGCCCAGGCCACCGTCCCCGTGCAGGCCACCCCGGACCCCGAAGCGGTCGCCTGCTCCCTGGAAAACCCCGAGTCCTGCGAGGCCTGCCAGTAATGAGCACCCAGAACCTTCTCGACCCCGGCTTCGAGCTCACCCTGCGCCCCATGCGCTACCCGGACTTCTACGAGCGCTACCGGGACGCCATCAAGAACACCTGGACCGTGGAGGAGGTCGACCTCCACTCGGACGTCGCCGACCTCGCCAAGCTCTCCCCCGCCGAGCAGCACCTCATCGGCCGGCTGGTCGCCTTCTTCGCGACGGGCGACTCGATCGTCGCGAACAACCTGGTGCTGACGCTGTACAAGCACATCAACTCCCCCGAGGCGCGGCTGTATCTGAGCCGGCAGCTCTTCGAGGAGGCCGTGCACGTCCAGTTCTATCTGACGCTGCTCGACACCTATCTGCCCGACCCGGAGGACCGTGCTGCGGCCTTCGCGGCCGTGGAGAACATCCCGTCCATCCGCGAGAAGGCCTCGTTCTGCTTCAAGTGGATGGACTCGGTGGACAAGCTCGACCGGCTGGAGACCCAGGCCGACCGCCGCCGGTTCCTGCTCAACCTGATCTGCTTCGCCGCGTGCATCGAGGGCCTGTTCTTCTACGGCGCCTTCGCGTACGTCTACTGGTTCCGCAGCCGGGGCCTGCTGCACGGCCTGGCCACCGGGACCAACTGGGTGTTCCGCGACGAGACGATGCACATGTCCTTCGCCTTCGAGGTGGTCGACACCGTCCGCAAGGAGGAGCCGGAGCTCTTCGACGACCGGCTCCAGCAGGAGGTGACGGACATGCTCCGGGAGGCCGTCGAGGCCGAGCTGCAGTTCGCGCGCGACCTGTGCGGGGACGGTCTCCCGGGCATGAACACCGAGTCGATGCGGCAGTACCTGGAGTGCGTCGCCGACCAGCGGCTCACCCGCCTCGGCTTCGCTCCGGTCTACGGCTCCGAGAACCCCTTCTCCTTCATGGAGCTCCAGGGGGTTCAGGAGCTGACCAACTTCTTCGAGCGGCGGCCCTCCGCGTACCAGGTGGCGGTGGAGGGCACCGTCGACCTGGACGAGGACTTCTGAGCCGGTACACCTTCCCGGGTCTCCTGAGCCTCCCTGATCTGACGGTCGATGCGCCGCTCGCGCACCAGGCCGATCACGGACGGGAGGATCAGGAGGACCAGGATCCCCAGCGTCGCGGTCAGTCCGATGAGTGCTTCGATCTGGTTCGTGTTCATGGACACCAGTGTCGCGCCGATGACTCCTTACCGTCAGTGGCAGTACTGCCGTAGAACCTCGAATTACTGCCAAAGGCGAGGCACACTGGAGGCATGCTGCAGAACGTGGCCGTCGCCCTGCTCGACGGCGTGAATCCCTTCGAACTGGGTGTGGTGTGCGAGGTCTTCGGAACCGACCGGAGCGATGAAGGCCTACCGGTCTACGACTTCGCCGTCGCCTCGGCCGAGGGCCCGGTGCTCCGCATGAACTCGGGCATCACGCTCCAGGCCGAGCACGGCCTGGAGCGGCTGGAGACGGCCGACCTGATCGCCGTGCCGGCCGGCCACACCTACGCGTACCGGGACTTCCCGCCGGAGCTGCTGGACTCCCTGCGCCGCGCGGTCGACCGCGGCGCCCGGGTGCTGAGCGTCTGCTCCGGCGTCTTCGTGCTGGCCGCCGCCGGGCTGCTGGACGGCCGCCGCTGCGCCACGCACTGGAAGCATGCGAAGGACCTCGCCCGGCAGTACCCGCGCGTGGTCGTCGAGCCGGACGTGCTCTACGTCGACGAGGACCCGGTGATCACCTCCGCCGGCACGGCCGCCGGCATCGACGCCTGCCTGCACCTGGTGCGCAAGGAGCAGGGCTCCGAGGTCGCCAACAAGATCGCCCGGCGAATGGTGGTGCCGCCGCACCGCGACGGCGGCCAGGCCCAGTACATCGAGCGCCCGCTCCCCCACCCCGAGGGCGACACGATCGGCGACGTGCTGGCCTGGATGGAGCGCCATCTCGACGAGGAGCTCACCGTCGAGCAGCTCGCCGCCCACGCCCACATGTCCCCGCGCACCTTCGCCCGCCGCTTCCAGCAGGAGACCGGGACCACTCCCTACCGCTGGATCCTGCGCCAGCGCGTGCTGCTGGCCCAGCGGCTGCTGGAGGCGACGGACGAGACGATGGACGCGATCGCCGGTCGAACGGGGTTCGGCAACGCGGCCACGCTGCGCCACCACTTCGTCCGGGCGATCGGAACCACGCCGAACTCCTACCGGCGGACGTTCAGAGGCCCCGAAGCGGCCTGAAGCCCCCTCCGTCACCTCGGCACCGGCCGCACCCGCAGGTCGTGCGGCCGGAGCGTGATGCCGACGCGGGTGGCGTCCTTGGAGCCCGGAACCTGCTCGAACCGGTACCTGGTGGCCAGGGCCGCCGTGACCAGCGTGAGCTGGGCCATCGAGAAGTGGTCGCTCGGGCACTTGCGGTTGCCCACGCTGAAGGGGCTCATGGCGTGCTTCGGGATGTCCTTGACCCGGTCCGGAAGCCAGCGGTCGGGATCGAACTCCAGGTTCCGCTCGTACGACTTCGGGTCGCGCTGGATCGCGTACGGGCTGTAGATGATGTCCGCCCCGGACGGAATACGGTATCCACCGAGTTCCGTGTCCCGCACCGCCCGACGCGTCAGAATCCAGACGGCGGGGCTCAAACGCATGGATTCGATGACGACATTGTTGGTGTGCCGGAGTCCTCGGACGTCTGCGAATGCCACCGGCCTCCCACCGGTGACGGCTTGCACTTCGTCACGCACCCGGTCCGCGTGTTCGGGGTGCTCCGCGAGCATATGCAACAGCCACATGATCGTGGAGGCGATGGTTTCGCTGCCGGGGGTGAGGATCGCGACGACCTGATCGTGGATCTCTTGTTCCCCGATCGGGTCGCCATTCTCGTCCTTCGCCTCCAGCAATGCCGTCAGCAAATCGTCCGGCTTTTGACCGGATGCCCTGCGCTCGGCGACGATCTCGTCGACGAGGAGGTGCAAATCAGCCAATGCCCGGTTGAATTCGCGGTTGGCCGGGAGCGGCAGGTCGTAGAGCGGTCCGAGCGGGACCACCATCCGCCGGTACATCCCCCGGAAGACGGTGGCGAGGGCGACGCACAGCCGCTCCGCCCGCTCGTCCATGAAGTCGCTGCGCAACAGGCAGCGGGCCGCGATGCGCACGGCCACCCGGAAGGACTCGGAGGTGCAGTCGATCGTCTCGCCGGGCTTCCAGCGCTCGGTGAGCGCGTGGGCCTCCTCCTCCATGATCGGCCCGTAGGCGGGGATGGCGTCGAGCCGGAAGGCGGGCTGGATGGTGCGCCGCTGGCGCCGGTGCCGCGGTCCGTTCGCCGTGGCCACGCCCTCCTTGCCGAGCAGGTCCTCCAGGGACTCCCACAGCGGCCCGGCGATGATGAAGTCGTTGCTCAGCGCCAGGGCGCCGGTCAGGGCCGGGGTGGTGACCGCGTACACCGTCTTCGGCCCGAGCTTCAGCCGCACGACGTCGCCGTGGTCGCGCAGCCGGGACATGAACGCCAGCGGGTCGCGCGCCAGCTTCCAGCCGTGTCCCAGGACGGGGACACCACCGCCCGCCCGGGGCGGCTCCCGCAGTTCCACGGCCGGCGGGGTTTCGGGCTTCACGGACTCGACGGTCATTGCTCACCTGCCGCTTCGTTGTTGACGTACGGGGGCGTGGCCCGGTCGTCCCAGCTGTCGACCATGTACCGGCCGGACTCGTGGTGGAACCAGTAGACGGAACTGAACCAGTTCCGCATGTTGCTCAGGCAGGCCCGCACAGCGGCGCTCAGTTCCTTTCCCCGCACGGAGCCGTCGGCGAGGTCGTCGGCAAAACGCAAGGCTTCCTGCTCGACGTCGATGAATTCTGTGATGCATTTCTCGACACGGCGCCGCACTTCCACGACCGCCTGTTCAAGAGTCAGCCCCTCATGGGTGATGAGACTGATTCCGAGATTGTGCACCTCGTCGCCCGCTATTTCTTTCGGAAGCGAACACAGATCGTTGTACCAGGCGGCAAATTCCTGACTCAGCAGCGCCGCCCGCCGATATGCCGGGTGTTTCCGTATGGTGTCCGGGAGTTCACAGCCTGCGGACGGCTCCAGCAGGTCTGTCCATATCCAGTGCGCGAAGGTGAGCCGGCGCAACCGCAGGTATTCCTCAACTGTCGGGACGATTCCCTGACTGCGATTGTGGAACTCCCGGTCGTAGGCGTCGATCACCGCGTGGAAGTGCCGGGCGAACCGGAGGTTCCACGTCTGGGGCAGGAACGCGTACAGCCGCAACACACTATCGGCGAACCCGGCGACCAGTGGGTCCTCGTGGTGCAGGTGCTCCCCGGGGGAGTCGAGGGCCGAGTGCAGCCGGTCCCGCAGCAGCCGCCAGGCGGCGGGGCGGCCGTGCACGATGTCGCGGTCGTGACGGTCGTCCCAGACGAAGAACCACGCGCTGTAGTCGGCGATCGCCTGCATGACCTCGTCGGAGGCGCCGATGTAGTACCCGGCCATGAGGTCGGTGTAGCAAAGGCCGTCGGCATATTCCTCCACCTTGTCCGCCGGCATGAGCCGCTTTTCGAGCAGCCAGGCCCGGGTCTTCTCCTGGCACTTCGGCCAATACGGGTGGAGTTGCCGGGGAAACGCCGCCTCGATCACCGGGAGAGAGAGCGACGGTGGAACTGCGATCGCGGTCGGTGTCGATGTGGTGCCGTGTGACAAAGCATGCACGAACTAACCCCTCTCAGCCGCCAGTTGGCGCGGGCGCCCCTCCCTTCGTGCCGGGCGTGCGCCGTTGCATACCCCGCTCATCCCATTCAGCACTACAACTGACCGTTCTGGGAACGTATTTGCTTCATTCACTACCCCACAGTGCCGGGAACCTCCCGCTGCGTGACTACCGTTGGATCACCAGGAGACCAGAAGCGATCGAACGTGCGACGGACAGGCGAACGGCACAGTCGAACGGCGCCTGTTCGGGATGGGAAACCCGAACAGACGCCGTGCGCCTGGTGAGGCTGAGGTCTCAGTCGTTGGCCACCACGGGGTAGCGGGGCTCGTTCTCGGCCATCTGCCGCAGCGCGTCCTTGCGTTCGCGCTTGGAGAGCCGGTCGATGTACAGGTACCCGTACAGGTGATCCGTCTCGTGCTGCAAACACCGTGCGAAGTATCCGGTGCCGCGCACGCGGATCGGGTTGCCCTTCTCGTCCTGCCCGGTCACCTCGGCGTAGTCGGGCCGGGCGAGCGGCGCGTACGCGGTGGGCACCGACAGGCAGCCCTCGTTGCTGTCGTCCAGGCGGCGCTTCTCGGCGGGCAGTTCGACGAGCTTGGGGTTGCAGACGACGCCGGTGTGCCGGACGCCCTCGTCGTCCGGGCAGTCGTAGACGAAGACCTTCGCGTCGACGCCGATCTGGTTGGCGGCCAGGCCCACGCCCTCGGCGGTGCGCTGGCTGGCGAACATGTCCGCGACGAGCTGCTGGAAGTCGTCGCCGAAGTCGGTGACGTCCTTGCACTCCTTGTGCAGTACCGGGTTCCCGACCACCGTGATCGGCCGCGAGGTCCCCCGCTCCCGCCAGGCCGCCTCGCGCTCCTCGCAGTCCTCCGTGTCGATCACGTACCCCTCGTCATCGACGGGGAGCACGCCCGCGTGCTGCTGATCGGTGTCCTGCTGAGCCATGACGTTACGTACGCCTTCCTGAACCTAACCGGGCTGAGATGCGATACAGGGTACGCGGGTGAAACGCCCTGCTTTCAGGGGCGCGGGGAACTGCGCGCGCGACCACGACGCAGCCGCACCCGGCAACGGCGCTAGCACACCTCTTCCAAATCCCGCCAATCCCGAGAATCCGGACTGTCGGCGACCCACCCGTCCAGCAACCCCCGGACCAACGCAGCCGGCGCGGCCAGCCCGCACTCCCGCTCGGGAACCCACAGCTGCCCGTCCGTCCGATGCCCCAGCGGCCCGGGATGCCCCGGCTCACTGTGATCATGCGGGTCGAGATGCTCCCCGTCGCCCTCGTCGGACGGCATCCGGGACTCCGAGCACATCCGGCACAGCAACCGCACCGAGGAGGACCAGTCCTCCGCGGCGAACCCGGCGTCCGCGGCAAGCTGCTCCAGCGCGTCCCGGTCCGCCTCCGTCGCCGCCTCCAGCAGCACCACCCACGTCGGCACGGGCGACGGCGCCCACAGCTCGATCTCGTCGAACACCGGGTACGTGTGCCCGGCGGCCGTGGTCCGTTCCCCGTGCGGCACCCCGTCGTGCAGGACGACCTCACCCCAGCGCCGCCCCGACGACGGCAGCGGGATGGACAGCACCTCGATCCGCGCGGGATCCAGCCGCCGCCCCCACACGACCTCGGCCTCCCCCTCCGGGGACAGCCGTACGGCCGCGCTGCCGAGGTCCATGCCGAGGGGCTCACCGGAGTCGTTGGCCGCCCCCGGCACCCGCAGCCCGTAGGCCTGCCAGGCGCGCCTGGCCAGCGGCCAGTCCTGGAGCGCGGTCGCGGCGATGCCGACGTTCCACCAGTCGGGCGCTCCGCCGTCCCGGTCGAGCAGCGCCACGGCCCTGAGGCCGGCCGCCCGCGCCTGCTCCCAGTCGTGCCGGAACTTGTGCAGCAGCGCGAGGTTGAACCAGGACTCGGAAAGCCAGGGCTCCAGATCGGCGGCACGTGTCAACAGTGCGCCTGCGTCCTCGTACCGGCCGTCGCCGATGAGGGTGAACGCCCGGTCTGTGGCCTGCCGCCAGGAGGCGGAGGGCCGGTGCCGTCCCTTGCCGAAGATCCTCACGATTCCCGCCTGCCAGTTCCGTGCGGTGGGCTGGCCGTAGCTGTGTTTCGAGCCCCCGGACACCTTCTCCTTCGCATCCAACCACGTACGGCCTCGAGGGCGCTCATTACCCATGGGTTACCCAGCCATGGGCAAGGTCAGACTGCTCCTTGCCAGTACGCGGGCCAGTGATTCCACCACCTCCGGGGCGTAGGTCCCGGCGGTGGCGAGCCGGAGTTCCTCCAGCGCCGTCAGCGGCCCGCCGGGCCCTCCTTCCCTGGACTTCTCCTCGTACGCGTTCACGGCCCGGACGATCTGCGCGGCGAGCGGCTGCTCGGCGCAGGGGTCGGCCTGCCGCTCCACGACCACGGCCACCGCCTCGTCGACGCCCGTCTGCCGTACGACGGCTCCGCCGAGCAGTGCGATCCGCCGCTGCTCCGCGGCGGGCAGCGCGGCGGTGGCGCCCGCCGGCACCGGGTCGACGAGGCTCAGCTGCCCGATGTCGTGCATGAGCGCGGCGTACTCCAGCACCGCCAGCTCGGGCTCGGTCAGCCCCAGGTCACGCCCCACCGCCTGGCTGACCGCGGCGACACGCCGGGCGTGGCCGCAGGGGGTGTACCCGGCGACCTCGGTGGCCCGGGCGAGGGAGGCGATGGTCTGCCGGTAGGTCGCCCGGACGGCGGCGTACCGGCGGAACGACATCTGGGCGAGCAGCAGCGGCACGGAGAAGACGGGGAGCGCCCACAGCCCTACGACGGCGACCGCCAGCGCCATCACCGCCCCGGTGGCGATGACGGCGGACCCGATGCCGCACACGGCCCGCAGCTCGTCCCGCAGGACCGGCCCGAAGGGCCAGCCGGTGCGGGTGTGGGCCAGCGCGGCGGCGAGCACCGCGTCGCACAGCGCGGTCAGGGACAGCAGCGCGAGCAGCAGCAGGGCGTAGGCGGGGCCGCCCCATTCGTCGAACATCCCCCGGTTGTACGGGGGCTGGAAGCACACGGCGACGAAGCCGACGGTGAGCACGCGGCGCGCCAGGTGGTCGAGGGTGGGTCCCTGCCCGCGCGCGACGTGCGGCACGCTGCCGAGCAGCGAGGCGGCCAGGACGACGGCGACGACCTGGGCGGGGCCGTGGTACGTGGCCCGTCCGCCGGCCTCCCCGAGCAGGGCGTAGGACAGGGCCGCCGCGGCCCCGAGCGGTGCCGGCTCCCGGATCCGCGCGCCGTTGCGCCGGGTGAGTTCGCCGACGGCGACGAGGACGCCGAAGGCGAGGGCGACCCGGCGTTCCTCGAGCCCCTGGTAGAGGGTGACGGCGAGGGAGCCGGCGGCGAGGAGGGCGGCGCAGGCGTGGACGAGGGTGAGGAGCGGTGGCGGCCGGTACGCGCTCATCGGTGTGCTCCCGGGCGGCTGGGGAGAGGTGCGCCGGGCGGGGGCACCCGGGGCGGGCGGGTCTCCTCCTCGTCGGCGGTCACCGCCGGGTGCCATCCCGTCCGCCCGACGGCCTCGACGAGAGCCGCGACCATCACCGGGTCGAACTGGCTGCCCGCGCACCGCTCCAGCTCCGCCAGGGCCACGGCGACGGGCCGGGCCCTGCTGTAGCTCCGGGTGGAGGTCATGGCGTCGAAGGCGTCCGCGACCGCCACGACCCGTGCGGACTCGGGGATCTGACGGCCCACCAGGCCGTAGGGGTAACCGCTGCCGTCGAGCCGCTCGTGGTGGTGCAGCACGGCTGCGCGGGCCTCGCCGAGGAAGCCGATGCCGCGCACCATCTCGTGCCCGTACTCGGGGTGCAGTTCGATCACCCGCCGCTCCTCGGGCGTCAGCGGACCGTCCTTCCTGAGCAGCCGGGTGGGCACGCCCAGCTTGCCGACGTCGTGCAGGATGCCGGCGAAGCGGAGCACCTCGACGCGCTCGTCGGCCAGGCCCAGCTCGCGCGCGATCATCATGGAGGCCTGCCCGACGCGCTCGCTGTGCCCGCGGGTGTACCCGTCCTTGATGTCGACGGCCTGCACCAGCGCCCGGATGGTCGCCTGATGGGCGGCGCGTTCCCGGTGGTACTGCGCGAACGCCCACCAGGAGACGCACATGGGCAGCAGCACGAGCAGCGCGGCGACCGGCCCGTAGGGGCTGCGCCACAGGACGGCCATCATCAGCCCGGCGAGGCCGTGCACCGTGATCGGCGCGAGCGAGCGCGCCACCAGTCCCCGCCAGGCCCGCCGCACCGGCACCCGCTCCGCCACGACCAGGATTCCGCCGTCGAGCAGCGCGAGCACCAGGCAGAACGCCAGCACGGCCGCCCCGGCCGGACCGAGGGCGTAGGGGACGTCGCCCGCGACGACCGCGTCCCGCCCGCCGAGCAGCCGGTGCACCGTGGCCGCGGCCCACACCCCGAGGACGAGCTGGGCGGCCCGCCAGACGCGCCGCAGCGCCACGGGCCGCTGCCCGACCTGGGAGAGCAGCGCACCGGGCACGACCACCAGCGCCGCGGCGGGTGCCGGCAGCAGGAAGGCGCCGGCGAGCAGCACGGGGTAGAAGGTCCCGGCTGGGTGGGAGATCCCCACGAACCGGGACCGGGCGACGCGCTCGCAGCCGGCGTACAGCGCCGCGAGCAGCGCGACCGCCCACCAGGGCGTGCGTACGCCCGGCAGCGGCAGCAGGCAGAGCAGCGCGGCCATGACGACACAGGCGATGTAGACACGTGCCCGTGCCGGTACCGCTTCCATGAGCCCCTCCCCCGGCCATGACCGTCAGGCCCGGAGCCTAGGACGGTGGCAGGGGGGTCCGCGGGTCGATAACCCGCGGGTTAGCACGTTCGAGTGACGCGTTCGAAGGTGACTACCCGTTCAGAGGTGGGGTAGTTGAAAAGCGCAGGAGTGTCAGGACTCCTGGGGCGTGGCGGGCGAGGCCGTGACGTCCTGGTCGGGGACGGCCTGGCCGGAGCGGATCAGCTCGATCCGCCCCATGACCTTGTCCCGCAGGTCGCCCGGCACGTCGTCATGCCCGCAGCAGCGCTTGACGAGCTTCTTCACGGCTTGCTCGAGCCCGTACTTCTCGAGGCAGGGCGAGCACTCCTCGAAGTGGTGCTCGAACTTCACGCAGTCCGAGTCCGGCATCTCACGGTCGAGGAACTCGTAGAGATGATCGAGGATTTCGCTGCAATCCGTCTCGTGCGGCTCTCCGCAGCTCATGACCCCGAGCCTTTCGCTTCGTTCGACTCTCCGGCACCGGCCGGGACCATCCCGCGGTCACGGGCGTAGTCCTCCAGCATGCCGCGCAGCTGACGGCGGCCCCGGTGCAGCCGGGACATCACCGTACCGATGGGTGTCCCCATGATGTCGGCGATCTCCTTGTAGGCAAACCCCTCGACGTCCGCGAGATACACCGCGATGCGGAACTCCTCGGGGATCGCCTGGAGCGCTTGCTTCACGTCCGAGTCGGGCAGGTGGTCGAGCGCCTGCGACTCCGCGGAGCGCAAGCCCGTCGACATGTGCGACTCGGCGCGGGCGAGCTGCCAGTCCTCGATCTCCTCGGCCGCGGAGCGCTGAGGTTCGCGCTGCTTCTTGCGGTACGAGTTGATGAAGGTGTTGGTGAGGATCCGGTACAGCCACGCCTTGAGGTTGGTGCCCTCACGGAACTGGTGGAAGGACGCGTACGCCTTGGCGTACGTCTCCTGCACCAGGTCCTCGGCGTCGGCCGGGTTGCGCGTCATGCGCAGCGCGGCCGAGTACATCTGGTCGAGGAACTCGAGCGCGTCCCGCTCGAAGCGCGCGTTGCGCTCCGCGGCCGTCTCCGCGCCCGTGCCGCCCTGGCCCTCGGGCTGCTCCGCCTGGCCGTTTTCGGTCCCTGCGTCGGTCCCAGTGACCGGACCCACCTCCTCGAGTGTTCTCGTGAGACCGAGACCGGTCTCACCCGAATCGGAGGATAGACGACGATCCGGTCCGCCCGCCGCCCGAATAGGGGCGGTCCTGGCCGCGTGCAGCACCGTCCAGTCCAGGTCGGCGCGGCTGCTGCGGGTCGGGCAGATGGTCGAACCCATGCGGCGGACTCCCTCTCCTAAGACGTCGGCGCTGGTCTCCAGCACGTACGTCCCGCACAACAGTGACCGCCGCCCCGGCATTCCCGAAGCTTTACCCGAGTGACCCGGTCCACTCCACGACCGCGTCCGTGACGACCGCCACGGCCTGGTCCTGAGAGATGTCCGCACGCTTGGGCACAGCGAAGCCGTGATCCCCGTACGGGACCTCCACGAGCGTGTACGTCCCCTCGGGGAACTCCTCCGGCTTCCCGAACGGGTCGTTGCCGCCCTGCACGACCAGCGTGGGCACCCCGGATCCCAGCAGCTCGTCGGCGCGGGACTTCTCCGGCTTGCCCGGCGGGTGGAGCGGGAAGCTGAGCGCGAGTACGCCGTGGGCGCCCAGCTCGGTGGCGGTGCGGCAGGCCACCCGGGCCCCGGCACTGCGCCCGCCGGAGACGACCGGCAGTCCGGACTTCGCCAGCGCGGGCCAGATGCCGCGCCAGCCGGCGTCCAGGGTCTTCGGCGCCGGCGCGAGCTTCTTCCCGGCCACCCGCCAGGGCTGCTCCACCCGGGCAACGGTCACGCCGTGGGCGGGCAGGACCTCGGCCAGGGCCTTCAGGTCTCGGGCCTCGATGCCGCCGCCCGCGCCGTGGCTGACGGCGAGGACCAGCCGGGCCTTCTTCGCCTCGTGCCAGGTGATACGGGCGGTTCCGGCGTCGGTCTCGACGGTCTCGGTGGTCGTACTGGTCGCCTTCGTCACATGCGTCACGTCAGAAGAGTGTGCCCTCTTCGGGCCCTTCCAGCTCCTTCAGCAGCTCCGGCCCGTTGTTGCGGACGTTGCTGACGGCCGTGGCGACCGGGTAGGCGCGCATCAGCCCGGCGGGCGGCGGGGCGAGCAGCTCGCGCAGGTCGTCGGCGTCCGTGCGGGACGGGTCCAGCCAGGCGTCCCAGCGGTCGGGCGTCAGCATCAGCGGCATCCGGGGGTGGATCTCGGCGAGCGCCCGCGGCCCGTCGGCCGGGGACACCGCGAGCGGGCTCTGCTCCGCCTCCGTGGTGATGACCGAGCAGGTCACCCACCAGGCCTGCGGGTGGTCGTCCGGCAGCGTCTTGTCGCGCCAGAACTCGTACAGCCCGGCCATCACGAAGACCGACCCGTCCGCCGGTGTCACGAAGTACGGCTGCTTGCGGGGCCGCTTCTTCTTGCCCTCGACCTCCAGCTCGCGCTCCTGGGTGCCGGTGACCCACTCGTAGTAGCCGTCGGCGGGCAGGATGCAGCGCCGGGAGGTGAAGGCGCGGCGGTAGGAGGGCTTCTCGTGGACGGTCTCCGCGCGGGCGTTGATCATCCGGGCGCCGCCCTCGGGGGTCTTCGACCAGGACGGGACGAGCCCCCACTTCAGCGTGCGCAGCTGGCGAACCGGCCGCGGGTCGTCCGCGTCTTTCAGGGGGCGGTCCAGGACGGCGTAGACCTCTTTGGTGGGCGCCACGTTGTAGTCCGGCTCGAGGATCTCCTCGGGCTCCCACTTCTCGACCTCAAAGATTCCTGCGAGATCCTCTGGCCTACGACTCGCCGAATACCGTCCGCACATACGTGCCACACTGCCAGATTCCATCCGCCCACAGGGAGCCAACGCCTTACATGGACAGCACCGCAACCGCCTCGCTCGCCTCCCTCTGGGGCGAGGTGTCCGGCACGCAGCCCGACCCCGACCTGTGGGTGGTGATCGCGACCCTGGCCGCCGCGGTCGCCGTGGTGACCCCGCACGCCCTGTGGCGCGTCTCCCGCAACGCCATCACCATCGCCCACGAGGGCGGTCACGGGCTGGTGGCCCTGCTCACCGGCCGCACCCTCACCGGCATACGCCTGCACTCGGACACCAGCGGCCTGACCGTCAGCCGCGGCAAGCCGCACGGCATCGGCATGATCCTCACCGCGGCCGCGGGCTACACCGCCCCGCCCCTGCTGGGTCTCGGCGGTGCGGCCCTGCTGGGCGCCGGCCGCATCACGCTCCTGCTGTGGCTGGCGACGGCCCTGCTCCTCGCCATGCTCGTGATGATCCGCAACGCCTACGGCGCGCTGACCATGCTCGTCACCGGCGGCCTGTTCGTGCTGGTGTCCTGGCTGGCCGGCCCTCAGGTCCAGGCGGCGTTCGCGTACGCGGTGGTGTGGTTCCTGCTGATCGGCGGAGTCCGGCCGGCCTTCGAACTCCAGGCGAAGCGGGCGCGGGGCGGGGCGGGCGACTCGGACGCGGACCAGCTGTCGCGGCTGACGCACGTTCCGGCGGGGCTGTGGTTCTTCCTGTTCCACGCGGTGTCGCTGTGCTCGCTCATCGGCGGGGGACGCTGGCTGCTCGAGACGTGACGGCCGGCCCGAGGGGCGCGGGCCTGCCGCGATGTGCGGCTCCCCCACGCGGGCGCGACCGGCCCCCACGGCGCCGCACTCCGGCGACGGCCTGCTTATAAAGTAAAGGCATGGCCCCGAACACCGCAGACACCGCCCTCTGGCCCGCCCCGCACGCGAGCGGAGCCGTCGACGCGACGGTCCACGTGCCCGGGTCCAAGTCGGTCACCAACCGCGCCCTGGTCCTCGCCTCCCTCGCCTCCGAGCCCGGCTGGCTGCGCCGCCCGCTGCGCTCCCGCGACACCCTGCTGATGGCCGGCGCGCTGCGCGCCATGGGCATCGAGATCGAGGAGGGCGTGGGCCCCGACGGCACCGGCGAGGCCTGGCGTGTGCTCCCCACCGGCCTGCGCGGCCCGGCCACGATCGACGTCGGCAACGCCGGCACGGTGATGCGGTTCCTGCCGCCGGTCTCCGCGCTCGCCGACGGCTCCGTCCGCTTCGACGGCGACCCCCGCTCCTACGAGCGCCCGCTGAACGGGGTCATCGACGCGCTGCGCCAGCTCGGCGCCCGGATCGACGACGACGGCCGCGGCGCGCTGCCGATGACCGTGCACGGCAGCGGCGCCCTGGACGGCGGCACGGTCGCCATCGACGCCTCCTCCTCGTCCCAGTTCGTGAGCGCGCTGCTGCTGTCCGGCCCGCGCTTCAACCAGGGCGTCGAGGTCCGCCACACCGGCGCCACGCTGCCCTCCATGCCGCACATCCGCATGACCGTCGACATGCTGCGCGCGGTCGGCGCCCAGGTGGACACGCCCGAGTCGGGCGGCGAGCCGAACGTCTGGCGGGTCTCGCCGGGGGCCCTGCTCGGCCGGGACCTGGTCATCGAGCCGGACCTGTCGAACGCCCAGCCGTTCCTGGCTGCGGCGCTGGTGACGGGCGGCAAGGTCGTCGTCCCGGACTGGCCGGCCCGCACCACACAGCCCGGTGACCGGCTGCGCGAGATCTTCACCGAGATGGGCGGCTCCTGCGAACTGACCGAGTACGGTCTGGCGTTCACCGGCTCCGGCTCGGTGCACGGCATCGACGTCGACCTGAGCGAGGTCGGCGAGCTGACGCCGGGCATCGCCGCGGTCGCGGCCCTCGCGGACTCCCCGTCGACCCTGCGCGGCGTGGCCCATCTGCGGCTGCACGAGACGGACCGGCTGGCCGCGCTGACGAAGGAGATCAACGAGCTCGGCGGCGACGTCACGGAGACCGCCGACGGTCTGCACATCCGCCCGCGCCGGCTGCACGGCGGGATCTTCCACACGTACGACGACCACCGCATGGCCACGGCCGGCGCGATCATCGGACTCGCGGTGGAGGGCGTGCAGATCGAGAACGTGGCGACGACGGCCAAGACCCTGCCCGACTTCCCCGATCTGTGGACCGGGATGCTCGGGGCGTAGGACGCGGGGATCAGGTCATGCGCCGTTACGGCAAGCACACCGACGAGGACGACATCCGCACCCGTCCGGGCCGCCGGAACACCCGGCCCCGGACGAACATCCGCCCCAAGCACGAGGACGCCTCCGAGGGTCTCGTCCTCACCGTCGACCGGGGCCGCCTGACCTGCCTCGTCGAGGACCGTGTGGTCATGGCGATGAAGGCCCGCGAGCTGGGCCGCAAAGCCGCGGTCGTCGGCGACCGGGTGGCCATCGTGGGCGACCTGACAGGCAAGAAGGACTCACTCGCGAGGATCGTGCGCATCGAGGAGCGCACCTCCGTTCTGCGCCGCACGGCGGACGACGACGATCCGTACGAGCGCGTGGTCGTGGCCAACGCCGACCAGCTGGCGGTCGTCACCGCCCTGGCCGACCCGGAGCCCCGCCCCCGCCTGATCGACCGCTGCCTGGTCGCGGCCTATGCCGGCGGTCTGGACCCGCTGCTGGTCCTGACCAAGTCGGACCTCGCCCCGCCCGACAAGCTGCTGGAGCTGTACGGCCACCTCGACATCCCCCACGTCGTCACCAGCCGCGAGGAACTGCAGAACGGAACCGCCCTCGCCCGCGTGCGCGAGCAGCTCGACGGCAAGATCACCGCGTTCGTCGGCCACTCCGGGGTCGGCAAGACGACCCTGGTCAACTCGCTGGTGCCGGAAGATCAGCGGCGTACGACCGGGCATGTGAACGCGGTGACGGGCCGCGGACGCCACACCACCACCTCGGCGCTGGCGCTGCCGCTGTCGGGCAGTGACGGCTGGGTGATCGACACGCCGGGCCTGCGGTCCTTCGGCCTGCACCACGTGGACCCGTCCCAGGTCATCCACGCCTTCCCCGACCTGGAGCCGGGCACCGAGGGCTGCCCGCGCGCGTGCAGCCACGACGAGCCGGACTGCGCGCTGGACGCGTGGGTGGCCGAGGGGCACGCCGACCCGGCGCGGCTGTACTCGCTGCGCCGGATGCTGGCCACGCGCGAGCGCAAGGAAGGCGACTGACCTCCGCGTTGTTTGTCCTGCCGTGCGGACGGTAAGTGCATAATCGCACCCAAGCCGGACGCCCGCCTGGCCAAAGCCTGACGAGCGCGATGAAATTGACGAAGCGGTCACTGAACGTGGGATACGGGAGGACGACTCATGGCGTGGCTGCTGGTCATCGTGGCCGGGTTGCTCGAGACCGGCTTCGCCGTGTGTCTGAAGCTGTCGCACGGCTTCACCCGGCTCTGGCCGACGATCGCGTTCTGCATCTTCGCCCTCGGCAGTTTCGGACTGCTGACCCTCGCGCTGAGAAAACTCGACGTGGGTCCCGCGTACGCGGTGTGGACCGGCATCGGGGCGGCGGGGACGGCGATCTACGGCATGGTGTTCCTGGGTGACCTGGTGTCGACGCTGAAGATCGTGTCGATCAGTCTCGTCATCATCGGTGTGGTCGGGCTGCAGTTGTCGGGGTCGGCGCACTGACGTCCTGTCAGCCGGCCTGCCGGTGAAGGGCGCTGCGGACCAGGTCGGCGACGCCGCCCTCGCCGGGTGGCGCGGCCACGCACGACAGGGCGAGCCGGACGGCGAGTTCGCAGGAGCGGGCCAGGTCGGCGGTGTCGGACGTGGGCGTGCCGGGGCCGGCCAGGAGGGTGACGGCCCGGTCGCGGACGAGGGCGACGAAGTCGCCGGGTGAGGGCAGCGGCCCGTCGGCGCGGCGCTGGGCCGGCACGACGGAGGTGGACGGCACGGCCCCCAGGGCCGGGGCGGGCAGCCGCTCACTCCAGCAGCCGGTGAGCATGGCGTGGACGAGGACGTTGTCCCGGGCCGCCGAAGCGGTCCACTCGGCGGTGGCGGTGAGCCGGTCGCGGGGATCGCTGTGCCCGGCGAGAGCGCGGTCCACGCCGGCCAGATATCCGTCGGCCTCTCTCCTCACGAGCGCCCTGGCGAGACCGTCCTTGCTGCCGAACTCGTTGTAGAGCGTCTGCCGGGACACTCCGGCCGCCGCGGCCACGTCCACCATCCGTACGGCGGACCACGGCCGGCGCACCAGCGCCGTGTAAGCGGCGTCCAGTAGAGATTCCCGCGCTGCAGGCATCTTCGCCTCCCCTTGGGGCGAGCGGCTCTGCCCCAGGTTTGACGCGCGTGGAACCACTGTCAAGGGTTCGCGAGCGCACGCGGGGGCGTGTTTCGGCCTTGTCGCGCGGTGCGTTGGCCTGCGTGCCGGGCCCTCGCCCCCTGCAGCGCAACGGGCGGCGCACTCCGGGACCGGAAGGCACCCCCGCAGACCCACGGGCGGGACCGAGGCCGTACGTGAGTACGAGGAGACGTTCACCACCGTCCTCACGGGGTCGGGCATGCCCAAGATGACGGCCCGGGTGATGGCCTGCCTCTGCATGACCGACTCGGGCAGCCTCACCGCGTCCGAACTCGCCCGGCGTATCGAGGTCAGCCCGGCATCCGTCTCCAGGCGATCGCGTTCCTCGACAGTCAGGGCATGGTCCGCCGGGAGCAGGCACGCGACATCCTCCGCACCAAGCCCGAGACGGCTCCCGGCTCCCCCACCCTCACGAACCCCCTGTAGCCCCACCCCCACCTCGGCAGATAGGTTCGTTGCATGCCCGACTACCTCGACGACCTGCGTCTCGCCCACGTCCTCGCCGACGCCGCCGACGCCGCGACGACGGACCGGTTCAAGGCCCTCGACCTCAAGGTCGAGACCAAACCTGACATGACCCCGGTGACCGAGGCGGACAAGGCCGCAGAGGAACTCATCCGCGGCCACCTCGCACGCGCCCGCCCCAGGGACGCGATCCTCGGCGAGGAGTACGGCGTCGAGGGCACCGGCCCCCGCCGCTGGGTGATCGACCCGATCGACGGCACCAAGAACTACGTACGCGGCGTCCCCGTCTGGGCCACGCTGATCTCGCTGATGGAGGCGGGCGAGGGCGGCTTCCAGCCCGTCGTCGGCGTCGTCTCCGCCCCCGCCCTCGGCCGACGCTGGTGGGCCGCGCAGGGCCATGGCGCGTTCTCCGGCCGCAGCCTCACCAAGGCCTCCCGGCTGCAGGTCTCCCGCGTCTCCAAGCTCTCCGACGCCTCCCTCGCGTACTCCTCGCTCAGCGGCTGGGAGGAGCAGGGCCGCCTGGACGGCTTCCTGGACCTGACCCGCGAGGTGTGGCGCACGCGCGCGTACGGCGACTTCTGGCCGTACATGATGGTCGCGGAGGGAGCCGTCGACATGTGCGCCGAGCCGGAGCTGTCCCTGTGGGACATGGCCGCCACCGCCATCGTCGTCACCGAGGCCGGCGGCACCTTCACCGGCCTCGACGCCCGCCCAGGCCCCCACAGCGGCAACGCGGCCGCGTCGAACGGCCTGTTGCACGACGAGCTGCTCGGATACCTCAACCAGCGCTACTGACGGCGATTGCGGCCTAACCTGCGGGTTTCCCCTAGGATCAGGCCGCCTGGGCCGTCGTGGGGCCGTCATCGGCGTCCGGGCCGCCCGCAAAGGCCCGGTTCACCGCCTCCCGCGTCCGCTTCTCGCTGCTCGGCATCAGGTGTGCGTACGTCCGCAGCGTGCGCGATGATCATCACCATTGTGCTGCTCATGGGATTCGGCCTTCCTCAGAACTCCCCCAGGCAAGAAGCGAGCGGGACCGTCCCGGCCGGTGGCGGCCGCGTCACCTTTACCATCGACAAGGACGACCCGAACCCCACCCACGACCGGAGATGGGCTCCCGCCTCCTGGAGCCGGCCCTTCTCGCACTCGCCGTCCTCGCCGTACGCGGACGCATCAGCCGCCGACCGACGAGCGCGAGCGTCTCCGCAATCAGTGGAACGTCGAGTCGGTGCTCGGTCGGGTCGTCGTGCCACTCGCCGATCAACGCAACCGGCTCGCGGCCGCTGTCGATGACGTGCGCGCCCTTCATCCAGCGATCCCGGGCGGGAAGTGCCCCACCCGCGAGGTCCTGTCCCCGTGCCCGACGCTGCAGGCAGTGGGAGGCGGCGATGACGGAGTACGAGACGTACGGCGGTAGCCCCAGTGCTTGCTGGCGTGCGGGCGGGAGTGGCTTCGCTGATCACAGAGTGCTGGTCGCCGAGGCGGCCCCAGCATTTTCACCGACTGCAAGATCTGTCAGAGCGGTCGCCCCAGGGGCAGCAGGGCATCCTCTGGCAGACCGTCCTTCAGGAGCGGGAAGCTTCTCTCGGGGTCCTGAAGGACGCCGCCGCCGTCCCCCGGCAGCGGGTGCGGGGCGACGGCTGAGCGGCCTCCGGACGAACAGCGCACCGATCGGGCCGCGGACGGCGCGTCCGCGGCCCGGTCGCCATGTCACCGTCAGGCCGACGGCCGGCAGGGCGAGCTGAGGTAGCAGGTGCCGCAGGAGGTGTAGCCACCGACCACATGGCAGGTCTGCCGGTAGTAGAAGCTGTTGCGCTGGCTGCAGTAGCAGATCTTCTGGAAGGTGGTGTCCGCCTGGGCCACGGCCTTGGGCACGAGCCTGCCCAGAATCTTGTCGCCCATCGTCCCCATGAATCCCATCACTGCCGTTTCCTTTCGAGTACGCACTGCCGGAAAGAAGCAGATTCGACCGTAGCAACGGCAGATACGGCGCTTCGTACAGTTCGGATACAGCGAGCGGAAGAGACCGGTCCGCAAACCGTGTCCAGCGAACCGCCCGATACACCCATAGACACCCAACTTCCACGCGAATTGCAAAGGGGGCGAACAGGGCGCGACGCACCCCCGGGTTTCCCGCGGGGGCAAGAAGAAATACATTGACAGGCAATACGGCGGGCGGGCACGATCACACCGACCGGCGGAACCCACGGGGGGTGTCTGTGCCTGTTCTGTTGATTGCCGTTGGGTTCCTTGTCGGCCTCGCCGGCGCCGTCCTTGCCGCGCTCCGCATACGCGGCCGATACACCGTGGTCACCGTGGAAGGCACCAGCATGGCGCCGACGCTTTCGCCCGGCGACCGGGTGGTGGTGGAACGCCGCACCGTCGACCAGGTGCGGGCCGGGGACATCGTCGTACTGCAGCCCCCGCGAAGGACGGGCGACTACGAACCGCTGAGCGACCGCGCATGGAACATCAAGCGGGCCGCCGCGCTTCCCGGGGACCGTATTCCGGAAGGAATACCGGGAGGCGGAGACCTCACCGAGGTCCCGGACGGGCGGCTGGTGATGCTCGGCGACAATCCGGACAGTATTGATTCCCGTCATCGGGGATTTTTCGAGGCCGACCGGATCATGGGCGTGGCGGTCCGCCGACTGGGCGGCAGTGCTTTGTAAAAATCACATACCGGGGGACAGCCACAAGCATGACCGTCGAGTTCCGGGCCCTCGGCCCGCTGGAAATCGTGGACGGTGGCCAGACCGTCCGTATAGCCGCTGACAAACAGCGCACCATTCTCGCGATGCTGGTCGCCCACCGGGGCGGCGTCGTCTCCGTGCCCGCCCTCGTGGAAGAACTCTGGGGCGGCACCCCGCCCCGGTCGGCGGTGCCCAATCTGCGCACGTATGTGATGCAGTTGCGCCGGCTCCTGCCGCCCGCCGCGGACGGCACGCACCCCCGGCTGATCACGTCCCGCTCCGGCTACGCGCTCCGGACGGACGACGGCGAGACCGACATCGCCCGCTTCGAGGCCCTCGTCGAGCGGGCACGGCAGGCGGCGGCCGGGCACGACCTGGCGGGGGCCACCCGCGCACTGGGCGGCGCCCTGGCACTCTGGCACGGGGCGCCACTGGAGAACGTCGTCAAAGGACCCGCCCTGGAGGGCATCGCGGCGGACCTCACCGAGCGGTACCTGAGCGCGATCGAGGCACAGGCGGACGTGGAACTCGCCAGCGGTACCGGGGCGGCCGTGGTCGACACCCTGCGCCGGGCCGTGCGCCGGCATCCCCTGCGCGAACGGCTGCGCAGCCGCCTGATGCTCGCCCTGCACCACAGCGGCGACACGGCCGGCGCGCTCGCCGCCTTCACCGACGCCCGCGAAACGCTGCGCAAGGAACTCGGCCTGGACCCGGGGCCGGAGCTGTGCCGCACCCAACAGGCCGTGCTGCGCCGGGAACCGGATCCGACGTCCGTCCCGGAGGTCACCGCCCTGACGACGGCGCGGCCCGCGCACCCGGCCACCGGTACGGTGCCGCGCCAGCTCCCCCGGGCTCCCGGGCCGTTCGCCGGACGGGCGCACGAGACGTCCCTGGTGCGGGACGCCCTGCGCACCCGGGACGGGACGACCGCCGGGGCGCCGGTCGTGGTGCTGCACGGGCCGGCCGGACGCGGGAAGTCGGCGCTGGCCCTGCACGTCGCCCACCGGGCCGCCGCGGACTACCCCGACGGCCAGCTCTACGTCGATCTCGACAGCCCGCGGGCCGGCGCCGGCCCCCTGACCCCGGTCACCGTGCTGCGCCACTTCCTCCGCTCGCTCGGCATGCCCAGGGCGGACGTGCCGACCGCCCTCTCCGAGGTCTCGGCCTACTACCAGTCCATGGTCGCGGGCCGGCGCGTCCTCGTGGTCGTCGACAACGCCTTCCACCGCGGCCAGGTCCTTCCGCTGCTGCCCGCAGGCCCGGGGTGCGCGGTGCTGGTCACGAGCCGGAGCGTCCTGCCCGCGCTGGACGCGGTGCATGTGCCGGTGGACCCCCTGGACGAAACGGACTCCGTCCGCCTGCTGTCCCTGCTGGCCGGGGACGCGCGCGTCACCGCGGAGCCCCGGGCGGCGCGGGAGATCGCACGGCTCTGCCACGGAAACCCCCTCGCGCTCAGCATCGCGGGGGCCCGCTGCGCCGGCCGCCCGCAGGGGAGCCTCGCCGGACTCGCCGCCCGGCTGCGCGACCCGGCGCGCACCCTCGACGAATTACGGGTCGCCGACCTGACGATGCGCTCGTCGTACGCCAGGAGCTACCGGGGGCTGTCGGCCCACGACCCCGAACACCGCGCCGCCGCACGGGCGTTCCGCCGGCTGTGCACCCTCGGGGCGTCCTTCAGCGCGACGCACGCCGCCGAGGCCATCGGCGCCGCCCTGCCGGCCACCGAGCGGGCCCTGGACTGCCTGGTGACCGTCGGGCTGCTCACTCCGGTGGCGCGCGAGGGGTTCCGGTTGCCTGATCTCGCGGGCCTGTACGCGCGAGAGCTCGCCGCCCGCGACCAGGTCCGCTACAGGGAGGCGGTGCTCAGCCGATCGGCGATATGACCGCGTGCGACGGCTCCGCCGCCGGTGCCCCGGGCCGGTCCGCCACGTCCGGACGAGCCGGTGCGTCCGGGGCCTGCGGTGCGTCCAGGGCGTCCACGGCCTCGGGTGCGTCCGGGGCGTCCGGGGCGCGATAGCCCTCGGCCTGGATGGCGAACAGACGCGCGTACTCGCCCTCCCCGGCCATGAGCTGCTCGTGCGTTCCCCTTTCCACGATCCGGCCGCCCTCCAGCACGACGATCGCGTCCGCCTCGCGGACCGCGCCGAGCCGGTGGGAGACGAGCAGGCTGGTGCGCCCCGCCCGGTGTTCGCGCAGCCGGGCGTGGATCTCCGCCTCCGCCTGGGCGTCCAGGCCGGCACTGGGCTCGTCCAGGATCAGCAGGTCCCGGTCGTCGCGCAGCAGGGTGCGGGCGAGCGCCAGCCGCTGCCACTGGCCGCCGGAGAGCACGACCCCGGACTGCGGGTCGTCCTCGGCCTGGTCGGCGAATATGCGGCTGAGCATGGTGTCGTAGCCACGGGGCAGCCGCTCCACGGTGCCGTCGGCATCGGCGAGCCGGGCGGCCTCGCGCAGTCGCGGGCGGTCGTCGAGCGCCTGGAGTTCCCCGACGCCGATGTTCTCCGCCGCCGTCAGGTCGTAACACATGTAGTCCTGGAACAACACGCCCATACGACGGCGCAGTTCGGCCGGCGGCACGTCGCGGATGTCCACTCCGTCCCAGTAGATCGCCCCTTGGGTCGGATCGTAGAAACGGCAGAGCAGTTTGATCAGGGTGCTTTTCCCCGCGCCGTTCAGCCCGACGAGGGCGACCGCGGTTCCGTGCGGGACGGTCAGGTCGACGCCCCGGAGAATCCACGGATGGTCCTCGGCGTACCGGAACCAGACGCCGCGCAGTTCGATGCCCCGGCGCAGGGCCGGCAGTCGCCCCGAAGGGTCCGCCGACGGCAGGTCGTCGGGGAGCGACATCACCTTGTCGTGGTACCCGAAGACGAGCAGCGCCTCGTGCGCCATCGCGACGTTGTCCACCAGACCGGTCAGGGCGGCCTGGGTACCGGCCACGGCGGCGACGAACGCCGTCACGTCGCCCACGCTCAGGGCTCCGGTCGTGGCGGCCCGCACCGCCCACACGAGTCCCAGTCCCGCGACCACCGTGGACAGCAGCGCGAGGAGGGACTGCGTCCGCGCCTCCTGGCGGTCGAGCCGCTGTTCGCCCTCCTGCCGGATCGCGAGCTCCGTGAGCATGCGCCCCTTGAGGAAGTCGCCGAGGCCGAACAGCCGGGTCTCCATCGCGCTGCGGACGTCGGTGAGAAGCAGCGAGTAGAAGACCTGGCGGCGGACCGCGGGGGAGACTCCCGCGAGCATGCCGACCCTGCGCCGGGACAGGGAGAGCCGCGCGAGGAGCGCGGGGACGGCGGCCACCGTGACGAGTGCGGCCATCGACGGGCTCAGCAGCGCCAGCGTCCCGAGCAGGCTCACGAGCGTGATGACGTTGCGCGCGGTGTCGAACAGGCCCGTGGTGACGGGGCCGAGCCCGCCCCCGGACGCCTGCATGGCCATGTTGAGGTCGTTACGGAACCCGGGGTTCTCGAACCGGGACAGCCCCTGCAGCCGGTTGACGGCGCCGTACAGGCGGTCCTGCATCAAGCGGTCCAGCCGGCGGCCCAGTTCGTTCTGCAGGTAACCGCTCAGGTGCGGCAGCACACCGGCCGCGAGGCCCACGGCGGCCAGGCCCGCCGCCAACTCCAGCACGTGTTCCGGTCGTCCGCCGGCCAGGTCGTCCACGACGAGTTTCGTCAGCCATGCCGTGGCGGTGGGCAGCAGGCCGAGGACGACGGTGACGAGCGAGTACGCCAGCGCGTGCCACGGTCCCGCCCGCCAGCACATCGACCAGGCGACCCCGAGGTGCCGCACGGTCCGCCTCGGCCCCGCCGTGACCGCCCGCCCGGTGGGCCCGGCCTGCGGTCCGTTCTCCACGCTCACGCCGCCGGGGCCGGCTCGGGCAGCTCGGCCAGCTCGGTGGACGCCTGCACCACGGAGCCCTCCCCGTCGACCAGGACGAAGGTGGGGAAGGCCTGGATGCCCATGTCGTCGGCCACGGCGTGGGCGTCCTCACCTCGGATCACCGCCGCGTCCGGACCCACCGCGGCGACCAGCTCGTCGGCGCGCGCCCCGTCGCCCGACACCACCGCCAGCGCCCCGTACCGGCGGGCCCGGACGGCGAACTTCGGCGCGTGGTCGTGGCAGGTGTCGCACTGCGCGTCGAAGAAGGCCACGAGGGTGGCGCCGGATGCCCGGGCGGCTTCCGGAAGCCGGTGGCCCACCAGCATGCCCGGGTCGTACGAGGAGAAGCCGGGCCTACCCGCCAGCCGTGCGAGTTCCGCGGTGTGCTCGCGCAGCCGGCGCAGCACCGCGAAGGTGAGGAGCAGGTCGAACAGGCACAGCACACCGACCAGGACGACGGCGGCAATCAGAAAAGGCATGAAGGGGACCTCACTTGTGGACGGCGCGTGGACGGGCGGCGACCGGGGCCGGCCGGCCGGTGCGGAAGAGGGCGGCCAGGTCGTCGAGCCGGGCGACCAGCAGGGCCGCGACGATCGCCGCGACCGCCGCGACCGCGCCGCCGCCGGCGTGAGCCGGCCATCCGGCGGTGGGCAGCGCGGTCATCACCGCGAAGCCGGCCGCGCCCGTTCCGGCCAGGATCAGGTTGCGGACCACGTGCAGCGGTCCCAGCGGAGTGGCCGATGCTCCGAAGCAACGGCACGGGGCGCGGCGTCCGCCGCGCAGTGCCACCACGATGCCCGCGGTGAAGGCGAGCAGCAGGAGCACCGCGGCCGCCAGCCCCAGGGGCGCCGTTCGCGGGGGCACGAGCAGCAGAAGTACCGCGACTTCTCCGGCGATCACCGCGGCGGCCGCCGCCCTCGACACCTTCCGGGGAAAGAGCCGCAGGTCAGTGATCGACCGGGCGAACGAGGCGAAGGCGGTCCTGCTGCGCACCTTTCCGGCGAGCGCCAGCAGAAAGACACCGAACAAGAGAATCCGGCATGCGAAAGCGACGTAGGTCATGCGCGAAGTCCTCGTATGTGGGGCACGGGAGCGGACGGCCCGGACGCGTGCCAGCGCCGCCCGCCCCGCACTCGTGTTCTGTCAGCAGCCGATGTAGCGGACGTTGTCGCACTTTCCGCACGAGGTCCGTCCGCCCACCACGTGACACAGGCGGTAGATCTTGCGCCAGTCGGCGGTGCAGTAGCAGTACTCCCACCAGCTGGTGTCCGCGGACGCGGACGCCTTCGGCACGAAACGCTCGAGCACCCGGTCGGCGACCTTGCTCAATGACGGCATCATGAGTTCCCCTCCTCCTTTCGGCAGACGGTACGCACGCGCCATAGACCGGCCCGTACAGCGGACATACAGCGGCCGCCGGGCCCGCGCCGGTACGGGAGTCCGGGGCGGGGCCCGGGGCCGGCTCCTCAGCTTCCGGCCGGGGGCGCCACCGGGGAGCGTCACGCTGCTGAGCCCGGTCCTTACGGTCATCCGCGTGCCGGGGGGGTGGCGCAGCGTGTAGTCGTGGTCGGTGGAGATCAGCACCACGCCGAGCCGGTGCCCCTTCTCGACGACGTAGTCCTGGGGCTGCATGGCCCAGCGCAGCCGGTACTCGCGGCCTTCGACGACCGGCGACGGCCGGGCGGCCGAGTCGCGGTTGCGGACGTCGAGCCAGCCCCGCGTCACGATCTTGAAATCGGTGGTCTCGGTGCGGCACTTCGTCCGGTACGCGCAGCCGGTGTCGCCGGGGACGCCCTCGCCGTAGCAGACGAGCCGCGAGGTGTCCTGGACAGTGCCGGCGATGGCCCGGGTGGCGGTCTTCGGCTGCCTTCAGTGCCCTGGTGAGCCGTCTATCTCCTGACGCAGGATCGAGGTGGTGCGCTTCTCGGCCGCCAGCAGCGTACGCAGATGCTCGACGTCTTCCGGGGAGTCGTCGCTGTGGTCAGCGGGCCGGTGGCTGCTGCCGGTCTGGGGAGTCGTCGTGCTGTAGGCCAGGCTGCGGCCGAGCAGCTGACGGAGGTCATCAGGTAGGCGATGGCAGCCCCAACGAGCGCCGGCAGCGCCAACCAGCCGGTGACGGACAGCGGCCACGAGAAGTGGGGATACGGGGCGTTCTTGGGGCCGTACTCGCTGACAGGACATCGATCAACACTGCACCTCACCCGAGAGATCGTTCAATACCAGCGCTACTGAGCCCCCCGTTGTTACCGAGCGCCCCCTTGTTGACCCTCCCTTTACCTGCCACTCTGAGAGTCCCCCCACTTGTGAATTTGTGAAATTCTGAACGAACGGTGGGGAGACTCCCAGGAGGTGGCTGCATCCATGCTCGTCCGTGACGCCATGAGCACTGTCGTCCTCACCATCGGCCCGACCCACACGCTGCGCCAGGCCGCCGCGCTGATGTCCGCGCGCAAGGTAGGGGCGGCCGTGGTCCACGACCCCGACGCCGGCGGCATCGGCATCCTCACCGAACGCGACATCCTCAACTCCGTCGGCCTGGGCCAGGACCCGGACACGGAACGCGCCCACGCCCACACCACCACCGACGTCGTGTTCGCCGCTCCGGCCTGGACCCTGGAGGAGGCGGCGGGCGCCATGGCGCACGGCGGCTTCCGGCACCTCATCGTGCTGGACGGCGGCGAACCCGCCGGCATCGTCTCGGTCCGCGACATCATCCGCTGCTGGGCACCGGCACGTCAGCAGGTTCCGGCGTGACCACGCGGACGGGCCGGGCCCCGAGAGGGACCCGGCCCGTCCGCCACCGCAAGCGGTCCAGCGCTGGAGTTCAGCCGCGCAGGGCCTGGACCGCGACCTCCAGCCGCTTGCCGTAGTCTCCGTCGGCCCGACGGAAGTTGTCGATCGCCCGCTCGACGATGTCGTCGCGCGAGACCTTGGCGATGAAGCCCGCCAGATTGGCGATCAGGCGCTCCTTCTCGTCCTCGCTCATCAGGCGGTAGAGGTTGCCCGCCTGCACGAAGTCGTCGTCCTCGGCGTGAACCGGGGCCGGGTGGCTGCCCGTCGCACCGCTCACGGCCGTGGCGGACCACAGCGGACGGTCCGTCTGGAACGGGCCGCCGAAGCTGTTCGGCTCGTAGTTCTTCGCTCCCTGGTGACGGCCGTCGTACAGGTACCCGTCACGGGAGTTGGTGCGCGCCACGGTGGCGTGCGGGCGGTTCACCGGCAGGTGGTCGGCGTTGATGCCGACGCGGTAGCGGTGGGCGTCGCCGTAGGCGAAGAGGCGGCCCTGGAGCATCTTGTCCGGGGACGGGCCGATGCCCGGCACGAAGTGGGCGGGGCTGAAGATCGACTGCTCGACCTCGGCGAAGACGTTCTCCGGGTTGCGGTTGAGCTCCAGCTTGCCGATCTCCACGACCGGGTAGTCCGCGTGCGGCCAGACCTTGGTCAGGTCGAACGGGTTGAAGCGGTACGTCGCCGCCTCGTCCACCGGCATGATCTGCACGCCGACGGTCCAGGTCGGGTACTCGCCGCGCTCGATGGCCTGGCGCAGGTCGCGCTGGTGGGAGTCGGGGTCCTCACCGGCGAGCCGGGCGGCGGCCTCCGCGGTCAGGTTCTTGATGCCCTGGTCCGTCTTGAAGTGGTACTTCACCCAAAAGGCCTCGCCGGCCTCGTTGCTCCACTGGAAGGTGTGCGAGCCGAAGCCGTCCATGTGACGGTACGAGGCGGGGATGCCGCGGTCGCCGAACAGCCAGGTCACCTGGTGCGTGGACTCGGGCGACAGGCTCCAGAAGTCCCAGACGTTGTCCGCCTCCGTCGAGCCGGTGTACGGGTCGCGCTTCTGGGTGTGGATGAAGTCCGGGAACTTGATGGCGTCCTTGATGAAGAAGACCGGGGTGTTGTTGCCGACGAGGTCGTAGTTGCCCTCCTCGGTGTAGAACTTCAGCGCGAAGCCGCGCGGGTCGCGGACCGCGTCCGCCGCGCCCAGGTTGCCGGCCACCGTCGAGAAGCGCAGGAAGACCTCGGTCTGCTTGCCGACCTCGGAGAGGAACGCGGCGCGTGTGTACGGGGTGACGTCGGCGGTCACCGTGAAGGTGCCGTACGCCCCCGCGCCGCGGGCGTGCACGACACGCTCCGGGATGCGCTCACGGTTGAAGTGGGCGAGCTTCTCCAGCAGGAGCTGGTCCTGGACGAGCACCGGGCCGCCGACGCCCGCGGTCTCGCTGTTCTGGTTGTCGGCGACCGGTGCCCCGGCCTCCGTCGTGAGCGGTCCCTGCGTCACGTGCGCCTCCTGCGTCATTCCTGACCAAACCTGTCCCATGGCCAGAGTCGTTCCCGATCCTACAATAGACAATGTCTAAAGCAAGCAAGACTCTAAACTCACACCTGTTCGGGACCTGGTCCCCTTTGCTGTTAGGCTGATGGCTATGAGTGACCTTCTGGAACGCCTGCGCGGACGCGGATGGCGGATGACCGCGCAGCGGCGCGTCGTGGCCGAGGTCCTCGACGGCGAACACGTCCATCTGACGGCCGACGAGGTCCACGCCCGGGCCGTCGCCAAGCTGCCCGAGATCTCCCGGGCGACCGTCTACAACACGCTGGGCGAGCTCGTGACCCTCGGCGAGGTGCTCGAGGTCTCCACCGACCAGCGCGCCAAGCGGTACGACCCGAACGCCCACCAGCCACACCACCACCTGGTCTGCGCCCGGTGCGGCGCGATCCGGGACGTCCACCCGATCGGCAACCCGCTGGCGGACCTCCCCGACACCGAGCGCTTCGGCTTCACGGTCTCGGACGTCGAGGTGACCTACCGCGGCGTCTGCCCGAACTGCGCGGCCGCCTAGCCCTCCCGCACGGAACGCACGAAAGCCCCGGCACCCATGGGTGCCGGGGCTTTGCGCTGCCCGCACCCTTCCGTATCTGACGGGTCGTCATATGGTCGGCGGCACCCACCAGTCCGTTCCGCACTCCGCGAGGAGACCGAAGTGGGAGAGCCCTGTACCGAACTCACCGCCCGCCCACGACCTGACACGCACCTTCGGCCGGGGCCCCCGCGCGGTTGACGCCCTCGGCCCCCTCGGCCTGACCGTCGCCCCCGGCGAGTTCGTCTGCCTCGTGGGCCCGTCGGGCTGCGGCAAGTCGACGCTGCTGCGCATCGCCGCGGGCCTGCTCCGCCCCAGCACCGGCACCCTGGAGATCCGCACCTCCAGTAGGCGCCCGGCCGCCATGATCTTCCGGGACTACGGGATCTACGACTGGAAGACCGTCCAGGCCAACGTCCGCTTCGGCCTCGACGTCCAGCGCGTCCCGCGCCTGGAGGCGAACGCCCGCGCCGCCGAGTGGCTGTCCCGCACGGGCCTCGCCGACTTCGCGCACGCCTACCCGGCGCCCCTCTCGGGCGCATCGACTCCGCGTGGCTGCTGGACCCGGTCTGGCGCCGGGTCGACGGCGAGCCGGGCTAGGCCTTCCCGGGTGGCCAACCCCCCGGCGAGCCCCTGGGCGGCATGCTCTACGGCCCCAGCCTGCTGGACGACGACGTGGACGCGGGGGTGGCCCTGCTGCGGGCGTACATCCGCACCGTGAACACGTACTTCGCGGCCGACTACAAGCAGGATGAGAGGTATGTCACGTATCTGGCGAACCTTCGAGGGCGCCGCGATCCTGCGCTCCGCGACTCGCTCCCCGAGTCCAGCACGGTGAACCGCTCGCTGTACGAGGAAGCGGTGGGTCACGGCCGATAGAAACACCGAGGGCCGGAACCCTTTCGGATTCCGGCCCTCGGCCTTCAGTAGCGGGGACAGGATTTGAACCTGCGACCTCTGGGTTATGAGCCCAGCGAGCTACCGAGCTGCTCCACCCCGCGTCGGTGAATGCAACGTTACGTCAACGCAGAGGACGGATGCAAATCCATTACCCGGGCTGCGCTCCGGTCCCCCCGACAACGCCTCACGCGGACAGTTCCTGCCGCAGCGCATCCCTCAGCCGCTCCGCCCTCTCCGCGACGGACGCCGGCCCCAGCGACACGGCCCGGTCGGCCCACCGCTGCCCTTCCGCCAGCTCACCCCGACGCGCGTAGACGAGGGCCAGCCGCAACGCCGCCCGCCCGTGCCCGGCGTCGGCAGCCCGGGTCCACCAGACCGCCGCCTCGGGCTCGCTCCCCTCCCGGGCCAGCAGCAGCCCGAGGTTGAACGCGCCGTTGCGGGACCCGGCCTCGGCCGCCTCCCGGTACCACCGAGCCGCCTCGACGACATCGCCCCGGGCCGCCGCCAGCATGCCGACCCGCACCTGCGCCCGCCGATGCCCCTGGGACGCCGCCCGCTCGTACCACTCCTCGCACTCGCTCCGCCGGTGCACCGGCTCCCCGAGCTCGTGCGCGGGCTCCGGTGGCCGCCGCGCGTCGAGCACGGTCGCCAGCCGGTACGCGGCCTCGGCGCTCCCGCCGCCGGCCGCACACCGCAGATGCCGCTCGGCCTCCTGCTCGTCGCCGTCCCGCAGCCTCGCCATACCGACCTGGAGCGCCGCCTCGGTGTGCCCGGCGGCGGCGGCACGCTCGTACCAGCGCAGCGCGGCCTGCTCCTCACCCCGCCCGGCATGCAGGATGCCGAGGTTGAAGGCGGCGTCGACGCTCCCGGCCTCCGCGGCCTTGGAGAACCACGGCTCCGCGCCCGACTCGTCGCCGCCCCGCAGCAGCAGGATCGCCAGCGCGTTCGCGGCCTCCCGGTGTCCGGCGTAGGCCGCACGCCGGTACCACTGCTCGGCCTGCGGGGTGCGCCCCTGCTCGGCGCAGAGCAGGCCGAGGTTGTACGCGCCGTTCACGTCGCCCGCGTCCATCGCGGCCCGGTACCACCGCTCGGCGGTCTGCGTCTCGCCCCGTTCGGCGTGCAGTGCGCCCAGCGCGTTCGCCGCGTTGCCGTCGCCGTCCTGGGCGGCCCGCAGCCACCACACGGCGGCGTTCTCGGTGTCGCCCGCGTCGCGCAGCAGGAAGCCGAGCGCGCAGGCGGCCCGCGCCTCGCCGTCCTTGGCGGACGTCAGGTACCAGCGCCCGGCCTCCTTGAGCTCGCCGCGCCGCTCCAGGATCGTCCCGAGGTGCAGCGCGGCCCGCCGGTGGCCGCGCGCGGCGGCCTGCCGGTACCACTGCTCGGCCTCCTCGGGCGCCTGGACACCGTTGTCACCGTCGGCTTCCTGCGCCGCCTTGCGGTCCAGCGCCCGCGCCAGCCGATATGCCGCCTCCCGGTGGCCGCGCTCGGCCGCGACCCGCATCCACTGCTCGGCCCCGGGGTCCGCGCGGTGCTCCAGCAGGTCGGCGAGCGCGTATGCGCCCAGGGTGTGGCCCTGTTCGGCGGACTGGCGCAGCCAGTACTCGGCGGCCGGTTCGTCGCCGCGCTCGCGGTGGTGCCGGCCGAGGGCGTGCGCGGCCGCCGTGGAGCCAGCGACGGCGGCGATCCGCCACCATCCGGCGGCCTCGTCGGCGTACCCCCGCTGGTGCAGGAGGACCCCCAGGTTGTTGGCGGCCGCCCGGTCGCCCGCGGCGGTGGCGGCACGCAGATGAGGCTCGGCGCCGTCGAGATCGCCACGGCGCAGCAGCATGGCCCCGAGGACACTCATCGCCTCGACGTCGCCGGCCTCGGCGGCGAGCCGCTGACGCAGCTCCTCGGCCGCCTCGTCGGCGATCTCCCCGGTCTCGTCCGGGGTCTCGGTGTCCTCCCGGCTGGAAGGCTGCACAAAACGCCCTGTCTCGAACAGAGTTGCCTTGTCCCCCATAACGTCCATCGTCGCACCACCTGCAACCTGGGTACACCTGGTATACCGCAGCCAGTGAGGTCACTTCAGCGTTTTGTCGACATGCCCACAGAGAGACAAGTCAAACACAGGTTGCCCAACTCCCCCCGGCGGCGCGGCCACAGCCTGCGCCAGCACATGCGTTCACACATCACGAAGGCCCGGATTCCTGTGTGGAATCCGGGCCTTCGGTGTCGCTCTGTCGCTCGGACATTGCGACTTCAGTAGCGGGGACAGGATTTGAACCTGCGACCTCTGGGTTATGAGCCCAGCGAGCTACCGAGCTGCTCCACCCCGCGCCGTTGTGTTCACAACCGTATCACGGCGCGGGGTGAGCATTTGACCAGGCCAGGGCCCTAGCTGCTCGGCTTCGGGCTCGGGCTGCCGCTGGGCTTGCTCTCGCCGCCCCCGGCACCGCCCGCCCGGCTCGCCTCGGCCTGCGCGTCCTCGGCCCGCTGCAGGGCGTCCTCGAGGTCCTTCTGCGCCCGGCCGTAGGCCTCCCAGTCGTTCTTCTTCAGGGCCTCCTGGCCCGCGTCGAACGCCTTCTGGGCGTCCTCCAGGGCCTGTTGGACCGTCGGGTTGTCGGACGTCGGCGGTGGTGTCGTATCGCCCTCGTCCGGTGGTGGCTGGGTGACCGGGCCGTCCGCTCCGAAGATCTTGTTGAGGGCCTCGTCGAGGGTGTTCTCGAAGGCGGTCTGGCCTCCGTAGGTGACCAGCACCTTGCGCAGCAGCGGGTACTTCAGCCCACCACCGCGTACGTAGACCGGCTCCACGTACAGCAGTCCTCCGTCGAGCGGCACCGTCAGCAGGTTGCCGTACTCGACCTCGGAGTCGCCGCCTCTCAGGAGCCTGATGGACTCGGCGATCTCCTCTTGCGAGTTGAACTGGCTCTGGACCTGCTTGGGTCCGTTGACCGTGGTGTTGGTCGGCAGTTTCAGGATTCTGATCTTGCCGTAGTCACCGGTGCCCGCTTCGGCGTCGACCGCCATGAACGCACTGAGGTTGTCCCGGCCGTTGGGCGTGAAGGTCGTCGTCAGTGAGAACGCCTGTGCCTTCTGGTCGGGCATCTTCATGCTCAGGTAGTACGGCGGAACCGCGCTGCCCGACCGGTTCGTCGGGTCGTCCGGCACCTGCCACACCTCGCTGCCGCTGAGGAACGTCGTGGCGTCCTTCACGTGGTAGCGGGTGAGCAGCTCCCGCTGAACCTTGAACAGGTCCTGCGGGTAACGCAGGTGGTCCATCAGGTCCTTGGAGATGTCGCTCTTGGGCTCCACCGTGTCCGGGAAGGCCTTCATCCAGGTCTTCAGGACCGGGTCCTTGGTGTCCCACTGGTAGAGCTTGACCTCGCCGGTGTACGCGTCGACGGTCGCCTTCACCGAGTTGCGGATGTAGTTGACCTGGTTCTGCTGGGCCACCACCGCGCGGTTGTCGTTGGTGGCGGTCAGCGAGTCGGCCGTCGTGTCACCGAGGGTGGTACGCGAGGAGTACGGGTATCCGTTCGTCGTCGTGTACGCGTCGACGATCCACTGGATCCGGTGGTTCACCACCGCGGGGTAGGCGTCGCCGTCGATGGTCAGCCAGGGGGCGACCGCCTCGACGCGCTCCTTGGGCGTGCGGTTGTACAGGATCCGCGAACCGTCGCCGATGGCACCGGAGTACATCATCTGCGGCTCGCCGAACGCCACCGCGTACGCGGCCCGGTTGACGGGGTTGGAGAGGTTGACCCCGCTGTCGCCCTTGTAGCTGGTGGTCTTCTCGCCGTTGTCGTCGGAGTAGTCGATCTCCTTCTGGGGACCGCCGACGATCGAGTACGTGGTGGTCTTCTCGCCGTAGTAGACCCGCTGCTCGTACGTGCCGAGGTCACCCTTGGACGGGAGGTCGGACTCCGTGAAGTCCGGCCGGCCCTGGGCGTCGGCGCTGGTGCCCTCGGCGGCGACCACTCCGTATCCGTGGGTGTAACGGAAGTGGTTGTTGATCCAGTTCTTCTTCGGGATGCCGGCGAGGTTCAGCTCACGCAGGCCGATGACCGTGTCCTGGTCCTTGCCGTCCTTGGCGTAGCGGTCGACGTCCAGGTTGGTCGGGAACGCGTAGTAGTTCCTGATCTGCTGGAGCTGCTGGAACGTCGGCGAGACGATGTTCGGGTCCATGATCCGGATGCTCGCCGTGGAGGGAACATCGTCGCGCAGCGTGGTCTTGTCCTCGGTCTTGCTGGTGCCCGAGTAGTCGGTGACCTTGGTGCCGTCGATGCCGTAGGCCTTGCGCGTGGCTTCGAGGTTCTTCTCGACGTACGGCGCTTCCTTGGCCTGCTCGTTCGGCTGGACCTGGAACTTCTGCACGATCGCCGGGTAGAGGCCGCCGATGAGGATCGCGGAGAGCACCATCAGGCCGAAGCCGATCACGGGCAGCTGCCAGGTGCGCCGCCACAGGGTGGCGAAGAACAGCAGCGCGCAGATGACGGCGATGCAGAACAGGATCGTCTTGGCCGGCAGGTAGGCGTTGGCGTCGACGTACCTCAGGCCCGTCCAGTTGTCGGTCGCCCTGAAGTCGCTGGACTTCACCGCGAGTCCGTACCGGTCGAGCCAGTACGCGACCGCCTTCAGGGCCACGAAGACACCGATGAGCACCGACAGGTGCCCGGTGGCCGCCGCCGTGGCGCGGGCGCCGGGGCTGGTGACGCGCAGCCCGCCGTACAGGTAGTGCGTGAGTGCCGCGGCGATCACGGACAGGATCGCGGCGGCGAAGCCGAAGCCGAGCAGGAACCGGTACCACGGCAGGTCGAAGGCGTAGAAGGAGACGTCCAGCTTGAACTGGGGGTCCTTCTGCCCGAAGGACACGCCGTTGACCCACATCAGCCACGTCCGCCACTGACCGGAGGCGGAGGCGCCGGCGATCAGACCCACCAGGGCGGTGATCCCGAACAGCAGCCACTTCTTGTAGGGCGCGATGCCCATCCGGTAGCGGTCGAGGTTCTGCTGCTCCATCGACATGGCGCTCAGCGGCGGCCGCAGCCGGTGGGCCAGCCAGATGTTGAAGCCGACGGCGAGGGCCATGAGCAGGCCGAAGACGAAGAAGAGCCCGATCTTGGTCCACAGCGTGGTGGTGAAGACCGAGGAGTAGTTCACCGAGCGGTACCAGAGCCAGTCAGTCCAAAAGCCCGCGAACATGGTGAACGCCATGCCGAGAACGGCCAGGACGCCCAGCGTCATGAGCAGGGTCCGGACACGCCGGGACGGGCGGCCCACTCTGATCCGCGGCCCCGAAGGGCCTCCGCCGCGGTCCGGCATCTGGAAAGCCAAGGTGCGCACCTCGAAGTTCGCTGTTGATTCGTCAGGCCCGCGTCTTCACGGACCGTCCGTGGCCCCCGTGATCGTGGGCCCCCACCTATGCAACTTACTCACCGTTTACTCGGTTCCCGATTCCGGCCGGGAACGAGGCAGGATTGTGACCATGTCCAACACTCCCATGGCTGCGAACCCACTCACCCGGGCCGTACTCGAGATCGACGAGTACGTCTCCGGCCTCGGCTGGGACCAGTCAGCCCGCCTTTTCGCCCTCGTCGACACCGCACGGCTGCGGGCCGATCAGCCCTCGCTCGCGGACCGGCTCGGTCTGGGTGACGAGTCGGAGAACTCCGGCCTCACCCCGATCGAGCAGGACGAAGTGCCAACGGGCAAGCCGCTCGACGAGTTCCTCGCCACCATCGCCTGGCCCGACGCGGTGGCCGGCTGCGCCCTCGCCGTGGAGCGCCTGATGCTGCCGCCGTCCGCGGAGGCCCAGGTTCCGAAGGGTCTGAGCGAGGCCGCGCTCACGAAGTGGGTGGCGGACCACCCGGACCGCCAGGAGGTCCGCATGACGGTCGCGGTCCTGCGCGACGGCACGCGTGAGTCGGCCCTGCGGCTGCGCGAGAAGGATTCCCCCACCGAGGTCCTGACCGGTTCCGACCTGGTCCCGGGGCTGGCGGAGGCGCTGGCGGCGACGTTCGAGGAGTAGCCCCGCAGGACCGTGGGTCCGGTCGTCCGGCCGTCCGGCCGTCCGGGCCCTTGGTCCGCGGGCTACTTACCGCACTTCGGCAGATCCGCGGTGTCGCCGCTGCGGATGTCCTTGAGGGCACCGAGGGCGTCCTGGATGGTTCCCACCTTGATCAGGGTGAGGCCGTCGGGGGTGTCCTTGACGGCGGCCGCGCAGTTGTCGGCGGGCGTCAGGAAGTACTGCGCGCCCTTGGCCCGCGCGCCCACGGTCTTCATCTCGATGCCGCCGATCGGCCCGACCTTGCCGGCGTCGTCGATCGTGCCGGTGCCGGCCACGAACGTGCCGCCGGTCAGGCTGCCCGGGGTGAGCTTGTCGTAGATGCCGAGCGCGAACATCAGCCCGGCGCTGGGCCCGCCGACGTCGGCGAGCTTGATGTCGATGGTGAACGGGAACGTGTGGTCGGTCCCCGCGGAGATCCCCACGATGGCCCGCTTCTCACCGGTGTCGTCGGACGTCGTGGTGGTCATGGTGATGTCCTGCGTCCCGGTCGGCGTCCGCTTCTCCTTCTCCGCGGCGGCCTGCTCCTTGGCCGGCACGATCGTGAAGCGGACGTCCTGGCCCGGCTTGTGCCGGGTGACGAGCTTCGCGACGTCGGCCGGCTCCTTCACCGCCGTACCGTCGACGGCCTTGATCACATCCCCCGCGTGCAGCTTGCCCTCGGCCGGGGATCCCTTGACGACCGTCGAGACGATCACCCAGGACTTCACCGGAACGTCCAGCTGCTTCAGGGCGGCGACCTTGGCGCTCTCCTGGGACTGGCTGAACTCCTCGGCGTTCTCCTGGGTGGACTGCTCCTCCGTCTTGCCGTCCGGGTAGAGCGTCTCGTGCGACACGACCTTGTTGTCGTGCGCGAGCCAGCCGTAGACGGCTTCGACCAGGTTCATCCGGTAGTCGGCGCTCGTGACCCGGACCGTGGTCATGTTCAGATGGCCACTGGTCGCGTAGGTCTTCTTCCCCGCGATCTGCAGCACCGGCTCACCGTCGTGATCGCCCAAGGTGTTCACCGTCGGCCCCGGGGACATCTCCGCATAGGGCACGGGGATGAACACTCCCGCGCACAGGAGCGCGATCAGCATCAGGGTGGAGGCGAGCATCGTCGCGGTGCGGCGTGGCATGACTCGACATTACGGGACGGTCCTGTCAGCGCACCGTCAGGGCCGCCCGTCCGGGGCGACCCTGCGCCCTACAACCCTTGTGACCTGCTGTTTCTTCGGCCGTCAGCCACCCGGCCGGGGCTTCTCCATGGCCTCGCGGAAGCGGGCGTAACCGATGAGTTCCGGACCGTCGTTCCGGACCTTGCGGGTCCGGTTGGCCCAACTGCCCCAGAGCCCCGCGCCGATGGCAGCCACAAGCGGAATCAGCAACCAGGCGAGCGCCGCCATGCCGACCTCCAACCCCTCTGAGCATCCGCAACTGACTGATCAGCAGATTAACGATCCGCAGTGACAACGCTCACGCCAGGGGTGCGGTTACGCAACCGGAAGCCGCTTGCCGGATCAGCAGGCGCCGACCCATTCCTCGGTGCCGTCGGAGAACTTCTGGTGCTTCCAGATGGGCACTTCGTGTTTGAGGTCGTCGATCAGCTTCCGGCAGGCCTCGAAGGCCTCCCCACGATGCGGGCAGGAGACGGCGACGACCACCGCGAGATCCCCGACCCGGAGGTCCCCCACGCGGTGCACGGCCGCCAGGGCCCGCACCGGGAACTCGGCGGCGACCTTCTCCGCGATCCGCCGCATCTCGGCCTCGGCGCTGGGGTGGCACGAATACCCCAGCTCGTCGACATCGGCGCCCCCGTCGTGGTTCCGCACGGTTCCCACGAAGAGCGCGGTGCCCCCGGCCGCGTCGTCCCCGACCGCCTGGAACACCTCGTCCAGGGAGAGGGCCGAGTCCCGGATCCCGATCAGCTTGATCGGGTCCTGCGCGGCCTGCTCACCGGGGTGATCGTTCGTGGTTGCCATGCCTCCATCGTGCCGCACGCGGCCGACAGCACGGAATAGAGCTATCGACCGGCACGCGCGCGTACGCGTTTGGAGCCTCCTACAGGGGCGTCCCTCAGATCCGCCGCCGGGCCTTGCGCGCCCGCCGCACCACCGCGGCCGCGCCCAGCAGCGCCACCGTCGCCCCCGCGGCACCCGCGGCCGTCGCGTCCTTGCGGCCCAGCCGCCGCCCGGCGACCGTGTGCCGGCCGGAGACCTCCTCCAAGAGCTGCGCCAGCACCTCCTCGTTGGTGTACTGCGGCCGCCACCCGGCGTCGTGCAGCCGGCTGCCGCTCACCACCCAGGGGTACATCGTGTACGCCAGGTCCCCGGCCGGGGACGGCGTGAGCCCGATCCGGTGCAGCCGCGCCGCCGCACCCAGCGCGACCGCCGACGGCAGCTCCATCCGCCGGATGCCGCTGAGCTCCTCGACCTCCTCCTGCTCCAGCCAGCCGTCGCACCCGACGGTCAGTTCACCGTCGACCTTCTCCAGGACGGCGTACTCCAGCGCGCTGCACAGGTCCTCGACGTGGCAGAACTGCCACGCGGGCCGCGATCCGGCCACGACAAGAAGCCGGGGAGACTCGAAGTACCTGGTCAGCGCGGTGTCCGTGCCGCCCACCAGCACGGCCGGCCGCACCACGGTGACATTCAGCCCCGGGTGCGCCCGGGGCGCGCGGCGCGCCAGCCGTTCGATCTCCAGCAGGTCGCCGACTCCGGTCGCCTCGGCCGTGGCACGCAGCTCGGCGTCCTCGGACAGCGGCAGCTCGTTGTCGGGCAGCGCCCCGTAGACCATCGCCGAGGTGCACAGCACGACCCGGTGCACTCCGGCCGCCGCGGCCGCCGTCAGGACGGTCTGCGTCCCCCGTACGTTGTAGGCCGTTCGGGCGGCTGCGTCGGTTTCCAGGTCGAGATCGAGCGCCAGATGCACCACGACGTCCGCCCCGCGCAGCTTGTCCGCGATGGCCGGGTCCCGTACGTCCAGGATGTGCCACTGGGCCGCCGCGCACTCGCCGCGCCGCTCGTCGATGGCGACGACCTGCTTGACCTCGTCGGATGCGGCGAGCTGCTCCGTGAGCAGGGCTCCTACGCCGTACGCGGCGCCGGTCACCGCGACGACGGGTCCGCGCGCCGCGGGGCTCGCGGAACTGGTTGACTGGTTTCGCGCTGCGCGAACCTGCGGATCTGGGGAACTCACCGGGCGTCTCCAGCGGTTGTCTTCAGTACGAGCGCGTCCGACGCGTGCGTACCAGGTGGCATCCATCCTGCCGCAGGCCGTCAGTCGGCGAAGCACCGAGGCCCGATCCGCCCCAGGTGTCTACGCTGGGTGGTGTTGTCGGGCAGCCGTGCCGCCGGAAAGAACCGGCGGCCCTACCAGCCGAGGAATCCCGTGAGTGACACCCCATTCGGATTCGGCCTTCCGCCGGAGGAGCCGGACGACGGCGACGAGGGCAAGAAGAAGGACCAGGAGAGCGGTGGTGGTCAGGGACCGGCCAACCCGTTCGGTTTCGGCGGCCTGCCCGGAGCCGGAGGCCCTGGCGGCCCCGGTGCGGACAATCCGTTCGCAGCCATGTTCGGGTCGCTGAACCCCACCGACCTGGGCGCCGCGTTCCAGCAGCTGGGCCAGATGCTCTCCTACGAGGGCGGCCCGGTGAACTGGGACATGGCCAAGCAGATCGCCCGCCAGACGGTCTCCCAGGGCAGCCCTGACGGCACCAAGGACGCCAGCGTCGGCCCCGCCGACCGCAAGGCCGTCGAGGAAGCCGTCCGCCTGGCCGACCTGTGGCTCGACGATGCCACGTCGCTGCCCTCCGGCGCCGCCTCCGCGGTGGCCTGGAGCCGCGCGGAGTGGGTCGAGGCCACCCTGCCCGCCTGGAAGGAGCTCGTCGATCCGGTCGCCGAGCGCGTCGGCACCGCCATGGGCGACGTCCTGCCGGAGGAGATGCAGGCCATGGCCGGCCCGCTGATCGGCATGATGCGCTCGATGGGCGGCGCCATGTTCGGCACGCAGATCGGGCAGGCCGTCGGCGTGCTCGCCGGCGAGGTCGTCGGCTCGTCCGACATCGGCCTGCCGCTCGGCCCGGCCGGCAAGGCCGCGCTGCTGCCGGTGAACATCGAGACGTTCGGCAAGGACCTGAGCGTGCCCCAGGAGGAGGTGCGGCTGTATCTCGCCCTGCGCGAGGCCGCCCACCAGCGCCTCTTCGCGCACGTGCCGTGGCTGCGCTCGCATCTGTTCGGTGCGGTCGACGGCTACGCCCGCGGGATCAAGGTCGACACGGCCAAGCTGGAGGACGTGGTCGGCCAGTTCGACCCGCAGAACCCGGAGCAGCTGCAGGAGGCACTCCAGCAGGGCATGTTCCAGCCCGAGGACACGCCCGAGCAGAAGGCCGCCCTGGCCCGTCTGGAGACGGCTCTGGCGCTCGTGGAGGGCTGGGTGGACGCGGTGGTCCACGCCGCCGCGAAACCCCGCCTGTCGTCCGCCGACGCCCTGCGCGAGACGCTGCGCCGCCGCCGCGCCTCGGGCGGTCCGGCCGAGCAGACGTTCGCCACCCTGATCGGCCTGGAGCTGCGCCCGCGCCGGCTGCGGGACGCCTCCCGTCTGTGGGCCTCGCTCACGGACGCGCGCGGTGTCGACGGCCGGGACGCCCTGTGGCACCACCCGGACATGCTGCCGACGGCGACCGACCTGGACGACCCGGACGGCTTCGTGCACCGCGAGCAGATCGACTTCTCCGAGCTGGACAAGATGCTCGGCGAGGCGGCGGACAAGCCCGACCTGAAGAAGAAGGACGAGGGCGAGGACAAGAACAAGGGCGACGACGCCGAGTGAGCCTGTACGACGACGCGGTCCTCGTGCTGAAGGAGTACGAGGACCAGACGGAGCTGCGTCAGGCCTATCTGGACCACCTGGCGGAGCACCCGGACGGCCTGTGGAAGGCCTGCCACGCGGGTCACATCACGGCGAGCGCCCTGGTGATCGACCCCGAGGGCGGCCGGGTGCTGCTGACCCTGCACAAGAAGCTCCAGATGTGGCTGCAGATGGGTGGCCACTGCGAGCCGGGTGACGCCTCACTGGCGGACGCGGCCTTGCGTGAGGCGACGGAGGAGTCCGGCGTCGCGGGGCTCTCCCTGCTGCCCGGCGGCCCGGTGCGTCTGGACCGGCATCCGATCCCGCCGCCGTGCCACTGCCACTTCGACGTCCAGTACGCGGTCGTGGCTCGCCCGGACGCCACACACGCGATCAGCGACGAGTCGCTCGACGTGCGCTGGTTCGGGTACGACGAGGTGGCGGACGTGGCGGACGAGTCGGTGGTACGCCTGCTGGAGGCCACGCGCGCGAGGCTCTCGGCCTGAGGCCCGAACATGCGTAAGGGGCGACCGCCACGGCGGTCGCCCCTTACGTCCGGCCCTGTGCGCGGTCAGCTCCAGACGTTGCCCTGGTTCTGTCCGCGGGCTCCCTGCTGACCCATGCCGTACTGCGCGGAGAGGCCCGAGCCGATCTGGGCGTTCTGCGGCGGCAGCAGTTCGCTCGGCTGGACGAGCGCGAAGCCGCTGCCCATGAAGCTCAGCTCCCAGCCCTCGCCGGTGCTGCCGCGGCGCCGCCACACCCCGGAGGAGTGCGTCTGGGCCTGCATCTGCACCCGCAGGCTCGTCGACCAGGCGACGATCGCGTCGGCGTCACAGTTGACGTACTTGTCGGGCGTCACCTGCAACAGCAGCGGCATGCCCGAGGTCATCAGGGCGATCTTGCCCCGGCCCGTGATGTTGAGCTGGTACTTCCCGGAACCGGAGATGCCGTACAGGCTGTCCACGGCGATGACCTCGTGGTGCAGGGAGGAGTCCATCGCCAGCACATAGCTGCTGTCGACGGTGAGACCGTCCTGGTCCACCTCCATGACGTGGACGTGCTGCTTGAGGTTGGCGAGGTAGACCGTGCCCTGCCCGTGGCAGCGCATCAGGTCGAGGCCCTCCCCGGTCTGCGCACGCGCGCGTGACTGCTGGTCGCTCTGGTACTCGGCGTCGAACTCGACGAGGCCCTGGTAGGCGACCATGGTGCCCTTGCGGGCCAGGATGTCGTCGTGGCCTTCCAGGTTGACGCGCAGCATCTGCTTGTTCTGCAGGCTCCAGCGTTCCTGGGTCTGCTGCTCGTTGTAGGCGAAAATCGGGCTCTGCATGGCGTGTGGCTCCCCCTCAGCCCCGGACCCGGAGGCGGTCGGTGCTGTCCTCGCTGGGCTGGACGACGACGATGCCCTGACCGGAGAAGGCCATCTGGTAGGCCTCGCCGCTGCCGCGGCCGATCAGGGACTGCGCCCGGAAGCTGCGCTTGCCCTTCACCTTGAGGTTCGGGGACCAGGCGACCAGCGCGTCGGGGTCGACGTAGGTCTCGTCCTCGCCGCCTCCGCAGTCGACGACGATCGGCTTGCCCCGGGAGGTCAACGCGACCCAGCCCTGCCCGGAGATCTTGGTGTTCCACAGGCCCTGCCCGGCGAACTTCGCCAGGCCCTTGACCCGCTCCACGCCCCACGTCAGGTGGGCGTCGAAGGCGAGCAGGTTGGTGGCGTTGACGGAGATGCCGTCGCCGTTGAGGTTGATCACGACGACGTTCGCCCCGTAGTCGGCGAGGTAGAGCAGGCCGTCACCGGAGCACTTCATCAGGGGCGCGCCCTCGCCGGTCATCCAGTCCTTGGCGATCTGGCGCACGGCCGGCGGGTTGGGCTCGTACTGGACGAACCCTTCGTAGGCGACCATCGACCCCACGCGCGCGAGGAGGTCGTTCCCGGTCTGCATGGCGACCTTCAGCATGTGATTGCCGTGGTTCTCCATGCGGGCGGTGACGGGTGCGGGAGCGTGGCCCGCGAGTTGCTGTGTCATGACGGGCTCCCTCAGACCTCGTACGGCTGGACGACGATGAAGTTGCCGGGCGCTCCCCGGAACTGGAGGTTCACGCTCTCCCCGGTGTCGCCGGGGTAGGCGTTGCGGCGCATCCGCACCTGGCTGGAGACGACGACCTGGGCGGCGGCCGACCAGGCGACCACGGCGTTGCAGTCGGCGAACGTGGTGGGCGTGACGGGCAGCACCACGGGCGTGCCGTGCGTCTTCACGACGATGGTGCCGGTGCCCTGGAACTGCATCGTGAACAGCGCGCCGCCGGGGATGCCGTGGCCCTCGACGCGGCGGACCTCGTAGGTGAGGCTCTCGTCGAACGCGAGGACGTTCTCGGCGGAGACGCAGACGGCGTCGCCCTGCAGTTCGAGGGGGTGCAGCATGGTCGAGTTCTCGGCGAGGAACACCTGCCCCTGGCCGGTGCAGCGCATCAGCTGCATCTCCTGGCCGGTCGCGTTGCCCACGATCCGGCCGGAGAAGCCGGCGCCCTTGTAGCTGAAGTCGACCTTGCCCTGGTAGAGCACCATGCTGCCCTGCCGGGCCAGCACCGGCTGTCCGCCGATGCCGAGGTCGACGCGGACGAGCTTCTTGTTCTGCTGGGTCCAGCGCTGCCCCGTGGGCGTCTCCTTGAACTGCTGGAGCGCGGCGGACACACCGGGACCCTGGGGAGCACCTTGAGGGGCGCCCTGCGGGGCTCCGTAGGGGGCCTGCCCGAACGGCGGCTGCTGCTGGCCGTAGCCCGGGGGCGGGGTGGGCTGGCCGTACCCGGGCGGCGGGGCCGGGGCATGGGGCGCCTGCGGCGCATGGGGTGCCTGGGGCTGGCCGTAGCCGGGAGGCGGCGGGGCCGTCTGGCCGGGGACCTGGCCGTACTGCGGCGGCTGCTGGCCCGGCTGGCCGTACGGCGCGGGCGCCGGGGCCGGGGGCGGCACCGGGGAGCCGCCGGGCGGGGTGTTCAGGGGCGCGACGATGGTCGGGGCCGCGTGCACCTGGGGTGCGGGCGCCGGCGCCGGAGGCGGAGTGTGGCCGGGCGGGGGCGCGAAGCCCTGCGCGGCGGGCTGGGGCGCGGGAGCCGGAGGCGCCGCCGATGCGGGGGCCGGGGCGGGTTCCGGAGTTCCGGGGACGCCGAACGCGGGCGGGGCGAAGCCCGGGGCGGCGCCGGCCTGCGGCTGCTGCGGGGCGGGCGCGGGCGTCTCCTCCTCGGCCACCTCGCCGCCGAAGTTCTGCAGCAGCGCGTCCAGGCCTCCGTCGAAGCCCTGCCCGACGGCGGCGAACCGCCAGACGTCCTTGAGGTAGAAGTCGCCCAGCATCACGGCCCGTTCGGTGGAGAACTCCGAGCCGTTGAAGGAGTAGCGCGCCACCTCCTCGCCGCCCGCGACGATGCGGATGTAACCGGAGGCGATCTGCGACATCTGGCCGGCGCCGTCGATCGTCGCCGTGAAGGACAGCTTCTGGATCTGCGAGGGAATCCGGTCGAGCGTCACCCGGAAGGACTCCGTGTCGCCCGCCTGGGCGCCCAGGAGCTGAATGGACTCCTCGGGGGACTTCGGCTGGTTGAAGAAGACGAAGTACCGGTCGTCCGAGAGCCGTTCGTCGGCATCGAGGCCGAAGCAGCTGATGTCGAAGCTCAGTCCGGGGCCGGCGATCTGTACACCTACGTACAGATCCGTGCCCGCGGTGAGGTCACTGATCCTGGCCTTGTGGCCGCGTTGGAATTCCCTGGCCATGCGTAACGACCGTCCCCCATCCAGAACGTGAGTGCGTCGCGCCAGGCTAACGGCAAACTCGGACACCGGACGATGTCGGTACAGAGCCGGTACAGAACGCTCGCTCAGCCGTATCGGCTGTTCGCTCGCGGAAAGCGGTCGGTCACCCCGCGGGGCTCTCACCCCGCGCGCCGGGCACGTGGGGCAACCGCTCGGCGGCGACCACGCCTTCGAGGTATCCCCGGGCTCGCTCCGTGCGCGGATAGGCCTCCAGGAGTTCCCAGAAGCGAGGTCCGTGTCCGGGGACGAGCAGATGGGCCAGTTCGTGGACGAGGACGTAGTCGACGACGTACTCGGGCATGCCCTGGAGGCGGTGCGAGAGGCGGATGCTGCCCTCGGAGGGGGTGCAGGATCCCCAGCGCGTGTTCTGGTTGGTCACCCAGCGCACCGACGCGGGCCGGGCCCGCCCGCCGAAGTACTGCTCCGAAAGACGCCGGGCCCGCTCGGCCAGCTCGGCGTCGCCGAGGGCCCGCTTGCTCTCCTGGGCGGCCAGCTTGTCGAGCATGACGTTCACCCAGCGCTGCTCCTCCGCCTCGGACATCCGGGCGGGGATGAGCACCACGGTGCGATCGCCCTCGCGGTACGCGGAGACCGTTCTGCGTCGGCGGGCGCTCCTGCGGACCTCGATCGCGCTCGCCCCCGAGCCGCTCGGCGGCTGGCTCGTCGTGCTGCGGTGTGGCGTTCCGGCGCGGTGCAGTGGGTCGGCGGGCACGCCCCGACGTTACCCGCTGCACTCAGGGAAGTCCCGACTCCGGGACGGTTCCGTGCCGTCACCCCCACCGGCCGCCGGATTTGTACGACGAATACCCGTGCCTGTGGACAACTTTCGGCAGCCGGCGGCGGGTTTGGGCATGCTGGCTGTCGTCGGCGAAGCGATGGCGGGGTCGGTCCGGGACCAGGGACCGCGCCCGCGGTCGGGGTAGGCCTGCGCGCGGGCCGCGCCTTGCTCGGGGCAGGCCTGCGCACATGCCCTGCCTGCGACCGGCCTCGGCGTGACCAGCCAGGGCCCGCATCCTCGCTCCACCGGCATACGGGGACGATCTACGGCATAAGGGGGCCTGTCATGCATCCGATGGTGAAACCCGCGCTCCGGCGCGGCTGGCGCGACCTCAACACCGTGCAGTTCGGGATGACACCGGCGCATGCGATGACGCTCGGCCCGATGGACCTGGCGACGGGCAGCTTCCTCGACCTGCTGAACGGCACGCGGGGGCTGGAGCTTCTGCGCGAGGAGGGACGCCGCATGGACCTGCCCGACGGTCATGTCGACGGGCTGGTGCGGGGGCTCGCACGGGCCGGGCTCCTGGACGACGCCCGGGGCGGCGGGCCGGCCGCCGACGCCCTGCGGAAGAAGAGGGAGGTCCTCGACCGGCTGCGCCCCGACCTGGCCTCCCTCTCCCTGACGACCTCGGTCCCCGGCGACGCGATCGGACAGCTGGCCGCCCGGCGCTCGCAGCGCGTGCAGGTACGGGGCGCGGGCCGGGTGGGTGCCGTGCTGGCCTCGCTCCTGGCCGGGGCCGGAGTGGGCGGGGTGGACGTGCTCGACGGTGGCCGTGTGGAGCCGTGGGACGTCGCGCCGGGCGGGCTCCCCGCGGAATCCGTCGGTGACCGCAGGGACGAGTCGGCCCGCCGCGCCGTACGCCGGGCGGCCCCGGACCGGCCTCCGCGCCGCTCGACGGCCCGGTCATCCGCGGAGGATGGCGACCTGGGCTTCTCGCTGGTGATCCTCGCCCCTCGGGACGACGTCGCCGTGCACGCGCCCGACCCGGCCGCCGCCGAGCCGCTGATGTCCTCCGGGACTCCTCATCTGTACGCCGGTGTCGTGGAGGGCACCGGCCTCGTCGGGCCTCTCGTTCTGCCCGGGGAGACGAGCTGCGCGGGATGTCTGCACGAGGGCCGCGCCGACCGGGACCCGGCCTGGCCGCGGCTGGTCGCGCAGTGGCGCTCCGGCAGGCAGCGGCAGGTCCGGCCCTGCGACCTGACGCTGGCCACGACCGCGGCCGGGCTGGCGGCCGCCCACGCGCTCGCCTTCCTGGACGGCCGGGTCCCCTCCAGTGCCGGGGCTCGCTGGGAGGTCTCCCTGCCTGATCTCCACTGGCATGCGCGGCCGATCCTGGCGCATCCGGCATGCCCGTGCGCTGCGGCTGAGAGAGGAAAAGGGGAGCACCTCTCGGAGGAAGGGGAGTCGCACGAGACAATGGCGGTGCAACGGCCGTCGGAGCAGTGCCCTGAGGCAGAGGCGGAGCGGCCGGCTGGGACTTGGAGGGCGCATGTCTGATCTTCCCCGGAAGGCGGTTACCCGGACCGCCAAGCTCGCCGCGCTCCCGCTCGGCATCGCCGGGCGGGCGACCTGGGGATTCGGCAAGCGGATCGTCGGCGAGTCCGCCGAGCTCGTCGGCCGCGAACTCCAACAGCGCACGGCGGAGCAGCTGTTCAAGGTGCTCGGCGAGCTCAAGGGCGGGGCGATGAAGTTCGGCCAGGCCCTGTCCGTCTTCGAGTCCGCGCTGCCCGAAGAGGTGGCCGGCCCCTACCGGGCCGCTCTGACCAAGCTCCAGGAGGCGGCGCCGCCCATGCCGACCCGCACCGTGCACGCGGTGCTGGAGGAGCGGCTCGGCGAGGGCTGGCAGGAGCTGTTCCTGGAGTTCGAGGACAAGCCCGCCGCGGCGGCCTCGATCGGCCAGGTCCACCGAGCGGTGTGGCACGACGGCCGCGAGGTGGCGGTCAAGGTGCAGTACCCGGGCGCCGGTGAGGCCCTGCTGTCGGATCTGAACCAGCTGAGCCGCTTCTCGCGCCTGCTCGGACCGCTGATCCCCGGCATGGACATCAAGCCGCTGCTCGCGGAGCTGAAGGACCGCGTCTCCGAGGAGCTGGACTACGGCCTGGAGGCCCAGGCCCAGCAGGCCCACGCGGAGGAGTTCACGGACGACCCGGACGTGGTCGTGCCGCAGGTGGTCCACCAGTCCGACCAGGTCCTGGTCACCGAGTGGATGGACGGCGTCCCGCTGTCGGAGATCATCTCGGACGGCACCCAGGAGCAGCGTGACCGTGCCGGTCAGCTCCTGGCCCGCTTCCTGTTCTCCGGCCCCGCCCGCACGGGCCTGCTGCACGCCGATCCCCACCCGGGCAACTTCCGGCTCCTGCCCGGCGGCCCGGAGGGTGAGGACGACTGGCGCCTGGGCGTCCTGGACTTCGGCACCGTCGACCGGCTCCCGGGCGGCCTGCCGGCCACCATCGGCGAGTCCCTGCGGATGACCCTCGACGGCGAGGCCGAGGCGGTCTACGAGCTCCTGTGCGCGGAAGGGTTCGTCAGGGAGACCATAGAGCTGGACCCGGACGCCGTCATGGACTACCTGCTGCCGATCATCGAGCCGGCCCAGGTCGAGGAGTTCACCTTCACCCGGGGCTGGATGCGCAGCCAGGCGGCCCGTGTCGCCGACCCTCGCTCCCCCGCCTATCAGCTCGGCAAGCAGCTCAACCTGCCCCCCTCCTATCTGCTGATCCACCGGGTGACGCTGAGCACGATCGGCGTGCTGTGCCAGCTGGGGGCGACCGTGCGGCTGCGCGAAGAGCTGGAGGAGTGGCTGCCGGGATTCGTCCCGGAGGACCCGGCGGACGGAGAGGAGGCGGTGGCGGAGGCGTGAGTCCCGGCCGCGGCCTTCACCACCAGTCCGAGTCCAGGCGCCCCTCGATGGACCTGAGATTCTCCCGGGAGCAGGTCTCGCAGTAGGAGCGGCGGGCGCCGTCCTCCACGGAGTAGGTCCAGGTGAGTGGTGGACCTTCGGTCAGGACGTCGGCCGTTGTGCCGCAGCGTGCGCAGGCGAAGCGCCGCGGCTCCGCGGCGGACCCGTCGCCACTGCCTCCTGGAGGACTCGTCACCCGGCGACGATATCCCCGCGGCCGGTCACTCGGTGGGCACGACGCCCGGCTCAGTGGGCACAACGCCGGGGCTAAGTGGGCGCACCGCCGCGGCTTCACGAGCACCACGATGCGGATTGACGCGCACCATGCCCTGGCTGGCTCGGTGAACGCCACGCAATCTCTTCATCGGCACAACGCACCGCGGGGGCCGGTCCGTTCGGCACGGACCGGCCCCCGCGGTGAGAGCTCGACGGTGGCAGCGCGGCCTCCCGGCCGGGAGGCCCCCGCTTCAGGTGGGGCGGGTTACTGCATGACGGCCATGGCGAGCGCCCGGCGGGCACGCAGTGAGGCGCGCTCCGCCCTGCGCTGCATCCGGCGGGCGGTCACCAGGCGCACGGCCTGGCGATCCCGCTCCGCCTCCTGCAGTCGCTCGCGCATATGCGCACGAGCCATGGCTTCTGGAATGAGTTGCATCTCTCGGGTCCTGTTCTGACGCGAGTCCTTCGCGCCGCTGATGGTGAAGTCTTGGTTCGCGGAGCCTGCGGGCTCGTAAGTGGACGGCTTCATCGGGGCCTGCTTCTGGGGGTCGTGCGTGAGGGGGCGGTCGATCGTTCCTGCGGTGTTCATGCGGTGACCGGGTTCTTGCGCGGGCGGCCACGCGGCCGCTTCCGGGCGACGACAACACCCTGGACGAACAGCTCGCCACCCCAGACGCCCCAGGGCTCACGCCGCTCCTTGGCGCCGGCGAGGCAGGCCTCGACCAGCGGGCAGGTGCGGCAGAGGGACTTGGCGTACTCGACGTCCGCGGGCGACTCGGCGAAGAAGACCTCCGGGTCGTAGGAACGGCACGGGACGGGTACGCCGAGGTTCTCGATGGCGTCGTCGAGCGCGGTGAGCGCGGTGAGCGGGGTCAAGGCGGGGTCCTCCGTGGAGCCGGGCTTGGGGATCGTGTCGGAAGGCGGTACGGACGGGGCGTGCGCTTCGAGTTGCACGGTTCGTCTTCCTCGTCTGGTCGTTCCGGCCTGTTGGCCGGGGGGTGGTGGTACCGGGTTCTTTTCTTGCCCCGAGGCTCCTTCGGTCCGTCATCCCTGTTCAGGGACAAACAGAAGGGCCGCGGATCCCGGATGGGGTTCCGCGGCCCTGAAGGCGCCGGCCTGATCGGCGATCAGGCTGGATCACTCCAGGGTTCTGGCCCACGGAAGGCCCACATCTGGTGGTGCTGCGTCGTCTGCTTCCGGAATCCGGCACCGGTCGCCGTAAAGGCATAGGCCTGTGCCTGTGCCTCTACTGCCGCTTCCAGTGCCTTGGTCGGTCGCTCATTGCGCTCGCGGACGGGAAGGCCCGCGGGAGCAACGGAGGAGGACGCCGGGCGGGCGGCACGAATGCCGGACAGACCGGTGCCCAGGTTCGAAACGCCGAGCATGCACGCGGAGACGGCCGAGCGATCGGTCATTTTCACGATGCTGACGGAGCTGGTGTTGATGCTGATCACTGGACTCGCCTCCTCTCGGCGTCTCGGGGGACTGGGTGAACCAGTCCGACGGATATGCAAGTACAACACGGAATCAGGGCCTCCGAGAAGGCCGCTGCTCTCGTGCCTAAGAACCTATGGGGATTGCTGGGGCATGCGCAAACTATTTTTTCGACGAGTTCGTGTCAGTCCTGATCTGTGCTCTCCGCGAGTGACTGGCCTGCGCAGATGGCCAGTACGTCGGCTCCGTAGCGGGTGAGCTTGCGCATCCCGACGCCCGGGATGCGGGCGAGCTCGCGTTCGTCGTCGGGGGCGGACTCGGCGATCGCCATCAGGGTCCTGTCCGTGAACACGCAAAAGGCGGGCTGGCCGCTGCCGCGTGCCTGGTCGGCACGCCACTCGCGCAGCCGCTCGTACAGGCCCTCGTTCATGTCGGAGGGGCAGCCGTCGCAGCGCATCAGCTTCATCTCGCCCGGGTCGGTCAGCGTGCGGCCGCAGACTCGGCAGCGGGCGGGGACACGCTGAGCCCGTCTCGGGGCGGACCCCCTGGTTCCGGGGATTCCACGCTCGATTCCGCCCGCTCCGGCGGCGCTGGTGCGGCCCGTGGTTGCCGTCGAGCCGGGGCGCAGTCCGTCGAGGAAGCGGCTGGGGCGGCGGCTGGCGCGACCGCCGGGCGAGCGGGAGAGCGCCCAGGAGACATGGAGGTGTTCGCGCGCGCGGGTGACACCGACATAGAGGAGGCGGCGCTCCTCCTCGATCTGTTCGTCGGTCTTCGCGTAGGTGATCGGCATCATGCCCTCGGCGACGCCCACCAGGAAGACGACGTCCCACTCCAGGCCCTTGGCCGAGTGCAGGGAGGCGAGGGTGACGCCCTGCACGGTGGGGGCGTGCTGGGCGTTCGCCCGTTCGTCGAGTTCGGCGACGAGGTCCGCCAGGGTGGCGCCCGGTTTGGCGGCGGCGAAGTCCTGCGCGAGGTTCACCAGGGCGGCCAGGGACTCCCAGCGCTCCCGCACGGCGCCGGAACCCGCCGGTGGCTGCGTCGTCCAGCCCTCTCCCGACAGCACGGCACGCACCTGGGAGGGCAGGTCGACGACGTCGTCGAGGAGGGAGTCGTTGCCGCCGAAGCGGGCCGCGCCGCGCAGGGCGATGCCCGCCTTGCGCACCTCCGGGCGGTCGAAGAACCGCTCGGCACCGCGCAGCTGGTAGGGCACCGCGGCGTCGGCGAGGGCCTGCTCATAGGTCTCGGACTGCGCGTTCGTGCGGAAGAGGATGGCGATCTCGGAGGCCGGGACCCCCGAGTCGATGAGCTCGCGGATCCGGCGGGCCGCGCCTTCCGCCTCGGCGGGCTCGTCGGTGTACTCGGCGTAGACCGGCTCGGGCCCCGCGGGGCGCTGGGAGACGAGCTCCAGGCGGTGGTCGGCGGCCCTCCCCCGGGCCTGGGCGAGCAGGCCGTTGGCGAGGTGGACGACCTGGGGGGTGGAGCGGTAGTCGCGGACCAGTTTGACGACGGTGGCACCGGGGTGGCGGGTGCGGAAGTCGAGCAGATGGTCCGGGGTCGCCCCCGTGAACGAGTAGATCGTCTGGCTGGCGTCCCCGACCACGCACAGGCTGTCCCGTTCGCCCAGCCACAGTTCGAGCAGACGCTGCTGGAGGGGGCTGACGTCCTGGTACTCGTCGACCACGAAGTGCTGGTACTGGGCGCGGATCTGCTCGGCGATGTCGTGCCGGTCCTGCAGGACGGCCACGGTCAGCAGCAGCACGTCCTCGAAGTCGATGACGGACCGCTCGCGCTTGACGTCCTCGTAGGCGGCGTAGAGCTGGGCGATCTCGGCAGGGGCGCGGGGGGACTCACGGCCGGCCTTGGCGGCGGCGGGCGCGTAGTCGGCGGGAACGGTCTGGGTGACCTTGGACCACTCGATCTCGGCGGTGACGTCCCGCAGCTCACCCCGGTCGAGGCGGATGCGGCAGGCGGCCGCCGCGTCGGCGACGAGCTGGATCTTGCGGTCGACGAGCCGGGGCATGGAGCCACCGATCGCTTTCGGCCAGAAGTACTGGAGCTGACGCAGGGCGGCCGAGTGGAACGTACGGGCCTGGACGCCCGCGGCACCGAGCTGGCGCAGCCGGCCGCGCATCTCCCCGGCGGCGCGGTTGGTGAAGGTGACGGCGAGGACGCTGGAGGGATGCAGGATGCCGGCGCGCACTCCGTAGGCGATGCGGTGGGTGATCGCCCGCGTCTTGCCCGTGCCCGCGCCCGCCAGGACGCACACCGGACCGTGCAGGGCCGTGGCCACCTCGCGCTGCTCGGGGTCGAGCCCTTCGAGCACCGCGTCGGCGGAATCCGGTGCCTGCGGGAACAGGGTGGAGTGCGTTGCTGCTGTCACACAGCCATGCTGCCAGGTCGCGCGAGACGGCTGCGCCGGTTGTCCACAGGCAGGCACTGATAGTCGTACCAATGCGGCAGGCGTCACGTCGGGTGGGGCCCGGGGACCGGGAATGGTGGACCTTTCACATACGTTCTTCGACTGCGACCACCCGCCCCGAGCCACCGAAGGAGCACGAGAGACATGCTGGGCACTGTGACGATGTACAGCACCACGTGGTGCGGCTACTGCCGCCGGCTGAAGAGCCAGATGGACCGCGAGGGCATCGCGTACACCGAGATCAACATCGAGCAGGACCCGGAGTCCGCCGCGTTCGTGGAGAAGGCGAATGGCGGAAACCAGACGGTGCCCACTGTTCTGTTCCCGGACGGCTCGACGCTCACGAACCCCTCGCTGGCTCAGGTGAAGCAGAAGATCGGCGCCTAGTCGCCGCGTGCTTGTGCGGGGAGGGCGGCTCCTGAGGCACCTCAGGGGCCGCCTTCTCGTGGTCTGTCCCACACCACGACGTAGCGCCACAGCAGAGTGCGGCGGTAGGCGCAGCCGGGCAGCAGCCGGTGGACCGCTCGCCGGATCTGTCTCCAGGACATGTACGCGTCTTCCATCGGCATGCCGACCGGACCGCGCTTGCCGCCGCGCCGCCGGGCGTGCAGCAGGCTCGCGGGCACGCCGCACGCGCTGATGAGCCAGTCCAGGGGCGTCCGGTTGGCGGGTGCGGTGAGCCGGGCCAGGCGGGTGACCGCCTCCTCGAAGGGCGCGTGGTGCACCACGGCGACCGCGCTGACGAAGTCGTACGCGTCCTCCGGCAGGGCCCCGTCGGCGAGGTAGTCCGCTTCCAGGTAGGTGACGTTGTCCGGCACGTGCGCGTGCCCGCGGGCGAGCTCGATCATCTCCGGCGACCGGTCGACGCCCGTGACGGACACCGACCGTCCCGCCAGCTTGCGGGCGAGCAGCCCGTCGCCGCAGCCGGCGTCCAGGGCCGTGCGGCAGCCGTCCGGAACGGCCGCCAGCACCGCCGGATGGTGATGGACGTTGTGGTTCCAGTACGGGTCGCTCACCCGCGCCCCCGTCAGGCGACGCTCCGCGTCGGGAGCGGCTTGCCGTACCAGAGCTCGATCAGGCGGGCCGCGATCGAGATGCCGTAGGGCGGGAGCATCTCGCCGGACTCGAAGGCGGCGCGCAGATCCTCGCGGGAGAACCAGCGGGCCTCGTGGATCTCGTCGCCGTCGACGTCGATCTCGGTCGAGGTGGCGCGGGCCATGAAGCCCAGCATGAGGCTGGACGGGAAGGGCCAGGGCTGGCTGGCGACGTACTCGACCTGGCCGACGCTGATGCCGACCTCCTCGTGGACCTCGCGGCGCACCGACTGCTCGATGGACTCGCCGGGCTCGACGAAGCCTGCCAGCGTCGAGAAGCGGCCCTCGGGCCAGTGGACCTGGCGGCCGAGCAGGATGCGGTCGTCCTCGTCGGTCACGGCCATGATCACCGCGGGATCCGTGCGCGGGTAGTGCTCCGCGCCGCAGGCCTGGCAGCGGCGGATGTGTCCGGCGGCGGCGATGACGGTGCGCTCTCCGCAGCGCGAGCAGAAACGGTGCGTGCGCTGCCAGTTCTCCAGGCCCACCGCATGCACCATCAGGCCCACGTCGCGTGCCGACAGCAGCAGGCCCGCCTCGCGCAGGCCCGCCGGGCGCGCCGACTGGTCCATCCGGCCGGGCAGGGAGTCCTTCTGGAGGGCGAAGTAGCTGACGCCGTCCTCGTCGATGCCGAGGAAGTAGCGGTGTGCCTCGGTGAGGGGGGCCTCGAATGAGGGGGTCATGACGAGTTCGGTGCGCCCGTCCGCCGTCTCGTCGATGAGGACCTGTCCGCCGGAGACCACGAAACAGCGCGTCGTGGGGTGGCTCCACGCCGCCGCGAGCCAGGCCTCGTCGAGCCTGTGGTGGGCGGCCCGGTCGATGCCGCTCGGGGCGGTGAGCGAGATGGGACGGTCGGCGTTGTGGTCGGTCCAGGTGGTCACGGGTGCTTCCAACTCCCCCGGTGTAACGATCGGGTTCGACAGGCGGTTCAGCGGGACGTACGGCAGGAGGCGACCGGGTCCGGCGGGCTCGGGCGGTGCGGGGCGGCGCTTCCAGTGTGCCCCGCGCATGCGGCCGGTCCGGGCGGCTCGGGACGCTCAGGGCGCATGGCGCCAGTTCTCGGCGAGGTCACCCCACAGGTACGCGGTGGTCTCGACGCCCTTGAGGAGGAGGTCGAGTTCGACTTTCTCGTTCGGAGCGTGCCAGCCGTCCGACGGGACGGAGATGCCCAGGAACAGCACCGGGGCGCCGAGGACGTCCTGGAGGTCCGCCGCCGGTCCGGAGCCGCCCTCGCGCGTGAAGCGGACCGGCTTCTCGAAGGCCCGGCCCATGGCGCGGGTGACAGACCGGAGAGCCGGGTGGTCCAGCGGGGTCAGGCACGGACGCGTGGCCCCGCTGAACGTGATGTCGCAGCGGATCCCGGGCGGCACCTGCTGCCCGGCCCAGGCGCGGACGGCCTTCTCCACATGGCCGGGGTCCTGGCCCGCCACCAGGCGGAAGGACAGCTTCACCATGGCGGCGGAGGGGATGATCGTCTTGCTGCCGGGGCCCTGGTAGCCACCGCCGATGCCGTTGACCTCCGCGGTGGGGCGGGCCCAGATGCGCTCCAGGGTGGTGTACCCGGCCTCCCCCTGGGCGGCGTACGACTTGGCCGTGCGCAGCCACTGCCGCTCGTCGAAGGGCAGTTCGGCGAGGAGCTCGCGGTCGGTGAGTTCGACCACGCCGTCGTAGAAGCCGGGGATCGCCACGCGCGCGTGCTCGTCGTGCAGGGCGGCGACCAGGCGGGCGGCGGCGGTCGCCGGGTTGGGCACCGCGCCGCCGAAGGAGCCGGAGTGGATGTCCTGGTCGGGGCCGTGCAGGCGTATCTCGCACTCGGCGAGGCCGCGCATGCCGGTGCACACGGTGGGGGTGTCCTCGGACCACATGCCGGTGTCGGAGACGATCACGGCGTCGGCGGCGAGCCGCTCGGCGTGCTGCTCGACCAGGGCACGGAAGTGCGGCGAGCCGGACTCCTCCTCGCCCTCGACGATCAGCTTGAGGTGCACGGCCGGGGTGCTGCGGCCGGTGGCGGCGAGGTGGGCGCGGACGCCGAGGGTGTGGAAGAACACCTGGCCCTTGTCGTCGGCCGCCCCGCGCGCGTAGAGGCGGTTCTCGCGCACGACCGGCTCGAAGGGCTCGCTGTCCCAGCCGTCCTCCCGGGCGGCGGGCTGCACGTCGTGGTGGCCGTAGACCAGCACCGTGGGCGCCTGCGGGTCGTCACAGGGCCACTCGGCGAAGACGGCGGGCGCGCCCGGCGTCTGCCAGACCTCGGCCGTCGGGAAGCCGGTCTCCTTCAGCTTGGCGGCGAGCCAGTCGGCGCTGCGTCGTACGTCGGGTGCGTGGTCCGGCTGGGCGGACACCGACGGGATGCGCAGCCACGCGGCGAGGTCGTCGAGGAAGGCGGCGCGGTGCTGCTGGATGTACGTACGGACGACGCTGTCCGGGGTCTGGCTCATGGTCACGAGCCTATCGGCCCGCACGGACGTCCTCGGAGTGCGGTTCCTCACCGGGCTCCGCACCCGGCTGCGCACCGGTCTCCCCGACCGGTGGCGTCTCCAGCAGCAGCCGCTCCAGGGCGGCGCGGTCCGGCAGCTCCTCCGGGCGTACGACCTCACCGCTGCGCACGTACAGGAACGCGGCCGTGACCGACTCGGGGGGCACGCCCTGCTGCTCGGCCCAGGCCAGACGGTAGACGGCGAGCTGGAGCGGGTCGGCGGTGCGGAAGCGGTTGGTCTTCCAGTCGACGATCTCGTACGTCGCGTCCTCCCCGTCACCCTCCTTGTAGACGGCGTCGATGCGGCCCCGGACGATCCGGCCGGCGATCGCGAGCTGGAAGGGGGCCTCCACCCGGTGCGGCGTACGGTGCGCGTAGTCGGTGCGCTCGAAGGCGTCCTTGAGGGCTTCCAGGTCCCGCTCGTCGTCGATCTCGGCCTCGCTGCCGGGCAGTTCCTCCGGCTCCAGCATGGGCAGCGTGAGCTCTTCGAAGCGGGCCTCGACCCAGGCGTGGAAGCGGGTGCCGCGGCGGGCTGCGGGCTGGGGCGGGCGGGGCATGGGGCGGGCCAGCTCCTGGGCGAAGCCGTCCGGGTCGGCGGCCAGGCGCAGCAGCTGGGACGCCGAGAGCGATGCCGGGAGGGGGACGTCGGTGATGCTGTCGCGGGCGCGCAGCAGCTCGCCGGTGAGGGCGTCGAGGTCGCGGTCCCAGGAGGCGATGGTGCGGGCCTCCTCCGGGGTGAGGTGCGGGTGTTCCCGGCCCCGGGGGCCCGGGCGCTCGGGGGCCCTGGGGTGTGGGCGGGCGGCCGGGGGCTCCGGCGGGGCCGCCTGGTGGGGGACGGTGGGGCGGACCGTGGGCCGGGCGGCCCCGTCCACCGGGTCCTCCCCGCCGGCGTCTGCGAAGCGGTCTTCTTCGAAGGGGTCCCTTTCCAAGGGGTCCCTTTGGGCTGGGTCCTCTTCGACGGGGTCCTTCAGGACGGACCCCTCGTCGAAGAGGTCCTCGTCGAAGGGGTCCGGTTCGTCGTACGGAGGCTCGTCGTCCTCGGGGGGTGGGGGCCACTCCGGGTCGTCGAGGGCGTCCGGGTCGTGCGCGGCCACCGGGTGCCCGTCCTCGTGGGACGCCAGGTCCTCCAGGTGGGCCAGGACGGTCTCGGCGGCCGCGCGGCGCCGAGCCAGGGCCGCGTCGTCCAGGGGCAGAGGCCACACCTGGTCGGCCGTCGCCTGGTGCAGGGCCGGGTTCTCCTCGTCCTCGGCCGGTTCGTCCGCCCAGGCCTCGATCTCGCCGTATCCGGCCTCGCAGTGCTCGTAGAGGGCCTGGAGGAACGCGGACGGTCCCCGGCGCTTCTTCTGGGTCGGGCCCCACCAGTGGCCGGAGCCCAGGAGGAGGGAGCGGGGGCGGGTGAAGGTGACGTAGCCGAGGCGGAGTTCCTCGGTGTGCTGGTGGTCCTTCATGGCCTCGTGGAAGGCCTTCAGCCCCCTGGCGTCCCAGGACGCCACGTCGGGCAGGGTGTCGGCGTCGCCGCGCAGCTCGTGCGGCAGGACCTTGCCCTGGGAGGTCCACTTCTCGCGGCCCTGGCTGCTGGGGAAGGTGCCGGTGACCAGGCCGGGGACGACCACGACGTCCCATTCCAGGCCCTTGGACTTGTGGGCGGTGAGCACCTTGACGGTGTTCTCGCCGCCCGGGAGGGCGTTGTCGAGCCCCTTCTCGTACTGGGCGGCGGTGCGCAGGAAGCCGAGGAAGGCCAGCAGGGACGCCTCGTTGTCGCCCGCGGCGAAGGAGGCGGCGACGTCCAGGAAGTTGGACAGGGTCTCGCGGCGGCGGGCGGCCAGGGCGTGCGGGGACGCCGACAGCTCCACCTCCAGGCCGGTGACGGCGAGGACGCGGTGCAGCACGTCCATCAGCGGGTCGGCCAGGGAGCGGCGCAGCTCGCGCAGTTCCGTGGCCAGCCGGGCGAAGCGCACGCGCGCGTCGGGCGAGAACGGCAGGCCGTCGTCCCCGCGGCCGTCCAGCGGGGTCTCCAGGAACGTGTCGAGGGCGTCCGCGAGGGAGATCACCTCGGACGGGTCGACCCCTTCGACGGCCTCGGCGAGGCAGCGGTCCTGGTCGTCGTCGTCCGCCACGCGCGCGTGGGCCACCAGGAGCCGGGCGCGCCGCCCCAGGAGGGCGAGGTCGCGCGGGCCGATGCGCCAGCGCGGGCCGGTGAGCAGGCGAACCAGGGAGGCGTTGGCGCCGGGGTCCTGGAGGACCTCGCAGACGGCGACGAGGTCGGCGATCTCGGGCAGGTGCAGCAGCCCGGACAGGCCGACGACCTCGACCGGGATGTCCCGGGCGACCAGGGCGCCCTGGATCTCGGCGAAGTCGGTCGCCGTGCGGCACAGGACGGCGATCTCGCCGGGTGCCGTCCCGGTCCGGACGAGGTGGGCGACGGAGTCGGCGGCCCAGTCGATCTCCTCGGTGTGGGTGCGCAGCAGGGCGCAGCGGACCGAGCCGTCGCGTTCGGCGCCGGGGGCCGGGCGGAGGGCCTCCACGCCGGCGTGGAGGGCGCGCAAGGGCTCCGCGAGACCGTTGGCGAGGTCGAGGAGTCGGCCGCCGCTGCGGCGGTTCTCGCTGAGGGACTGGCGGGTCGCGGGGCGGCCGTCGGCGTGGGCGAAGTGCTCGGGGAAGTCGTCGAGGTTGGCGACGGACGCGCCGCGCCAGCCGTAGATCGCCTGGCAGGGGTCGCCGACGGCGGTGACCGGGTGGCCGGTGCCCTCGCCGAACAGGCCCGCCAGGAGGACACGTTGGGCGACCGACGTGTCCTGGTACTCGTCGAGCAGGACCACCCGGAACTCGTCGCGCAGGGCGCGGCCCACCTCGGGGACCCCGGCGAGCCGGGCCGACAGGGCGATCTGGTCGCCGAAGTCGAGCAGGTCCCGCTCGCGCTTGGCGGCGCGGTAGCGGGTGACCAGCTCGGCGAGTTCACGCCGGGCGGCGGCCGCGTCGGGGACCTTGCGCAGGTCGGCGTTGCTGAGCTTGGCGCCCCGCAGGGTCAGCAGCAGTTCGGCGTCGTACGCGCGCAGTGCCTCCGGGCGTACGAGGTGCTCGGCGAGCTCGGCGTCGAGGGCGAGGAGGTCGCCGACCAGGTCCGGGAAGGAACGGGTCAGGGCCGGGTAGGGCCCCGGGGCCTCGCCCAGGACGCGCGCGGCGAGCTGGAAGCGGGTGGCGTCGGCGAGCAGCCGGGACGTGGGCTCGAGACCGATGCGCAGACCGTGGTCGGTCAGCAGGCGGCCCGCGAAGGCGTGGTACGTGGAGATCACCGGCTCGCCCGGCGGGTTGTCCGGGTCGATGGCGTCCGGGTCGGTGACGCCGGCCTTGACCAGCGCCTTGCGGACGCGCTCGGCGAGTTCGGCGGCGGCCTTGTTGGTGAAGGTGAGGCCGAGCACCTGCTCGGGGGCGACCTGGCCGGTGCCGACCAGCCACACCACGCGTGCCGCCATCACCGTCGTCTTGCCCGAGCCGGCTCCGGCCACGATCACCTGCGGGGCGGGCGGCGCGGTGATGCAGGCCGTCTGCTCCGGGGTGAACGGGATGCCGAGGAGCTCCTTGAGCTGCTCGGGATCGGTGATTCGGGCGGGCACATCGAAAGGCTAGCGGCGGCCACTGACAGTGGTGACCGAATCGGCCTCCGGGGGAGGAAGAAGCGCAGGTCAGCACATGTGGTGCGATAGCTCACTCGACGACGTGACGCCCCTCCTGCCGCGCGCTGCACGAGGCCCGGAACGCGCAGTGCGTGCAGTGCTGCCCGGCGGTCGGCGTGAACCGTTCGTCCAGGACCTTGCCGGCGGCGGTGGCGAGCAGGTCGCCGACCCACTCCCCCTCCAACGGCTCCTGGGCCTGCACCTTGGGCAGGCTCTCGCCGCCGTCGCGCTTCGCCGCTCCCTGCCGGAGGTGGACGAGTTCGGCACCGCCCGGCTCGGGACGTACGCCGTCGAAGGCCTCGTCGACGGCGCCCTCGCGGACGGCAAGCTGGTAGACGGCGAGCTGGGGGTGGCGCTCCACTTCTTTGGAACTGGGCGCCTGCTTGCCGGTCTTGAAGTCGACCACGTAGGCGCGGCCGTCACCGTCCACCTCGACCCGGTCCATCTGGCCGCGGATGCGCACCTGGTAGTCGCCCGCTTCGAGGGTGACGTCGAAGTCGTGCTCACTGGCCACCGGGGTCCGACCGGTGCGGTTCATGACGTGCCACTGCAGGAACCGTTCGAGCGCCACGCGCGCGTTGTCCTTCTCCTGGGCCGACTTCCACGGCGCGTCGAAGGCCAGCGCGTTCCACACGGAGTCGAGGCGTTCCATGAGGACGGTGAGGTCGGCCGGGGTGTGCCCGGAGGCGACCTCGTCGGCGAGGACGTGCACCACGTTGCCGAAGCCCTGGGCGGCGGTCGCGGGCGCGTCGGCCTTCACCTCACGGCCCAGGAACCACTGCAGGGCGCAGGTGTTGGCCAGTTGGTCGAGGGCGCTGCCGGAGAGCACGACGGGCTGGTCGCGGTCGCGCAGTGGCACCTTGGACTCGGTCGGCTCGAACATGCCCCACCAGCGGTAGGGGTGCGCGGACGGCACCAGCGGGCGGCCGTCCTCGTCGGCGAGGGCGGCGAGCCGGGCCAGGCGGCGCGCGGCTGCCTCCCGGAGGGCGTCGGAGACGCGCGGGTCGACCGTGGTGGCGCGCAGTTCGGCGACGAGTGCGGCGACGGACAGCGGGCGGCGGGGGCGTCCCGTGACGTCCTTGGGTTCGACGCCGAGTTCGGTCAGGAAGCGGGAGGGCTGGTCGCCGTCGTCAGCGGGGGCCTTGACCGCGGTGACGACGAGGCGTTCACGCGCGCGCGTGGCGGCCACGTAGAACAGGCGGCGCTCCTCGGCGAGCAGCGCACCGGGGGTGAGGGGTTCGGCGAGTCCGTCGCGGCCGATGCGGTCGGCCTCCAGGAGGGAGCCGCGGCGGCGCAGGTCCGGCCACAGGCCCTCCTGGACGCCCGCGACGACCACGAGGCGCCACTGAAGGCCCTTGGAGCGGTGCGCGGTCATCAGGCGGACGGCGTCGGGGCGTACGGCACGCCGCGTGAGGGTGTCGGCGGCGATGTCCTCGGCGTCGATCTCCTCCAGGAAGTTCAGGGTGCCCCGGCCGCCGGTGCGCTCCTCCGCACGGGCCGCGGTGGCGAACAGGGCGCAGACGGCGTCCAGGTCACGGTCCGCGTTGCGCCCGGCGGCGCCGCCCCGGCGGGCGGCCCGTTCCAGCCGCGCGGGCCAGGGCGTGCCCTCCCACAGGTCCCACAGCGCCTCCTCGGCCGTACCGCCGCCGGCCAGGCGCTCGCGGGCCCTGCGCAGCAGCGCGCCGAGGCGCTGGGCGCCACGCGCGTACGTGGGGTCGTGCACGGCAAGACGCTCCGGCTCGGCGAGGGCCTGCGCGAGCAGCACGTCGGAGGGCGCCGGCAGCGGGTTGCCGGCGGCCCGCTCCTCGTCGCGCAGGGCGCGGCCGAGGCGGCGCAGGTCTGCGGCGTCCATGCCCGCGAGGGGGGAGGTCAGGAGGGTGAGGGCGGTTTCGGTGTCGAGCCAGCAGGTGTCCTGCCGCGCGGAAGGAGTGTCCCCGGAGGAGGGATCCCGCTCGGCTTCCTGTGGCTCAGGAGGTCCCGCCTCCGCCGCGGCCACCGCCCGCAGTGCCGTGAGCAGCGGCGCCACCGCCGGTTCGTGCCGCAGCGGCACATCATCACCGTCGACGTCCACGGGGACGCCCGCCGCCGTGAGGGCGCGGCGGACCGTCGGGATGGTGCGCGAGCCGGCGCGCACCAGGACGGCCATGTCGCTCCAGGGGACGCCGTCCTCCAGGTGGGCCCTGCGGAGGATGTCGGCGATGTTGTCCAGCTCCGTCCCGGACGTCGGGTACGTGTACGCCTCGACGCGGCCGCCGTCCCGTACGGGGGCGAGTTCGCGATGGGCGCGCACCTTCTCGGCGGGCAGACGGGTCAGCGGCATGCGCTGGGTGAGCAGGCGGGTGGCGGCCAGCAGGCCGGCGCCGGAGCGGCGGGACGTGCGCAGCACGGAGACGGGGGCCGGGCGGCCGTCCGCGCGCGGGAAGGCGTGGGGGAAGTCCAGGATGCCGTTGACGTCGGCCCCGCGGAACGCGTAGATCGACTGATCGGGATCGCCGAAGGCCACGAGCGTGCGTCCGCCGCCGGCCAGGGCGTGCAGCAGCCGCACCTGAGCGGGGTCCGTGTCCTGGTACTCGTCGACGTAGACGGCGTCGTACCGGGCGGCGAGCCACGCCGCGACGTCGGGGCTGCGGGCGAGGAGCACCGCGCGGTGGACGAGTTCCGCGTAGTCGATCACGCCTTGGAGGTCGAGCACGTCGAGGTACTCGGCGAGGAAGGCGGCCGCGGCTCGCCAGTCGGGCCGTCCCGTGCGGCGGGCGAAGGCGTCCAGGGCGTCGGGGCCGAGGCCCAGTTCACGGCTGCGGGCGAGGACCGCGCGGACCTCGTCGGCGAAACCGCGGGTGGTCAGGCAGGCACGCAGTTCGTCCGGCCAGCGCACGTGCGCGAGGCCGAGCCGTTCCAGATCCACCTGGCCCGCGAGCAGCTCCCGCACCGAGACGTCCTGCTCGGGGCCGGACAGCAGCCGCAGCGGCTCCACGAACAGGTCGCTGTCCTGGTGGGCGCGGACCAGGGCGTAGCAGAACGAGTGGAAGGTGGTCGCCTGGGGAGCGCGGGCCGCCCCGGACCGCTGGGCCATGCGGTCGCGCAGCTCGACGGCCGCCCGGCGGCTGAACGTGAGCACCAGGACGCGCTCGGGGTCCTGGCCCCGGGCGACGCGCTCGGCCACGGACTCGACGAGCGTGGTGGTCTTGCCGGTGCCCGGACCGGCGAGGACGAGCAGCGGACCCGCGGTGTGGTCAACCACGGAGCGCTGCGAGGCGTCCAAAAGAGGGGGGTCCACGCGGGCAGGAGGGGTACGTACCAGCCGGTAAGCGCCACGATTCCCCCGCCGCACCCGGGGGTGCGACAGGCCGCTGGTGGAGGAAGAGGAGCTCACGTGTGGTTCGCCGGTTCTGGTGGAAGTGCTGGTGGGCGGGCCACCGCGCGTGGCGGGCGGTGACCGCGGGGTGACGGGGGCACGCGCAGCCGACGCTACGCCGACGGGTGAGGCGGAAGCAGGGCTTCCCCTTCTTCCCACCGACCACTCACGGCACTCGTGGCACTCATGCCCCTCGTCTCACGAACGTACGTCATGCCCCCGGTGTGCCCCGATTCCCCCGTACGGATCACGGGTCACACGGGAGGCCGCCCGATGGCGGAAGCTGTCAGGTGTGACCCTCCGCGCGATCACCGCCGTCCCACCGCGCCCGTCTCATGTCGATGCGCGGCAGGTGGCCCTCGGCGGCGCGGCTCGCCTCCTTCAGGGGCGTGCCCTCCGCCCGGTAGTGGCCGAGCGCCCGTTGTTCGTGCCCCGGCAGCAGGACTCCGTCCGCGCGGACGACCCGCCACCACGGGGCGGCTCCCCCGTAGAGCGCCATCACGCGGCCGACCTGCCGCGGACCGCCCTGCTCCAGCCACTCGGCGACGTCCCCGTAGGTCATGACACGGCCCGGCGGGATCAGTTCGGCGACGTCGAGGACCCGCTCGGCGTACTCGGGCAGCGCTTGCGCGGGCTCGTCCTCGTACCGGACCCCCTCAGGCTTCTGCTCACTCATCCGCCCCATCCTGCCGCACCCCACCGACAACGGACCGGGCGTGCTCCCGAGCGTCCGTCTCGCCCGGCACAGGCGCGTCGGGCAGACTGTCCGCCCCCGCATGTGCACCCTGATGCCCCCGTGTATCGGTGCGGCATGCCACCATCGTGCGGGCGGTGACCGGTGATACGAGACCAAGAAGAGGCGATGAAGCAGCAGGGTGCGCACCCCGAGGACACGGAGGGCACCTCTGACGCCTCGTCGCGCCCGGGCACTCCGGACGACGGCCGGAAGACGGCACCGAAGAAGGCCCGCTCGGCCGCCGAGGAGCCCGACTTCGCGCACATCGACGAGGTGGAGGGCGACGAACCGCTGCTCCCCGCGCGCGTGCACCGCCCGTCCGACCTGATGCGACTCCTGGTGGGCGTGCTCGCCGTCGCGGTCCTGATCGGGATCGCCGCGTTCGCGCACGGCACCACCTCGGGCCTCGAACAGGACATCAACAAGGGCACCGGGCAGGCACCCGACCTGCTCATCAAGATCGCGGGGCTGGCCTCCAGCATCGCGATCCTGCTGGTGCCGGTCGCCTTCGCCATCGAGCGGCTGATCAAGCGGGACGGGCTCCGGATCGCCGACGGCGTACTCGCGGCGGTCCTCGCGCACGGTGTGACCCTCGCCACCGACCTGTGGGTCGCCCGGGCCGCCCCCGACTCGATCCAGGAGGCGCTCACCCAGCCCTCCCCCGGCGACATCCACGCGCTGACCGATCCCGTGCACGGATATCTGGCCCCGGTCATCGCCTACATGACGGCCGTCGGCATGTCGCGCAGACCGAGATGGCGCGCGGTGCTGTGGGTCGTGCTGCTCCTCGACGCCTTCTCGATGCTCGTCACCGGGTACACCACGCCGTTCTCGATCATCCTGACCGTGCTGATCGGCTGGACCGTGGCCTACGGCACGCTCTACGCGGTCGGCTCGCCCAACGTCCGGCCCACCGGGCAGACGCTGATGGCCGGCCTGCGGACGGTCGGCTTCCGTCCGGTCAGCGCGTCACGCGAGGACACCTCGGACAACCCGGACACCGGAGACCGGGGCCGCCGCTACTTCGTCACCCTCGAGGACGGCCCGCCCCTGGACGTGACGGTCGTCGACCGGGAGCAGCAGGCACAGGGCTTCTTCTACCGCGCCTGGCGCAACCTGACCCTGCGCGGCTTCGCCACCCGCAGCAGCCTCCAGTCGCTGCGGCAGGCCCTGGAGCAGGAGGCCCTGCTGGCGTACGCGGCCATCGCGGCCGGCGCCAACGCACCCAAGCTGATCGCCACCTCCGAACTCGGCCCCGACGCGGTGATGCTCGTCTACGAGCACAGCGGCGGACGCACCCTCGACTCGCTGTCGGACGAGGAGATCACCGACGACCTGCTGCGCGACACCTGGAACCAGGTGAAGGCCCTGCAGTCGCGGCGTATCGCGCATCGCAGGCTGGTGGGCGACGCGATCCTGGTGGATCGTTCCGGCACGGTGATCCTCACCGACCTGCGCGTCGGCGAGATCGCGGCCGGCGATCTGCTGCTGCGCATGGACACCTCCCAGCTGCTGGTGACGCTCGGCCTCCGCGTGGGCGCCGAGCGGTCGGTGGCCGCGGCGGTGGGCGTGCTCGGTCCCGACGCGGTGGCGGACTGTCTGCCGATGCTCCAGCCCATCGCGCTCAGCCGCTCCACGCGCGCGACGCTGCGCAGACTGGCCCGGGAGCGGGCACAGCGCGAGCGCGACGCGGTCCTGGAGGCGTCCCGGCAGGCCAAGCAGGCCCGCCTGGAGGAGGACGCGGACGAGTCCGCGCCCGTCCTCCTGGAGAAGCCCGACAAGAAGGCCGTACGGGCGGAGCAGCGGGCCGAGAAGCGGGCGATCGACGAGGCCTTGGAGGAGGCGCGCGAGGAGGACCTGCTCACGCAGATCCGGCACGCGGTGCTGCGGATCAGGCCGCAGGCGCCCGTGGAGCCGGCCCGGCTCGAGCGGGTGCGGCCGCGCACGCTGATCAGCTTCATCGCCGGCGCGATCGGCGCGTACTTCCTGCTGACGCAGCTCACGCACATCGAGTTCGGGCCCCTCATCGCGAACGCCGAGTGGGGCTGGGTGGCCGCGGCCGTGCTGTTCTCGATGTGCAGCTACTTCGCGGCGGCCATGGCACTGCTGGGGTTCGTGCCCGAGCGGGTGCCGTTCGTGCGGACCGTGGCGGCCCAGGTCGCCGGGTCGTTCGTGAAGATCGTCGCCCCGGCGGCGGTGGGCGGTGTCGCCCTGAACACGCGCTTCCTGCAGCGCGCGGGAGTGCGGCCCGGGCTCGCGGTGGCGAGTGTGGGCGCGTCGCAGCTGTTCGGGCTCGGCTGCCACATCCTGATGCTGCTGTCCTTCGGCTATCTGACCGGCACCGAGAAGACGCCGTCGCTGTCGCCGTCCCGGACGGTCATCGCCGGTCTGCTGACGGTGGCGGTGCTCGTGCTCGTGGCGACGTCGGTGCCGTTCCTGCGTAAGTTCGTCGCCACGCGCGTGCGGTCGCTGTTCGCGGGTGTCGTGCCGCGCATGCTGGACGTGCTCCAGCGGCCGCAGAAGCTGGTCACCGGCATCGGCGGCATGCTGCTGCTGACCGCCTGCTTCGTGATGTGCCTGGACGCGTCGATCCGCGCGTTCGGCGACGACACCACGTCGATCAGCATCGCCAGCGTCGCCGTCGTCTTCCTCGCGGGCAACGCCCTGGGGTCCGCCGCGCCGACACCGGGCGGTGTGGGCGCGGTCGAGGCGACCCTGACGGTCGGTCTGATCGCCGTCGGGCTCCCGAAGGAGGTCGCGGCACCGGCGGTCCTGCTGTTCCGCCTGCTGACGCTGTGGCTGCCCGTACTGCCGGGCTGGCTGGCCTTCAACCACCTCACGCGCAAGCAGGCCCTCTGACCCGACCGGGCCGCAAGCGTGCCCTCCACGCACGGTCGGCTCGGCGAGCACCCTTCCGCACGGTCGGCCCGGCGAGCGCCCATCCGCACGGTCGGCCCGGCGAGCGCCCATCCGCACGGTCAGCCCGGCGAGCACCCATCCGCACGGCCGGCCCGGCGAGCACCCATCCGCCCGCTCGGGCCGGCGAGCAGGCCCTTTGGCCTCACCGGCCCCTCTTACCTCGTACGACACGCGTCCCGCGCGCCCCGTTCGGTACCGCCGCAGGATGGAACCATGCCAACCCTCCTCCGGCTGCGCGCCACCGTCCTGACCGCCTCCGCCGTGCTGCTGTCCACCGTGCTGGCGGGTTGCGGCGACGACGCCGAGGACGTGGACCTCACGCGGCAGGAACTGAGCTGGAAGGCCTGCCCCGCCCCGGACGAGGCCCAGGGCGGAGGCGCCCCGCCCTCTCCCCTGCCGGACGACGGTGAGTGGCAGTGCGCGACCATGAAGGCCCCGCTCGACTGGGGCGACCCGAAGGGCGACACGATCGGCCTCGAACTGATCCGGGTCAAGACCACCGGCGACGGCACCGAACGCATCGGCTCGCTCGTCTTCAACTTCGGCGGCCCCGGCGGCTCGGGCGTCACCTCGCTGCCCGCCTTCGCCGAGGGCTACGAGAAGCTGCGCACCCGCTACGACCTGGTCAGCTTCGACCCGCGCGGAGTCGGCCGCAGCGACCCCGTGATCTGCGAGAACGACCAGCAGCTCGACGCCTACTTCCAGCAGGACGCCACACCCGACGACGCCGCCGAACGCACCCGGCTCGTGGACAACACCAAGGAGTTCAACGACGCCTGCGAGGAGAACTCCGAGAAGATCCTGCCGCACGTGCGCACCACCGACGCGGCCCGCGACCTGGATCTGATGCGCCAGGTCCTCGGCGACGACAAGCTGCACTACTTCGGCATCTCCTACGGCACCGAACTGGGCGGCGTGTACGCCCACCTGTTCCCCGAGCGGGTCGGCCGTGCCGTGTTCGACGCCGTCGTCGACCCGACACAGGACGCCGAACAGGGGTCGCTGGGGCAGGCCAAGGGCTTCCAGCTCGCACTCGACAACTTCGCCGAGGACTGCGTGTCGCAGACCGAGGAGTGCCCGATCGGCGACAGCGCCCAGGACGTGAAGGACCGCATCGCCAAGCTGCTGAACGACCTCGACCGCAGTCCGATCCCGGGGATCTTCCCGCGCCAGCTGACCCAGACGGCGGCGACCAGCGGCATCGCGCAGGCGCTGTACTCGCAGGACTTCTGGGAGTACCTCACCGAGGGCCTGGAGAACGCGTACGACGGTGACGGCAGGATCCTGCTGTCGCTGTCCGACTCGATGAACGGGCGCAGTGAGAACGGCGAGTACAGCAACATCACTCCCGCCAACGTCGCCATCAACTGCGCCGACGACAAACCCCGCTACGACACCGCCTACGTCGAGCAGAAGCTGCCCGAGTTCCGGGCCGCGTCCGACCTGTTCGGCGACTACCTGGCGTGGGGCATGCTCAGTTGCACCGACTGGGCCGTGCCGGGCGCGGCCGACCACCCGGATGTGAGCGCTCCGGGCTCGGCGCCCATTCTGGTCGTCGGGAACACGGGTGACCCGGCCACGCCGTACGAGGGCGCGCGGGCGATGGTGAACGCGCTGGGCAAGGGGGTCGGTGTCGAGCTGACGTACCGGGGCCAGGGGCACGGCGCATACGACAGCAAGAACAGGTGCGTGCAGGGAGCGGTGAACGGCTACCTGCTGGACGGGAAGGTGCCGCCGACGGGGACCGTCTGCACCTGACACCCGCACCGCTCCTGACGACCGCTCCTGACGAACTCGCAGGTCAGAAGGTTATCCACAGGCTGAGACGGCCGGCGCGGGATCTGCCTACCATGGCCTGACCGCCATCCGCGGCACGGAGCGGACGGCCTGCGAGGGGGGATGGGCAATGACGCGCTTCGTTCGGTGGACCGCTCTGGCGGCCGCCTCGGCCCTGCTGGCCGCGGGCTGCAGCGGCTCGTCCGACGACGGCAGCAGCGGGCTCTCCTGGGGCCGTTGCAAGGCCACTGCCGACGGCCCCGCGCCGAGCAGCGAATGGCAGTGCGCGACGCTGAAGGTGCCGCTGGACTGGTCGAAGCCGGACGGCGAGACGATCGGCCTGGGCCTGATCCGCGCCAAGGCCCGCGGCGGCAACCGCGTCGGGTCGCTGTTGTTCAACTTCGGCGGCCCGGGCGCGTCGGGCGTGTCCATGATGCCGTCGTACGCCCCGACCGTCTCCGCACTCCGCGAGCGGTACGACCTGGTGAGCTGGGACCCGCGCGGCGTGGGCGCCAGCGAGGGCGTGCGTTGCCGGGGCGACAAGGAGATCCAGGCCGCCGAGTCGGTGGACGTCACCCCGGACGACCCCACGGAGGAGAAGGCGTACTTCGAGGACGCCGCCGACTTCGGCCAGGGCTGCCAGAAGGACGCCGGGAAGTTGATGGCGCACGTCTCGACCGCCGACTCGGCCCGCGACATGGACCGCATCCGGCAAGTCCTCGGCGACGACAAGCTGCACTACTTCGGCATCTCCTACGGCACAGAACTGGGCGGCACCTATGCCCACCTCTTCCCGAAGAAGGTGGGACGCATGACGCTGGACGCGGTCGTCGACCCCGGCGCCGACACCGTGGGCCACGCCCAGAACCAGGCGAGGGGCTTCCAGCGCGCGCTGAACGGCTACCTCGAGTCCAGCGGCCAGGATCCTCAGGAGGGCTCGCGGAAGATCGCGTCCCTGCTGCGACGGATCGACGCCCGCCCCCTCCCGGCGGGCCTGCCCGGGCGGAAGCTGACCCAGACCCTCGCGGTCACCGGCATCATCCTCCCCCTGTACAGCAGGGACAGCTGGCCGACCCTGACCAGCGCCCTCGACGCGGCCGAGGAGGGCGACGGCTCGGAGCTGCTGGCCCTGGCCGACCGCTACAACGAACGTGATCCGTCGGGCCGCTACGGCACGACGACCCACTCCCAACGGGTCATATCGTGCCTGGACGACAGGCAGCGGCCGACCGCGGCCCGGACGAAGAAGCTGCTGCCCCGATTCGAGAAGATCTCCCCGGTCTTCGGGACGTTCCTCGGCTGGGACACGGCCGGCTGGTGCCACGACTGGCCGGTGCCCGGACAGCACGACACTCCGGAGGTGAGCGCCCTCGGCGCGGCACCGGTCCTGGTGGTCGGCAACACCGGCGACCCGGCCACCCCGTACGAGGGCGCGCGGCGGATGGCCGACGAGCTGGGCAAGGGCGTCGGAGTGATGCTCACCTGGCGGGGCGAGGGGCATGGCGCGTACGGCAGTGGGAGCGACTGCGTCGACTCCACGGTGAACGCGTACCTGCTGGACGGCGCGGTGCCGAAGGACGGCAAGGTCTGCTCATGACGACGGCGGGGGCTTCGGGCACCTGTCGTGCCCGAAGCCCCCGCCGCTCGGAAAGGGAGGCCGGATACGGCTCAGTACACCGGCTTGGCCGGCTCGATCTGGTTGACCCAGCCGATCACGCCACCGCCGACGTGGACCGCGTCCGAGAAGCCCGCGGACTTCAGGACCGCGAGGACTTCCGCACTGCGGACACCCGTCTTGCAGTGCAGGACGATCTTCTTGTCCTGCGGGAGGCTCTCCAGGGCGGTGCCCATGAGGAACTCGTTCTTCGGGATCAGCCGGGCGCCCGGGATGGAGACGATCTCGTACTCGTTCGGCTCGCGGACGTCGATGATGTCGATGCTCTCGCCGTCGTCGATCCACTCCTTGAGCTGCTTGGGAGTGATCGTGGAGTCGGCGGCCGCCGCCTGGGCCTCTTCGGAGACGACGCCGCAGAAGGCCTCGTAGTCGATGAGCTCGGTGACGGTCGGGTTCTCGCCGCAGACCGCGCAGTTCGGGTCCTTGCGGACCTTGACCTGGCGGTACTGCATCTCCAGGGCGTCGTAGATCATCAGTCGGCCGACCAGCGGATCGCCGATGCCGGCGAGGAGCTTGATGGCCTCGTTGACCTGGATGGAGCCGATGGACGCGCACAGCACGCCCAGGACGCCGCCCTCGGCGCAGGAGGGGACCATGCCGGGGGGCGGGGGCTCCGGGTACAGGCAGCGGTAGCAGGGGCCGTGCTCGGACCAGAAGACGGACGCCTGGCCGTCGAAGCGGTAGATCGAGCCCCAGACGTACGGCTTGTTCAGCAGCACGCAGGCATCGTTGACCAGGTAGCGGGTCGCGAAGTTGTCCGTGCCGTCGACGATCAGGTCGTACTGGCTGAAGATGTCCATCACGTTGTCGGCCTCGAGCCGCTCCTCGTGAAGGATCACGTTCACGTACGGGTTGATCCCCTTGACGCTGTCGCGGGCGGACTCCGCCTTGGGGCGGCCGATGTCGGCCTGGCTGTGGATGATCTGGCGCTGCAGGTTCGACTCGTCGACCTCGTCGAACTCCACGATGCCGAGGGTGCCGACGCCCGCGGCGGCCAGGTACATCAGCGCCGGCGAGCCCAGGCCGCCGGCGCCCACACACAGCACCTTGGCGTTCTTCAGCCGCTTCTGCCCGTCCATCCCCACGTCGGGGATGATCAGGTGGCGGGAGTACCTGCGGACCTCGTCTACGGTGAGCTCGGAAGCCGGCTCGACCAGGGGTGGCAGCGACACGGGGACTCCGTTGGTCGGTCAATCACTACGGTTGTTCTCCCCGTAACAGTGCCATGCCCTTTTTCATTCCGAGACACCCGTTCCGATACGCGAGACGAATTCGTCCCAGTAGCCGGGCATGGCCTCCCAGGGGTCGGTGCGGCCCCCGCCGTCCGTGTGGTCGGTGATCCAGACCGTCGCGGCGCCCTGCCAGCGGGCGATACGCAGCGCCTCGGCCAGGTGGGGGCGGGGCACGCCGTGGACGAAGTGGCAGAAGCGCTCGGGCGAATGGTCCGCGGTCCACTCGGCCACCTGCGACCAGCGGTAGTCGCTCCAGGGCCCGGAGAAGGTGACCAGTTGGTCGGCGAGCTCGACGTAGCCGGGGTGCGGGTGGATGCCGTGGCCGAGGACGATGTGGGCAGCGTCACGGACCACGCGGAGCGTGGCGACCGTGCGGCGGACCTCGGGCAGCCCGGCGTGGTCCGCGGGGCAGCGCTCCAGGAGAAATCCGTCGACCTGGTACCAGTCGACGAACCGGTGGGCGTCCGAGATCAGCTCGCCGAAGTTCCGGGTGCCGTACCGGGTGTCGAGGTGGCCGAGGACGCGGACACCCGCGTTGCGCAGGCGGCCGGCCGCCTCCAGGCAGTGCGGGTCGGGGCGGGCGCCGGGGCCGTCGGCCACGTTGAGGACGACCCAGTGCAGCGGGGTGCCGGGGCGGGTCAGCTCGCCCCACTCGGTGGGGGCGAGGAGGGGGTGCGCGTAGCCGGGGACGCCGACGCCGGGGCGGAGTTCCGTGCCCGAGGTGCGTCGCCGGGATCGGGTCAGATGCGGCATGCCGCCTCCATCCAGATGTCGGCGAGGGACTCCTCCAGGCCGATCCGGGGGCGCCAGCCGAGCCGGTCGCGCGCGGTGCGCACGTCGGCCTGCTGCCAGCTGCCGCAGCCGTCCGGGTACGGGTACGCGACGGGGGGCGCGTGGTCGGGGTCGGGGCGGGGGTGGCCGATGGCCGCGCGCAGGGCACCGGGCGGGCCGTCGAGTTCGTGGAGAGCACCGCCGTATCCGGCGACGCGGGCCAGGACCGCGGCGGCGTCGCGCAGGCGTACGGCGCGGCCGGAGCCGATGTTGATGACGCCCTGCGCGGCGGAGAGCGAGGCGGCGTGGACGGCACGGGCCACGTCACGGACGTCGACGAAGTCGCGCTGCGCGCCGAGGCCGCCGAGTTTCAGCTCGCCGTCGCCGGACTGCATGGCGCGGCGCATGGCCTCGGCGAGACGGCCCAGCGGGGAGCCGGCAGGGGTGCCTGGTCCGGCCGGTGAGAAGACGCGCAGGACGACGGCGTCCAGGCCGGAGCCGAGGACCAGTTCGGTGGCGGCGAGTTTGCTGACGCCGTACGGACCGCCGGGCCGGGGCACGGCGTCCTCGGCCGTGGAGGAGCCGGGCTGGCTCGGGCCGTACTCCGCGCTGCAGCCGATCTGCACCAGCCGGGCGCCGCAGCCGCTGCGGCGCAGGGCCTCGCAGACGGTGGCCACGGCGACGGTGTTGTGGCGGGTGAGCTCGCGGGCCCCGCCACGGGTGGCGCCGGCGCAGTTGACGACGACACCCGGGTGGACCGCGTCGAGGAAGCGGGTGAGGGCGCCGGGGCTGCCGGAGGCGAGGTCGAAGCGGACGTCGGCGTCGTCACCGCGGCCGAGGGCGGTGAGTTGCACGGCCGGGTCGGCGAGCAGACGGTCGGCGACGAAGCGCCCGATGTAGCCGTTGGCTCCGATCAGCAGGACTCTCATCGCGCGGCTCCCCATGTCGCCGGGGCTCCTGGGTGGGTGATCATGCGGGTTCTCCTCGAGGCGGAAAGGGCGGGAAGGAACGGATGGGACGGGTGCTGCCTGCGGCGGTGGGGCCGGTGCCCGCGGCGGTCACCGTGCGGGCTCCGGCGGTGCGTGGGCCGAGGCCCGGGTGAGCTTGCGGGTGGTGTGGACCAGGAGGGCCAGGGCCGCCGCTCCGCAGGCGAGCGTGGGGACGCTGCCGGCGCCCCAGGTCGTGACGAGGGCTTCGACGGGGGTGGCCAGGAAGCCGAGACCGGGGAGGCGGGAGGCGAAGACCGTGGCGAGTGCGGCCGCCTCGACCGTGGCCGTCGCGGTGAGGACCACGGCGGGGGCGTAGGTGAAGCCGTGCGTGGTGAGGAGGCGGGCCAGGAAGAGGAGGGCGCCCAGGGCGAGGACCTGCGCGTAGGCCGCGGGCTCGTCGAGGACCGCCGCGCAGAGGGTGAGCAGGGCCGCCAGGGTGCCCAGGAACAGGGCGAAGGTGCCGAGCAGAAGGGGGCGTACGGAGGCGGCGAAGTCCTCCAGGCCGCGGCTGGCCGCGAGTTTGCGGCGGGCACGGGCGGTGAGGAGGTGCGCGGTCCAGGCGGCGGGCGCGCAGGCCAGGGCGAGGGCCAGGACCGGGGCCGCGGTGAGGGGCCAGGGGCCGTCGGCCGTGCCGGTGGGCAGGACGTCGGGGCCTCCGGTGAGAGCGCTGTGGAGCAGGCCGTTGCCCAGGAGGGAGTAGGTGAGGAGCCACACGGTCCACGGGGTGGTCCTGCCGGAGGCTGCGCCGGGTCGCGGTCCGGGCCGGCCCGCATCGGTCCTGCTCAGGGGGCCCCGGCGGAGGGCCGCGCGGAGGGCCAGGGCCACGGCGAGGGCACCGGCTGCGACCGCGAACAGGCGGGACCGCCCGTGGGTGAGGTGCACGGCGGCCACGGCGGCGGCGCACAGCGCACCGGGCAGGAGGGTCAGCAGTGCCCAGTCGGCGCGCACCCGGGGAGCGGTGGGCGGGGCGGGCGGGGACGTGTCTCCGTCACGGGAGATGCGCGCGTACATCTCCTCCGCGAGGGAGAAGACGTCCCGGTGGCGGAAGCGGGCGGCGGTCCGGTCGGTGATGCCGTGCGTCTCCAGTCCCGCGGCGATCTCGAGGGGGTCCACCGCCCGCTCGCAGAGCTCCCGGTGACGGTGCATCAGCGCCTTCACCGGGTCGGCAGCGCCCCGACGCGGGGTGGACGCCTTGCGGTCGGCGGCCGGCTCCGGCTTGCCGGGCACCAGGCGATCGGCGGCCGGCTCCCGGCTCCCGGGCACCTTGCGTGCGGCGACCGCCTCCGGGGTGGTCGAGTCCGTGGTCGCCGGGTCCGGTTCCTTCTCCGAGGGGGCGTCCCACGCTCCGGGGCTGGTCGGGCTTCCCGGACGGTCCAGTTCGCCCAAGTCGCTCATCGCGCACCCTCCGGGGCGGGGACGGACGTGGTGGCGCGTACGGGCCTGCCCGCCACCCAGCCGGGGCCGCTGCGAGCGGCGAGACTGGGCGACGCGGCGGTCCAGCGGACGGGGACGTGGGCCTCGGCGGGAACCGCGAACGGCAGCGCCTCCCCTGCTCCGTCGAGGACACGGCGGACGGGCGCACGCGAGACGATCTCCAGGTAAATGCCGTGAAATGCCTCGATGTTCTGCTCGACCGTGAACAGTTCGAGGGCACGGGCGCGAGCGGCGGCGCCCAGACGCGCACGGCGCTCGGGGTCGCGCAGCAGTGCCACGCACGCCTCCGCGAGCGCCCGTGGGTTGCGCGGCGGTACGACGAGCCCCGTGCCGCCGATGGCCTCCACGACCGCGCCGACGTCCGTCGACACCGTCGCGCGCCCGCAGAGCATGGCCTCGACGAGGCCGAGGGGGAAGCCCTCGACGACGCTGGAGAGGACGGTCACGGCACCCGAGGCGTAGGCGTCGGCAGCGACCGGGAGTTCGGGGCCGCCGATCTCCTCGAAGGACACCGGGTTGTCGCCGGCGGCGTGCGGGCCCTCCGCCTCGTCGGGGAAGAGCTGGGCGGCCAGAGTCCTGCAGTGACCGAGGTAGGCCGCGCCCTGGGGGCCGGCGGGGGCGCCGACGATGCGCAGGCGCGTCCTCGGCTCCTGCTTGCGGACCTCCGCGAAGGCGTGCAGGAGAGAGACCAGGTCCTTGGCGGGCTCGACGCGGCCGACCCAGACGAGTGTGTCCGGGTCCGCGCAGTCCGGGGACTCGCCCACCTCGGCGAAGGACCGGGCGTCCATGCCGGGGTAGACCGTGCGGAGCTTCTCGCGGTCGGCGCCGCAGTGCTCCTGCCAGCGGCGGGCGTGCGTGTTGCCCGCGGTGACGACCTCGGCCCGCCCGTAGGCCTCGGCCGCGAGTCGGCCCTGGAAGGCCGCCAGCAGGGACCGTACGGCGGGTGGGGCGTCCGGGGCGGTGAGGTAGTGCGTCCGCAGGCGCACTCCGTACTCGGTCACCATCAGGGGCACGCCGGTGAAGTGCCGGGCCAGCAGGCCGGGCAGGACGGCGGTGCCGCCGGACGCGGCGTGACAGAGGTCGACCGCACCGAGCCCGTCGTCCTCGTACCAGTCGAGGGAGAGGGGGCGCAGGGCGCGTTCCAGATGAGCGGCGACGGAGAGCAGATCCGGTACGCGCGCCTCGCGCGCCGCGCGATGGGCGCCGGGCGCACGGCAGGCGCGTTCCAGGGTGCGTACGGCGGCCTCCGACCGGAGAGCCCCCGCCAGCCCGCCCTCGTCGCGGGCGAGTTCGGCGAGCCCGTACAGAGCGTTGGCGAAACGGTCCGCCTCAGAGGCGGGCGCACCCTCGGGGAGCCCGGCGGCGGCACTGGAGGCCCCTTGGGGGATCTTCCCGGCGGCACTGGAGCCACCCCCCGACGCCCCGCACAGCACGGCAGCCAGTTCCCCGAAGCACTCGGTGAACCGCCGGCGTGCGCGGCGCCCGAGCACCACCTCGTCGTCCTCGGCCATCCACAGCGATGCGGTGCGCACCCTGCGGACGTTCGGCGACAGCGGGACCCAGCCCTCGTCCTCCTGGTGCTCGCTGCGGCTGAACGCGTAGACGTCGAACTCGTGCTGGGCGAGCCCGCGCACCAGCCGGTCGCACCAGAGCCTGGCGTCACCGCTCACATACGGATAGCCACCCTCCGTAAGCAGTCCGATGCGCACGAGTGCACCCCCGATCTCCCGTATGGGGAGCCGCCGTTGCCCGGCGGCTCGCAGCGGGACGAACGTATGCGGACAAGGCGGTGGTGCGACGGACGGTTGTCCGTCGCACCACCAAAAGGGGTGAACGGTCGTAACTTTCCCGTGCGGGTCGCGTTCTGTCGCGCTAGGAGATCAAGCGGACACGGATCGTCATGCCGCGGCCAACTCCCGTCGTTGCGCCCGGCGTCGCGCGGCGGCCTCCGGGTCGAGCGCCGGTACGGCGGCCAGCAGCTGCCTGGTGTAGGGGTCGCGCGGCGACTCGTACACCTCTCCGACGGGCCCTTCCTCGACGATCCTGCCCCGCCGCATCACCGCGACCCGGTCGCTGACCTGGCGGACGACGGCCAGGTCGTGGGCGACGAAGACCAGCGCGAGCCCGAGTTCGCGCTGCAACTCCCCCAGCAGGTGGACCACATGGGCCTGGGTCGTGACGTCGAGGGCCGAGACCGGTTCGTCGCAGACGATGACGCGCGGGTCGGCCGCGAGGGCCCGGGCGATGCCGACACGCTGGCGTTGCCCGCCGCTGAACTCATGGGGGTAGCGGTCGTAGTGCGCCGCTTCGAGCCCCACGCGCTCCAGCAGGTCCCCCACGCGCTCCCGGATGCGCCCCTCCTGCCGCTCGCCCCGCGCCCGCAGCGGGTCGGCGATGGACTCGCCCACGCTGCGGCGGGGGTTGAGGGAGGAGACGGGGTCCTGGAAGACCATCTGCACGGCCGGATTCACGCCGGTGTGCGCGCGGCCCTCGAAGCTCAGCGATCCCGCCGTCGGCTCCAGCAGGCCGACGAGCATGCGCCCGAGGGTCGTCTTGCCGCTGCCGCTCTCGCCGACGATCCCGAGGGTCTCGCCGCGGCGCAGGGTCAGCGACACGTCGTCCACGGCCGTGAACGCCCGCTTCCCGCGCCCGAACTCGCGCTGGAGGCCGGTCGCCTCCAGGACGACCTCCTCGGGGTCCGTCGAGGCCTTCCGCGGCGCGTCCAGCCGGGGGACGGCGGCCAGCAGCTCCCTGGTGTACGGCTGGGCCGGTGCGCCCAGCACGCCGGCGACCGGGCCGTGCTCGACCGCCCTGCCGTGCCGCATCACCAGCACCTCGTCGACGCTCTCGGCGGCCACGCCCACGTCGTGCGTGACGAGCAGCAGGCCCATGCCGGTCTCCTCGCGCAGCGTGTGCAGCAGGTCGAGGACCTGGGCCTGGACCGTCACGTCGAGGGCGGTCGTCGGCTCGTCGGCGATCAGCAGCCGGGGTTCGCACGCGAGCGCCATGGCGATCAGGGCGCGCTGGCGCATGCCGCCGCTGAACTCGTGCGGCCGGGACCGGGACCGTCGAGCGGCGTCCGGGATGCCCACCCGGTCGAGGACCTCGACGGCACGCGCGCGTGCCGCACGCCGGGACACGCGCGCGTGCACGCGGTACACCTCGGCGATCTGGTCGCCGATCGCGTAGTACGGGTCCAGGGAGGAGAGCGGGTCCTGGAACACCATGGCGGCCTGCCCGCCGCGCAGCCGCCGCAGTTCCTCGTCGGAGGCCCGCTGCACATCGGTGCCGGCCACCTCGACCGAGCCCTCGACCCGCGCGCCCGTGCCGCGGTGCAGGCCGAGCAGGGCGGACGCCACGGTCGACTTGCCCGAGCCGGACTCGCCGACCAGGGCCAGCGCGGCGCCCTCCTCCAGCCGGAAGGAGAGATCGTCGACCGCGCGCAGCGCGCCGAAGTCCACGCGCAGGCCGGTCACGTCGACCAGACTCATGTCAGCACCACCCGTCGGTCGGCCACCGCGTACAGGACGTCCGCGACGGCGTTGGCGAGGACCACGAAGAATCCGATGACCAGGACCATGCCGACCACGACCGGCAGGTCGACGACGTTGACGGCATGGACGAGTTCCTGTCCGATGCCCGGCAGGCCGAAGAGCGTCTCGGTGAGCACCGCGCCGCCGATCGCCGACCCGACGTTGTTGGCGTTCAGCGCGATGACCGGCGCGAACGCACCGCGCAGCGCGTGCCACCCGACGATCGACCGCTCGCCGACGCCATAGGCGCGGAAGGTGCGGATGTGGTCCTCGGCCAGCGTCTCCAGCATCGACGCCCGGGTCAGCCGGGCGAACGCGGCGGCCTCAATGAGGGCGAGCGACAGCCAGGGCAGCAGCAGGTTCCACGCCCACTGTTCGGGGTCGTCGGTGAGGGCGACGTACTGCGGGAAGGGCAGCAGCCGCAGTTCGCCGCAGACGACGATCATCAGGACCAGGCCGATCACGAAGACCGGAGTGGCCGTGCCGGCGAGGGTGACGCCGGTGAGCACCCGCTCGGAGAACCGGCCGCGCCGCCAGGCGGAGAGCACGCCGGTGCCGACCCCGAGGATCAGCCAGAGCACCATCGCCCCGGCCACCAGGGACAGACTGACCGGCAGCTTCGCCCAGATCAGCTGCGTGACCTGCTGGTCGCTCTGGTACGACAGGCCGAGGCAGGGGGCGGAGCAGTGCTGCACGGACGTACCCGTCGAGTAGTCCTGGCCGGCGACGAGGCCCTGGAGGAAGTGTCCGTACCGCACGAACAGCGGGTCGTCCAGGTTCAGTTGCCGAGCCACCTGGTGCACCTGTTCCGGTGAGCAGCGCGGGCCGCAGGTGATCTGGGCGACGTTGCCGGGAGTGGCGTAGAAGACGACGTAGACGATCACCGAGATGGCGAGCAGGGTGACCGCGGCGCCGACGGCCCGGCGCAGGACGAAACCGGTGAAGCCGTTCATGCCGTGCCTCCCTCGGCCGTCTTCGACTCCCGCCTGCGTCCCGTCCCGACGCGCAGCCGGGAGGCCGCGCGCGGGTCGAGCGCGGTGCGGACCCCGTCGCCGAGGACCGTGAGGGCGAGCACCGTGACGAACAGGGCGCCCGCGGGCAGCAGCAGGTACTGCGGGGCGGCCTGGTACCAGACGTCGGCGGCGGTGAGCATCTGTCCCCAGGAGGGCGTCGGCGGCTTCACGCCCACGCCGAGGAAGGACAGCGCGGCCTCGACGGTGATGTTCGTCGGCACGAGCAGCGCGGCGTACGTGATGACGGGCGCGGCGATACCGGGCAGGAGTTCGCGGCGGGCGATGCTCCAGATGCCCCAGCCGCTGAGCCGGGCCGCGGAGACGTGGTCGAGTTCCTTGAGGGTGAGCGTCTGCGCCCGCACGATCCGGGCGATGTTGCCCCAGCCGATCAGGCCGATGACGAGGGCGACGAGCACCGGCCGCGGGAAGCTCGACGGCACGATCGCGAGCAGCGCCAGCGACATGATCATGAGCGGCATGGCGACGATGATGTCCGTGAACCGGCTCAACAGTTGATCAACCCATCGCTTCCCGAGCGCGGCCGCGACACCGAGGGTGATCCCGATGGCGACCTGCACGACGGTCGCGGCCAGCGCGACGCCCAGCGAGACGCGCGCGCCGTACACCAGCCGCGCGAACAGGTCCCGGCCGGTCTGCGGTTCGACGCCGAACCAGTGGTCGGCGCTCGCTCCGCCGAGCGACCCGATGGGCACGCCGCCGCGCGCGGAGTCCACGAGGGACGGGTGGTAGGTGGTCGGGTCCTGGCCCTCGAGGGCGGTGAGCAGCGGCGCGGCGAGCGCGACCAGGACGAGCAGCGCCGGTAGGTGGTCGGGTCCTGGCCCTCGAGGGCGGTGAGCAGCGGCGCGGCGAGCGCGACCAGGACGAGCAGCGCGACGACTCCCGCCGCGACGAGGGCGGCGCGCTGCGTGCGCAGCCGCCGCCAGAACTGACGGGCCCCCGAGGCGGCCGGGACGGAGGTGTCCGTCCCGATCGCCCCGGCGGCGAGAAGTGCCTCACTCACGGCGTCACTTCACCGCGACCTGCGAGATGTCCAGCACACCGGTCCAGTCGCTGATCACGATGTTCTTGACGTCCTCGCCGTAGAGGCGCTTGTAGACGGGGTGGAACAGCGGGACGGTCAGGGCCTTCTCGCCGATCTTCCTGTCCAGTGCACCCCACCTCTCGGCGGCCTGGTCAAGATCCGTCAACTTGTTGATCGCGTCGATCTCGGCATTGACCGACTTGTCGTTCAGCAGGCCCGTGTTGAAGTTCGCGCCGTCCTTGACGATCTGCCGGCCGTCGAAGATCGGGGCGAGGAACGGCCCGCCGGAGGGCCAGTCGGCGCCCCAGTGGGCGAGGAAGAAGCCGGGCTCGGACTTCACGTCGTGGATCTTGTCGGAGTAGTCGTTCTCCTCCAGGCCCTGCAGCTTGACCGTGATGCCGGCCTTCTTCAGCGCGTCCTGGACGGCGGTCGCGATCTCGGGGCTGGTCTCGAAGTCCTTGGCGTTGGAGTGCGTCAGCGTGATGGTGAGACCGTTCGCGTGACCGGCCTCCTTCAGCAGTGCCCTGGCCTTGGCCGGATCGCCGGCCTTGCCCGCCGGGAAGAGGTCGTACGGCGTGTGGCCGAAGGACTTCTGGTCCGGCAGGAAGGTCGTGGCGGGCTCGGCCAGCGCGGACCCGCCCGCGGCGTTGACCACGGACGACCGGTCGATGGCGTACGAGATGGCCTGCCGCACCTTGGCGTTGTCGAACGGCTTGATGGACGGGTTGAAGGCGAGGTAGTTGGTGTAGCCGAAGTGCCCGGTGCCGACGCGCGAGGCGAGGTCCTTGTCGCCGGTCACCTTGGCCAGTTCGGCCGGGCCGAGGTTGGTGTCCGTGGTGACCGCGGCGGCGTCCGCTCCCTGGGACGCGGACAGCCGCTGGTTGATCACGGACGAGTCGAGACCGGACCGTACGTCGATCTTGTCGGGGTAGGCCTTGCGCTCGGCGTCGGTCGTGGCGGACCAGTGCGTGTTGCGCTCCAGGACCAGCCGCTCACCGTCGTTCTCGTTCTCCACGACCTTGTACGGCCCGGAGGAGACCGGGTGCTCCTCGTACTTCGTACCCGTGTCCTTGCTCTTCGGGACGGGCGTGAACTGCGTCTGCGTGGCGAGGTAGGGGAACTCGCCCTCGGGCTTGTTCAGATGGAAGACGATGGTCCGCTCGTCCGGCGTCTCGATCGCGTCGAGGCCCTTCTTGTCCTTGTACGGCCCCTGGTAGTCAGCGGCACCGACCAGCCAGTCCCGCAGGTAGGGGGCGCCGCCCGACAGCTCGGGGGCGAAGGAGCGCTCGATGCCGTACTTGATGTCGGCCGAGGTGATCGGGGTGCCGTCCTCGTACTTCAGGCCCTTCTTCAGGGTGTACGTCCACACGGTCGCGTCCTTGTTGGGACGCCCGGTGTCGGTGGCGAGGTCGGGGACGACCTTCGCGCCGGCGGCGCCGTCCTCGCGGTTGCGGGTGGTGAGCGTACGGAAGACCAGGGACGGGACGTTGCCGCCTCCGGAGGTGTACAGCCGGGCCGGGTCGAAGTCCTGCTGGGGATTGGCGTTCAGGACCGTGAGGGTGCCGCCCTTGCGGGGCGTGGAGTCGCCGCCGGCGCCCTTGGCATCGTTGTCCTTCGGCCCGCAGGCGGCGGTACCCGCTGCCAGGACCAGGCTGACGGATGCCGCGGCCACGCGGCGCGCTGTGACGGACGGTTGGCGCATGGGAATGACGACCTCTCGGGAGGCGTCCCGGATCACGGATCTCGGATCGCGAGACGAAATGACGAAGGGTGAGACGAAAGAAGACAGACGTCTGCCCGGCGCCGGGTCGTCGAAGAAGCCGTGACCAGGTCACGGAGAGGGTGAGCGACGCGCGCCTCGGGCGGGCGTCAGCAACAGTGAATGTCGGCCACGCAGAGCGGGGTCACGCCGATGAGCGCCAGCTCGATGGCGGCGCGAACGGAGACGTGACGGGCGGACATGCCCAGAAATATGAACGAACTTTCCGAGCATGTCAACGCGAGCCGCGCCACACCGCCTGTGACGCCTGTCAACTCCCGGGATACGGCCAGGCGTTGGCACGGCAGCGGATGCCGTCGTGGTCGAGGAACTTGGTCTGCTGCTGCATGACCGGCGCGAGGTCGCCGTCCTTGTCGCAGGTGACGTGACCGTAGCCGAGGCGGTGGCCGACCTCGTGGTTGATCAGCATCTGCCGGTAGGCGTGGATCTTGCTGTCGCCGTAGGTCTCCGAGCCCTGCGCCCACCGGTAGGCGTTGATCATCACGCGCTCGGTCGCGGCCGAGTCGCAGGAGACGTTGTCCTCGGTGGTGTCCAGACCGGACTTGGCGCACCAGTCGGCCGTCGTGCCGGGGCTGGCGAGAGTGATCACGAAGTCGGGCTTGCCGGAGTAGATGCGCTCGAAGGTCCGCGCGCCGCTGTGGGCCCAGCTGCGCGGGTCGTTGAGCGTCTTCTGCACGGCGTCGGCGAACAGCGCGCCGTCCAGCCCGAGCCCCTGCTCCACGTCCACGCGGTAGGTGAACTTCTGCCCGGCACCCGGCGCCTTGGCGATGCCGGGAACGGCGTCGAACTTCCCGGAGCCCTTGAGTTCGGCGCCGAGCGAGTACGTCCTGCCCATCTTCTCGTCGTACGTCAGCGGCGCGGCCTCGGGGGCGGGTGCCCGGCCGTCCGCGCGGGACGCGGAGTCCCGGACGTCGCGGGCCTGGTCGGTGGCGGACTGCGACTGCACGCCGGCGCCGCCGGGGTCGTCGGCGACCTGCCCGGCGACGATGAAGGCCAGCACGGTGGTGACGGCCGCTGCCGCGATGCCGGTGAAGGCACGGCCCTTGCCGCCCTTGCCCGGCACGGGCGTGCCGGTGGGCCCCGCGTCGTCGTGGCCGCCGGACCCGGAGTCGGCCGGGGTGCCGGCGTTCCAGTCCGTGACGGAGGCGTAGGCGTCCGCGGCGTGCGCGGAGGCGGGCGTGCGGGGCGCGAAGACGTCGTCCTCCTCGTCGACGAAGGCGTTGAGATAGTCCTGCCGCGGCCCGGGCACGGGTGCCCGGCGCTGCCGCGGTATGGGCACACTCGCGCCGGCGGACCTACCGCCGTCCCCCCTCAACTCACCCCAGGCACCCCCGGCTTCCTGCTGCTCGGGGTGTCCGCCACGGGCGTGCGGGAAGCCGTGCGCGGGAGTCCCGTCGGGCGACCGCGGTACGCCGCGCGCCGGTGTGCCGCCGGGAACCCGGGGCACCCCGTGCGCAGGGGTGCCGTCCGGCAACCGGGGAACGCCCTGCGCGGGAGTCCCGCCGGCCGGCCGGGGAACACCCCGCGCCGGAGTCCCGTCAGCCAGCCGCGGCACGCCCTGCCCAGGTGTCCCGTCGGCAAGGCGGGGCACCCCGCGTACCGGTGTGCCGTCGGGCAGGCGGGGAAGACCCTGGGCCGGTGTGCCGTCCGGGTGCCAGCCGTCGGGCAGGCGCGGCATGCCGTGCGGCGGCGTCCCCTCCGTCGGCGCGGGCCGCGGGCCCGGCGTCCTGCGCGGGCCCTGCGAGGGCCAGCCGCCCTGCGGAGCACCGGGCGGTGCGGTCCGGGCACCCCGGCCGGCGTCCGGCGCCTGGCCCTGACCGGACCTCTGCCCCTGCGCGGACCCCGCCCGGCCGTCCCGTACTTCAGTTGTGTCCGCGCTGTCGCCCTTGACGACCGGCCCACGGCGGCTGTGGCGTCCCACGTCGCGCCTCAGCCCCCCATGCTCTCGTCGGTGCCTTCTCTGTCGACGGCGTCGCCCCCGGCATCCTCCCGGTCGGCCCGCCTCGCCCGCTGCGCGCCCAACTCTCCTGCTTCTTCGAGGAGTTCACGAAACGCCATGGCGACGGTCTCCGGGTACTCCATCATCGCCACATGACCCGCATCGGGCAACGTCACCAGCCGGGAGTCACGGAAGGCGCGAGCCGCCTTCCGGGCCATACGGAAGCCGACGAGCTGGTCACGGCCGCCGTAGACGAGGAGGGTCGGCGCGAGAACCCGTTCGGCCTGGCGCCACAGCCCCTGCTGGCCGCCCAGCGTGTACGCGTTGACGATCCCGCGCGCGGAGCGCGCCATTGCGTCCCAGAAGTAGGGCAGCCGCAGCCGCCGCTCCATCTCCTGCACGGCGTTGCGGAATCCTTCCGGCGTCACCCGCCCGGGATCCCCGTAACACAGCGCCATCACGCCCCGGACCCGCTGCTCCGCCGTCCACTCCCGGGTCAGCCGGGTGAAGAGCAGGGCGACGCCCGGCACCGCCAGCAGCCCCGTGGGCACGGCGGCGCGCTGCACTCGGATTTCCGGCAGAGCGGGCGACACAAGCGTGAGGGTACGGACCAGATCGGGACGAACCGCGGCGACACGGGTGGCGATGGCGCCGCCGAGCGAGTTCCCGAACAGGTGCACGGGACCGCGCCCGGAGGCGTCGAGGTAACGGATGACCGCGCGCGCGTGACCCGTGACGGAGTAGTTGCCGTCGTCCGGTGGCGGGGAGTCGCCGAAGCCCGGCAGGTCGAGGGCCTCGCCGTCGACGAAGCCGTCCAGCAGCGCCATCAGCGCCGACCAGTTCTGCGAGGAACCGCCGAGCCCGTGCACGTACAGCGCGGGCGGCAGGTCCTCGCGCGCGGGAGGCCTCGACCGGATCGTCAGCGTCACCCCGGGCAGCTCGACCGACCGCAGGCGCTCACCCTCCGCGACCCGGACGGTCCCCACCTTCGGCAGCACATTGGCGGGCGGCACGAACGGCAGCTCGGTCGAAGACATGCGGCAATGTTACGAGACGATCACGCAGTGACTCATGTGTTCGCCTGTGTTCGCCATCACAGGGATCGGCCAGTTGGGACGGCGGAAGAGGAGGCACCCGAGCGCGCGTGGGTAGCAGTCAATGGGATGAGCACTGCGTCACATCCCGGACGCGGATCGCATAGCGTCCGGATCGGGTGTCTCCTAGGCTCGTACAGAGGGCACCCGCGTGTGGCCCCTGCATTCCCAGGGACGTTCGTAGGAAGGGAGCCCAGCATGGCCGTAGACCCCACCGACCCGGAGACGTTCGAGGCCGAGGACGCGCAGGAGGCGCAGGAGTTCGACGTCGAGGCCCCCGAGGTCGACGCGGCCGAGCAGCAGGCGGACATCGCGCCGGACCGCGACGACCCGCTGACCGGCGTCGACCCGGCCCGGGCCAACGAGGCCGACCTGGTGGAGCAGGCCCGGATCGTCTCGCTCGACGAGGACGACTACCGGTGACGCTCGCCGCCGACGGGCGACGAGCAGCTCCTCCGAACAGGAAAGAGGCAGCATTTTGCCCGCTCTGACCCTGTTTGAAACCTCCGCAACCGCTTTCGTAACCGTCCGGTCCGTGAAATTCTGCGTTCTCACCGCGCGCACCACGGTTACCGAAAAGTACGATGGCGACGCGGCCAGATCCGCACATGGACGAACATGGGAGGCGGCGTGACAGCCATCGAGCAGACAGAGGCGGTTCGCCCGCGGGGCACACGCCTGCCGCGCCGTGCCCGACGCAACCAGCTCCTGGGCGCCGCCCAGGAGGTCTTCGTGGCCCAGGGCTACCACGCGGCCGCGATGGACGACATCGCGGAGCGCGCAGGCGTCAGCAAGCCGGTGCTCTACCAGCACTTCCCGGGCAAGCTCGACCTCTATCTCGCACTGCTGGACCAGCACTGCGAGTCGCTCATCCAGTCCGTACGGAACGCGCTCGCGTCGACGACCGACAACAAGCAGCGCGTCCGGGCGACGATGGACGCCTACTTCGCCTACGTCGAGGACGACGGCGGTGCGTTCCGCCTGGTCTTCGAGTCGGACCTGACGAACGAGCCCGCCGTGCGCGAGCGCGTCGACAAGGTCACCAACGAGTGCGCGGAGGCGATCTGCGACGTCATCGCCGAGGACACCGGCCTGTCACGCGCGGAGTCGATGCTGCTCGCCTCGGGCCTGGGCGGTCTCGCCCAGGTGGTGGCCCGTTCCTGGCTGCACAGCGACCGCAGCGTGCCCCGCGACCAGGCGGTGCAGCTGCTCACCTCGCTGGCCTGGCGCGGTATCGCGGGATTCCCGCTGCACGGCATGGACCAGCCGCACCACTGACGGCGCTTTGTTCCCGCCCGATGTTCGCTCGTGGCGTTCTCGGGCGGAGCATGTACGTCCCCTCACCGGGCTAATGTGTGCTGCGTACGGCGCGGAAGGTCGCGCACATCACTGACCGTCGGAGGGACATAGCCGTGGAGGTCAAGATCGGCGTGCAGCACGCGCCCCGCGAGATCGTTCTGGAGAGCGGTCAGACTGCCGAGGAGGTCGAGCGGGCCGTTTCCGAGGCACTGGCCGGGAAGTCGCCGCTGCTGAGCCTCGTGGACGAGCACGGCCGCAAGGTCCTGGTCCCGGCCGACCGTCTCGCCTACATCGAGATCGGCGAGCAGGCCCCGCGCAAGGTGGGCTTCGGCGCGCTGTAGGCGCAGATGTGGAGCGGGGCGGGACGGCTGGCGGCCGACCCGCCCCGTTTGCATTGCTCTCCCCCGGACACCCCTTCCGCGTGGCCCTCGACTTCCCCTTGCGGCGCACCGCTTCCTCCACGGATGGAGCACAAGTCGCCCACAGGGGTGGATTGGATTCCGCAGGTCAGGGGTAAGACGGGCTACGACCGATTTGGGCAGGCCGGCCATGTGGGAGGGACCCCGACATGCTCCTGGAAACGCTGAGTTCCGCGATCCTCGGCCTGGCTCTGGCGTGGGCGGCCACTCACCGCCTGCCGCACCGTCTCCCGGCGCGTCCCATGGTCCTGTCGACCGGCGTCGCCGGTGCCCTCTTCGGGGCCTTCGTCATGCACAGCGCGCTGGACGCCGGGCACGTGCTGCTCGTCCTGCTCGGCGCGGTGATCGTCTCCGTGGCCTCGCTGTCGCTGCTGCTGCGCCCCGCGGGAAGACTGCGCCGCCGGTCGGCGACCGCGTGAGGGGTCGCCGACGGTGGCGGCGCTGACGACGCGGCCCGGCCGCTCGGCGATGGACTAGGGCCTGTCGTTTGGATCAGGCGGCCAGCCCCAGCGCGGCCATCCGCTTGGTGTGGGCCTCGGTGATCCGGGAGAACATCTTGCCGACCTCGGCGAGGTCGAAGCCGTCCGCGACACCGCCCACCAGCATGGTCGACAGCGCGTCCCGGTCGGCTACCACCCGCTGGGACTGCGACAGGGCCTCGCCCATCAGCCGCCGTGCCCACAGCGCGAGCCGCCCGCCCACACGCGGGTCGGCGTCGATCGCGGCCCGCACCTTCTCCACGGCGAAGCCGCCGTGCCCCGTGTCGTCGAGCACGGCCAGCACCAGGTTGCGGGAGTCGGAGTCCAGCCGGGCGGCGACCTCGCGGTAGAAGTCGCTGGCGATGGAGTCGCCGACGTAGGCCTTCACGAGTCCCTCCAGCCAGTCCGAGGGAGCCGTCTGCTTGTGGAACCCGTCGTACGCGGCGACGAACGGCTCCATCGCCCGCGTCGGCTCCTCCCCGATCTCGGCGAGCCGGTCGCGCAGCCTCTCGAAGTGGTGGAACTCCGCCGACGCCATCTTCGCCAGCTCCGCCTTGTCCGCCAGCGTCGGCGCCAGCTTGGCGTCCTCCGCGAGCCGCTCGAACGCCGCCAGCTCCCCGTACGCGAGCGCACCGAGCAGGTCCACGACCGCGGCGCGGTACTGAGGGTCGGCGGAGGCCGTCGCCCAGTCCCGGGCGGCGACTGAGGTGTCTTCGGCGGCAGCGGTGTCCGAGGCGTTCTCAGGCTTGTCAGAGCTCGTCATGAAGCGCACAATAGCCCGCCCGCCGGGAGGCGTAAGGCCCTGGTCAATCACTGTGACGACGACTACGTGACCAAATCGGCCATCGCATGTGCGCGATTCCGGGGTATGGTGGTAATGCGCCTGCTGGTACGTCGACGTACCTCGACAGGCCGCACGTATGAGGATGCCCGGTCGGAGGCCCGATCGGCTCCGACCCGACAGCCCTCCCCGGCCGTCCGCCACAGTGCGTACGAGACCCGGAGGGGGACACCCTCAGCGGCACGAGCGCTAGAGCGTCGGCGCGGTCCCGTGCTCTACGGCCCGCCCGTAGGCAGCCGACGTCCCCGGCACGGTCTGACACGACCCCGCGCTCGCCTCGCGCCGCCCACACAGAAGAGGCAGCACCCTGACTACGTTCCGAGAGCTCGGAATCCTTCCCGAGACCGCCGAGGCCCTGGAGGCCGTCGGCATCATCACTCCCTTCCCCATCCAGGAGATGACGCTCCCCGTGGCCCTTTCGGGCAAGGACGTCATCGGCCAGGCGAAGACCGGCACCGGCAAGACGCTGGGCTTCGGCCTCCCGCTCCTCGAGCGCGTCACCGTCCCCGCCGACGTCGAGGCCGGACGCGCCGAGCCCGAAGCCCTCACCGAGGCCCCGCAGGCGCTCGTCGTCGTCCCCACGCGCGAGCTGTGCACGCAGGTCACCAACGACCTGCTGACCGCGGGCAAGGTGCGCAATGTGCGCGTCCTCGCCATCTACGGCGGCCGGGCCTACGAGCCCCAGGTCGAGGCCCTGAAGAAGGGCGTCGACGTGGTCGTCGGCACCCCGGGCCGGCTGCTCGACCTCGCCGGGCAGAAGAAGCTGAACCTGAAGCACGTCAAGTCCCTGGTCCTCGACGAGGCCGACGAGATGCTCGACCTGGGCTTCCTGCCCGACGTCGAGAAGATCATCAACATGCTGCCGGTGCGGCGCCAGACCATGCTGTTCTCGGCGACCATGCCGGGAGCGGTCATCGGCCTCGCCCGCCGCTACATGTCGCAGCCCACGCACATCAGTGCCACGTCGCCGGACGACGCGGGCGCGACGGTCGCGAACACCAAGCAGTACATCTACCGCGCGCACAACATGGACAAGCCGGAGATGGTCGCGCGCATCCTGCAGGCCGACGGCCGGGGACTGGCCATGGTCTTCTGCCGCACCAAGCGCACGGCGGCCGATCTCGCCGACCAGCTCAAGCAGCGCGGCTTCGCCTCCGGCGCGGTCCACGGCGACCTCGGCCAGGGCGCCCGTGAGCAGGCGCTGCGGGCGTTCCGCAACGGCAAGGTGGACGTACTCGTCTGCACCGACGTCGCCGCCCGCGGTATCGACGTCGAGGGCGTCACGCACGTCATCAACTACCAGTCGCCGGAAGAGGAGAAGACGTACCTGCACCGCATCGGCCGTACGGGCCGCGCGGGCGCCAAGGGCATCGCGATCACGCTCGTCGACTGGGACGACATTCCGCGCTGGCAGCTGATCAACAAGGCGCTGGAGCTGGACTTCAACGACCCGCCGGAGACGTACTCCACGTCCCCGCACCTCTACTCCGACCTCGGCATCCCCGAGGGCACCAAGGGCCTCCTGCCGCGCTCGGAGCGCACGCGCGCCGGGCTGGACGCGGAGCAGCTGGAGGACCTGGGCGAGCCGGGCGGCCGCGGGCCGCGCGGACGCGACGGCCGAGGTGGCCGAGGTGGCCGCAGCGACCGGGACGAGTCCCGCTCGGCCGACCGCGAGCGGTCGTCGCGTACGCCGCGTCGCCGTCGCCGTACGCGCGGCGGGGCCGCGCTGGACGGCGCACCCGAGTCCGCCGGCGCCACCGCACCGGACACCACGGTCACCGGCGGCGCCGCCGAGGCGGACGCCGTGACGGCTCCGCGCACCCCGCGTCGCCGTCGCCGTACGCGCGGCGGGGCCCAGTCCGAGGCGGCCCCGGCCGCGGCGGTCGAGTCCCCCGTGTCCGAGCAGGCGGAGAGTGCCGTAGCGACAGCGGAGGGCACGGCCGTGGAGGCCACGGAGGCCTCTGAGACGGCTGCGAAGCCGCGTCGGCGCCGTACTCGCCGGTCGGAGACACCGGCGGTGGAGGCCGAGGCCGCGGTGACGCCGGCCGCGGAGCCGATCGTCGCCGAGGCCCCGGCCGCTGCGGATGCCGCGCTCCCCGAGGCTGCCGCCAAGCCGCGCCGCCGCACCCGTAAGGCCACGGCGGCGTCCGCGGCCGAGTCGGCCGTCGACACGGCCGAGGGGACCACCGAGTCCGCGCCGGAGACGGCGGAGACGAAGCCGCGCCGCACCCGTAAGACGGCCGCGAAGGCCGAGGCGAGCGTCGACACGGCCGAGGCGGCCGAGGCCAGGCCGCGCCGCGCCCGCAAGACGGCCGCCGCTGCGGAGGACACCGCCGAGACGGCCGAGGCGAAGCCCAGGCGTACGCGCAAGGCGACGGCAGCGGCCGAGTCCGCCGTCGACACCGCGGAGGCCGCCGAGGCCAAGCCGCGGCGCCGCACCCGCAAGACCGCCGAGACGGCCGAGACCGCGGTTACGGCCACGGCAGAGGCTCCCGAGGCCGCGGAGGCCAAGCCGCGCCGCACCCGCAAGGCTGCCGCCGCGGCGGAGGCCGCCGTCGACACGGCCGAGGGCACGGAGGCCAAGCCGCGCCGCCGGACCCGCAAGGCCGCCGAGCCGGCCCCGGCCGTCGCCGAGATCCCGGCCCAGACGGCGCAGGAGCCGGAGGCCGCCGAGGCCAAGCCGCGCCGGACGCGGAAGACGGCCGCAGCCGCCGAGGCCGCCGTCGACACGGCCGAAGGTACGGAGGCCAAGCCGCAGCGCCGCACCCGCAAGGCCGTCGAGCCCACCGAGATCCCCGCACAGGCGGATCAGGAGCCGGAGGCCGCCAAGCCGCGCCGCACGCGCAAGGCGACGACGTCCGCCACGGCTGTCGCTTCGGAGGACGCGGCGGAGGCGAAGCCAAGGGCCCGCCGCACCCGCAAGGCCACGGCGACCGCGGAGCCCACGGAGGGCTGATACACCCCTCTGCGACGGCCCGGCCCCCTCACAGGGAGCCGGGCCGTCGGCGTTCACCCCGGGCACAGGGCCGGCCCCCACCCGCTACCCTCGCCCCGTGACCAGCCACCCCACCTTCCCCCCGCCCCCGGGCGCCCGCGCCTACCCCCTGCGCACCTCGCGCGGCGAGTTCGCCGTCGTCGACTCGTCGCCGAGGGCGGGTGCGGAGGACAGGGGGGTCGTCCTGATGCTGCCGGGGTTCACCGGCAGCAAGGAGGACTTCGGTCTGCTCCACGAACCCCTAGCACAGCGGGGCTACCGGCTCGTCGCCGTGGACGGGCGGGGGCAGCACGAGTCGGACGGGCCCCGGGACGACGAGTCCGCCTACGCCCAGCGGGAACTGGCGCGGGACGTGCTCGCGCAGGCCGCCGCGCTGGGCGGGCCCGTGCACCTCGCCGGGCACTCGCTCGGCGGGCAGATCGCCCGAGCGGCCGTCCTGCTCGACCACTCCCCGTTTCTCTCCTTCACCCTGATCTCGTCAGGGCCCGCGGAGATCTCCGTCTCCCAGCAGCAGCGCGTGAAGCTGCTGCGGGACTCGCTCGCCGTGCTGTCGATGGAGGCGGTGTGGGAGGCCATCCAGGCCATGGGACCGCCGGAGGAAGTCGGCGGGCCCGCCCGCGGCCCCGGTGACCCGGGCCAGTTGCGCCGCCGCTGGCTCGGCCACAGCCCTGCCCAACTGCTGGCCACGGGACGTCAGTTGTGCACCGAACCGGACCGCGTGGCCGAACTCGCCGCGATCCCGTTGCCGTTCCACGTCCTGTCGGGCGCCCACGACGACACCTGGCCGGTGGCGATCCTCGACGACATGGCCCTGCGGCTGGGCGCGCGCCGCACGGTCGTCCCGGGAGCCGAGCACTCGCCCAACGCCGACCAGCCGCTGCCGACGGCCCACGCCCTAGCCGACTTCTGGGACGGCATCGGGCGGGTCTAGCACCTCGCCCCCGAAACGACCGGACCCCGGTCTAGTACTGCGTCCGCAGGTGCTCCCAGAACCCGTCCCGCAGCGCCCGCCGCAGGTCCGCCTGGCCGCGCAGCGAGTACTGCAGGAGGCCCTCCGCCTCCACGAGCAGGTCCTGGTCCACCGAGCCGGGCAGGTACGGGTGCCCGGGCAGCAGCTCCACCAGTGCGTCCCGGCCGCGTGCCGCCAGCCACTTCGCGGCGATCTGCGCGCCCACGAACCGCACGTCCTCGCGGGTGGGCCGGTCCGCGGCCGTCTCGTAGCCGGGGGCCGTGCGGCGGGAGACGTACGGCTTGAAGAAGTCGAGGTCGAAGGTGCGCTGGCTGTCGACCTCCCACAGGAGGGGCTCCGCCTGGTTGCGGCCCTCCGGCGCCTCGATGCCCCAGAGGTGGACCCGGGCGCCGTACCCCTGGGCCGCCTCCACCGCAGAGACCAGGTCCTCGTCGCCGCCGAGCAGGGCCGCGTCGCTGATCGCGCGGTGCCGGGCGAGGGACTCCAGGTCGGAGCGGATGAGGGAGTCGACGCCCTTCTGCTGGTTGTTGGCGTTGAGGTTGCCCAGCCGCACCTTGACGTCCGGCAGTTCCGCGATGGTCTGCTGCTCGGCCGTGTGGATGCGGCGCCGGGCGCCGTCGTACCAGTAGACCCGCAGCAGTCGGCTGTCCGCGAAGATCGTGCGGGCCTTGTCGATCAGCGCGTCGATCAGGCCTTCGGCGTCCAGATCGAAGGCGCGGCGGTCCTCCGTGCCGGCGACGAGGCGTCCCGCGGCCGCGTACAGATACCCGGCATCGACGAAGATCGCGTGGGTCGAGGGCGTCTTCGCCACCTCGGCGAGCATGCGCTGGAGCAGCTCGTTGGTGCGGTCGATGCGGGCGTGGAGCGCCGCGAGGTCGTCGTTCATCACTGCCATTGTCCCGGCGGTCACGCTGCGAGAACAACCGGTCCCGGTCGGTCCCGTAACAGCACTCTTACGGCACAGTAATTAGCCGTGCGAAAAATTTCCTTAGCGTAGGGAATGTTTGACGCATGCATCCCTGTTGACCCATATGGAACACCGGGCACGAAGCCTGGTGGGCCGCACACCCAAGTAGTTCTCCTCAGGAGGATGACCAGACGAAGGGAGAAGCCCTTGCGCTTCGAAATCATGCGACTCGACGACGTCGACGGCACACCTGTGGACTCGACCGTTGTGGACGCCGCCTCCGTCAACCGCATCGTTCAGCAGGCAGCCGCCATAGGGCAGCGCCTGTGGATCCGCCCGGCCGAGACCACGGCCTCATAACGCGCGCAGCTCTCCCACACTTCGCAGCCCCCGCCCGGCATCGGCCGTGCGGGGGCTCCGCTGTTGCGGACCTCCGAGGTCGGGGGCGTACTGGCTGGGGGGCCGGCGCGAACCAGAACAGGACGGTGGATCATGGCGGTGACGGATCGGTCGCACAAGGAACTGCACCAGCAGGCCGCAGACGAGGCCGCACGGCGCTACGAGGACTCCGCCCCGGAGCGCGAGCGGGTCGAGGGCCGGCTGGCGGCCGGTGTGCGGTTCCCGGACTCCCCGGACGCACTCGCCGTCCGCGCCGACCGGATCCTCGACCGGGGCGGCCTGTCGCCCTCGGCGGTGGTGGCGGACATCCACCGCGAGGCCATGGACCTGCCCGACGCCAACGAGCGGATCATCAACCTGTCCAACGAGCTCCAGGCCTGGAGCTTCCTGCCGCGCGGGGTGCGGGCCGGGGCCACGGTCGCCCGGATCACCCTGCGGCGCCACGGCCGCGAGCTGCCGCACGGCACCGGCTTCCTGGTCTCGCCGCGGCTGATGATGACCAACCACCACGTCCTGCCCGACGCAAGCTTCGCCCGCCAGTGCTTCGCGGAGTTCAACGCCCAGGTCACGGCCGACAACCTGCCCGACACCGTCGTCCGGATGGAGCTCGACCCCGGGACCTTCTTCGCCGCGGACCGGCGGCTCGACTTCGCCCTCGTGGCGGTGGCGCCCACCCTGGACGGCCCAGCGCCGGGCGAGATCTTCGGCTGGAACCGGCTGAGCGTGCAGACCGGCAAACTGGTGCTCGGCGAGAAGGTGAACATCATCGGCCATCCGCTGGGACGGCTGAAGGAGATCGCCCTGCGCGACAACGCGGTGCTGGTCCGCCTCGACGACTTCGTCCACTACACGACCGACACGGAACCGGGGAACTCCGGCTCCCCCGTCTTCAACGACCAGTGGGAGGTCGTGGCGCTGCACCACAGCGGCGTGCCGAAGAAGGACGACCAGGGCCGCGTTCTGCGCAAGGACGGTCGGCCCTGGCAGCAGGGCGACGGCGACGACGCCATCGAGTGGGTCGCCAACGAGGGCGTCCGGATCAGCTCGATCCTCAAGCACCTGGCCGGGCTCAACCTCGACCCGGGGCAGCGTGCCCTGCTGGCCGAGATGGGCCCGGACACCGGCCTGGACCAGGCCGCGGCCACCGCGACGGTCTTCCCCACACCGGCCCCGGGGGCACAGCCCGAGAGGACGGCGGCGGTACCGGGCGTCACGACCCCGTCGGTCCCCGCGGTCCCGGTGACGGTCCCCATGACCGGGAGCGAGACCGCGGCCCGGAAACCGAAGGTCGGCCTCCGCGCCCGCGGTACCGCCTTCGGCGGTCGTCAGCACCTGGTCTTCCTGCACGGCCGGGACCAGCAGGAGCACGAACCCGACGATCTCCGCCGCACCTGGACGGCCGGCCTGAACCGCGGACTCACCCTCGCGGGCCTGCCCCCGCTCGACCCGGAGGACGCGTGGTTCCCGTTCTACGGCACGAGACTGCACGACCTCGTGAGCGGCAGGGAGAGCACGGCCGAGCCCATCGGCCTCGACCGGGTGAGCGCCGCCGCTGCCGCCGAGGTGTTCGCCGCGGAGTCGCCCACGGGCTCCTACGAGCAACTGCTCTACGAGGCGGCCGCCCGGGCCGGCATGCCGCAGAACGGGCCGGCGACCACGGAGGGCTTCGGTGCGGGCCTGGTGGGGGCGCTGCACCGGCCGCTGAGCTGGCTGGCCGCCAGGTCGGACCTGGACGAGTGGACCATCGCCACGTTCCTGCGGGACGTCGACCTGTACCTCGGCGACAGCGCCGTGCGGCAGTCGGTGCTGGACAGCGTCATGGAGACGATGCCGACCAGCGGCGAGCTGGTGCTGGTCACGCACAGCCTGGGCACGGTCGTGGGCATGGACCTCCTGGCCCGGCTCCCCGACGGCCTCGACCCCGTCCTGCTGGTCACCGCGGGCAGCCCGCTCGGCCTGGACGGCGTCAACGAACGGCTCCTCAGCCGCGGCCCGCACCAGCCGCCCAGGGTGCGTGACTGGGTGAACGTCTGGTGCCCCACCGACGCGGTGGCCATCGGCTGCCCCCTGGAGGACGAGCGGTGGGGGAAGCTCACCCAGCTGGCCGTCTCCAACGGCCGCGATCGCGCGCACAAGATCGACGAGTACCTCGGCCATCCGGGACCGGCCCGGGAGATCCGCAGCGTCCTGCCCCTCCCGGCCTGACGCGGGCCCTCAGCTCCCCTGGATCACCTGCGTGACGCCGTTGATGATCTGCTGCACGGCGATCGCGGAGAGCATCATGCCGGCGAGCCGGGTCACCAGGACCACACCGCCGTCCTTGATGATCCGGATGATCACCAGCGAGTAGCGCATCACCATCCACAGCACGACGTGGATGGCGAGGATCGCCGTCCACACGGACACCTGCGTCGCGACGCTGTGGGCCTTCTGCACGGCGAGGATGACCGACACGATCGCGCCGGGTCCGGCCAGCAGCGGCATGCCCAGCGGCACGAGGGCGACGTTCACGTCCTTGGTCTGCTTGGGCTCGTCGGTCTTGCCGGTGAGCAGATCCAGCGCGATCAGCAGAAGCAGCAGACCGCCCGCGATCATCAGCGCGGGCACGGAGACGTGCAGATAGTTCAGGATCTGGTGCCCGAGGAGTCCGAACACGGTGATCACGCCACCGGCGACACAGACGGCCTGGAAGGCCATCCGCTTCTGCACCTTGCCGGGCCGGCCGGCGGTGAGCGCGAGGAAGATCGGTGTGATCCCCGGGGGATCCATGATGACGAAGAGGGTCAGGAACAGGGAGCCGAAGACGGCGACGTCGAACATGAGTGAGCCTTGCGCAGGGGGCTGCCGCCGCGGGCAGGCGGTGCGCAGGGCGGAACGCCTGGGCGCAGCGGGCAGCGCCGGGTGAGAGAAGGAGAAAAGGAAGGAGACGGACGCAGAGGAGCGAGAACTCAGACGGCTCCGCCGGCCCCCGGTACGGGAAACGCCCCGAAGGCCCGCCGCGTGATCTCCCCGTAGACCTCGGGATCCGTCGTGTACTCCCCGAGCACGCACGTCTTCCGGCTGCCGTGGTAGTCCGAGGACCCGGTCACGAGAAGCCCGAGCTCCTTCGCCAGCCCCCGCAGCCTCGCCCGCGTGTCGGCGTCGTGGTCCATGTGGTCGACCTCGATGCCGTCCAGCCCGGCCGCGGCCATCTCGGCGATGGCGGCCTCCGGCACGGTGAGCCCCCGCTTGCTCGCCCCGGGATGCGCGAACACCGCGACCCCGCCGGCGCCCTTGATCAGCCGGAGCGCCTCGAAGGGGTCGGTCTCGTGCTTCTCCACGAAGACCCGGCCGCCGTCGGCCAACCAGTCCTGCGTGAAGGCGTCGTTCACGGTCGGCACGACACCCAGCTCGACGAGCGCGCTCGCCACGTGCGGGCGTCCGACGGAGCCGTCACCGGCGATCCGCGCCACCTGCTCCCACGTCACCGGCACGCCCAGCTCCTGGAGCTTGGCGATCATGCCCTGGGCACGCGGCACCCGGTCGTCCCGGACCAGCTCCCGCTCGGCGAGCAGCGCCGGCTCCTCGGCGTCGAAGAGGTAGGCCAGCATGTGCATGCTGATCCCGTCGATGCGGCAGGAGAGCTCGGCCCCGGTGACCAGCGTCACTCCCTCGGGCAGCGCGGCGATCGCCTCGGCATGCCCACGGGTGGTGTCGTGATCGGTGAGCGCGACGACGTCCAGCCCGGCCACGGCGGCCTTGCGTACCAGCTCGGCGGGCGAGTCCGTGCCGTCGGAAGCGGTGGAGTGGGTGTGCAGATCGATACGCACGACACGGACTCCAGACACGGGCGGGACGACAGGACTGCTCAAGGATAACCAGCTTTTCAACGCCCCATGTCACACCCGAACCCGGCAAGCGCCCCCTACACCGCGACCCCCTACGCCCCTCAGGCGCCCAGCAGGCGCGGCGACAGGGCGCCGCACGGCACCAACTCGACCTCGGCCCCCGCGTCCCGCAGATCGGTCAGCACCAGCTCGTCGTACATCAGCAACCCGGACTGCTCGGGCCACACGACCGCCCACAGCCACATCCCGAGCGCCTCGCCCGCGAACACGGCACGGTCGTCCGGCGCCCCGGCCACATGCCACAGCGGCGTGGGGCGCCCGGCGGCCAGCACCTTCGCCTGAGGCGGCTTCTCGACGTTCATGTGCGGCCCGGGGTCCGGACCGTCCATGCCCGCGTACCGCGCCCCGAGCCCGACCCCGAGCTCCTCGGCCACCAGGATCAGCTCGCCCATCCCGCCGAGCGGCCCGGGGCCCGTGCAGGCGACGGCGGTCGCACGGCCGCCCGTGCGGTCGTCCCCCGCGCAGGCCACCCCCGTGAACAGCCACCCCACCGGCAGCGGCCACGGCATCCACAGCGGCACCTGGGTGCGGTGCACCACGACGTTGAGGGCGTCGACGCTGGGCGGTATCACGGGCTGCACCGGATGAACGGTGCCGTGCACATCGCACTGCCACGAGTCGGAGAAGAGGCCGGGAGCCCTGACCCGGCCACCGCACTTCGGGCAACTGGGTTCGCCCCTCATAGGGCCCCACGGTCCTACCCCCGCCCCTCCGCGTCAAGGACGATCACCCATCCGGACGGAACCCTTCACCACCGACACTAGATGTAGCTTGCATTAATTAGCCTAGCTAACTTAGTGTGTGTATATACCAACTACCTCTGTCTCGGGAAAGGGAGCAAGCAATGGACCCCTTCGACGCCGGAGCGGGCGGCCTCCTGAAGCAGCCCAAGTCCGTGTGGGCGACCGCCGGGGCGTCGGTCGTCGCCTTCATGGGCATCGGGCTCGTCGACCCGATCCTGCCGTCCATCGCCCAGGGACTCGACGCCACGGCGAGCCAGGTCTCCCTGCTCTTCACGTCGTACTTCCTCATCACCGCCGTCGCGATGCTGGTGACCGGCTTCGTCTCCAGCCGGATCGGCGGCCGCAGGACACTCCTGCTCGGCCTCGCGTTCGTCGTGGTGTTCACCGGGCTCGCGGGCACCTCCGGTTCCGTCGGCGAACTGGTCGGCTTCCGGGCCGGCTGGGGCCTCGGCAACGCGCTGTTCGTCTCGACGGCCCTCGCGGTCATCGTCGGCGCGGCGGCCGGGGGCAGCGCGGCGGCGATCCTGCTGTACGAGTCGGCCCTCGGCCTCGGCATGGCCTGCGGCCCGCTGCTGGGCGCCCTGCTCGGGGACGCCAGCTGGCGCTACCCGTTCTTCGGCACGGCGTTCCTGATGGCCGTCGGCTTCCTGTGCATCACCGTGTTCCTGAAGGAGCAGCCCAAGCCGGCCCGCAAGATCTCGCTGCTGGACCCGATCAAGGCCCTCGGCCACGGTGGCCTCGCCTCCGCGGCGGTCTCGGCCTTCTTCTACAACTACACGTTCTTCACCGTGCTGGCCTTCACGCCGTTCGTGCTGAACATGAGCCCGTACCGGTCGGGTGCGGTGTTCTTCGCCTGGGGTGTGCTGCTCGCCGTCTTCTCGGTGATCGTGGCGCCCCGGCTCCAGAAGCGGTTCGGCTCGTTGAAGGTGCTCGGCGGCTCGCTGGTGCTGCTCGCAGCCGACGTGCTGGTGCTCGGCTACGGCTCCCACACGACCGCCGTCGTCTGCACGATCCTGTCCGGCGCCTTCATCGGCGTGAACAACACCGTCTACACCGAGCTGGCCCTCGGCGTCTCGGACGCGCCCCGGCCGGTGGCGAGCGCGGGCTACAACTTCGTGCGCTGGTTCGCGGCGGCGGCCGCTCCGTACTTCGCGCCGAAGATCGAGGAGTGGACCGACCTCCACATCCCGTTCGTGGTGGCGGCGGTCACCGCGGTCGCGGGCGCGGCCGTGGTCGTCGTACGACGCAAGGCCCTCACGCACGAAGCCGAGGAGCTGGAGCCGAAGCACGCGACCGAGGACGGCGTCACCGTCTTCGCCAACTGAGGCGGCGCGGCCAGGGGTTGGTGAGCTTCCTCACTCCAGTGGGACGGACTTCCGGGACGGATCCCGGAGGTCCGTCCCCTGGTTCAGCCACCGCTCCTGCAGCGCCTGCGCGCCGTGCACGCGCTTCCAGGCCGCCTCGTTCGGGGTCATCGGCAGCAGCGGCAGGAACCGTACGGGGTCGAGGGGCTCGTCGAGCTCCAGGTCCTCCACCAGGCCGCCCGGCTCGGCGACCAGGACCGAGGTGAACGGGGCGCCCGGCCACAGCGGCTCACCGACGTCGAGAGACGCCCCGGGAGCCACGACCAGGCCCTCCACCTGCGGAGACGCCGCGAGCACGGCGAGCGGCCGGAGCACCTTGTCGGTGTCGGCGAGCCCGGAACGGACCGAGAGGACCAGCTCGGCGCGCGGCCCCTTGACCGGGTCGGCGACCACCGCCGTGGGGTCCGTCATGGGGTGCGCGGACATGCCGAGCGAGGCGTAGCGGACGATGCCGGCCTCCTGGAAGCGGAGCACCTCGACGCGGTCCGTGCCCAGGAAGGTGACCGCCGCGCGCGCGTCCGGCTCGCCCAGCGCGCTGCGCAACCGGGCTTCGACCAGAGGAAGAACATTCGCCATGCGGCGAGCATAGAACTCGCCAGTAGCGGGCAAACCAGCACCTTGACAGTTGTGTCGGCTGCTACTCTTGCCCGGTGGTTCGGGGCAGCACGCAGAAGCGTCGCGATCAAGCACCCGACGCCGAAGGAACTCCCTTACGAGGGACCGGCCGGAGGAGGTGGGGCTGCAATGGATCGAAGTCGACCGTGCAGTAGCACCACGCTCTTCGCGCCGCCGATGTAGCTGCTTCGTTCTCCGGCTGCCACCTCTCGCACTCGCTTCACCGCGGAAGAGCGCTTCGTTTCGCTTTGCCTGATCTGCCTCAGTAGCTGAATCAGTAACGAAACCGGCCACCGCGACGGTGCGGTGCTCCCCGCTTTGTGGACGTGCCAAACATTCGTAGTCACAACGTCCCCATTCCGGGTAGTTCCACCCGTCGCCGGCGCCGTTCGTTGCACGCCCGCGAAGGAGCCCGCCATGTCGATGATCCGCGACCTGCGCGCAGTCGTCCGTCCGTCCCGTGTGTCGCTGCGCAAGGACGGCGGGACGTACGACGCCACCCGCAGCCCCGCGGCGGCCTCGGCCGTCGTCGACTGCGCCGTCTACCGGGACGGCCGCCGCATCGAGACCGAGACCGCCCTGACCCCGCAGGAGGCGGTGCGCCTGGTGCGCCGCGACGGGGGCTTCGTGTGGATCGGCCTGCACGAGCCGACGGAGGCCGAATTCTCCGGCATCGCCGGTGAGTTCGGGCTGCACCCGCTGGCCGTGGAGGACGCCGTCCAGGCCCACCAGCGGCCCAAGCTGGAGCGCTACGACGACTCCCTCTTCACGGTCTTCAAGACCATCCACTACGTCGAGCACGACCAGCTCGACGCCAACAGCGAGGTCGTCGAGTCCGGCGAGGTCATGTGCTTCACCGGACGGGACTTCTTCATCACCGTCCGGCACGGCGGCCAGGGCTCCCTGCGGGCCCTCAGGCACCGCCTCCAGGACGACCCCGAGCTGCTCGCCAAGGGGCCCTCGGCCGTGCTGCACGCCATCGCCGACCACGTCGTCGACGGGTACATCGCCGTCGCCGACGCGGTGCAGGACGACATCGACGAGGTCGAGACCGAGGTGTTCTCCCCGGGGCGCAAGGGCGCCCCGCGCGGTTCCGACGCCGGCCGGATCTACCAACTCAAGCGCGAGGTGCTGGAGTTCAAGCGGGCCGTGTCGCCGCTGCTGCGCCCCATGCAGCTGCTGAGCGAGCGGCCGATGCGGCTGATCGACCCGGACATCCAGAAGTACTTCCGGGACGTCGCCGACCACCTGGCCCGCGTCCAGGAGCAGGTCCTCGGCTTCGACGAGCTGCTGAACTCCATCCTCCAGGCCAACCTCGCGCAGGCGTCCGTCGCCCAGAACGAGGACATGCGGAAGATCACGTCGTGGGCCGCGATCATCGCCGTGCCGACGATGGTGTGCGGTGTGTACGGCATGAACTTCGACCACATGCCGGAGCTGCACTGGCGCTACGGCTACCCGGTGATCATGGGCATCACGGTGGTCATCTGTCTCGGCATCCACCGCACACTGAAGCGGAACGGGTGGCTGTGAGCAGCCTGGTTAGGCTGGGTCCCATGACAAGCGAGCTGCTCGACCAGGCCCTCGTCGAGGAGGCCACGAAGAAGTCCGGCCTCGTCTGGGTCCAGGGCCCCGACGGCCCGGCGCGTGCGCTGTGGCACGTGTGGCACGAGGGTGCCGCGTGCCTGGTCGGCGACGGGCCGGGCGAGCAGCCGCTGCCGGGGCTGGCCGACGGCACCGAGGCGAAGGTGACGGTCCGCAGCAAGGACAAGGGCGGCCGGCTGGTCACCTGGACGGCGCGGGTCACCCAGCTCGCGCCGGGCTCCGAGGCGTGGGACGCGGCGGTCGCCGAGCTCAAGGGCAAGCGGCTGAACGCGCCCGACGGCGAGGCCATGACCGGCCGCTGGGCCCGCGAGTGCCGGGTGCTGCGTCTGGAACCGACCGGGGCGACGGCGCCGCTGCCCGACGGCTCCCTGTCCGAGCCGCCCCTGCCGTCCCCGGCGCTCACCCGCCGGCCGGTCCCGGCGGGCCTGCCCCGCCTGCTGCTGAAGAAGCGCAAACGGACCTGACGGCCTACGACGTCGGCAGCTGCCGGCCGTAGTCCACCGTCTCGTTCTTCTCCGGCTTCCTGAGGGAGAAGTCCTCACCCCAAGCGGAGAAGGTGAGGGTGCCCGCCCCGCCGGCCCGCTCCAGGCGCAGCGGGTACGGCTTGCCCTCGAGGGAGACCTCCAGGGTGCCGCCGGAGCCCTTGTCACCGGTGACGCGGATGGTGCGGACGCCCGCCTCCTCGTCGTGGCCGTCCGTCGCGAGCGTCCCGTGCAGGGTCAGCAGACCGTCGAGGAGGAGACCCTTGTCCGTGAAACCGCTGAACTTCTTGTACGCGGGGTCGCCCTGCGGCACCTTCACGAACTTGCCGTCGAGCTTGGAGGCCGCCGCCGCGTCCGCCTCGCCGCCCCCGCCCTGGCCGCTGCCGTGAGTCCAGAACTCGGCGTCCGCCTTGACGTAGAGCTGCTCGCCGATGCGCAGCAGCTTGAAGGTCGCGCCCTTCGAGGTGACCGACCCGTCGCCGCCGTCGTCCTTCAGCCGCATGTCGAGCGCGTAGGTCCGCCCGCCGCTGACGACGTTGCCGTGCACACGGACCGCTCCGGCGGACTCGGCTGCCGAGCGGGTCTTGCCCTGGATCTTGGCGGCGGGGAGTCTGCCGACCCCGTTGGTGCCCTCGTTCGGATCCTCCGCGCAGCCGGTGAGCACCGTCCCCGTCACGAGCAGCACGCACATCGCGCTCGCGAGTGCGGCTCTGCGGCCACGGTTCTGGCGAATCGGAGTCACAGGTGGGGCTGCCTCTCTGACGGGAGACCTGAACGGCGTACCGCAGGGTACCGGGGTCGTGCGGGCAGATCGGAGCCAGTCCGTCCGGACCGCCCGCCGACGCGTCGCCGATCAGGACGGGCTAGCCTGAAGCCCACCCGAGCGGGCAATTCGGAAGACACAGACGCAAAGACAGCCACCCAGAACGGCATCACGAACCACCCCGCACGAAAAGGAGCCGCGGCCATGGCAGCGGGCGCCCCCCGGATCTTCGTCTCGCACCTCTCCGGTATCGCCGTCTTCGACCCCGCCGGCGACCAGGTGGGGCGGGTGCGCGATCTGGTCGTCATGCTGCGGGTGGGGCAGCGACCGCCGAGACTGCTCGGCCTCGTCGTCGAACTCGCCACCCGCCGCCGCATCTTCCTGCCCATGACCCGGGTCACGGCCATCCAGTCCGGCCAGGTCATCACCACCGGCGTGCTGAACGTCCGGCGCTTCGAGCAGCGGCCCACCGAGCGGCTGGTCTTCGGGGAGCTGCTGGACCGGCGCGTGACGCTCGTCGAGACGGGCGAGGAGGTCAGCGTCCTCGACCTGTCGGTGCATCAGCTGCCGGCCCGCCGGGAGTGGGAGATCGACCGGGTCTTCGTCCGCAAGGGCCGGAAGGGAAGTGCCTTCCGGCGCGCCAAGGGCGAGGCGCTGACCGTCGAGTGGACCGCCGTGACCGGCTTCTCCCTGGAGGAGCAGGGGCAGGGCGCGGAGAGCCTCCTCGCCACGTTCGAGCAGCTGCGCCCGGCCGACCTGGCCAACGTCCTGCACCACCTCTCCCCCAAGCGCCGGGCCGAGGTCGCCGCCGCCCTGGACGACGACCGCCTCGCCGACGTGCTGGAGGAGCTCCCGGAGGACGACCAGATCGAGATCCTCGGCAAGCTCAAGGAGGAGCGCGCCGCCGACGTCCTGGAGGCCATGGACCCGGACGACGCCGCCGACCTGCTGGGCGAGCTGCCCACGGACGATCAGGAGCGGCTGCTGCGGCTGATGCAGCCCGGCGACGCGGCCGACATGCGGCGCCTGATGTCGTACGAGGACCGAACGGCGGGCGGTCTGATGACCACCGAGCCGATCGTGCTGCGCCCGGACGCCACCGTCGCCGACGCCCTCGCCCGCGTCCGCAACGCAGACCTCTCCCCCGCCCTGGCGGCCCAGGTCTACGTCTGCCGCCCACCCGACGAGACCCCGACCGGCAAGTACCTGGGCACGGTCCACTTCCAGCGCCTGCTGCGGGAGCCACCGCCCTCCCTGGTCAGCTCGATCCTGGACAGCGACCTGCAGCCCCTCGACCCCGAGGCGGAGCTGCCGGCCATCGCGGGCTTCTTCGCCACGTACGACATGGTCGCGGCCCCCGTGGTCGACGAGGCCGGCTCGCTGCTGGGCGCGGTGACCGTGGACGACGTACTCGACCACATGCTCCCCGAGGACTGGCGGGAGACGGAGTTCCACTTGGACGAGGAGGTGGCGACCGATGGTTCCTGAGCGCGACACCCTGCGCGAGCGCACGCCGACGGGCGCCACGGCCGCCTCCCGGCCGCGCGCCGCCCGCCTCGACCAGCCCGGCGTGCCCAGGCACCGGATCCTGCCCGAGTACGACCCGGAGGCCTTCGGACGGTTCTCGGAACGCATCGCGCGCTTCCTCGGCACCGGACGGTTCCTGGTCTGGATGACGGCCGCCATCATCCTGTGGGTGGCGTGGAACAGCCTCGCGCCCCGGCCCCTGCGCTTCGACGAGTACCCGTTCATCTTCCTGACCCTGATGCTGTCCCTCCAGGCCTCCTACGCCGCCCCGCTGATCCTGCTCGCGCAGAACCGGCAGGACGACCGCGACCGGGTCAACCTGGAGCAGGACCGCAAGCAGAACGAGCGGTCGATCGCGGACACCGAGTACCTGACCCGCGAGATCGCCGCCCTGCGCATCGGTCTGGGCGAGGTCGCCACCCGCGACTGGATCCGCTCGGAGCTCCAGGACGTGATCAAGGAGATGGAGGAACGGCAGAACGGCCACCGTCACGACCCCGTCGTATTCCCGGCGGAACGGTCGAGGGGACGTGACGCAGACGACCGCTGAGACGCTTTCCTACGCACCGGTACGGCGCCGTACCATCGTCCTATGGCTACGGAAGACGCGGTGCGCGAGGCACTGGCGACGGTGAACGACCCCGAGATCCACAAGCCCATCACGGAACTCGGGATGGTCAAGTCCGTGGAGATCGGTGCGGACGGGGCGGTCGCGGTCACCGTGTACCTCACGGTCTCGGGCTGCCCGATGCGGGACACGATCACGCAGCGCGTGACCGACGCGGTCTCCGCGGTCGAGGGGGTCACCCGCGTCGACGTCACGCTCGACGTGATGAGCGACGAGCAGCGCAAGGAGCTGGCGTCCGCCCTGCGCGGCGGCCAGACCGAGCGCGAGGTGCCCTTCGCCAAGCCGGGCAGCCTGACCCGGGTCTACGCGGTCGCCTCCGGCAAGGGCGGCGTCGGCAAGTCCTCGGTGACGGTCAACCTGGCGGCGGCGATGGCGGCCGACGGCCTCAAGGTCGGTGTCGTCGACGCCGACATCTACGGCCACTCCGTGCCGCGCATGCTGGGCGCCGACGGCCGTCCCACCCAGGTCGAGAACATGATCATGCCGCCGTCCGCGAACGGCGTGAAGGTCATCTCGATCGGCATGTTCACCCCGGGCAACGCCCCGGTCGTCTGGCGCGGCCCGATGCTGCACCGCGCCCTCCAGCAGTTCCTCGCGGACGTGTACTGGGGCGACCTGGACGTGCTGCTGCTGGACCTGCCGCCCGGCACCGGCGACATCGCGATCTCCGTCGCCCAGCTGGTCCCGAACGCCGAGATCCTGGTCGTGACGACCCCGCAGCAGGCGGCGGCCGAGGTCGCCGAGCGCGCGGGCTCCATCGCCGTCCAGACGCACCAGAAGATCGTCGGCGTGGTCGAGAACATGTCCGGCCTGCCCTGCCCGCACTGTGACGAGATGGTCGACGTCTTCGGCACCGGCGGCGGTCAGACGGTCGCCGACGGCCTGACCCGCACGACCGGCACGAACGTCCCGGTCCTCGGCAGCATCCCCATCGACGTCCGCCTCCGCGAGGGCGGCGACGACGGCAAGCCGGTCGTCCTGACGGACCCGGACTCCCCGGCGGGCTCGGCCCTCCGGGCGATCGCGGGCAAGCTGGGCGGCCGCCAGCGCGGCCTGTCGGGTCTGTCGCTGGGGATCACCCCGAGGAACAAGTTCTGATCAGAACGCCCTAGGGGGGCAGCGCCCCCCAGGGGCGCGGGGAACTGCGCGACCAGCCACCGGCGGCCCGCAGCCGCCCGCGCACGAGAACCGTGGGGGCGCCGAAAACAACCCGGCGCCCCTCGCGTCACGCGTAAGCGGCGATGTCCTTCACCACGGCGAAGCCGAGCCCGTACGCACTCATGCCCCTGCCGTACGCCCCGACGTGCACCCCTGCCGAGGTGGAACCGGCCAGCACCCAGCCGAACTCGGACTCCCGGTAGTGGAACGTCGTCGGCACCCCGTCCACGGGAAGCGACAGCGTCGACCAGTCGGCCCCGTCCAGGTCGTCCGCCAGCACCCACGCCGTCTCGGTCTGCTGCTCCAGCCAGTCGTCCCGCAGCGTGTGGTCCATCGACCCGGGCCAGGTGAAGGACAGCAGTCCCACACCCGCGAGCCACGCCGCGGAGGAGACCGACGTGGCCTCCAGCAGCCCCGTGCCGTCCGCCGTGCGCCGTGAGGGGTTCGCCGCCACGGTCACGACGACCGCGAACTTCTCCTTGGCCTCCTGATCGCCCCCGGCGGCATGCTCGTTGCGCACCGTGGGTTCGTCCCCGTGCCCGATGGACCCGTGTTCCACGGCCCCGTCGGCCGTCGTACCGACCTGCATCAGCCAGCGCGGCCCCGTGAAGGCCTCGTCGAGGCCGTACCACGGGAAGGGCGCACGCAGGTAGCCGTCGACCGTACGCCGGGCGGAGGGGCGCTGTTGTCCACCCTCCGCGGCCGGCGTCTGCGCGACTGCCCGACTCGTCGTCTCCATGTGCCCGGACGCCTCCTCGCTCTAGTCGGACCGGAACGGCCCGCCCCCCTTCGGGCGTACTCGTCACGGTCCGCACAACAACTCGGCAGCATAGCCACACCGCTGCGAGCAGCAGGGAAACCGCCCGGCGCGTGGGCCGCACGGGCGCCCGGTTCAGGCCTTACACAGCCCGACCGGAGTATGAAACGCGTCACGCGCCCGGGGGCGTGCGCCCCTGGGCGTGTCGCTCAGGTGGCGTCCGCGTCGAACGGCGGCCGGTCGTCCGGGTCGGGCGTCTCCGGCTTCTTCGTCATGTCGATACGGCCACCGGACGACCCGGCGGCGCCGGCGGACGACGCGGAGGACGTGTCGGAGTCACGGCTGTGGACGGCGTCGGTGACCTCGGCCATCTCCTTCTTCAGGTCGAAGCCGTTGCGGATCTCCTTGAGCCCCAGGTCCTCGTTGTCCAGCTGCTTGCGGATGAACGTCTTGGGGTTGAGGTCCTCGAACTCGAAGTCCTTGAACTCCGGGCCGAGTTCCTCCCGGATGTCGTTCTTGGCGCTCTCCGAGAACTCACGGATCTTCCGGATCGTGCGTGTCACGTCCTGGATGACCTTGGGGAGCTTGTCCGGACCGAAGACGAGCACGGCAAGGACGATGAGCGTCACCAGCTCGAGTGGTCCTATGTCATTGAACACCTGAAGCTCCTAGCGATGTCCTCGGTCCTCGGCCCTCGTGGTCGGTGCGGGTCTTGCCGTGGTCCGGGCCGGATCCACGGTACCCGGCGATCCTGTCCGACCGGTACTGTCCCGGGACCTCCGAGTGCGGGAGGTGGGAGCGCTTTCCCGATTGTTTGCCTCGTTGGTCCCTTGTGCGGGCCGATGAGACGTCTCCGCGGGTCACGGACCGCATGCCTCAGCCACCGGCCGAGCCGAGGACGAGCGAGACCTTCCGCTCCTTGCCGCCGCGCTCGACGGTCAGTTCCAGCCGGTCGCCGGGACGGTGCGCCCGGGTCTTGACGATCAGTTCCTCGCCGGAGTGCACCCGTTGGCCGTCGACCTCGGTGATGACGTCGCCCGCCTTGATCCCGGCCTCGGCGCCCGGGCCGCCCGCGGTGACCGGCGCTCCGCCCTCGCTGCCCTCGGCGGCGACGCGGGCGCCGTCGCCCGTGTAGTCCATGTCCAGGGTGATGCCGATGACCGGATGGGTCGCCTTCCCGGTGTTGATCAGCTCTTCGGCCACACGTTTGCCCTGGTTGATGGGTATGGCGAAGCCGAGGCCTATCGAACCGGACCGGCCGCTGTCCTGCGTGGAGCCGCTGTCCGCCGAGCGGATGGCCGAGTTGATGCCGATGACCCGGGCCCGGGCGTCCAGCAGCGGCCCGCCGGAGTTGCCGGGGTTGATGGGCGCGTCGGTCTGCAGCGCGTCGACGTACGACACGTCGCTGCCGTCGCCCTTCTCGCCGCCGGCCGTGATGGGCCGCTGCTTGGCGCTGATGATGCCGGAGGTGACCGTCCCGGCCAGGTCGAAGGGGGCGCCGATGGCCACGACCGGGTCGCCGACCTGCACGTTGTCCGAGTTGCCGAGGGGCAGCGGGGTGAGTCCGCTGACGCCCTTCACTTTGACGACGGCGAGGTCGTAGCCGCTGTCCCGGCCGACGACCTCGGCCTGGGCGGTCTGCCCGCCGTTGAAGGTCACGGTGATCTCGCCACCCGATCCGGCGGGCTGCACGACGTGGTTGTTGGTGAGGATGTGGCCGCGGGTGTCGAGCACGAAGCCGGTGCCCGTGCCCTGCTCGCCCCCGCCGCTGACATGCAGGGTGACCACGCTGGGCAGGGCCCGCCCGGCGATCCCGGCCACACTGTCCGCGTCCCGCGCGGAGGCCTCCCTCCCGGCCTGCGGCAGCTCGAGGGTCCCGACGCCCCCGTTGCGCTCCAGATACGTCCCCACGGCGCCGCCGAAGCCCCCGGACACGAGCGCGAGCAGCACGGCACCGAGCACCAGGGACTTCTTGCCCCGCTTGCGCCGCTGCTCCGTGCTGAGCACGGCGGCGCCGTTCTGCTGGAGAGGGCCGTGCCCGCCGGCGGACGCGGGAGCCGCCCAGGGGTCGTAGCGCTGCCAGGGGTCGGGGGCAGGGGTGAGGGCAGGTGCTGCAGGTTCGGCGTAGACCGGCGCGGCCGGCAGGGGCGCGGGGGTGCCGGGGGCCGGCATCTCGGCCGGAGCATGAGCGGCAGGCGCGGGGCCGCCGGGAGCCTGCGCAGGCGGTGCGCCGTGCGGCGACGGGACGGCCGGGGTGCCCGGCATGGTCGGCGGGCCCGGTATCGCCACACCCTGCGCGGGGGTCGTCGCCGGGTGCTGGACGGGCGGCGCGGGCGCCCAGGGGCCGGGTTCGCCGTAGGGCGGGGTGCTGTAGGGGTCGGGGTCGTGCAGCGGCCTGGGAGCGCCCTCGGCCGGCACGGCGGGTGCGGCGGAGGCGACGGGGACGTCCTGGCCTTCCTGCCGGGCGGCGGGGACCGTGGCAGCGGCCTCCTCGGCGCCCTGGGTCATGGCCTGAGCCGGGGCGCCGTCGCCGGGCTCCACTGCCCCGGGCGCCCCTGCGCCCTGGACCGGAGCCGCCTCGGGACGCCTCAACTCGTAGTCGCCGTCTTCATCGTGCCGGACCGCAGGACGTGCCAGCTCGAAGTCCCCGTCGGTGCCGGTCAGGTCGGCAGGGGCCGTCACCGGCCCGTGCGCCCCGTTCGCGCCCGGGTCCTGCGCCACGGCCCGGTCCGCACCCTCCGGCTCCCCCGCAAGGTCCTGCGGCCGTGGACGGCTCCACCACTTCGCCTTCGTGGGCTTCCCCTCGTTCATGCTCTCCCCACAGCCGCGGCACGGCTCGTCGCGGTGGCCGCAGTTCGTCGAATCGGCGCCCGGCCACACCTCGGCGGCGGGCGACAACCCCCGGATTCAATCAGGTTCGCGGGCCGCTGCGCAGAGGCCGGTCAGTGAGCCGTGCGCGAGGAGGTCGGGGAAGAGGGGGACGAGGCCGGGTCCGCGAGGGGCACGGCGAACAGGGGGGCCGTGATCTCGGGGACCGCGGACCACGAGGTCAGGGCGGCCGGCGTGGCCGCCTCGAGCGGACGTATCAGCGGGGACATGACGGCGGCACCGGCCACCACCGGGGCGGTCAGGGCATGCAGCGCCTGGTGCCGGGCGGCGGGCGGTACGCCGGGCAGCAGCGGGGCGGAGACCTCGGTCGGGGCGGCCGGGGTGTGGCCGAACATGTTCTGGCCGTGTACCTGACCGAGCAGCGGCGCGGTCCGGCGGCGCTGGGATTCGGGCGGTGTCGCGGCGCCGGAGCCCTGGGGGCGCATCGGGGTCACGTTGCTCCCCGTGCCCTGGCCGCCGCGGGCATCCGTGTCGGTCGAGCTGCCGGTGGTGACGCCGCCCAGGGCGATCGCGGCCAGGGACACGGCACCGGCGGCCACGAACGCGAACCGCAGCCGCGAGGAGGACCGGTCGCTGTCGTGCCGGCCGACGTCGTGAATGCGGAAGCCCCTCTCCGGGGGAAGGCCCCGGTGGCCGGCGGGCAGGCCGCTGGGGTCGGACGGGAGGCTCCGGTTTCCCGGGGACGCGGGCAGCACGGGCAGGTGCGGCCGGGCCGGGGCGTACCCGAACTCGAACCGCTCGCCGCGCTTCACGCCGAAGGCCCCGGACGATCCGAACCGTCCGGACAGACCTCCGGGCAGCCCTCCTCCGCCCGGCGGTGTGACATCACCGTCCGGGCTGCCGCCCGCGGGTAGTCCCTGCAGGCGGGCCAGGAAGCTCTCGGAGGGGGGCGGCGGGGCCGCCTCCGCGAAGACGTTCTTCAGCCGGCGCTGGGCGTCCACCTCCGCCTTGCACTTCGGGCAGGTGGCCACATGCGCCAGTACGCGCTCACGCGCGTCATGACCGAGCTCTCCGTCCACCAGGGCGGAGAGTCGGTCTCCCAGATGCTGCTCTGCGAGGTGCCCCTCGGAAGCTTTCGGCCGAGATCCGCTCACGCGCTCGCGCCCCCTCCTCCCAGGGCGGGAACACGGGGCACGAAGGAGCGGCGCTCGGCACGCGCCTCCGGTGAGCGGTGCGCGAGGGCCTTGCGCAGCTGGGAGCGGCCACGGTGGATCCGCGAGCGGACCGTGCCCAGCTTGACGCCGAGGGTCGCGGCGATCTCCTCGTACGACAGCCCTTCGATGTCGCACAGGACGACCGCGGCGCGGAACTCCGGGGCCAGGGTGTCGAGGGCCTGCTGGACGTCCGCGTCGAAGTGCGCGTCGTTGAAGACCTGCTGCGGCGAGGGCTCCTTGCTGGGCAGCCGCTCGGCCGCGTCCTCGCCGAGCGCGTCGAAGCGGATGCGCTGCTTGCGGCGGACCATGTCCAGGAACAGGTTCGTGGTGATGCGGTGCAGCCAGCCCTCGAAGGTGCCCGGCGTGTAGGTCGACAAGGAGCGGAAGACGCGGACGAAGACCTCCTGCGTGAGGTCCTCCGCGTCGTGCTGGTTGCCGGTCAGGCGGTAGGCGAGCCGGTAGACCCGGCCGCTGTGCGTGCTGACGATCTCCTCCCACGTGGGCGGAGTCCACGCCTGCCCGTCCGCGTCGGTGGTGAAGGTCGCGGTCTGGGCGAAGTCAGCGGCGTGACTGTGGTCAGCAGCGGTGTCGTTCACAGATGTCGGCCTGCCCGCCGATCCGAGGAAGCGCCTGAGCACTCCTGCGCGATCCACAGGCGCAGCCGCACCTCCCCTGTCAGCTCTGGTGGTGTCCAGTGGAGCCCCTACCATAGCCACCTCGCCCGTTAGGACCGGATAAGCGGTTTTACGAGAATTTGATCTGGGCTGATACGCCTCGTACTGCTGCGTTGGCACTTGCTCGGCGTCCTGATCCACCGCCCGCCCCCCGTCCCGACCCGCGCCACTTGCTCATCCCTTTAAACGACCGGTCCCATCTGCGGGTTCCCGTGCCCAACGGATACAGTCACGCCCAGGCATTCACGGGGACAGGAGAGGGTCATTACCGGCAACCGGCAGACGAGCTGGGCGTTCGCCGACGCCTATGTCGCCGAGGACGAAGCGCTGCACTGGGCCCGGGACCGGGCCCGTGAGGCAGGGCTGCGCTCGGTGACGCCCGGCACGGGCGCCGCGCTGCGGTTGCTGGCCGCGTCGGTCGACGCGAAGGCCGTCGCGGAGATCGGGACCGGCTGCGGTGTCTCCGGGATCCACCTCCTGCACGGTATGCGGCCCGACGGTGTCCTGACGACCGTGGACCCCGAGCCCGAGCACCAGCAGTTCGCCCGCCAGGCCTTCCGCGCCTCCGGCTTCGCCAGCAACCGGGCCCGCTTCATCCCGGGCCGCGCCCTGGACGTGCTGCCCCGCCTCGCGGACGCCGGTTACGACCTCGTCTTCTGCGACGGTGATCGGCTGGAGGTCATGGACTACCTCGCTGAATCGTTGCGTCTGCTGCGCACCGGCGGGCTGGTGGTCTTCGAGGGCGCCTTCGCGAACGGCCGGACGGTGGACTCCGGTCCGCAGCCCACGGAAGTGCTGCGGCTGCGGGAGCTGCTGCGCGCGGTGCGCGAGAGCCAGGAGCTGGTGCCGTCTCTGCTGCCGGTCGGCGACGGGCTGCTGTGCGCGGTGAAACGCTAGCCGGGTCGCACGTTAGCGGAGCGGGAGCCGGGGCAGGCGAGTGTCATCGGTGAGAAAACAGCAGCCCCGGCATCACAGATGATGCCGGGGCAACTGAAGGGGTATGGTCGCTTGCGCGTCAGCCGACGACCTTCTTGAGGGCGTCGCCGAGCGCGTCGGCCTCGTCAGGGGTCAGCTCGACGACGAGCCGACCGCCGCCTTCGAGCGGAACGCGCATGACGATGCCCCGCCCCTCCTTGGTCACCTCGAGCGGGCCATCACCCGTTCGCGGCTTCATGGCCGCCATGCTCGTTCCCCTTCCTGAAACCCAGCTCATCGTCAAAGCCGACGGCCCCTGAGAAGGGCACACGTGCGGCCCTTGTGGCAGGACACGCGACACCGGCATCGAACACATTGCTTCCAAGCCATTATCCCGCATCTCAGGACCCGATGACCAACATCAGTCGGCATCGCTTGGGCAACGCACGCGAGCAAAACCACTCAATTCGGCGATGAGACTGCGATACTCCGCCACCGCACACACATCCACCGAACCAATCCGGACGAGAATTCTTTGACGCAGGTCACACGTCCGGTCCGGTTCCCCGTCGGCGATCTCCGTCATGCTGTCCTGCAGACCCGGGACGTACCGGCCGGTACGCCCCCGATCCGCGACTCGGAGGGGATACGCCATGACCGACACCGTGCTCTACGAGGTGAGCGACGGACTCGCGACGATCACGCTGAACCGCCCGGAGGCGATGAACGCGCTGAACGTGGAGGCCAAGGTCGCCCTGCGGGAGGCGGTCCGGTCCGCGGCGGAGGACGCCGCCGTGCGGGCGGTGCTGCTGACCGCCGCCGGTGACCGGGCGTTCTGCGTCGGGCAGGACCTCAAGGAGCACATCGGGCTGCTGATCCAGGACCGGGAGACCGGGTCGGGGCAGACCATGAGCACGGTGCGGGAGCACTACAACCCGATCGTGCGCGCGCTGGCCGGGGCGGCGAAGCCGGTCGTCGCCGCCGTGAACGGGGTGGCGGCCGGGGCGGGCTTCGGCTTCGCACTCGCGGCGGACTACCGGATCGTGGCGGACACGGCGGCGTTCAACACCTCGTTCGCCGGGGTCGCCCTGACCGCGGACTCGGGGATCTCCTGGACGCTGCCGCGGGTGGTCGGACCGGGACGGGCCGCCGACCTGCTGCTTTTCCCGCGGAGCATCGGCGCACAGGAGGCGTACGAGCTCGGCATCGCCAACCGGCTGGTGCCTGCCGGTGAGCTGCGGGCGGAGGCCGAGAAGGTGGCGCGGACGCTGGCCGAGGGGCCGACGGTGGCGCTCGCGGCGCTGAAGGAGTCGGTGGCGTACGGGCTGACGCACTCCTTGGAGGAGGCCCTGGAGAAGGAGGACGAGCTCCAGACCCGGGCCGGTTCCTCCGAGGATCACGCGATCGCGGTGCAGGCCTTCGTCAACAAGGAGAAGCCGAAGTATCTGGGCCGGTGAGCCCGGGGGTGCAGCGCCGTCGGGGCCGGGGCCTATGCGGCCGGCCCCCGCGCCCCTGATGCGGTGCTTCTCGCCACGCATGCCTCCAGGTGGTCGTCCACCAGGCCGCACGCCTGCATCAGGGCGTACGCCGTCGTCGGGCCCACGAAGCGCAGGCCGCGCTTCTTCAGGGCCTTGGACAGGGCGGTCGACTCGGGTGTGACGGGTGGGACGTCCGAGAGGGTTTGCGGGATCGGGCGGGTGGCCGGGTCGGGGGCGTGGGACCAGATCAGGGCGTCCAGTTCGCCCGGGGACCATTCTGTCAGCGCACGCGCGTTGGCCAGGGTCGCGTCGATCTTGGCGCGGTTGCGGATGATGCCGGCGTCGGCCAGCAGGCGCTCGCGGTCCTCGTCGGTGAAGGCGGCCACCGAGGCGATCTTGAAGTCGGCGAAGGCGGCGCGGAAGCCGGGGCGGCGGCGCAGGATCGTGATCCAGGACAGGCCGGACTGGAAGGCCTCCAGGCTGAGCCGCTCGAAGAGCGCGTCGTCGCCGTGGACCGGACGGCCCCACTCCTCGTCGTGGTACGCGACGTACTCCGGGGCGGACAGGGCCCAGGGGCAGCGCAGCGCGCCGTCCGGGCCGGCCAGGGCGGCGCCGTCGCTCACGGCCGGTCCTCCTGCCTCGGCTTCTCCATGGAGACGTGGTTCTCCCCGGACGGCTGCACCGGCCCGTGGGCGGAGGCCGACCGGGCACCGGCCAGGGCGGACTCCAGGTCGGCGATGCGGGCGTCGCGCTCGGCGAGCTCGGCGCCCAGGCGGCTGAGGGCGTCGTCCACGTCGGCCATCCGGTAGCCGCGGGCGGCGAGCGGGAAGCGCAGGCCCTCCACGTCCGCGCGGTCGACCGGGCGGTCCGGGGGCAGCGGGTCCCGCAGCCGCTCGGGGGCGGCCTCGGGCAGCGGGCCGCTCTCGCCGCCGCCCACCACGGCGAGCGTCACCGCGCCGACCACGACGGCGAGCGCGACGACCAGGAACAGGAACATAACCATCGCGGGGCCCCCACGGTCGGATGGATCGGACTCTTCGGAAGTCCTCCGAGCCGATGTTGTCAGGCTCCGATCGTGCCATGCGAGTCCGACAGCTAGGGTCGCAGGCGGCGGAAGAGCGGGACGTACCAGGAAAGGTCACAGGGGATGCTCAGGCTGGGCAAGCGGGAGTTCGGGACGCACGAGCCGGTGATCATGGCGATCGTGAACCGCACCCCGGACTCCTTCTACGACCAGGGCGCCACCTTCCGCGACGAGCCGGCCCTCGCGCGCGTGGAGCAGGCCGTGGCCGAGGGCGCCGCGATCATCGACATCGGCGGGGTCAAGGCCGGGCCGGGCGAGGAGGTCACGGCCGAGGAGGAGGCCCGCCGGACGGTCGGGTTCGTCGCGGAGGTGCGGCGGAGGTTCCCTGACGTGATCATCAGCGTGGACACGTGGCGGGCCGAGGTCGGCGAGGCCGTGTGCGAGGCCGGGGCCGATCTGCTGAACGACGCGTGGGGCGGTGTCGATCCGGGCCTGGCGGAGGTCGCCGCGCGCTACCGGGTGGGGCTGGTGTGCACGCACGCCGGCGGGGCGGAGCCGCGGACCCGGCCGCACCGGATCGAGTACGACGACGTCATGGCGGACATCCTGGACGTGACGGTCGGACTGGCCGAGCGGGCCCTCGCACTGGGGGTGCCGCGGGAGTCGATCATGATCGACCCGGGCCACGACTTCGGGAAGAACACGCGGCACAGTCTGGAGGCGACGCGGCGGCTGGACGAGATGGTCGCCACGGGGTGGCCGGTGCTGGTGTCGCTGTCCAACAAGGACTTCGTCGGGGAGACCCTGGACCGGCCGGTGAAGGAGCGGGTCGTGGGGACGCTGGCGACCACGGCGGTGTCCGCGTGGCTGGGGGCGCAGGTGTACCGGGTGCACGAGGTCGCCGAGACGCGGCAGGTGCTGGACATGGTCGCGGCGATCGCGGGGCATCGGGTGCCTGCCGTCGCCCGGCGGGGGCTGGCCTAGCTGAGGTGCCAGGGGGCTCCGCGCCCCCTGGACCCCCGGCCTGTGCCTCGAAGGGCCCGCTAGCGGCCCGCCTCCTTCGACACCAGTGCCACCGCCTCGTCCACGTCGTCCGTCACGTGGAACAGCAGCAGGTCCTTCTCCGCCGCCTTGCCCTGGGCGATCACCGTGCCACGGAGCCAGTCGACCAGGCCGCCCCAGTAGTCGCTGCCGAAGAGGACGATCGGGAAGCGCGTGACCTTCTGCGTCTGGACGAGGGTGAGGGCCTCGAAGAGTTCGTCGAGGGTGCCGAGACCGCCGGGCAGGACGACGAAGCCCTGGGCGTACTTGACGAACATCATCTTCCGCACGAAGAAGTAGCGGAAGTTGAGGCCGATGTCGACGTACGGGTTGAGCCCCTGTTCGAACGGCAGTTCGATGCCGAGGCCGACCGAGATGCCCTTCGCCTCCAGGGCTCCCTTGTTGGCCGCCTCCATCGCGCCCGGGCCGCCGCCCGTGATGACGGCGAAGCCCGCGTCCACCAGGCCCCGGCCCAGCCGGACACCCGCCTCGTACTCGGGTGAGTCCACCGGGGTCCGGGCCGAGCCGAACACACTGATCGCGGGCGGAAGTTCGGCCAGCGCGCCGAAGCCCTCGATGAACTCCGACTGGATGCGCAGCACGCGCCATGGGTCGGTGTGGACCCAGTCGGAGGGGGCACGCTCGTCCAGCAGTCGCTGGTCCGTGGTGCTGGCCTGCACCTGATCCCGCCTTCGGAGGACCGGGCCCAGGCGCTGTTCGTCCGGCGGCTGCTTCTTCCCCTCGGGGTTGCCGGTCGCCATGTGCGCTCCCTCCGTCGTGCCTGTCTTTCCACCTCAGCGTAGATCTACGCGGGTTACGAACGAGGGACGTGAGCATGTCCGCGATGAAGCGCCGTAAACACGAGGGCGTCCCGGCCCGGTCAGGCGGTCAGCCAGTTCCTCAGGCGCTCCTCGCCCGCGAGGATCTTGGCGATCTCCACACGCTCGTCCCGCTTGTGCGCCAAGTGGGGGTTGCCGGGGCCGTAGTTGACCGCGGGGACGCCCAGGGCCGAGAAGCGGGAGACGTCCGTCCAGCCGTACTTCGGCATCGGGGTGCCGCCGACCGCCTCGATGAACGCCTTCGCCGCCGGATGGGACAGGCCGGGCATCGCCGCGCCGCTGTGGTCGACGACCTCGAACTCCTCCACCCCGCAGTCCGCGAAGACCTCACGGACGTGGGCGACGGCCTCCTCGGGCGTGCGGTCGGGCGCGTAGCGGAAGTTGACGGTGACGACGCACTCGTCGGGGATCACGTTGCCGGCCACTCCCCCGCCGATGCCCACCGCGTTCAGGCCCTCGCGGTACTCCAGGCCGTCGATCACCGGCCAGCGCGGCTCGTAGGAGGCCAGGCGGGCGAGGATCGGGGCGGCGGCGTGGATCGCGTTGGAGCCCATCCAGCCGCGCGCCGAGTGGGCCCGCTCGCCCGTGGTCTTCAGCAGCACCCGCAGCGTGCCCTGGCAGCCGCCCTCGACCTGGCCGTCCGACGGCTCCAGGAGCACCGCGAAGTCGCCCTCCAGCCACTCGGGGTGCGTCTCGGAGACGTGCTTGAGGCCGTTCAGCTCCGCGGCGACCTCCTCGTTGTCGTAGAAGACGAAGGTCAGGTCGCGGTTGGGGGCCGGGACCGTGGCGGCGATGCGCAGCTGCACGGCGACGCCCGACTTCATGTCGCAGGTGCCGCAGCCCCACAGGACGCCGTCCTCGTCGAGCCGGGAGGGGACGTTGTCCGCGATCGGGACGGTGTCGATGTGGCCGGCCAGGATCACCCGCTCCGAGCGGCCCAGGTTCGTGCGGGCCACGACGTTGTTGCCGTACCGGTCGACCGTCAGATGGGGCAGCGCGCGCAGCGCGGTCTCGATCGCGTCGGCGAGGGGCTTCTCGGTGCCGCTCTCGGAGCGGAAGTCGACGAGCCGGGCGGTGAGCTCCGCGGCGTCCAGCGTGAGGTCAAGCGAGGTGTCGGCCATGCCGTCGACCCTAACGCGCCAGGCCCGGGCCTCACTGTCCACACCCGGCTCATACCACTCCGTACTCTCCAGTACCTTGTACGGCGTGCCAGAGCCGTCCTCTCCCAAGCGTCGTGGCCGCCTCTTCCGATGCGGTGCCGCCCTCGTGGCCCTGCTCGCGGTCGCCGGTTACCTCGTCGTGCAGTACGTCACCGGGGGCTCGGGTGGACCGGGCTGCAAGGTGGTCTCCGGCAAGGGCGACGGAGCGTCGTACGAGTTCACGCCCGAGCAGGCGGTGAACGCGGCGACGATCACCGCCGTGGGGACCGCGCGCGGCCTGCCCGAGCGGGCCGTGACCATCGCGCTGGCGACCGCGCTCCAGGAGTCGGCCCTGCGCAACATCAAGCACGGCGACCGGGACTCCCTCGGCCTGTTCCAGCAGCGGCCCTCGCAGGGCTGGGGAACGCCGAAGGAGATCATGGACCCGACGTACTCGGCCGGTGAGTTCTACGACCACCTGGTCAAGGTGCCCGGCTACACCCGGCTGCCGCTCACCGTCGCCGCTCAGCGCGTGCAGCGCAGTGGCTTCCCGCAGGCCTACGCCAAGCACGAGCCGGACGCCGCACTGCTCGCCGCGGCCCTCACCGGGCAGTCAGCGGCCACCTTGACCTGCGAGGGCCGCCCGGCCGCGACCCGGGCCTCGGGCCCCGACGGGGTGCGTGCCGCGCTCGTGCGGGACTTCGGGCGGGATGTGCTGGAGCCGGCCGGTGCCCAGGTGGGCGGCTCGCCGGCGGCCACGCCGACGCCGTCCCCGAGCGCTGCGGACGGGGCCGGCGGGCGGACCGTGACCCTGCCGGTGACCGGCGACGCCGGTACGGCGACCGAGCGGGGCCTGGACCGGCGCGGCTGGCAACTGGCCCACTGGGCGGTGGCCAACGCGTCCGAGCTGCACATCGCGCGCGTCACCTACGCGGGGCGGGAGTGGGTCGCCGGGAACACCGCCAGCCAGTGGCGGGAGCCCGCCGCGAAGGGCACCGCGGGCGCGGAACGGGACGCGGAAGCGGTCCGTATCGTCACGATGAACTAGATCGCGCAGGGGTGCGGGGACTCACCCGAGGGGGTTACCCGCACGGCTCGGCGGCGAAGGCGTGCGCAGGTTTTCGCACCCTCACCCGGGAAACCGTGGGAACCCTTGGGAACACAGGGCTGGAAGGATTCGGCGGAGTTTCTCGCAGCGGCCCCTTTGACCTGTTTTATCCGCAGCCGATAATGCGACGCATTGCCAACTCTTTACGTTGCGCCGCCGCAACCTTCGCGGGCTTCGAGCGGTAGTCACTGCGTCCGAGCCGGGGTGATCAACAGCCAGTCGATCAACTGCCGGACCAGGTCGGACACTTCACGAAGCTCACTTTTCTCTCCCGTCGAAGGAGCACCATGTCCCTCCCCCTGACCCGCCGGATCGCCCGTGCCGCGCTGATCGTCGCTGCGGGAGCGGCTGCCGGGGTCGGTGCGGCCGGCTCCGCCAGCGCGGCCCCCGAGCTGCCCGCCACCCCGAACCTCGGTGGCCTGACCGCCCTGGACGGGGCCAACGTCGGCAACACCGTCGACGGCGCGGCTCAGAACGTCACGAAGTCCGCGGGTGACACCGGCGGCAAGACCGTCAAGAAGGCGGTGCCGGCCGCGGGCAAGACCGGTGGCAAGGCGGTCAAGAAGACCACGCCCGTGGCGCAGAAGGCGGCCGGTGACGCGGCGGGCACCGCCGGGCAGCTCGTCGGCGACACGGCCGGTTCGACCAAGGGCGGCCTGCCGACGGACTCCCTGACCAAGGGTGGCGTGCCGTCCGCGGACTCCCTGCCGGTGAAGAGCCTGCCGGTCGGCTGACACGCCGGCGTAGTGACGCCGAAGGGGTCCAGGGAGCTTCCCTGGACCCCTTCGGTGTGTGCGGGGCGGGTGAGTGCCGTGCGGCGGTCACAGACGCCGTACGGCCGCCGCGATCCGTTCGTCCGTCGCCGTCAGCGCCACGCGGACGAACTCCGCGCCCGCCGGGCCGTAGAAGTCGCCCGGGGCCACGAGGATGCCGCGTTCGGCGAGGTGGGCGACCGTGTCCCAGCAGGATTCGCCCCTGGTGGCCCACAGGTAGAGGCTGGCCTCGCTGTGCTCGATGCGGAAGCCGTGGGTGAGCAGGGCCTCGCGCAGGAGCTCGCGGCGGGAGGCGTAGCGCGCGCGCTGGACACGGACGTGGTCGTCGTCGCCGAGGGCCGCGATCACCGCCGCCTGCGTCGGGGCCGACGTCATCATGCCGCCGTGCTTGCGGATCTCCAGGAGCGGGCCGAGGACCGCCGGGTCACCCGCCAGGAAGGCCGCGCGGTAGCCGGCGAGGTTCGAGCGCTTGGAGAGGGAGTGGACGGAGACGATGCCGTCGTACGAGCCGCCGTTGACGTCCGGGTGCAGGACCGAGACCGGGTCGGCCTCCCAGCCCAGCTCCAGGTAGCACTCGTCGGAGAAGAGCAGGATGCCGTGCGAGCGGGCCCAGGCGACGATCCGGGTCAGCTCCTCCTTGGAGAGGACCTTGCCCGTGGGGTTCGACGGGGAGTTCAGCCAGAGCAGCTTCAGGCCCTCGGGGTCCAGCTCGGTCGGGTCGTCGTAGGCCTCGTAGCCGGCACGCGCCAGGCGGGCGCCGACCTCGTACGTCGGGTAGGCCAGGCGCGGGTAGGCCACCCGGTCGCCGGGGCCGAGGCCCAGCTGGGTCGGGAGCCAGGCGACGAGCTCCTTGGAGCCGACGATCGGCAGCACGTGACGGTGGGTGACCTCCCGGGCGCCGAGGCGGCGCTCCACCCAGCCGGTGATCGCGTCGCGCAGCTCGGGCGTGCCCCAGACGGTCGGATAACCCGGCGAGTCGGCCGCGGCCACCAGCGCTTTCTGGATCAGCTCGGGTACCGGGTCGACCGGGGTGCCGACGGACAGGTCGACGATGCCGTCCGGGTGGGCGGCGGCCGTGGCCTTGTACGGGGTCAGCTTGTCCCAGGGAAACGTGGGGAGGCGGTCGGAGACTGCGGACACGGGTCTGGCTCACTTTCTGGTACGTACGAGCCGGTTACGGCAAACGCCTCGGCCCCGTACGGCGATCATGGGGGTGATCGGGCCGTACGGGACCGAGGCGGCGCTGGTAGCGGGCCGCTCTTACTGGTTCTGCGGCGGCAGCGCGGCGACGAAGGGGTGGTCGCGCTCGATCAGCCCCAGCTTGCTGGCTCCGCCGGGCGAACCGAGCTCGTCGAAGAACTCGACGTTCGCCTTGTAGTAGTCCTTCCACTCCTCGGGAGTGTCGTCCTCGTAGAAGATCGCCTCGACCGGGCAGACCGGCTCACAGGCACCACAGTCGACGCATTCGTCCGGGTGGATGTACAAGGACCGCTGGCCCTCGTAGATGCAGTCGACCGGGCACTCCTCGATGCACGCCTTGTCCTTGACGTCGACACAAGGCTGCGCGATGACGTAGGTCACGCTGTCGTTCCTCCTCGATAGGGCGCTGGCGGGCCTCCTCAGGCTCCGCCGCCTGGCGCGCGGGAGCGCGGCGTCGTCGATGCCCGCCCCTAGTATCTCCGTTCTTGGGCATGATCCGTACAGGAGGGGTGAACTGACCTGTGGAAATCTCTGCCGCCGGGCGACTCGAGGTCCGTATCACCGCTGCTGACGTGGGCAAACGGGTCTCCGTGCGGAGCTTGATCGAACGTCCAGCTCCGGTGGAGAAGTTCACCGACACGGTCGGTGTTCTCACATCATGGGACAACGGTGTGCTGCTGATCACACGCAAGAGTGGCGAGAGCGTCCGTATTCCGGAATCCGCACTGGTCGCGGGCAAGACCGTGCCCTCCGCACCGGCGCGTCGCCGCGGCCCGGCCGCCTCCTACGAGGAGCTGGCCCGGGTCGCCGCGCGGGCCTGGCGGCCCGTGGAGAGCGAGCGCCTCGGCGAGTGGGAGCTGCGAGCCGCGTCCGGGTTCACGCGGCGGGCCAACTCGGTGCTGCCGCTGGGGGCGCCGGGCGTGCCGCTCGACGAGGCGCTCGGCGCCGTGCGGCGGTGGTACGGCGAGCGCGGCCTGCCCGCCTACGTCCAGACCGCGACCGGCGCCGAGGGCACGCAGGAGCTGCTCTGCGCCGAGCTGGAGCAGCGGGGCTGGGTGCGGGAGGTGACCGCCGAGCTGTGGGTCGGGCCGCTGGCGTCGATCGCCGACCGGGGTGACCCGGCGGGGGTCGTGCTGTCCCGGGAGGCCGACGAGGCCTGGCTGGCCCGGTATCAGCGCAAGGGCGTGAGCGAGGTGGCGCTGCGGGTGCTGCGGAGCGGGCCGTCGGTGTGGTTCGCGACGGTGCCCGGGGCGGCCGAGGGAGCGCCTCCGGCCGCGATCGGGCGGTGTGTCGTCGACGGGCGGTGGGCCGGGTTCGCCGCCGTCGAGGTCGATCCTGCGCTGCGGCGGCAGGGGCTGGGCACGACCGTGATGGCCGCGCTGGCCCGGCAGGCGCTCGACGAGGGCGCGTCGGCCGCGTGGCTCCAGGTCGAGGCCGACAACGCGGGAGCGCGGGCGCTGTACGCCGGGATGGGCTTCGCCGCGCACCACGCCTACCACCACTACCGGGCGCCGGACGCCGGCGGCACATCGGCCGGTAACCGATCGTCGTGAGAGGGCACGAGCCAGTTATGCGTCCCCCGTATCCCCCGTCCCCCGAGCGTTCCGCCGAGCTGCGGCGGCGGTTCGCCGAAGAGGCCCGGTCCGAGCGGCCCGATCTGTCGGCGCTGTGCCTGCTGGTGGGCGCGGAGGCCGACGGGGAGCTGGACGAGGCGGGTCTGGACGCCGCGCAGGCCGAGCTGGACCGGCTGGCCGGGCTGCTGCCGTACCGGCCCGGCGGACCGCGGGCCTGGGCGGTCGCCCTGCGGGAGCTGCTCGGTGAGCGGATGGGGTTCCACGGCACCCCCGGCGACTATCAGCGCCTGGAGTCCTCGCTGCTGCATGAGGTGCTGGAGCGGCGCAGGGGGTTGCCGATCCTGCTGTCCGTGGTGTGGCTGGAGGTGGCCAGGCGGGCGGGGGCGCCGGTGTACGGGGTCGCCCTTCCGGGGCATTTCGTGGTCGGGTTCGGGCCCGACCAGGGCCAGGTGCTCGCGGACCCGTTCGACGGGGGACGGGTGCTGAGCGGGGCCGACGCGGAGGTGCTGGTGGCCGGGGCGACGGGGGCGCGGCTGGATGCGGCGATGCTCCGCCCGGCGGATCCCCTGGATGTGGTGCTGCGGATCCTGAACAACGTGCGGGCGTGGGCCGCGGCACGTCCCGAGCGGTCGGATGTGGCGTTGTGGGCGGTCGAGTTGTCGTTGCTGCTGCCGTCGCATCCGGCTCGGTTGCGCTACGAGCGGGCCCAGTTGCTCGTTCAGCGCGGGGAGTTCCTGGGCGGGGCCTTGGAGTTGGAGGCCTATGCGGAGGTCGTGGGGGCGGTGGACGAGGGCGCCGCGGAGCGGGTGCGGGGGGAGGCCTTCGCGGCCCGGGCGATGCTGAACTGAGCTCTTCTCGCAGAAGGCCCGGTTCTCACAGCCAGCCCTCCACGGTCTGGCCCGGTCTGAGGTCGAGGGTCGGTCCGTCCACGGCCCGGACGGTGTCGTACGCCTTGCTCACCTGGTCGAACGCGACCACCGAGGCTGTCGTTGTCATGCGGACATCGTGGCTTCGGGGGTGGGGCGGGGGCAGTGCCGGGCGTCCGGAGTGCGGCATGACAGGTGTCATGCCTGCGGGGGGACGACGAGAGCCCCCGCCCTCACCGGGCAGCGGCTCTCGTACGGCGGGTGGCGGGAGGTCAGTTCGGCTTGGTGTCGATGACTCCGACGCGCTCCGCGGGCGTCTTGCCGCGCAGGGCCTTGCGCAGGGCCGTGACGACGTCCTGCGGCGTGACGTCGCGCTTGCCGCTCGCGCCCTCGATCTGCACGCCGTCGAAGGTCGTGCCGTACGCCTCCTGGAGCGCCTTGAGGTTGTACGTGTCCACCAGCTTGCCGTCGACGGCCTTGAAGCTCAGGATCTTCGGCAGCGACAACGAACCGAACGGGATGCTGTGCGCCGGGTCGGTCTGCACGAAGGCCTTGGCCGACATCGCGGGCTGCGCGAAGTCCTTCAGGACCCGGTCGACCTCGGCGTTCGAGACGGTCGGCTGCCGGGTGGTGGTCGGGAGGTTCACCGTGCCGGGCGTGCCGGTCTCCACCTGGGTGCGGTACGCCTCCTCCACCACCGTCGTCGACTTGGCGAGGTCGATGCCCTTGCCGGTCTTGCCGTACACCGGGACGGCCTTGCCGCCCTTGAACTCGATCGTGCCGTCGGTCGACGCGCCGGAGCCGCCCGCGGCGTCCTCCAGGGAGGCGTGCAGCTTCTCCTCGTCGACGGGCATGACCGGCGTGACGACACGGTGGTTGCCGAAGAGCGAGCCGATCACGGAGACCGGGTTGTAGTCGCTCTTCGCCGCCGCGTCGGCCGTGGCGTCCATGTCGAACTGCAGGCCCGCCTTGTCCGGGTCGAGGGAGACGGTCCTGCCGCCCACCGACAGCTTCAGCTCCTTGCCGACGCGGTCGTCGAAGGCCTCGTCGAGCTTCTTGACCGCGCCGTCGCGGGTGGTGCCGCCGATGTCGACGCCGAGCACGCTGGTGCCCTTGGGCACGTCGGTGCGGTTCATCAGCAGACCGGCGCCGTAGACGCCACCGGCGAGGACGACCACGCCGACGGCGACCAGCACCAGCTTGTTGCGCCCCTTCTTCTTCGGCGCCTTCGCGGAGCTCGCCGGAGGCGGGGAGACCGGCTCGGGCAGCTTCGGGGCCGTGTGGGGCACCGGGCCGTCACCGGGCGCGCCCGGGCCGAACGGGGAGGCCGCGCCGGGCGGTACGACCGGGATGCCGCTGGTGACCGTGTGCCCGGAGACGTTGTCGTGGCGGGGGCCGTAGCCCTGGCCGTCCGGCGGTTCGGGGGCCGGCTTCTGCGGGGTGAGGATGGCGGTGTCGTCGCTCATGCCGCCGCCGGGGCCGGGGCCTGCGGCGCCGGGAGCGGTGGTGCCGCCCCGGGCGCCCGGGCCCGCGGGGCCGCCAGGAGCTCCGGGGACGCCCGAGCCGGCGGGACCGCCGGGGGCGCCGCCTATGGCTCCGGGGCCGGCGGGCGCGCCGGGGCCTCCCCGTCGGCCGGGGTCGTTGAAGGCGCCGGGGGCTCCAGGGCCGCCGGGGGTGCCGGGACGGCCGGGCTCGTTGAAGGCCTCGGGGCCACCGGGCCTGCCCGGGTCGCCGAAGCCGCCAGGGGTGCCAGGACCGCCCGGGGTGCCGGGGGCGCCGGGCCTGCCCGGGTCGCCGAAGCCACCGGGAGCGCCGGGAGTATTGAAGGCACCAGGTCCACCCGGGTTACCGGGTCCGCCAGGGCCGCCGGGTGCGTTGAAAGCCCCGGGTCCGCCCGGGCCTCCGGGCGCGTCGAGGGCATCCTGCCGCCCGGGACCGCCGGGCCCGCCCTGCTCGTTGAAGCCGCCCGGTCCGCCGGCCGGCGGCACCATCGGGCCGTCACCGGTGACCGGTCCGCCCGTCGGGCCGGCCGGGCCCTGGGATCCGGGGGTGCCGGGCGCGCCGAAGCCGTCGGCAGTGTCCGGGCCGCCGGAGGGGCCGCCGTAGCCGCCCTGCCCGTTCTGGCCGTCGCGGCCGTTCTCGGAGAAGTACGGCAGGTCGTCGCGGCGCGGCTCGCCGCCGCCCGGGGCGGGACGCGAGCCGTTGCCCAGCGGGCCCGCCGCCAGGGCCTCGGTGACGTCGAAGGAACCGGTGCCGCCGCCGTGCCCGGGCGCGACGGGGCCGCCGGTCGCACCGCCGGGGAGCCCGGCGCCGTTCGTGCCGCCGGACCGGGAGCCGCCCGGCGCGCCCATGGAGCCGACCACGCCTCCGGGCCGCCCGGCACCCGGCCGCGCCCCACCGGACGCACCGGCACCGGAACCCGGCGCCCCTGCGCCAGGACCGCCCGCTGTCTGCTGCGAACCGCCCGGCAACCCGGCCCCGTTGGTGGAGCCGCTGCCCGGACCGCCCTTGCCGCCGCCGGACTTGCGGGGCGCGAACCAGTCGCTGGCCGGCTTGTCGTCGCCCGGCTGTGCGGGCTCGGCGGAAGGCTCGACCGTGCCCGCGCCCGTGGACGGGGCGGTACCCGGCGCCGTCGACGCCTCACCGTGCGTGTCGGTGTCGGCCGAGCTCTCCGCCTCCGCGACGGGCTTGCGCACCACCACGGGCGGAATGGGCCGCGACCCGGGGATGTTGATCCGGATCCGGGTCGTCAGCGTGGTCTCGGTCTTGCGTTCCTCCGGCCGCGTGGCGGAACGGCCCGCGTCCGTACCGGCGTCGGAGACCGTCGGGGTCCCGTACGGCGGCGTACCCGACGGGTAGGCGGCTCCGCCGCGCCCGTTGGGCCCGGAGGACGGAGTGTCAGTTTCACGACTCAAGGCAGGTTCTCCCGGTTGGCTCCGCCGCCCGACACAACCTCACGCGGGCAGCTCGGCGGCGCGCACCACCATACTGGCCACTTCTCACCCGTATCCCAGGACCGCTGGGGAAACTCACACCGGACCCCCACGGGCGCGTCCTGGCGAAGTGGTACGTCACTTGGCAAGTCGGACGGAACCGCCGTCAGGTTGCCGCCCCTGGGCGAAGGTGGCGCAGATCACAGCCACGGCGATGCCCCCGAGCAGGAAAAGATAGGAGCCGCTCCCCGCGGCGAAGAGGAAGTCGCCCTCGGGGCGGCTGGCGGTGAGCAGGACGACGGCGAGCATCCAGCCGGCGGCGGCCGCGACGCCCCCGGCCCGGCCGCGCAGGACGCGTGTGGCCCCCAGGACGGCTCCGGCCTCACCGGCCAGGGCGAGCAGCAGCCCGCCCGGGAACCACCCGGGCTGCACCAGGGCCCCGGCCACACCGACCACGGCGCCGAGCACGAAGAACCCGAGGCAGGCGCCGACGCGTCCCGCGGTGGGCGGGCGCATCGGCTGGGCGAGCATCGGCGTACGGTCGCTCATGAGGCCTCCTCGACACCGGCGAACAGGTCCGTCTCCCGGTCTCCGGGGCCCCGCTCGCCGCGCACCAGCTCGTAGTACTCCGTCGTGAGGATCGGCTGGGCGAGTTCGTTGGACAGCACGAAGTACGGCTCGGCCACGGTGATCTGGGTGGCGTGGGCGCGCATCGCGGCGGCCTTGGCGGCGGCGTGGGCGGTGCCGTCGACCACGGTGCTGATCCGCTCCTCGGCCACCACACCCGGGACGTCGTCGACGTCGGCCGCCTTGGTGAAGGGTGTGCCGGGCAGGTCCTCCCGGAGCCGCGCGAAGGACTCCTCCACAACGGGTCGGGGGACCCGGTTCCAGTAGACCTTGGGGATCGGCAGGCCGGCGTCGGCGGACAATTCGGCGGCGCGCATGGCGACGCGGTGGGCCTGGATGTGGTCGGGGTGCCCGTAGCCGCCGTTGTCGTCGTAGGTGACGAGGACCTGGGGGCGTACCTCGCGGATCACCTCGACGAGGTGCGCGGCGGCCTCGTCGACGTCGGCCTGCCAGAAGCAGCCGGGGTCGTCGTTGTCGGGCAGGCCCATCATGCCGGAGTCGCTGTAGCGCCCGGCGCCGCCGAGCAGGCGGAAGTCCCGGACGCCGAGCTCGGCCATGGCGGCGGTGAGCTCGCGGCGGCGGTGCTGGCCCAGGGCGGCGCCCGTCAGGTGCGCGAGCTCGGGCGGGATGACCTCGCCGCGTTCGCCGAGGGTGCAGGTGACCAGGGTGACGTGGGCACCCTCGGCCGCGTACCTGGCCATGGTCGCGCCGTTGTTGATCGACTCGTCGTCCGGGTGCGCGTGCACCAGCAGCAGACGCCGGTCGGGCAGATCCGTCATGGGACCACCCTACGAGGTCCCACGACGGTCAGAACTTGATGCTGCCGATCATGCCCGCGATGTTCGTCGTCAGCTCGTTGATCGTGGGAGCGACGGTCGAGGAGGCGAGGTAGAAGCCGAGCAGCATGCAGACGATCGCGTGCCCCGCCTTCAGTCCTGACTTCTTGATGAGCAGGAAGACGATGATCGCCAGCAGCACCACCGCCGAAATCGAGAGTGCCACGGCGGTTCACCTCCAAAGATCCACGAGGGCGCGGGGGGGGTCGGACTATGGGGGCATCAAATCCGTACAGCAGCCAGCAGGTTCATACCCACTATGCGACATTGATCATAACTATCCCTCTGCGCGCATCGATCGGCGCACGGCCGCACAAGGGGGCGCATGGCCAATATGGTCAGGGCATGACGACCGAGCCTCACTCCTTCCCCCGACGGCACGCCCGTACCCAGCGCTTCACGCTCGGCGCGCCGCGTTCGTTCACCGTGGCGCCCGACGGTTCGCGTGTCGTGTTCCTGCGCTCAGGTTCCGGTACGGACCGGGCGAATTCGCTCTGGGTCCTCGACACGGAGGAGGGCGGGGAGCGCGTCGCCGCCGACCCGCGCGCCCTGCTGGGCGGCGCCTCGGAGGACCTCTCGCCCGAGGAACGGGCCCGGCGCGAACGCAGCCGCGAGGGCGGGGCCGGCATCGTCGGGTACGCCACCGACACGGCCGTCGAGCTGGCATCTTTCGCCTTGTCAGGGCGACTTTTCGCAGCCGAGCTGCGGGCCGGGACGGCGCGTGAACTGCCCGCGCCGGGGCCGGTGATCGACCCGCGTCCGTCGCCCGACGGGCGGCACGTCGCGTACGTCGCGCAGGGCGCCCTGCGGGTCGTGGGCGCCGAGGGGGAGGGCGACCGGGCACTCGCCGAGCCGGAGTCGGAGAATGTCTCATACGGACTGGCCGAGTTCATCGCGGCCGAGGAGATGGGGCGCTCGCGGGGCTTCTGGTGGGCCCCGGAGTCGGACCGGCTGCTCATGGCGCGTGTGGACGACACGCCGGTGCGGCGGTGGTGGATCGCCGACCCCGCGCATCCGGAACGGGAGCCGCAGCGGGTGCCGTACCCGGCGGCCGGCACGGGCAACGCGGAGGTGCGGCTGTTCGTGATCGACCTGGACGGGCTGCGTACGGAGGTCGCCTGGGACCGGGCGCGGTACCCGTATCTGGCGCATGTCCACTGGTCAGCGGCGGGCGCGCCGCTGCTGCTCGTACAGGCGCGCGACCAGCGCAGTCAGCTGATCCTGGCCGTGGATCCGGACTCGGGCGCGACGCGCATGGTGCACGCCGACGAAGATCGAACATGGCTTGATCTTTTCCCCGGGGTGCCGTGCTGGAGCCCGTCCGGTCAGCTGGTGCGGATCGCGGACGAGGGGGGTGCGCGGGTGCTGGCGGTCGGGGAACGGCCGCTCACGGGAGCGCAGTTGCACGTCCGGGCCGTGCTGGACGTCTCCGAGCACGACGTGCTGATCTCGGCGTCGGCGGGCGCTGAGGCCGTCGGCGAGACGGAGACGGGCCAGGTGCACGTGTACCGGGTGAACGAGCTGGGCGTGGAGCGGGTGTCGCAGGAGCCGGGCGTGCACGCGGCGGTGCGGGCCGGGGAGGTGACGGTACTGGTCTCGGCGACGCTGAACCGGCCAGGTTCTCTGGTGCGGGTCCTGCGCGACGGAAAACCGACCAGGACTGTCCCCTCGTACGCCGAAGATCCTGGTATGTCCCCCCGCGTGACGCTCACCGAGGGGGGCGCACGCTCTGTCCCGTGCGCCGTGCTTATGCCTCGGGACTACGACGGTGACACCCCCCTGCCGGTCCTCATGGATCCGTACGGCGGCCCGCACGGCCAGCGGGTGGTCGCGGCCCACAACGCGCACCTCACCTCGCAGTGGTTCGCGGACCAGGGCTTCGCGGTCGTGGTCGCGGACGGACGCGGTACCCCGGGCCGCTCCCCCGCCTGGGAGAAGGCGATCCACCACGACTTCACGCTGTCGCTGGACGACCAGGTGGAGGCGCTGGAGGACCTGGCGAAGCGCTATCCCCTGGACCTGTCCCGGGTGGCGATCCGCGGCTGGTCCTACGGCGGCTGGCTGGCGGGCCTGGCGGTGCTGCGCCGCCCGGACGTCTTCCACGCGGGCATCGCGGGCGCGCCGGTGACCGACTGGAGCCTGTACGACACCCACTACACGGAGCGCTACCTGGGCACGCCGGCGGAGCACCCGGAGTCGTACGCGAAGAGCTCCCTGGTCACCGCCGAGGGTCTGTCCTCCCCTGCCGAGCCGCACCGCCCGCTGATGATCGTGCACGGCCTCGCCGACGACAACGTCGTGGTCGCCCACGCCCTGCGCCTGTCCTCGGCCCTGCTGGCCGCCGGCCGCCCCCACGAGGTGCTGCCGCTGTCCGGCGTCACCCACATCACCCCCCAGGAACAGGTCGCCGAGAACCTGCTCCTCCTCCAGGTCGACTTCCTGAAGCGCTCCCTGGGCATCAAGGCGGTCTGACGACAACGGGCCGGGACGCAAAGCGCCCCGGCCCGTCTACGGCACCCGCACGGCCGTACGCTGACCAGCCTGCCGCGTCCGTATATCGGAACCGGGTCAGCGAAGTTGCCTGCGTGTTAACGCAGTTGGCGGGGCTTTGTGGGGTTGTACGCCTCGGACGCCACGAGCTCCACCTCGAAGCCGTCGGTGTTCGAGAGATAGGCCGCGTACTGCTCGGGGCCGCCGGCGTGCGGGTAGCGGTCGGCGAACAGCGGCCTCCAGCCGTGGGCCGGGGCCGCGGCGGCCAGTGCGTCGACCCGTGCGGGTGGTCCCGCGTGGAACGCGAGGTGGTTGAGCCCCGGCCGCATGCGGTCGTGCTCCGCCGCGCTCATCGCCGGCGACTGCTCGACGACGAGGTACGTAGGGCCGAACCGCCAGCTGCGGCCGTGTTCCCACTCCTGGTACGCGTCATGGCCGAGGCGGCCGAGGAGCCAGCCCCATTCGCGGACCGCCCGCGGCAGGTCGGGAACCCACAGTTCGATGTGATGCAGCATCCCGGGATTCTCCGACACCGGTTCCCGGCACCTCCGCGAGATGCCGGGAACCGGAACGGACGTCACAAGAGCGGGTCAGGCCGCGTGGACCACGTCCTTTTCCTCCGCGAAGTGGCAGGCGGACTCGTGGGCCGCCGGGGTGTCCTCGCCCTTGAAGCGCTCGGGGATCGCCAGGAGGGGGGTCTCCTGGGCGCACTTGTCCTCGGCCTTCCAGCAGCGGGTGCGGAAGCGGCATCCCGAGGGCGGGTTGGCCGGGGACGGGACGTCGCCGGTGAGGATGATCCGCTCGCGCCCCTCGCGGGACTCCGGGTCGGGGACCGGGACGGCCGACAGCAGCGCCTGGGTGTAGGGGTGCGTCGGGTGGTCGTAGATCTCCGTGTCCGTGCCGATCTCGGCCATCTTGCCGAGGTACATCACGCCCACCCGGTCCGAGATGTGCCGGACGATCGACAGGTCGTGCGCGATGAAGAGGTAGGACAGGTTGAACTCGTCCTGCAGCTTCTCCATCAGGTTGATGACCTGCGCCTGGACGGACACGTCCAGCGCGGAGACCGGCTCGTCGCAGATGATGATCTCGGGGTTGAGCGCGAGGCCGCGGGCGATGCCGATGCGCTGGCGCTGGCCGCCCGAGAACTGGTGCGGGTAGCGGTTGATGTACTCCGGGTTGAGGCCGACGACGTCCAGCAGGTCCTGGACCTTGCGCCGGCGGTCGCCCTTCGGCGCCACCTCGGGGTGGATCTCGAAGGTCTCCCCGATGATGTCGCCCACCGTCATACGGGGGTTGAGCGAGGTGTACGGGTCCTGGAACACCATCTGGATGTTCCGGCGGACCGCCTTCAGCGCACGCCCGGACAGCTTGGTGATGTCCTGGCCCTTGTAGAAGATCTCGCCCGCGGTCGCCTTCTCCAGCATCATCAGCAGCTTGGCGACCGTGGACTTGCCACAGCCGGACTCGCCCACGATGCCGAGCGTCTCGCCCTGGTAGAGGTCGAAGGAGATACCGTCGACCGCTTTGACGGCCCCGATCTTCTTCTTGAAGAGGATGCCCTGGGTGAGCGGGAAGTGCTTCACCAGGTTGCGCACCTGCAGGATCGGCTCACCCCGCTCGACCGGCGCCTCGATCGCGGCGACCGCCTCCGACTCGGAGTGGGCGTCGACGACCTCGACCTCGGAGACGTTCGGCGTGGCATCCTGCGGCTCGTCGGTCTTGCTGAGCTCAGCCATGGATCGTCTCCTTCCAGAAGTGGCACGCGCTGCCGCGGCCGGCCAGCTCGCCGCCGTCCCGCTCCGTGACGGGGTGCAGCGGCGGGATGTCCGTACGGCAGATGTCCTGCGCCTGCGGGCACCGCGGGTTGAAGGCACAGCCGGACGGAATGCGTGTCAGGTTGGGCGGCAGGCCCTTGATCGCGTACAGCTCCCGGCCCTTCTGGTCCAGGCGCGGTATCGAGTGCAGCAGACCCTTGGTGTACGGATGCGCGGGGCGCTTGTACAACTCGTGGACCGGGGCGCGCTCGACGATGCGCCCCGCGTACATCACGGCGATCTTGTCCGCGACGTCGGCGACCACACCGAGGTCGTGAGTGATCAGGATGAGACCCATGTTGTACTCGCGCTGCAAGTCCGCCAGCAGGTCCATGACCTGGGCCTGGACGGTCACGTCGAGGGCCGTGGTGGGCTCGTCGGCGATGATCAGGTCCGGCTCCAGGGCGAGCGCCATCGCGATCATGATGCGCTGGCGCATACCGCCCGAGAACTGGTGCGGGTAGTCGTTCACCCGGGCCGCGGCGGCCGGGATCTTCACCCGGTCCATCAGCTCGATCGACTTGGCCTTGGCGTCCTTCTTGGACATGCCCTGGTGCACGCGGAACATCTCGCCGAGCTGGTAGCCGACCGAGAGCACCGGGTTCAGCGAGGAGAGCGCGTCCTGGAAGATCATCGCGATCTTGTTGCCGCGGATCTTCCGGCGCTCTTCGCCGGACATCTTCAGCATGTCCTGGCCGCGGAAGAGGATCTCTCCCCGGGGGATGCGGCCGGGCGGCATGTCGAGGATGCCCATGATGGCCTGGGCGGTGACGGACTTTCCGGAGCCGGACTCGCCGAGGACGGCGAGCGTCTCGCCCGCGGCGACGGAGTAGTTGACGCCGTTGACGGCCTTGGCGACGCCGTCGCGGGTGCGGAACTCCACGTGCAGGTCGCGGACTTCGAGCAGCGGGCGGCTCGTGTCCGCCGAACCGTCCGGTGCGGGACTTCCCGCCACTTCATCGATGATGGTCACGTACGCCTCCCTCAGCGCAGCTTGGGGTCGAGGGCGTTGCGTACCGCATCGCCGAACATCAGGAACGAGAGCACCGTGATCGAGACCATCACCGACGGGATGATCAGGGTGTGCGGGGCGATCCGGAGCTGCTCGCGTCCTCGCGCCACGTCGCCGCCCCAGGATACCGCCGAGTCACCGAGACCCACGCCCAGGAAAGACAGGGTGGCTTCGGCCGCGATGTAGCCGCCCAGCGCGATGGTCGCCACGACGATGATGGGCGCGAGCGCGTTGGGCAGGATGTGCCGGAACAGGATCCGGGACGTCGAGGCGCCGAGTGCCTTGGCGGCCACCACGTAGTCCGCCTGCTTGATGGTGATCACGGCACCGCGGGCGACACGGGCGATCTGGGTCCAGCCGAGGAAGGCGAGGGCCATGATGACGACCCAGACGGTGCGCTCGTCGAAGGAGTTGAGCACCACCAGGGCGCCGAGCAGGAAGGGGATGCCGAGGAAGATGTCGGTCATCCGCGAGAGCAGGGTGTCGGTCCAGCCGCCGAAGTAGCCGGCGATCATGCCGATGACCGTGCCGAGCACGGTGACGGCGACGGTGACACCCACACCGACGGTGATCGAGGCGCGGGCACCGTAGACGACACGGGCGTAGATCGATCGGCCCTGGACGTCGTAGCCGAGCCAGTCCGGGGCGAAGAAGTGGCCCCAGTTCGGCTTCCCCAGGTAGTGCTTGGCCAGGTCGGCGTCGCGCGGCGAGGCGCTGGTGAACAGGCCTGGCCAGACCGACATCACCAGCAGGAACACGATCAGCACGGCCGATACCAGGAACAGCGGGTTGCGCCGCAGGTCGTGCCAGGCGTCGGACCACAGGCTGCGCGCCTTGTCGGGAGCCGGGCCGGCGTCCGTCACGACGACGCCAGCGGTGCTCACGGTGTCCCCGGGAAGGGCTTCGACCTTCTCGACGGTCTTGTCAGGCATACCGGATCCTCGGGTCCAGGACCGCGTAAAGCAGGTCGACGATCAGGCTGGCGGCGAGGTAGATGAGCACCATCAGCGAGGCGATCCCCACGACCGTGGCACCCTCACGCCGGGTGAGCGCGTCGTAGATCTCGAGGCCGATACCCCGCACGTTGAAGATGCCCTCGGTCACGATGGCACCGGTCATCAGGCTGCCGATCTCGATGCCGAGGAAGGTGACCACGGGAATCAGCGAGTTGCGCATCAGGTGGACACCGATGACACGGCGGCGCGGCAGCCCCTTGGCGATGGCGGTGCGCATGTAGTCGGAACGCAGGTTCTCCGCGATCGACGTGCGGGTCAACCGGGCGACGTAGGCGAGTGAGAGCGACGCCAGCACTACGGCGGGGAGCACGAGTTGAGAGAAGTCTGTGGAGTCGGTCACGGTGGGCGTGGTGAGCTGCCACTTGAACGCGAACTGGTACTGCAGCAGGAAACCCAGCACGAAGGACGGCATCGAGACGAGGAACAGCGTCAGCGTCAGCAGTCCGCGGTCCTGCAGCGTGTCGGGGCGCAGACCGGCGACGACACCGAGGCCGATGCCCACGAGCGTGACGAAGGTGAAGGCGAAGAGCGTCAGTCTGATCGTCACCGGGAACGCGTCGGCGATGACGTCCGCGATGGGCCGTTGACTGGCGATCTGAGTACCGAAGTCGCCCTGGAACAGCCCGGCCATGTAGTTCGCATACTGCTGAAGGAGCGGCTGGTCGAGGCCGAGATCCTTCTTGATGCTCGCGACCACCGTCGGGTCGTACGCCTGATCCCCCATCATCGCCCGGACGGGGTCGCCGGGCAGGGCGTACATCATGCAGAAGATGAGCAGGGTTGACCCGATGAACACCGGGATCATCTGGAGCAGTCGTCGTGCGACATAGCGCCCCATAGGTGCCTCCGTGAGGGGTTAACGCAGGTGCGGGGGCCGTCTCCTCGTGACGAGACGACCCCACGCACCTCCCACCGCCGCCTGAATCGGCGGTGGGCTTACGGCCGAGTGGGAAAAGCCCGAGGGCTCCTCTTACTTGGTGGTGACGGCCCACACTTCGAGGTCACCGTGGAAGTCGACGTTGACGTTGTCGACGTTCTTACCGTGGCCGCCGTTGATGCGGTAGTACCAGAGCGGGATGGCCGGCATGAAGTCGACCAGCTTCTTCTCGACCTCCTGGAAGGCCTTCACCGACTCGTCGAGGGACTTGGCCTTGTCGGCCTTGTTCATCAGCCCGTCGATCTCCTTGTTGGAGAACTTGCCGTTGTTGGCCTCGGCGGTGGTGTGGTACAGCTCCTTCATGAAGTTGGCGTTGACCGGGTAGTCGGCGACCCAGCCACCGCGGTACATGCCCTTCACCTGGTCGTTGTCACGGGCCTCGAGGTCCGTGGCGAAGTCCGGCTTGGGGTCGCCGGCGCAGTCGACACCGGTGGCCTTGCGGATGGACTCGCAGACCGCGGTCACCCACTCCTTGTGCCCACCGTCGGTGTTGTACTGGATGGTGAACTTGTTGCCCGGGACGCCGCCACCCTCCTGGATGAGCTTCTTGGCCTTCGCCGGGTTGTACGTGAACACGTCGGTGTTCAGGTTCTGGTTGCCCTTGACACCGGGCGGCGTGAAGGACTTCGCCGGCGTGCGGGTGTTGTTCAGAACCGTCTTGGTGATCGTGTCACGGTCGATCGCCATCGACAGACCCTGCAGGACCTTCGGGTCGATGTCCTTGAAGGTCTTGGAGTAGAACGCCGGGGTCAGCGACTGGAGGGCCGCGTACGGCTGCTCGATGGCGCCGTCGCCCAGGTCCTGCTTGTACTTCGGCAGGTCCGTCGGGCCGACCTGGCGGATCATGTCCAGGTTGCCGGAGACGACGTCCTTGTAGGCGGCTTCGAGCGTCGTGTAGGCCTTGAACTGGACGCCCTTGTTCTTCGCCTTGTTCGGGCCCTGGTAGTCGTCCCAGGCCTTGACCTGGATGAGCTTCTTGTGGTCCCACTTCTCGAACTTGTAGGGACCGTTGCCGACCGGCTTCTGGCCGAAGGCCTTCGGGTCGTCGTAGAAGACCTTGGGCAGCGGGGCCCACGTGGTGTAGCCGAGCTTGTAGTTGAAGTACGGCATCGTGTACTTCAGCTCGATGGTGAAGGTGTGGTCGTCCACGGCCTTCAGACCGGACATGGTCTCGGCCTTCGGGTCACCCTTCTCCGGGTGGACATCGTCGTAGCCCTTGATGTCCTGGAACCAGAAGGAGTTCTGCTGGTTGTTCTTGATGTTGGCGTACCAGTTCCAAGCGTCGATGTACGACTTGGAGGTGACTTCTTCGCCGTTGTGGAACTTCCAGCCCTTCTTGAGCTTGACCGTCCACGTCTTGGAGTCGTCGGTGGTGACCGACTCCGCGTTCGTGTAGACGACGTTGCCCTTGGAGTCGAAGTCCAGCAGCTGGGTGAAGATGGACTGGATGACGTACGAGCCGTTGGACTCGTTGGTGTCAGCCGGGATCAGCGGCTTCTGGGGCTCGCCGACGTCGATCGAGACGTAGCCGGCAGGCCCGGAACCCTTGCTCTTACCCTCACCATCACCGTTGCCGCCGCAGGCGGTGGCGGCCAGGGCGACGACTATCGCCCCCGCGACCCACTTGGCGCTCTTGGCACCGCGCATGGGTTCCTCCTATGAAGTCATTGGTTCACCGCGAAGGGAGCACACGACACATCACGGCCCCCGCCCGTCGCCGGTGCCGGAATTCGTCGAGTGCCCCCGCGCTCGTGAGTCGCGCCGCTGTCGGCTACTGACCCGTACATCCGAGCTCTACGCGCCTAACTATCTGCCAAACACCAAGACCGAACCACACTCTCGAGGTCTCGGTTCGATCACAGCTCGCGTATACATCTTCCAAAATCCGGACAAAGGGTTTGGTGAGAGATCCCTGCGAAACGGACTTGTTACACATCTATCGGTAAAGACTGTCCGCATACCGGACGCGAGAGTGGGAAAAACCGCTTGCGACGTACCGTGGGTCCCGTGCAGGGTGCCACCGGAGTCTGTCGCGCGCTCAAGAGGCTTGTGCGGCAAGGCCGTTGTGCGTTCCCCGAGGCCGGGGAAGCAGGGCACTTCCGCAGCAGGGTAGTGGGAGAAACCCGCCCCTGACGGCCGTCACCGGCAAGTCGAGGGTTTTCCCTACCCCTTGCCCTCGCGTTACCTCCCCTTCAGACAACGGCACCGGGCACCCCGCTCACGCGGAGTGCCCGGTGCTGTCGTACTGCGGCAGGCGTCAGCCGTGCTTGGCGCGGCTCGCGGCGCGGGCGCGCTCGCGGGCGTCCAGGTTCACCTTGCGGATGCGCACGGCCTCCGGGGTGACCTCGACGCACTCGTCGTCGCGGCAGAACTCCAGGGACTGCTCCAGCGACAGCTTGCGCGGCGGGACGATCGCCTCGAACGAGTCGGCCGAGGAGGACCGCATGTTGGTGAGCTTCTTCTCCTTGGTGATGTTGACGTCCATGTCGTCGGCGCGGGAGTTCTCGCCGACGATCATGCCCTCGTACACCTCGGTGCCCGGCTCCACGAACAGCACGCCGCGCTCCTGGAGGTTGGTCATCGCGAACGCGGTGACCGCACCGGAGCGGTCGGCGACCAGGGAGCCGTTGTTACGGGTCTGGAGCGTGCCGAACCAGGGCTCGAAGCCCTCGTGGATGGAGTGGCCGATGCCCGTGCCGCGGGTCTGGGTCAGGAACTCGGTGCGGAAGCCGATGAGGCCGCGCGAGGGCACGACGAACTCCATGCGGACCCAGCCGGAGCCGTGGTTGGACATGTTGTCCATGCGGCCCTTGCGGACGCCCATGAGCTGCGTGACCGCGCCCATGTGCTCCTCGGGCACGTCGATCGTCATGCGCTCGACGGGCTCGTACGTCTTGCCGTCGACCTCCTTGGTGACGACCTGCGGCTTGCCGATGGTCAGCTCGAAGCCTTCCCGGCGCATCGTCTCGACCAGGATGGCGAGCGCGAGCTCACCACGGCCCTGGACCTCCCAGGCGTCCGGCCGCTCGGTGTCCAGCACACGGAGGCTGACGTTACCGATCAGCTCGCGGTCGAGGCGGTCCTTCACCTGGCGGGCGGTGACCTTGCGGTCCTTGACGGCCGCCTTGTTGTCGGCGCCCTTGCCGGTGGCACCACGGCCGACCAGCGGGGAGGTGTTGGTGCCGATGACCATGGAGATCGCGGGCTGGTCGACCGTGATCAGCGGCAGCGCGACCGGGTTCTCCGGGTCGGCCAGGGTCTCCCCGATCATGATGTCCGGGATACCGGCGACCGCGCAGATGTCACCGGGGCCGGCCATCTCGGCCGGCTTGCGGGTGAGCGCCTCGGTCATCATCAGCTCGGTGATGCGGACGTTGCTGACGGACCCGTCGCGCTTCATCCACGCGACCGTCTGGCCCTTGCGCAGCTCACCCTGCTCGACGCGGAGCAGCGCGATACGGCCGAGGAAGTTGTCGGCGTCCAGGTTGGTGACGTGGGCCTGGAGCGGAGCGGCCTCGTCGTAGGTCGGGGCCGGGATGTGCTCCAGGATCGTGGAGAAGAACGGCTCCAGGCTGGTGGAGTCGGCGGGGACCGTGCCGTTCTCCGGCTTGGTCAGCGAGGCGATGCCGTCGCGGCCGCAGGCGTAGACGATCGGGAACTCGATCTGCTCCTCGTCGGCGTCCAGGTCGAGGAACAGGTCGTAGGTCTCGTTGACGACCTCGTCGATCCGGGAGTCCGGGCGGTCCGTCTTGTTGATGCAGAGGATGACGGGCAGCCGCTGCTGGAGCGCCTTGCGCAGCACGAAGCGGGTCTGCGGGAGCGGGCCCTCGGAGGCGTCCACGAGCAGCACGACACCGTCGACCATCGACAGACCTCGCTCGACCTCGCCGCCGAAGTCGGCGTGGCCGGGGGTGTCGATGATGTTGATGGTGATGACATCCCCCCCGTCCTTCGGGTGGTACTTCACCGCCGTGTTCTTGGCCAGGATCGTGATGCCCTTCTCACGCTCCAGGTCGTTCGAGTCCATCATGCGGTCGTCGACGCCTTCGAGCTGGTGGGCGGCGAAGGCGCCGGCCTGCTTCAGCATGCCGTCGACGATGGTGGTCTTGCCGTGGTCGACGTGGGCGACGATGGCGACGTTGCGGATGTCGTGGCGCGTGGCCATAAAAGGCGTACTCCCGGAGTGGTGAGGAATGCCCTGCGCGTACGTCGGTGGTGCGCGGGCCCTGCCGGGCTCAACATGCCACGGCCTCACCCCATGGTACGGGGCCCCGGACGGTGGGGTGAGCCGGGCTATGTCGGCGCAGGTCAGGCCCTGTTTCAGGGAGCTGCTCAGGCGCAGGAGCGCCGGGAGACCTCCCGGGCGAGGGCCGAGTCGGGGCGCTCGTCGCAGTCGGTGAGGCCGGAGATGTCGACCGTCCAGTTCCGGGCGTGGCCCGAGACCGTCCTGCCGTCCGGGCAGGTGTAGCGGAAGTCCGCCGACACTTCCCGCACACCGGCGTACTGGACGAACTCTCCGGCCGCGTGGGGCGTGACACGGTCGTCGTCGAGGTCGGGGGCCGGGAGCCGGACGTCGGTGAACGACCAGGTGTCGCCGCCCGCCTCGGCCAGGGTGCGCGCGTCGGACTCGATCTCGCCGGTCTTCTTGCCGAACGAGAAGAGGATCTCCGCCGGGGAGGGTGCAGGTCCGTCGGCGTGTACCGAGGGGCGGGGCGTGTACACCCGCCGCATCCGGTTCTGCAGGCTGCCGCCGCCCTCGCCAAGCTGCTCGGGGTCGGAGACGCCGGTCAGCCGGTCCCGCTTCGTGACCGGGGACCAGGTGAACGTGCCGTCGGCGCAGGTCTTCGCCACGGCCTTGCCGCTCTTGCGGCCCTTGTCGGCCTTGCCGTCGCCGCCCGCGTCCCCTGTACAGGCCGTCAGCCCCGTCACCAGCACCCCGATGACCAGCCCGGCCGTGCAGGCCCGCCTCACCATGTCGCGCATCCGCCGGCCCCCGTCCCCCGTGTACGGACGCCCGGCGTCCGAACCATGATCGCTGCTGGCCTCATGGTGCGGACGCCGGGCGGGGGACGGCAAGGCGTTTGAGCATTCCCAGAGCTACGGGGCGGCCGAGCCCTTCGCCGAGGGGCCCGACGCCGGCTTCGCGCCCTTCTTCAGGAAGCCCATGTCCTCGTAGACCGGCGTGCCGAAGCCGAAGGCGCCGGTGTTGACCAGGTTCTTGCGGGCCGCCAGGAGCTGGGGGCGCTGGAAGAGGGGGATCGAGCCGGCCGCTGCCCAGATCCGGGAGTCGGCCTTGCGGATCAGGGAGCGGGACTCGCCCTCGTCGAGGGTGGCCACGGCCTCGTCGAAGAGCTGGTCGACCTGGTCGGTGCCGACGCGGGTGTAGTTCTGCTCGACGTTCAGCGAGCCGTCGGCGGCCGGGACGGGCTTGGCGTAGACCGGGCGGGCGTCGGTGGCGGGGTACGCCGTGGCGGGCCAGGAGTACAGGGCGAGGTCGTACTGGCCGGAGGCGATGTGGTCCTTGAAGTAGGACTCGTCGGAGACCTTGGAGATCTCCGTGCCGATGCCGACGCGCTCCAGCATGCGGGAGATGCGGTCCGCGACCGTGCGCAGCGTCTGGGAGCCGGGCCCGGAGGGGAGCACGAAGCGGAGCGTGAGGGGCTTGCCGTTCTTGGCGAGCGGGGCGCCCTCCTGGTTCGCCGGGGCGGCGGTGCCCTTGGGGGCGTACGCGCCGGGGGCGCCGCCCTGGGGCTTGTACTGCCTGCCGTCCTGGGCGAGGTGACCGGCCGGGTCGGGTCCGTGGTGCGCCTTGTTGTCCTCGCCGGAGTCGCCGGAGTCACCGGAGTCCCCGGAGTCACCGGAGTCACCCGAGTCGTCGGCCTTGCCGCCCTGAGGGCCGGCCGCCTTCTCCTTCTCCTTCTTCTTCTGCTCCTTGACCGGGCCGCCGCGCACCCACCCGGCGTCCGCGAGCAGCGCCTGGGCCTCCTTGGTGTCCTGGTCGCCGAGGGCGCCGCTGTTGTCGGCGTAGTGGGCCTGGCCGGACAGGGCGAGGTGGCTGCCGACCGGGACGGCGGGCAGGCCGAGGGGCCCCAGGACGGCCTGGGCCAGTTCCTTGCGGTCCAGGGCGCGGGCCACGGCCCTGCGCACGCGCTCGTCGGTGAGCGGGCCCTCGGCGCCGTTCAGGGCGAGCTGGGTGTAGGCCGGCTCCAGGGACTTGCGGACCTCGAAGCCGCTGAGGGCCTGCTGCTGCCGGGCGTACGCGGCAGTGGCCCTGCGCAGCTTCTTGCGGGCGACGGTCTCCTCGTCGGCGGCGTCCTCGTCGGAGCCGTTGGCGACGGCCCAGGACTCCAGTGAGTCCGCGGCGGACCGGTCGGCGCCCGGGCCCATCAGCGGGCTGCCGGAGCTGTGGGGGCGCGCGGCGACGGTGATGCGGCGGGCCGCGGAGGGGTCGATCTCGGCCAGGTCCAGGGTGCCGGCGGCCAGCTCCGCGGCCCGCTTGTCGCGCGGGACGGTCCGCAGCACGATCTCGGAGAGCTTGGCCGGCTCGCCCCACCAGCGCGCGTTGCGGGTGAGTGTGATCTTCCCCTCCTCGCGGTCGGCCTTCTTCACCGTGAAGGGACCGGCGGTGACCTTGAGCTTCTTGCGGGCCCCGTCGTTGAAGGAGTCCGGGGTGCCCATGACGTCCTTCGGGTACAGCGGCGAGAACAGCGAGCGCCAGTCCGCGTAGGGGCGGCTGAAGGTGACCCGGACCTCCAGGGCGTTGTCGCCGCGCTCGATCTTCTGGATGCGGTCGTAGCCGGCGTTGCGGGCGGTCCAGTAGGCGGTGTCCTTGCCGGACAGGGCGCGCCACTGGGCGGCGAAGTCGGCGGCGCCGATCTCCCGGCCGTCGCTCCAGACGGCCTGCTGGTTGAGCTTGTACAGGACGACCTGCTTGGGCTCGGTGTCGACGACCTTGGCGGACTCCAGGTAGTCGGGGTTGCGCTCCGGGCGGCCGGAGGCGTCCATGCGGAACATCGACGGCAGGACGGCCTGGGCGACGCGGGTGGTGGTGGCGTCGGCGTCCGACTGGAACGTGTTCAGCGTGTCGGGCACGGAGTCGACGGCCCAGCGCAGGGTGCCTCCGTCGGTGATCCGGTCGCGGGGCGCGGGCTGGATGTCCTGCCCGGCGAGCGGCTTGCCGGACGGGTCCTCGGAGCCGCATCCGGCGAGCGCGGGCACCGCGAGCACTCCCGCGGTGAGGAAGGCGACCGAGCGCGTGACCGCGCGCGGGCCGACGCCGTGCTGGGACATCTGTGCTACCTCCGGGAAGCCGCGGGCGTTATGATCACTTTTGGCGGTATTTGGATTTCATCTGATGTATGCGGCCACTGAAGAGGAAAGGGTTCGGCAACACAGGGCGACACGACGGTCACGGACGGGAAGTCACCCATGCGGCGCAATGCGCGACAGGGTGCACCCGTACGCCTCGGCCAATCGATGCACATCCCTTCACAGCACGAGGTGTGACGCGCAACACTCGCAGGCGCATGAACGTTGCCGCCTTGGGCCACGAAGGACCCGCGGAAGTGAGGGCAAGTCATGTCCGTTCACGACGAACTGACGTCAGTCCAGCGCAGTCTCGACGAAGTGTTCCGATCGCTGGGACGCCTGGAGAAGCAGCTCGGCACCGGCGGCCTGGAGATGCGCCGCGTCCGTGCCGACGCCAACCACCTGCGCGAGAGCGTCGCCCTGCTGCGCGACGCCGCCGCGTCACCGGCCGCACCGAAGCGCCCCGAGCTGGTCACCATCTCGGACACGCCGTACGACTCCGCCCTGTGGAGCGACTCGGACGACGAGGGGCTCGGCGCCCGGGACCGGCGCGCTCCCTGACCCGGGGAGGAGTCGAGCGCGACCGGCACCTCCCCCGAACCCGACCGGAGTCGTCACGTGGCCACTGGTACGGAACCCCCTGCCACCGAACCCAGACCTGAGAGCGGCGGTGTGCGGGGCGCTGCGCGGGCCGCGATCTCCGCCCCGCACCTGCGCACCGACCGCTGGTGGCTGGCCCCGGCCGGCACGGCCGCGGGCCTGCTGGCCTTCATCGTCTACTCGACCTGGAGGGCCTTCGCGGACGCCGACTACTACGCGGCGCCGTACGTCTCGCCCTTCTACTCCCCCTGCCTGGCGGAGCGGTGCGAGCCGATGAGATCCGGCCCGAACTGGGAGATCTTCGGGAGCTGGTGGGGCATCTCGCCCGCGATCATCATCCTGATCTTCCCGCTCGGCTTCCGCCTGACCTGCTACTACTACCGCAAGGCCTACTACCGGGGCTTCTGGGCGTCCCCGCCGGCCTGCGCGGTGGCCGAGCCGCACAAGAAGTACACCGGTGAGACCCGCTTCCCGCTGATCCTGCAGAACATCCACCGGTACTTCTTCTACGCCGCGATCGTGGTCGCCGGGATCCTGACCTACGACACCGTGCTCGCCTTCCGCGACGAGAACTACGCGTGGGGCCACATGGGCCTCGGCACCCTCGTGTTCCTGGTCAACATCGTGCTGATCTGGGCGTACACGATCTCCTGCCACTCCTGCCGGCACATCGTCGGCGGCAAGCTCAAGCACTTCTCCAAACACCCCGTGCGCTACCGGATGTGGCAGTGGGCGGGGAAGCTCAACGCCCGGCACATGCAGCTCGCCTGGGCGTCGCTGGTGAGCGTGGCGCTCGCCGACTTCTACGTCTACCTGGTCGCGTCCGGCGCCTTCGACGATCCGCGCTTCTTCTAGAGGGATGGGGCCTTATCGATGTCCGTGGTTGACCGGCAGGAGTGGGACGTCGTCGTGGTGGGCGCGGGCGGTGCCGGGCTGCGCGCCGCCATCGAGGCCCGCGAGCGGGGCGCCCGTACGGCCGTGATCTGCAAGTCGCTGTTCGGCAAGGCGCACACGGTGATGGCCGAGGGCGGCATCGCGGCGGCGATGGCCAACGCCAACGAGAACGACAACTGGCAGGTGCACTTCCGCGACACCATGCGCGGCGGCAAGTTCCTCAACCAGTGGCGGATGGCCGAACTGCACGCCCAGGAGGCGCCGCAGCGGGTCTGGGAGCTGGAGACCTGGGGGGCGCTGTTCGACCGCACCAAGGACGGCCGGATCTCCCAGCGCAACTTCGGCGGCCACGAGTACCCGCGCCTCGCGCACGTCGGCGACCGCACGGGCCTGGAGCTGATCCGCACCCTCCAGCAGAAGATCGTCGCGCTCCAGCAGGAGGACTTCAAGGAGACCGGCGACTACGAGTCCCGGCTGAAGGTCTTCCAGGAGTGCACGGTCACGCGCGTGCTGAAAGAGGACGGCCGGGTCTCCGGCGTCTTCGCCTACGAGCGCGAGTCGGGCCGTTTCTTCGTGCTGGAGGCACCGGCCGTGGTGATCGCCACCGGCGGCATCGGCAAGTCCTTCAAGGTGACGTCGAACTCGTGGGAGTACACCGGCGACGGCCACGCGCTGGCCCTCCTCGCCGGCGCTCCCCTGCTGAACATGGAGTTCGTGCAGTTCCACCCGACCGGCATGGTCTGGCCGCCGTCGGTGAAGGGCATCCTCGTCACCGAGTCGGTGCGCGGCGACGGCGGTGTGCTGCGCAACTCCGACGGCAAGCGGTTCATGTTCGACTACATCCCCGACGTCTTCAAGGACAAGTACGCCGAGACGGAGGAGGAGGGCGACCGCTGGTACGACGACCCGGACCACAACCGGCGCCCGCCCGAGCTGCTCCCCCGTGACGAGGTCGCGCGGGCGATCAACGCCGAGGTGAAGGAGGGGCGGGGCTCGCCGCACGGGGGCGTGTTCCTCGACGTGTCGACCCGGATGCCCGCCGAGGTCATCAAGCGCCGGCTGCCGTCGATGTACCACCAGTTCAAGGAGCTGGCCGACGTCGACATCACGGCGGAGGCGATGGAGGTCGGGCCCACCTGCCACTACGTGATGGGCGGGGTCGCGGTCGAGTCCGACACGGCGGCGGCGCGCGGGGTGCCCGGGCTGTACGCGGCCGGTGAGGTGGCCGGCGGCATGCACGGCTCCAACCGGCTCGGCGGCAACTCCCTGTCCGACCTGCTGGTGTTCGGCCGCAGGGCGGGCCTGCACGCGGCCGAGTACGCGTCGGGGCTGGCGGGGGCGCGGCCCGTCGTGGACGACGTCCAGATCGACTCGGCGGCGGCGGAGGCTCTGCGGCCCTTCTCGGCCGAGGCGGAGATCGAGGAGCCGGCGGGCGGTCCGCCGGAGAACCCGTACACCCTGCACCAGGAACTCCAGCAGACGATGAACGACCTGGTCGGCATCATCCGCCGCGAGCCGGAGATGAAGCAGGCCCTGGAGAAGCTGGCCGAGCTGCGGGTCCGGGCGCGGCGGGCCGGGGTCGAGGGGCACCGGCAGTTCAACCCGGGCTGGCACCTCGCCCTGGACCTCAGGAACATGCTGCTGGTCAGCGAGTGCGTGGCGCGGGCCGCGCTGGAGCGCACCGAGTCGCGCGGCGGGCACACCCGTGAGGACCATCCGGGGATGGACCGCAAGTGGCGCCGGATCAACCTCCTGTGCGCGCTCACCGACCCGACGGGCACGCTGGCGGCGACGGACCCGGTCCGCGGCCAGATCGCCCTCACCCGCGAGACCACCGAACCCGTCCGTGCCGACCTGCTCGCCTTGTTCGACAAGGAGGAGCTGGTCAAGTACCTCGCCGAAGAGGAGCTGTACGAGTGAGCAGCTACGAGGCCCGCTTCAAGGTGTGGCGGGGCGATGTGCAGGGCGGTGGCCTGGAGGACTTCAAGGTCGAGGTGAACGACGGCGAGGTCGTGCTCGACATCATCCACCGCCTCCAGGCCACGCAGGCCCCCGATCTCGCCGTGCGCTGGAACTGCAAGGCGGGCAAGTGCGGTTCCTGCTCGGCGGAGATCAACGGCAGGCCGCGGCTGCTGTGCATGACCCGCATGTCGGTGTTCGACCGGGAGGAGACGATCACGGTGACGCCGCTGCGGGCGTTCCCGGTCGTCCGCGACCTGGTCACCGACGTCGGCTTCAACTACACGAAGGCCAGGGAGGTCCCGGCCTTCGTGCCGCCGGCCGGGGTCGGTCCCGGCGAGTACCGGATGATGCAGGAGGACGTGGACCGCTCGCAGGAGTTCCGCAAGTGCATCGAGTGCTTCCTGTGCCAGGACACCTGCCATGTGGTCCGTGACCACGAGGAGAACAAGCAGGCGTTCGCCGGGCCCCGTTTCCTGATGCGGGTGGCGGAGCTGGACATGCACCCGCTGGACGCGGCGTCGGAGTCGGGCCTTGACCGCAAGACCACCGCCCAGGACGAGCACGGCCTGGGCTACTGCAACATCACCAAGTGCTGTACGGAGGTCTGCCCGGAGGGCATCAAGATCACGGACAACGCGCTGATCCCGCTGAAGGAGCGGGCGGTGGACCGCAAGTACGACCCGCTGGTGTGGCTGGGCTCGAAGATCAGGAGGCGCTCTTCAGCAGGCTGAGCGCCTGGTGGAGGTTGTGTTCCGCGCTGTCCCGCATCCGGCCCGGGTGCGGGAAGTCGCCCTCGATGAGGGTCAGCGGGCCCGAGACCAGGCCGATGTGCATCGACAGGCGGTACAGGCGCAGGCGGGCCTCGTCCAGGCCGGGGGCGCGCAGGGCGTCGTAGTGGGGGCCGAAGCGGAGCCGGACCTCGGCGGCCAGGGTGTGGATTTCCTCCTCCAGCTCCCGGCGTGCGGCGGCGGCCCGGGGGTCGCGTGCGGCGGCTTCGGCGATGCAGCGCAGGGCACCCTCGGTGATGCGCTGCTCGCAGGAAACGCCGTGCGAGGAGCCGCCCTGGTCGACGACGGCGACCTTCCCGAAGCGGGGCCCGGTACGGCTGTGCAGGGTGGCGAGCAGCTCCGCCATCCGCTCCATGGCCTCCGGAGCCCCCTCGGGGTCGCGGGCCAGGGCCTCCTCCAGGCTGCCGCCGGTCATGTCCTCGACGACGGCCGCGTCCGCGGGCAGGTGCGTGTGCGTGGAGTCGGCGTGAAGGAGTCGGGGGGTGCGGACGCCGGCGGCGACCAGGCGGTCGTGGGCCGCCGTGAACAGGCCGAGGCCCGTGCCGTGGGAGAAGACGTCCCGGGGGTCGGGGTCCGGCTGGTCCCAGTAGTCCTCGTCGGCCGACCAGACGTAGGCGATGGCGGTGGAGTCGTCGTCGAGGGTCAGCCGGTAGACGCCCTTCTTGGTGCCGCCGCGCAGGCGTTCCACGCCGGTGAGGGTGCGGCTCGGGCCGAGGGCGGCTCGGGTCAGGGGGGCGAGGTCGGCGCGGGTGAGGGTCCTCCGGGCTGTGGTCACCGCACCCAGTCTTCCTTGTAGGAACGCCAGTCCGCCTCGGTCGCGGCGAAATCGATGTACAGCGCGACACCGAAGTTGGCCCGGTCCGCGTCCGTGCGGGACAGGCCCAGGCGGACGCCCCGGACCGCCGCGGGGACGGTCTCGGCGTGGCCCCAGTGGTCGAAGTTGCTCTCGTAGTAGAAGGGCAGGCCCATCAGCAGGTCGGTGGAGGGCGGGGTGACCTCCAGGGCGAGGGAGGTCTGCTGGGCGACGTAGCCGCCGTAGGTGCCCTCCAGCGGCTGTGCGGTGTCGTACGACATCACGGCGATCTGGTCGACGCGGCGGGCGACCTGGCCGAAGAACTCCTGCGACCACCACTTGGGGTGCTCGGTGAAGAGGCCGAACACGGTGTGGAGGGCCGGGAGCGGGTCGATCTGGTGGGCGGCGACGGAGAGTCGGGCGTCCCGGGAGCGGGTCTCGCGGCGCAGGGCGTCGAGGAGGGTGAGGTAGTCGCGGTCGCCGGACGGCATGGGCTCCAGGTCGAGGTGGACGCCCTCGTAGCCGGTGTCCAGGATCTGGCGGGCGGAGCGGACGACGGCAGAGCGGGTGTCGGGGTCCGCCAGGCGCATGCCGTCGGAGTCCTCGTCGGCCAGGACGTCGCCCAGGAAGGCCTGGACACGAACGCCGGGGAGTTTCTCGTGGACGGCGTCGATGAACCAGCGGGCCCTTGGATACACCGACTCGGGGAGCGTCCCGTCGTGCTCCAGCGGGCCCGAGTGGACGTACAGGTCGCGGATGCCGGTGCCTCGCAGGCGGCGTGCCAGGGCGGTGACGTCGGCGTCCTTCTTGCGCCCGTCGACCCGGGCGTGGCCGAGCCACAGGGCGTCGCGGTTGCGGGTGTGGGTGCCGTCGGCCGGGTCGCCCGTGTAGTTGATGCGCAGGGCTGTCAGAACGGACAGGAGGGGGAGCAGGAGGAGCAGGGGGAGGGCGATGGCCGTGCGTCTGACCCAGCGCCGACGCCTCGTGTTTCCTCCGCTGTCGCGGCCCATGCCGTCTCCCCCCGGTGGTGCGGTCGGTGTTGCCGGGGATGACGAGCAGCACGGGCGTTCGGTTGCGATCAGCCGGGGCGTTCCGACAGGTGCCGTACGTGCAGATGGCCGTCCCGGGGGTGGGCGGGCGGCTTCGCCGGCAGGTCGGCGGTGAGTGCGTAACGGCTCTTCTCCGCCACGCGGCAGGAGGCCGTGTTGTCGGCCTGGTGGCGCAGGACGAGGCGGGTCAGGCCGTCCCGGGCGAAGGTCGTGAAGGCCCAGTCGGACAGTGCGCGCCGGGCGCGCGGCGCGAGTCCCCGGCCGCGTGCGCGCGCCACCGTCCGGTAGCCGACCTCGGCGGACGCGGCGCCGGGGACGACGTCCTTGAGGACCACATGGCCGGCCGGCGGCCCGCCTGGCGGCGCAGGGCCTCGTCCCTGTTCAGCGCGGCCGGCCCGGCCGCGTCCGCGGGGTTCCAGGGGCGCAGGACCAGGGCCGGGGCGGTCGGGGTCCCGTCTGCCAGGAGCCGGGTCGCGGGGTCGGGCACGGGGCGATCGTACGGTGGCCGCCGGCCGCTCTCAGAACAGGCTCAGCAGGGCCTCCGCCGGATCCGTCAGGCTCGTGTCGCCTCCGGGCAGGGGCAGTTCGAACCACACCGTCTTGCCCCGGGGTGTGCGGCGGGAGCCCCACGCGGCGCTGAGGAGGCCGACGAGCTGGAGGCCGCGGCCGCCCTCGTCGGTGTCGCGGGCGCGGCGGCGGCGGGGCTGGACCAGTCCGGAGTCCCAGACCTCGCAGACCAGGGTGCGGTCGAGCAGCAGGCGGAGGCGGATCTCGCCCTCGCCGTAGCGCAGGGCGTTGGTGACCAGTTCACTGACCAGGAGCTCCGTGGTGTCGACCAGGGGTTCCATGTCCCAGGCGAGCAGCTGGGCACGTGCGTACTCACGGGCCCGGCCCACGCTGCGCGGCTCGCGCGGCAGGGTCCAGTCGCCGACGGATTCCGTGGGCAGCCCCTGTACACGCGCCATCAGCAGCGCGATGTCGTCCTCGCCGTGATGGGTGTCGAGGGTGTTGAGGACGTGGTCGCAGACGTCCTCCAGTGGCTGGGTGGGGTCGGAGAGCGCGCTGACGAAGGCCTGCAGGCCCTCGTCCAGGGGGTGGTCGCGGCTTTCGACCAGGCCGTCCGTGTAGAGCGCGAGCAGGGCGCCTTCGGGCAGTTCGACCTCGACCTCCTCGAAGGGCTCCCCGCCGACGCCGAGCGGCATGCCCGGCGGCACGTCGAGCATCAGTGCCTGCTCGCCCGGCTCGACCAGCACGGGCGGCAGATGGCCCGCGTTGGCGAACGTGCAGCGCCGGGTGACGGAGTCGTAGACGGCGTAGACGCAGGTGGCGAGGTACACCTCCGAGAGGTCCGCCTCGCGGGGGCGGCGGGCCGCCCGGGTCGCCTGCTGCACCCCGCCGGGGGCGCCGAGGCCGCGGGCGATCTCGTCCAACTGGGAGAGCACCTCGGCCGGTTCCAGGTCGAGCTGGGCCAGAGTGCGCACCGCCGTGCGGAGTTCGCCCATGGCGACGGCGGCGCGCAGGCCGCGTCCCATGACGTCGCCGACGACCAGCGCGGTGCGGTGCCCGGGCAGTTCGATGACGTCGAACCAGTCGCCGCCGACCTCGCTGGGCCGGCCGGTGTTGACGTTGCCGGGCAGGTAGCGGCAGGCGATGTCGAGGCCGGAGGCCTCCGGGTCGCCGGGCGGGAGCAGGGACCGCTGCAGTATCAACGCGCGCTCGTGCTCGCGGCGGTAGAGGCGGGCGTTGTCGATGCAGACCGCGGCGCGGGCGGCGAGTTCGACGGCCAGCTCCCGGTCCCGGTCGCCGAACGGCTCGCTGCCCTTGGTGCGGGCGAACTGCACGAGTCCGACGACGGTGTCGTGGGCGACCATCGGCACGGCGAGCGTGGACTGCACGAGCCCGCCGTCCTCGCCCGGGACGGTCTGGGGACGGGCCGTGCGCAGGGCGTCCGCGCAGGGCGAGTTGAACGGGTAGTGGTGGACGGCACCGACCGCGACGGGTACGCCGGTGCCGGCGAAGGGCGCGTCGGAGACGGCACTGGCGAAGGCCACCCGGCGCAACTCCCCGCTGCCGTCGGCGAGCCCGGGCGGGGTCTCGTCGCCGGCCAGCAGGCCCTGGTAGAGGTCGACCGTGGCCAGGTCGCAGAAGCCGGGGACGACGACGTCGAGGAGTTGCCGGGCCGTGGTCTCCAGGTCGAGGGAGTTGCCGATGCGGGCGCCGGCCTCGTTCAGGAGGGCGAGGTTGCGGCGGGCGGCGGCGGCTTCGCGGGCGGCGGCGCGACGGGCGGTGATGTCGGTGCCGAGCCAGGCGACGCCGATGGGGCGGCCCGAACCGCTGTGCACGCGGTAGAGGTTGACGGACCAGTGGCGGCGCTCGTCGGAGCCCGGCACGAAGCCCGTGACGTGCATGTCGGTGATGGAGTTGCCGGTCTCCAGCACGCGGCGCAGCGTGGCGGCGACCCGCTCGGCCTCGCCGCGCTGGAGGTAGTCGTGGACGCCCTTGCCGCGGTGGTCGTCGGGCGTGCCGCCGAAGATGGACGCGAAGCGCTGGTTGGCGCGGCGGACCCGCAGGTCGGGGTCGATCAGCAGGAAACCGAACGGGGATTGACTGAAAATGGCCTGCGAGGCGGCAAGGTCGGTCTCGATGCTGCGCAGGGTGCGCACGTCGACGACGATGCAGACGGCGGCTTTCTCGCCTTCCTCGGTGCGTGTCGGCATGACGTACACCTCGGCGAGCCCCTCGTGGCCGCACTCCCCCTCGACGCCCTTCGGCATCCGGAAGGGCACCACGCCGGTCCACTCGCGGCCGTCGAGGATCTCGGCCATCTTGCGCATGCCGCGCTCGCGGTGGCGCGGGTCGATGAACGCCTCGATGGGGTCCATGCCGACGGCGCGGCCTGCGGGTATGCCGAAGAGGTGCTCGGCGCGCAGGCTCCACTGGTCGACCAGCCCGTCGGGGCCGATGGAGAAGGACGCGACCTTGATGTAGTCGTAGATGGATCCGGGGGGACTGCTCTGCCAGATGGCGTCCCCGGACCGCACTCCGTCGGCGGCGAGCGCACCTCCCACCGCGGAGGCCAGGCCGTCGGCAGCCCTCGCCCTCGCGCCCTCCGACGGGTCCTCGGACTCCGTGGCCTTCGCTGGTATCTCGCTCACGCGAACCGTCCCCTCCAGCTCACCGCGTCCGGCACCTGTCACCAGGGGCGGCTGCCCGCAGTATCCAGCACTACGGAGCCGCACAACACGGTGTTCACGATCACAGCACGGTCCCGATGATTTTCGGTCCGGACCGTGACAACACTTCCAGTCTTCTAACCAGGGGACACGTCGTCGAATCCCGTCCGCCGGCAACCGCCACTGGCCTGAACCAATCGCTCTACAGCGGTAAGACGTACGTACACCGGATTTTCACTTCGGTACCGCCAGTTCGAACCACACCGTCTTGCCCGTGGCGCCGGGCCGGGTGCCCCAGCGGCGGGAGGAGGAGGCCACCAGGTGCAGTCCGCGGCCGCCCTCGTCCTCGAGGCGGGCGGCGCGCTCGCGGGGCGGGTCGGGCAGCGGGTCGGAGACCTCGACCAGGAGGACGCCGCCCGGGCCCGAGGGGCGTACCAGGCGGACACCGATGGGGCCCGTGGCGTGCCGCAGGGCGTTCGTGACCAATTCGCTGACCAGCAGTGCCGCGAGGTCCGCGAGGCCGTCGAGGTCCCAGTCACGGAGTTGGCCGCGCACGGCCTGGCGGGCGGTGCGCACGGCTCCCGGTTCGGCGGGGAAGGTCCACCCGGCGCAGTCACCTTCGGTGTCGATCACGCCGATCACTTCCCAGGCAGGAGCCCCGCCCATGTCCGGTTTCATGGGGTTAATGGGCACATACCCGATATCCGGGGCGGAGTACCGCACGGGGCGGCGCACTGTGGCACGAAAGGCGTAGGGGGCGCTCCTCCGGCACTGCGATGAGGCCGCACGCCCCCGTCCGGCCTCAGGCGCCGGGCTCTTCCGCCATGCCGGAGCCGGGACCGCGAGGGGTGAGGCCCTCTACGGCTCCGAGGTGCGCGAGGGCCTGCCGTACGGCCGGGACGTCCTGGTCGAGCCAGGGCACGTCCCAGATCTCGTCGGGGCCGAGCCAGCTCAGTTCGTCGTGGTCCTGCAAGGGCTCGGGGGCGGCGGAGCCGGGGCGCAGCCGGGCGGTCCACACCTGCAGGACGTACGGCGCCCTGAGGGGCCACTCCCCCGGGACGCGCCCGCTCACCTCGGCGTCGACGCCGAGTTCCTCGCGCAGCTCCCGCGCGAGCGCCGCGTCGGCCGTCTCCCCGGGCTCGACCTTGCCGCCGGGCAGCTCCCAGCGCCCGGCCAGCTCGACGGGCGCGCTGCGCCGGGCGGCCAGCAGCCGCCCGTCCTCGACCAGCGCGGCCCCTACGACGATCCGCTCACTCATGCGGGGAGCCTACGGGAGCCCCGCTGTTCCCCGGGGGCCTGTCCGCGGTGCCCCGCGGCGGTCAGTCGTGGGCCACGGCCGGGCCGTTCTGACCGAGCCGCTCGACCCAGTACAGCTGTTTGTGGCCGCGACCGTCGAGGCTGTCCGCGATCTTCTGGGCCTCGGCCCGGGTCGCGTACCGGCCCACGCGGTAGCGGTTGCCGTTGTCGTCCTCTCGAATCACGAGCCAGGGGAGAGTGACCGTGCTGTCGTTCATCGCGCCCCTCCACTTCCCGCCCGCGGCCTGTGCCGTGCCCCACCCGCTAAGGAAACCGCAATGCGCATATGCCCGAGCCTACGCCTAACCTTCACGGAGCGAATACGGCTTTTCACAAAGAGGTACGCAACCAGCCAGAACACAGGGGGCGCACGCCGACGAACGCGCCGTCCGTGTACCTCGGCGCAACCAGCCGAAGGCATACCGCATACATGACCGTCGACCTGCGCGAACGACGACCGGCCACAGGGCATGCATCACCCCGGCCCACGACGGCCCGCACGGCCATCGTGTGAGCGGGGCGCGCGGGGAGCGCGCCGCGGGGCGGATGTGAGCGTTCGCTACTTGACCGGAAGGTGGTAGGCGACCCGGTACCGATCGGCCGGGATGACCACGTCGGCCGTCTCCACCGGGCGGCCGGAGGCGTAGAACGTGCGCTGGACGACCAGGACCACATGCCCCGGGACGCCGCCCAGGACGAGCAGTTCCTCGGCGAGGCCGGGCCGGGCACCGACCTCCTCGGTGACGTTGTCCACGATCACGTCGATGGCGCGCATGCGCTCGACGACACCCATGCCGCCGACCGGCCCCTCCTCCGGAAGCATCACGGGCGTGCGCCCCGTGACGGCGAGGGGCTCCCAGGACGTGGAGAGCATCATCGCCTCGCCGCCCTCGCGGTAGAGGTACCGCGTGCACATGACCCGTTCGCCCGGCTCGATGCCCAGCCGCTCGGCGACCGCGACACTCGCCTCGGACTGCTCGCTGCTGGACTCCCAGGTGCCGCGGGCCTCGCCGTCGGCCTGCTCCTGGCGGAACGGGGTGGCCCCGCCCGTCGGGCGGTATCCGGAGCGGGAGATACGCCGGGGCACGGGCCGCGCGCGCACATACGTCCCCGAGCCGGAGCGGCCCTCGACCAGGCCTTCCGCCATGAGCACCTTGCGGGCCTCCAGCGCGACGGTGTCCGAGACCCCGTACTCCTGGCGGATTCTGGCCTGGGAGGGGAGGCGGGTGTGGGGTGGCAGCTGACCGTCGACGATCTTCTTGCGGAGATCACCCGCGACGCGCAGGTACGCCGGCTGCTCACCGAATGTCACTGGCCGCTCCCATCAGGTTGTACAGACAGCAACAGCGTGGCAACCGTAGGTTGTGCGGTGCAAGCAAAGGCCAGAGAATCACTCGATGTGATGACATGGGGGCCCTGAGGGCTTTACGCAGGCACTTTCTCCCCGCTATGGCCGCCGTCACACCTGCGCTTCGGAGTCCCCTCTCTCGTCCTCCCCGGAGGCGGGCGGGGTGGCCGCCAGCCCGAGGGCCTTGCGCGCCGTGACGGTCGCCGGCCCGTCCACGGACGCGTACGCCTTGTCGTAGTGCGCGTAGTAGCCGTCCACGTCGCCGGCGGTGCTCGCCCTCTTCCACTCCTCCCGGGCGTCCTCCATGTCCTCGACCAGAGCGGCGACGGGCTTGCGGGCATCGGCCGGCCAGGGGTGCCCGCGCAGGGCTTCGATCTGCTCGCCCAGCACGTCGTGGACCTGGGTGGCCCAGGCCCGGTGGGCGGCGAGGTCGTCCTCGGGGGTCTTCTCGGGCTCCTCGTAGAGCGCCGCGTCGAGGGCGTTGGCCGTCGACAGGAAGACGACCTGGTCGGTGCCGAGCGTGGTGGGATCGCCGCGCAGGGAGCCGGTCAGCTTGGTCTTCGCGTGGGTGTTGCCGAAGATGCAGGTGATCGCGCGGTCGCCGTAGCGCCAGCTCTCCCGGGACGGCATCAGGTAGTACACGTCGACGTCGGCCGGCATCGCCCAGGTGTCCATCGCGTACTGGTCCTGGAGGGCGTAGCACTTCTCGTCGGCGACGTCGGTGATCCTGGCGTCGCCCGGGAAGGTGCCGCCGGGCAGCGTGACGACCGCGAACACCTCGCCGTCGTGCCCTCCCCCGCACGGCACCCGGTCGACGTCGTAGGTGTCGCCCTCCAGCCCGCCGGGCGCGTCGAAGCAGTCGCCCTTCTCCAGCGAGAGACTCTCGTTGCCCTGCGCGCCGTCCTTGAACCCCTCCCAGACCTCGGACGCGGCCCCCGTGGACAGCACCACCGCCCACAGCACGATCCCGACGGACGACAGCACGGATCCCGCGACGGCCATGTCCCGCCCGCTCTGCCCGGACCGCCGGATCTGCCGCAGCGCGATCAGCCCCAGCACGAGCCCCGCGGCGGGCAGGAAGCAGAGCACGCCGAGAACCAGCGCGGCCACGGCGAGCGCGTTGACGGAGACCGGGGTGCCGTAAGGGCGGTACGCCTGCGGCCAGTCGGCCGGGGGCGGGCCGTACGGGCCCTGAGGGGGCTGGCTCCCAGGGGGCGGGGGTATCGACACGGCTACGGTGCTCCTGGCTGAGGCGGCGGGCGGGTCCGTCGTACGGCTGGGCCCATTTTGACGTGCTCCCTGGGCCGATCGACAAGGCCGGCAAAGTCGTCCGTTCCCGAGAGGCGAAGCATGCACATCGAGTACGACCGCGAGAACGACACCGCGTATGTCTCTCTCGTCGCGCACATCGCGGACGGCGCCGCCGTCCGGCAGATCCCCGTCGACGGGGTCGGGGCGGACGCCGGGGTGTTCCTCGACGTGGACGCGTCGGGGCGGCTGCTCGGCATCGAGGTGATCGGCGCCGGCGGTGCGCTGCCGGCCGAAGTGCTGGAGCAGCCCTCCGCGGGCTGACCGGCCCTGAGGAAGTTCGCGGGTGGCGGGCAAGCCGGTGTCATGCCCCCTCCGCCACCCGCCGGCAGGCCTCCGCATACGCCCGTACCAGGGGCCGCCGGCCGTCCTCCCGCCGCCAGGCCAGGACGTAGCGGCTGGGGGTGACGCCGTGTACCGGGCGGGCCGTCACGCCGCCCAGGGTGAGCAGGGGGACGTTGCCCGCGGCCACGAGGCAGACGCCGAGGCCGGCGGCCAGGGCCTCGTACGTCTCCTCCGTGCTCGCGATCTCGGCGCCGACGCGGGGCGGACGGCCGCCGCGTGCGTCGAGGGCGAGCCAGTAGTCCCGCAGCGGACCCGTGCTCTCGGGCAGCGCGAGGAACGGCTCGTCGAGCAGGTCGGCGAAGTCGATCCCGGCGCGGTCGGCGAGGGGGTGCGTCTCCGGGAGGGCGACCATGAGCGGCTCCTCGGCCACGACCGTCCAGTCGTAGCGTTCCTGGCCGGGCAGTGGCAGCCAGACGAAGGCGAGGTCCGCGACGCCGTCGGCGAGGCCCGCCGTGGGGTCCTCCCAGTTCACCTGCCGCAGCCGAAGGACCGCCTCCGGGTGTTCCGCCGTGAAGCGGGAGCGGATCGCGGGCAGAAGGCCGCCGCGGACCGGGCTGGTGCTCATGCCGACGACCAGCGTGCTGCGCTGCGCCGACGTGACGGTGTCGACCGCGGCCGCGCCCTCCGCCCACGCGTCCAGCACCCCGCGCGCGTGCGGCAGCAGTGCCGTACCGGCGTCGGTGAGGGCCACGCCGTGCCGGTCGCGCCGGAACAACTCGACGCCCAACTGCCGCTCCAGCGCGCGGATCTGCTTGCTCAGCGCGGGCTGGGACACGTAGAGGCGCTCGGCAGCGCGCGTGAAGTGCAGTTCCTCGGCCACCGCGACGAAGTAGCGCAGGTCCCGCAGATGAACGTCCATGGTCATGACCATCGGCTATCACCACATGTCTTGGACGCACAACAGCACCGGGGACAAGGGTGGTTGGTGTCAACGACACGAGACGGGGAGCTGTCATGAACAAGGTGTGGCTGATCACGGGCGCGAGCAGCGGGTTCGGGCGGGCGATCGCGGAGGCCGCCCTCGCGGCGGGCGACGTGGTGGTGGGCGCGGCCCGGCGCCCCGAGGCGTTGGACGATCTGGTCGCCGCCCACCCCGACCGGGTGGAGGCGCTGCGTCTGGACGTCGCCGACACCGGCGCCGCCGAGGCCGCCGTCGGGGACGTCGTGGCGCGGCACGGGCGGATCGACGTCCTGGTCAACAACGCGGGCCGGACCCACGTCGGGGCGTTCGAGGAGACCACCGAGGAGGATCTGCGGGCGCTGTTCGACGTGCACGTCTTCGGCCCGGCCGCCCTCACCCGGGCCGTGCTGCCGCACATGCGCGAGCGGCGCTCGGGCGCGATCGTGCAGATGAGCAGCATGGGCGGGCAGTTGTCCTTCGCGGGCTTCTCGGCGTACAGCGCGACGAAGTTCGCCCTGGAGGGCATGTCCGAGGGACTCGCGGACGAGGTCGCGGAGTTCGGCGTCAAGGTGCTGGTCGTCGAGCCGGGCGCCTTCCGCACCGGCCTGTTCGAGACGGGGCGGGCCGGGACGAGTGCGGACAGCGGGGTGTACGGCAAGGTGAGCGAGACCCGCGGCCTCGTCGCCGGCGGCGACGGCACCCAGCCCGGCGACCCGGCCAAGGCCGCCGCCCTCATCCTGGCCGCCCTGGACGCCGAGCACACGCCCCTGCGCCTGCCCCTCGGCGACGACGGCGTCAGCGCGGTTCTCGGCCACCTCGACCAGGTGCGGGACGAGGTCCTGGCGTGGGAGAAGCGCAGCCGGGACACGGGGTTCGTCGGCTGACGGGCCGGCGGGCGACGACCGGCGGCCGGAGCCGGGCCGAAGGCCGCGTCCGCCGGGCTCAGCGTCGGCCCGGCTGGGACAGCCACAGGGCGACCGCCTCCGAGATCGGCTGCCCGGTCTCCAGTTCCACGAAGCCGAACTGGCCGCTCTGATTGCACTCGAGGAACCACCAGAAGCCGTCCTCGTCCTCGGCGAAGTCGAAGGCGGCGTACGCCAGTCCCGCCATCTCGACGTAGTCGTGCACCGACTTGCGGATGCGGTCGGGCACCGCCACCGGCTCCCAGGTGTGCTCGGTGTCGCCGTAGCGTCCGTCGACCTGGTGCGGCTCGGCCGTCTTCCGCGCGGCGAACAGCCGACTGCTGACGCAGGTCAGACGAATGTCGGCACACTTGGGTATGTACCGCTGCAGCAGGGCGGGGCCGGCCGCGACGCCCGAGAAGTCCGAGTCGGGTCCGATCAGGGTGGTGGGCAGGGCCAGCGGGGGTTCACCGGGCGGCGGCCCCGAGGCGGACTTCACCACCACCTCCCCGTATTCCTCGGCGAACTGCCGTGCCAGGCGCGGGAAGGTGGTGATGACAGTCGGCGGTACGGCGAAGCCGCTGAGGTGAGCGGCCCTCAACTGCCACGGTTTCAGGCGGGCCCGGTCGGCGTCACGCGGGTGGTTCATCCATCGCGCGGAGGCCGAGTAGAGCATCCCGAAGAGCGCCTGGCGGGTCTCGGCGGTCAGCCATGCCGACGGCTCGGCGGCGTGCGCGGCCGGCTCGCCGGGCCTGCGCACCCATACGGATCGCAGGCCCTGCATGCTGACCACGTGCCCGTTCGCCGACAGGAGGCCCTCGAAGTCGCCATGGGTGTAGTGCGCGGACAGCACGGTGTTGACCGGCAGGTCGGCGGGGTCCAGCCGCATGACGGGCACCGCCGCCTCGTGCAGCCTGGTCACCACCATGTCGGCGGTGACGTCGTCCTTGGACGTGAGAATCAGTACGGTCATGCGATCACGGAGCGTCAGTCGTCGAAGTGGGTCTTGGAACCGGCGGTGGACGCCGTGGTACCGACCGCCAGCAGGAGGTCCGGGTCACTGACGGCCGGGCGACCGTCGGGAAGCACGTTCAGCTGGAGCGACTCGTCGAAGCGGTAAGGCGTCGCCTCGGCGGGAAGTGCCCTGGGGAAGGCGTAGTTGAGGGTGAACGGTCGCACTCGGAACCTCCAGGTTCTCTTCACTACTTACTCACCGAAAGAGGCGCTGGAATCGTCACAGGGGCATGCCCACGGCCACGGCCGGGCCGTTGCCGTGGGCATGGGGCGGGGGTCACTCGCCCTTGCCGCCGTCCGGCCGGCCGTTGCCGGGGTTCCCCTTGCCCGCGGCTCCGGTGTTGCCGGCCGTGCCGGTGCCTGGGTCCGCTGCGCCTTCGCCGGCTCCGCCCGCTCCGCCCGGGCCCCCGGACCGGTCCGGCTCGGCGGTGGGCCGCGCCAGCCGCTCGGCGCAGTACGCGTCGACCTTGTCCTCGCCGCCCGCCGCCGCGACGAGCCGCCGCCAGGCCGTCGCGTCGAGCGCCTTCCCCCGGTCCTCGACTCGTTCGTAGGCGCGGCAGCGAGCGTCGATGTCCTGGGCGGACGACGAGTCGGCGGCCTGCCCCGGGCGGCCCGAGGAGGCGGGCGGGGTCTCACCGTCCGGCCGGGCCGGGGCGAGGACCGAGGGGCGCGTGGCTCTGCCCTCGGTGCCGTTCACGGACGGACCGGCCGAACCGATGGCCGCGACCGCGACGCCGCCCAGGGCGACGCTCGTGAACACGGCGGCGAACGCCGTCTACACCGGGCGGCCGGTGCGCGGCGCCGCGGGCAGCCGCCAGTCGTCCCCGGGCCGGGTATGCGCTCGGTGTTCTCCCGCGTCGCGGGCGGCCCGGAAGGCGGCCACGGCCCGGCGCTCGGCTTCGGGCCCGGTATCGCCTGCGCGCAGGGCCGCGGCCAGAACCATGTGCAGCGCGCTGTCGTCCTGCGGGTCCCACCGGCCGGGCACGGCGTCGCGGGGGCGCACCTGTCGACGGCCGGTGACTCCGTCACGGCTCAGCCGATCACCCATGCCCGTTGTCCGTTCCTGCCTGAGCTGTTCGATAGGTCCGGCATGCCGGTCCGTGATGCCGGTCCGTCCGACCCCTGACGTCGTCGTGACTGATGTCGACTCCCCAGCGTCCCGGAAGCCTCATCCGTCACACTCTCGGCGGCCTCCGCTCCGAGGCCCAACTGGCGGGCGAGGCGTTTCAGCCCCCGGTACGTGGCGGTGCGCACCGCGCCGGGGCGCTTGCCGAGGACGCGCGCGGCGGCGGGGCCGTCCAGGCCGACGATGACGCGCAGGAGCACGGCCTCGGCCTGGTCCCGCGGCAGCCCGCAGACCAGCTCCAGGGCGCGTTCGGTGGAGACGGCCTCCAGGGCCTGTTCGTGGGTGCTGTGCGGGCCGGGCAGGTCCAGTACGTCCTGTTCGATCACTCCCGGCCGGGGGCGCACGCGCTGGCGTCGCACATGGTCCAGTGCGCGGTGCCGGGCGATGGTGGCCGTCCAGCCCCGGAAGCCGTCCCCGTCTCCCTTGAACCTTCCGAGATCACGGGCGATCTGCAGCCAGGCGTCGGACGCCACGTCTTCCGCGTCTTCGCCGACGAGTCCCCGCAGATAGCCGAGCAGTCCTGGCTGCACGAGCCGGTAGGCGACCGCGAAGGCCGCCTCGTCACCCTGCTGGGCCCGCGCGACGGCCGCACCCAGTTCCCCGTCGTGGGCCTGTGTATAGCGCGATTGCCGTTCCTGACCCAAGACCGTCCTCGTTCGCACCGGGTTCATTGCGGTTCCGTGCCGACCGACGCGCCCCGTTCGCTGCGACACCCTCATGGGAACCAGCGCGCGTTCTCACAGAAGTGTCACAACCCACCAGAGGTCCCTCACGTCCCACCGTGCCCGGTGACGTCCGGCGCGTGCCGTGCGCTGGGTGAAGTGCCGCGTGCCCCGCCTCTCTCCGTGCCGCTCCTGCCTCCCCCCGGGAGTGGGGCGGAGAGGGAAAGGGCGGCCGGGCTCCGTCCACTGCACGGGGCCCGGCCGCCTCACACGCCTTTCCTGGCCGGACTCCCGTCCGGCCGGTCAGCCCTGCCCCTCGACGGTCACCGGCCGGTCGTCGCGCAGTTCGGCGAAGAGTTCTCCCGCCTTCGCCTCGTCCCACTTCGGGGCACTCCCGTCGGCGGTGCGGAACCCGCGCCCGGCCACGGGGACGTTCAACTGCCTGCCGCCCCCTCCCGAGACGCTCTTCATCGCCCGGAACAGCGACAGCAGAGACGGCAGTTCCATGTCCTTGTCCACGACGAGGGTGTCCAGTCCCGCGCTCAGGGCGGGATACGTACGGAACGGGTCGAGCGCGACGCCCGGGGCGGCGGCCTTGCGGGCAAGGGCGGAGAGGAACTTGCGCTGGTGATGGCGCCGGGAACGTCGGCATGCACTCCAGCACCTCGAACATGCGCCGGTCGAGGTTGAAGCCGAAGACGTACTCCAGGTGCTGCCATCTGCCGAGCAGCCCGCGGCGGTTGCCGACCTTGGTGTTGCCGCTGACGGCGCCGACCGCCGGATGCGCGAGCGGCTGGATGAGCCGGTACAGGGCGTCCGGCTCGAAGACGGTGTCGGCGTCGACCATGACCACGATGTCGTGGGACGCGTTGGCCAGACCGGTGTTGAGCGCCGCCGCCTTGCCCGAGTTGGGCTGCCGGATCACCCGTACCCGGGGGTCGTCGATCCAGGTGGCGAGGTCCGCCGTCCGGTCCGTCGAGCCGTCGTCGATCACGATGACCTCCAGGTGCGGATGCGTGGCGGCGAGCAGTGAACGGACCGTGGACTCGATGCCGGCCTCCTCGTTGTAGGCGGGCACGAGCACCGTCACGGGCGCGTCGACCTCCCGCAGCCAGGGCGCGCCGGGGCGTGGGCGGGTGAGGCGCCGGACGTGGGCGCGGGCGAAGAAGGTCAGCGACAGCAGCCGCAGCAGGCCCAGCGCTCCGGCCACGACCAGCACCCAGGTCATGATGTGCGTGAAGGTGTTCCCGGCCGCCACGGTCCAGTTCAGGGCCTTGCTCTGCCAGCGCCCGGCGGGGGACACCCGGGTGTCGGCGGGCGGCATGCCGACCGCGTCCGTCACGGTGGTGAACCGGTCGGCGTGCGGGTCGTCGAGGAGCTGCTTCGTCTCGTCGTACGCGAGTTCCGTCTCGCTGAACTGCCGGATCAGGCCGTGCGCCGGATCTCGGCCGGGGCGGTCGGCGGCGACCAGCACATAGCCGTCCGCGGCGGCCTTCCGGGCTGCCTGCCACTCGGCGCCGCACAGCGTGTCCACCTCGGTGGTCATCGGCATCCGCAGCAGGTGGGTGCGGATGCCCGCCGTACCCGCGAGGGTCTGCTGGGTGAGGCCCAGTTCCATGCCGAAGCGGAGTCGTGACGAGGAACCGAGGTCGGCTCCCGTGTAGGTGTTCGAGCCGATCTCGTGGCCCTCGTCGAGGATGCGCCGGACCAGGTCCGGGTGGCGTGCCGCCTGGGCGCCGAAGACGAAGAAGGTGGCGTGCGCGTGGTGTTCCCGCAGCAGATCCAGCAGACGGGGGGTCCACTCGGGGTCGGGGCCGCCGTCGTAGGTGAGGGCGACGGTGCGCGCGGGCGCCGCGGCGGACCGCACCTTGTCCCCGGCGATGCCGCGCAGCGCCGTGCTCGTCACGCTCACCTTCCTTCCGGCCGCACTGGCCCTGCTGGGCCGCATCGCCTACTGGCCGTCCCGGCCCAAGCCGCCGGAGGAGTCGGCGCAGGGCAGCGGCGTGTGGCGCCGGGTCGCCGGGGTGGTGAGCGGCCGGCCGCGGCGGACGTGGGCGGTGACCGCCCTCGTCCTGGCCGCCTGCGCGGCCTTCTCGCCCTCCTTGTCCTCCAAGGGCGTGCCGCTCGACGAGATCTTCGTGAACGACGCGCCCTCGGTGGCCGCGCAGGCGACGCTCGGCGCGCACTTTCCCGGCGGGTCCGGCAATCCGGCCGTGATCATCGCCGACGCCGGCCGGACCGCCGAGGTGACGGCGGCAGCGCGGAGCACCGAGGGCGTGGCCTCCGCCGGTGCCGTAGCCGCCTCCGGACGGCCCGGGGCGGGAAAGCCGCTCGTCGTCGACGGGCGCGTGCGCATCGACGCCACCCTGAAGGCGGCCGCGGACAGCGACGCGGCCAAGGAGACGGTCGAGCGGCTGCGCGCGACGGTGCACGCGATCCCCGGGGCCGACGCGCTGGTCGGCGGGTACACGGCGCAGCAGTACGACACCCAGCAGACCGCCGCCCGGGATCGGACGGTCATCGTGCCGATCGTGCTCGCCGTCATCCTGCTGATCCTGATGCTGCTGCTGCGTTCCCTGCTCGTGCCGGTGCTGCTGGTCGCGACCGTGGGCCTCAACTTCCTGGCCACACTGGGGGTGTCGGCGCTGGTCTTCCAGCACCTTCTCGGGTTCAGCGGCACGGACGCCTCGGTGCCGCTGTACGGCTTCGTGTTCCTGGTGGCGCTCGGCGTCGACTACAACATCTTCCTCATGTCCCGGGTCCGGGAGGAGGCGCTCGTGCACGGCAACCGGCAGGGGGTGCTGCGCGGGCTGACCACCACCGGCGGGGTGATCACCTCGGCGGGTGTGGTGCTCGCCGCGACGTTCGCGGCGCTGATGGTGATCCCCCTGGCGTTCCTGGTGCAGATCGCGTTCATCGTCGCCTTCGGGGTGCTGCTCGACACGCTCGTGGTGCGCTCGCTGCTGGTGCCCGCGCTGATGATCGACATCGGGCCGCGGGCGTGGTGGCCGAGCGCGCTGGCCCGAACGGCCCCACGGGGGCCGGACGGCGGTACGCCCTCCGGCTGAACCGCCGGAGGCGCTTGTGTCGTGCATCCGCCGCGGGCGCCGATCGGGAAGTGTTCGCGTCAGGGCCGGCCGTGAACCGACAGCACGGCGACGGCGTCGGCGGACGGAGGCACGACCATGACGACCGAGGGGCAGCGGCTGCACTGCCTGGTCACCGGGGCGTCCGGTTACATCGGCGGGCGGCTGGTGCCGGAACTGCTGCAGGAGGGCCATCGCGTCCGGTGTCTCGCCCGCTCCCCCGGCAAACTCCGCGACCACCCCTGGGCGGCGCACGCCGAGACCGTCCAGGGGGACGTCACCGACCCGGAGTCGCTCGCCTCCGCGATGCGCGGTGTCGACGTCGCCTACTACCTGGTGCACGCCCTCGGCTCGGGCTCCCGGTTCGAGGACACCGACCGCGCCGCCGCCCGGATCTTCGCCGAGCAGGCCCGGGCCGCCGGCGTACGGCGGATCGTCTACCTCGGCGGGCTCACACCACGCGGCGTCCCCGAGGAGTCGCTCTCCCCGCATCTGCGGTCCCGGGCCGAGGTGGGGCGGATCTTCCTCGACTCGCCCGTGCCCGCGACGGTGCTGCGGGCCGCCGTCGTCATCGGCTCGGGATCGGCGTCGTTCGAGATGCTGCGCTACCTCACCGAACGCCTGCCCGTCATGGTCACCCCCAGCTGGGTGCACACCCGCACCCAGCCCATCGGGGTACGGGACGTGCTGCGCTACCTCGTCGGGTCGGCCACCATGCCGGACGACGTCGACCGGGCCTTCGACATCGGCGGGCCGGACGTCCTCACCTACCGGGACATGATGCGGCGCTACGCCGCCGTCGCCGGACTGCGGCGGCGGTTCATCGTGCCGGTCCCGGTCCTCACCCCACGGCTGTCCAGCCACTGGGTCGGCCTGGTCACCCCGGTGCCCGCCTCCCTGGCCCGGCCGCTGACCGAGTCGCTGCGGCACGAGGTCGTCTGCCACGAGCACGACATCGCCCGGTACGTGCCCGACGCCCCGGGCCGGCCGCTGCCGTTCGACGAGGCGCTGGCCCTGGCGCTGCGCAGGGTGCGGGAGGCGCAGGTCTCCACGCGCTGGTCCTCGGCGTCGGTGCCCGGAGCGCCCAGCGACCCGCTGCCCACCGACCCGGACTGGGCGGGCGGCAGCCTCTACGAGGACGAACGGCACCGGCCGGTCGACGCGCCCCGGGAGGCGCTGTGGAGGGTCGTCGAGGGCATCGGCGGCGACAACGGCTGGTACTCCTCCCCCCTGGCCTGGGCGGTCCGGGGCTGGCTGGACCGGTTCGCGGGCGGGGTCGGGCTGCGCCGCGGACGGCGCGACACCGAGCGGCTGAGGGTCGGCGACTCGCTGGACTTCTGGCGGGTCGAGGAGATCGAACCCGGTCATCTGCTGCGGCTGCGCGCCGAGATGCGGCTGCCGGGCCTCGCCTGGCTCGAGATGTACACCGAGACCGACGACGAGGGCCGCACCCGCTACCGGCAGCGCGCCCTGTTCCATCCGCGCGGCCTGCTGGGCCACGCCTACTGGTGGAGCGTCGCCCCGTTCCACTCCGTCGTGTTCGGCGGCATGGCGCGCAACATCGCGCGGGCCGCCTCCGAGGGCACGAGCGGACGCCGGAGCGCCTCGCGCATCCGACGGGCCCGCGAGCGGCGAAGTGTCCGGGAGCAACAGACGGAACAGCAGGCGAACCGTCCGGGAGCAACAGACGGAGTAGCAGCAGAATCCGCACCACCGCACCAGGAGTGACACCATGACCGTCGCGGTCGTCCTGTTCACCTCGGACCTGCGTCTGCACGACCATCCGCCGCTGCACGCCGCGCTGAACGCGGCGGACGAGGTGGTGCCCCTGTTCGTCCGCGACCCCGCCGTCCACGCCGCCGGTTTCGACGTGCCCAACCGCGCCGCGTTCCTCGCCGACTGCCTGGCCGACCTCGACTCCTCGCTGCGCCGGCGCGGCGGGCGGCTGGTCGTGCGGACCGGGCCGGTCGCCCGGGAGGTCCGCGCGGTCGCCGCCGCGTGCGGTGCCACGGAGGTGCACCTGGCCGCGGGGGTCACCGGCTACGCCCACCGCCGTGAGGAGCGGCTGCGCAAGGAGCTCGACGGCGACGGCGTCGCGCTGCGGGTGCACGACAGCGTGGTCACCGCACTCGCGCCGGGGGCCGTCACACCGGTCGGCTCGGACCACTTCGCCGTGTTCACCCCGTACATGCGCCGCTGGTCCGAGGAGCCGCTGCGCGACCCCCTGCCCGCGCCGCGCGCGGTGCGGGTCCCCGACGCGGTGCGCGGCGAGGAGCTGCCGTCCCGCCCGGGGGTGGCGGATCTGTCACCGGACCTCCCGGCCGGTGGGGAGTCGGCGGGGCGCGACCGGTTCGCGCGCTGGGCGGACGCCGGCCTGTCCCGGTACGAGGAACGGCACGACGACCTGGCCGGTGACGCGACCTCGCGCCTGTCGCCGTACCTCCACTTCGGGGCGCTCTCGCCGGTGGAGGTGGTCCGGCGAGCCCGTGCGCAGGGCGGTGCCGGGGCGGAGGCGTTCGTCCGCCAGCTGTGCTGGCGCGACTTCCACTACCAGGTCCTCGCGGCCCGGCCCGAGGCGTCCGTCCGGGACTACCGCGACCGGGACGACCGGTGGCGCGGCGAGGAGGAGGCGGCCGAGGACATCGCCGCGTGGCGGGAGGGCCGCACCGGCTACCCGGTGGTCGACGCGGGCATGCGCCAGTTGCGCCACGAGGGCTGGATGCACAACCGGGCCCGGCTGCTGGTGGCGAGCTTCCTGACCAAGACGCTGTACGTGGACTGGCGGATCGGCGCCCGGCACTTCCTGCGGTTCCTGGTGGACGGCGACCTCGTCAACAACCAGCTGAACTGGCAGTGGGTCGCCGGCACCGGCACCGACACCCGTCCCCACCGCGTCCTCAACCCCGTGCTCCAGGGCAAGCGCTACGACCCGGACGGCACCTACGTACGCCGTTGGGTGCCCGAACTGGCGGGCGTCGGCGGCGCCGCGGTGCACGAGCCCTGGCGGCTGCCGGAGGACGAGCGGGCCCGGCTCCGCTATCCGGCGCCGCTCCTCGACCTCGGTGAGGGCCTGGCCCGCTTCCGGCAGGCCCGGGGCCGCGACTGAGAGCCCGGCACCCGACGCATCCGAAACACAGCTCCCCGCGGAAGCACTGATGTGCGGACGACCGGGAGCGAAAAGGGGTTGTGCATGCTTGGACCGCGGCCGACGGTGGCCGGACCGGCGGAGACGAACCACGCCCCGCTCACCGCTCCCGGTGCCACGCGCGCCATGGAGGCGGTCCTCGAGCGGGTGCTCGAGGCGCGGCTGCGGCAAGCCCGCGACACCGACGGGGTGTTCGCCCACGACATGGCCGAGCGCGTCGCCGCGTTCGTCCGGCGGGGCGGCAAGCGGCTGCGTACGGCGTTCGTGTGGTGCGGGTGGCGGGCCGCGGGCGGCTCGGGCGACGCCGGCCCGGTCCTGCGCACGGGCGCCGCCCTCGAACTGCTCCAGGCCTGCGCCCTCATCCACGACGACGTGATGGACGGATCACCGCTGCGGCGGGGTGGGCCCGCGATGCACGTGGACTTCGCACAGGAACACCGAAGCGGCCGGACGGGCGGGTCCGCCGAGTCGTTCGGGACGTCGGCGGCCGTGCTCGCGGGCGATCTGGCGCTGGCGTGGGCGGACGACCTGCTGACGGAGACGGCACTCGCCTCGCCGCACGGCTCGCGGCTGCACGACGAGTGGCGGGCCATGCGCACCGAGATGGTCGCCGGGCAGTACCGCGACCTGCGCGCGCAGGCGAACGGCTCGTCCGGCGCCGACGAGGCCCTGACCATCGCCGTGCTGAAGAGCGCCCGGTACACGGTCGCGCGGCCCCTGGCGCTGGGCGCGTCGCTGGCCGGCGCGGACGCCCGCACCCTGGGCGCGCTGCGGGCCGCGGGCCGGTGCGCGGGGCTGGCCTTCCAGCTGCGCGACGACCTCCTCGGCGCCTTCGGCGACCCGGCGCTGACCGGCAAGCCGGCCGACGAGGATCTGCGCTCCCGCAAGCTCACCCCGCTCCTCGCCATCGCCGTACGGCTCGCGGAGGCGACCGGCGACCAGGACGCCGCCGCCGTGCTCGCCCCGGACGCGGACGCCCGGCCGGGGCACACCGTCGAGCGGATGCGGGCGGCGCTGGAGCGGACGGGCGCCCGGGCCGAGGTGGAGGCGAGGATCGCGGACCTGGCGGCCGCCGGTCTGCGGCATTTCGGGGCGACCGGCGCCGCACCCGGCGTACGGCGGGAGTTCGCCGCCCTGGTCGAGCGGGCCTCGGGCATCGCCCCGCACCACGCGGAGGAGCTCGTATGAGGACGGTGACGGGACCCACGGACCATGTCGTGGTGGTGGGCGCCGGCCTGTCCGGGCTGGCGTGCGCCCTGCATCTGCTGGGCGCCGGCCGCCGGGTCACGCTCGTCGAACGGGACACTGGCCCGGGCGGGAGGGCCGGGCGGGTACGGCTCGGCGACTACCTGGTGGACACCGGGCCCACCGTGCTGACGATGCCGCATCTGGCCGACGAGGCGTTCGCGGCCGTCGGCGAGAGCCTCGGACGGCACGTCGAGCTGGTGGCCCTGCACCCCGCCTACCGGGCGGGCTTCGCGGACGGGACCTCGCTCGACGTGCACACCGACGGCGACGCCATGGAGGCGGAGGTGCGGCGCTTCGCCGGACCTGCGGAGGCGGCGGGCTACCGCAGGCTGCGGGAGTGGCTGGAGCGGCTGTACCGGGCGCAGATGCGGCGCTTCATCGACACCAACTTCGACTCGCCGTTCCAGCTCGCGCACCCCGATCTGGCCCGGCTGGCGGCGCTCGGCGGCTTCGGGCGTCTCGACGGCCGGATCGGCCGCTTCCTCTCCGACGCCCGCCTGCGCCGCGTCTTCTCCTTCCAGGCCCTGTACGCCGGGGTGGCACCGGCCCGGGCGCTCGCGGCCTACGCGGTGATCGCCTACATGGACACCGTGGCGGGCGTCTGGTTCCCCAAGGGCGGCATGCACGCCCTGCCCCGGGCGATGGCGGACGCGGCGGCCGGTGCCGGTGCCGATCTGCGGTGGTCGGCCGAGGTGAGCGCGCTGGAACGCTCGGCGGGCCGGGCGCGGGCCGTCCGGCTCGGCTCGGGTGAGCGCATCCCGTGCGACGCGGTGGTGCTGACCTGCGAACTGCCCGCCGCGCACCGGCTCCTGGGCCGGGCTCCCCGGCGCCCGGTACCGCTGCGGCACTCGCCGTCCGCCGTGGTCCTGCACGCCGGGACCGACCGCACCTGGCCCCACCTCGCCCACCACACGCTGTCCTTCGGTGCCGCGTGGGAGCGCACCTTCGACGAACTGACCCGCTCGGGAGCGCTGATGAGCGACCCGTCCCTGCTGATCACCCGTCCGACCACGCACGACGCCTCGCTGGCACCGCCGGGCCGTCACCTCCACTACGTCCTGGCGCCCTGCCCCAACACCGCCGTCGGCCCCTCCGCCGCCGCCTGGCGGGACCTGGGCCCGCGCTACCGCGACAGCCTGGTCGCCGAGCTGGAGCGCCGGGGGCTCGACGGGTTCGCGGACAGCGTCGACGAGGAGCTGCTGGTGACCCCGCTCGACTGGACGGCCCAGGGCCACGCGGCGGGCAGTCCCTTCTCCGTCTCCCACACCTTCGCCCAGACCGGGCCCTTCCGGCCGCGCAACCTCGTGCGCGGGCTGGACAACGTGGTGCTCGCCGGCTGCGGGACCACCCCCGGCGTCGGCGTACCGACCGTGCTCATCAGCGGGAAACTCGCCGCCGCCCGCGTCACCGGGGGCCGCACCCGGGCGACCCGGGCGGGCCGGTCCGCGGGCCGACTCCCGGCCGCCCCGACCGGAGCAGGTGCCCATGACCCGTCGTGAACTGGACGCCGCCGGGATCACCGACCCCGGCCTGCGCACCGCCTACAGCCGGTGCCGCCGGCTCAACGCCCGCCACGGCCGGACCTACTTCCTGGCCACGCGCCTGCTGCCGCTGGAACGCCGCTCGGCCGTGCACGCCCTGTACGGCTTCGCCCGCTGGGCCGACGACATCGTCGACGACCTGGACCGGCGCCTGACACCCGACGAGCGGGACCTGCTGCTGAAGCGGCTGGAAGGCGATCTCGCCCATGCGCTGCGCAGCGGTGGCGGGGCCGAACCGGTGGTCCGGGCCGTGGCCGACACCGCCGACCGCTACGGCATCGAGGTGACCCTGTTCGCCGACTTCCTCGCCTCGATGCGCGCCGACCTGACCGTCACCGACTACCCGACCTACGCCGACCTGCGGGCCTACATGCACGGCTCGGCGGCGGTGATCGGGCTGCAGATGCTGCCCGTGCTCGGCACGGTCGTCCCGCGCGAGGCGGCGGGACCGCACGCGGCGGCCCTCGGGGTGGCGTTCCAGCTGACCAACTTCCTGCGGGACGTGGGCGAGGACCTGGACCGCGGTCGCGTCTACCTGCCCGCGGACCTGCTCGCCGCCCACGGCGTGGACCGGCCGCTCCTGGAGTGGAGCCGGCGGACCGGCCGCCGCGACCCGCGCATCCGGGCGGCCCTCGTCGCGGCCGAGGCCCTGACCAGGGACGTGTACCGGGCGGCGGAACCGGGCATCGCGATGCTCGACCCACGGGTGCGCCCCTGCATCAGGACCGCGTTCACGCTCTACGGCGGCATCCTCGACGCGATCGCGCGGCACGACTACACCGTGCTGCACCACCGTGCTGTGGTACCCCGGCGCCGGCGGGCGGCCACCGCCGCGGCCGGTGTCCTGAAGGTGGCCGGCGCGCGGTGGCGCGCGGCGCCCGCGGCGGGTCACGCCGCACTGGAACGGAAGGGACCGGGTCATGGGTGACCGGGCGGACAAGGCACGCTGGACCTCGCCGCTGCGGCGGCGCCGCGGCCCCCGCTGGGCGGAGCAGACACCGACCTGGCGCGCGGCCCGGCCGACGCTGATCGCCGACACGCTGAAACGGGCGTCCGCCCGCCCCTCCGGCAACTGGTTCGTGGTCGGTGCCTCCCGGGACGTGCGCCCCGGCAGCCCCTACGGCAGGACCGTCGCCGGCGTCGAGGTGGTGCTGTGGCGTTCGCGGGCGGGTGACCTCCGGGCGGGTCCCGGCGCCTGCCCGCACCTCGGAGCACCGCTGCGGGACAGCCGGGTGGTGTGCGGCACGCTGATGTGCCACTGGCACGGACTGGCCCTGGACGGCTCCGCGTTCGCCGGCTGGCAGCCGTACCCCGCCCACGACGACGGGGTGCTGGTGTGGGTGCGGCTGGACGCGGTCGGCGGTGAGGAGCCGTCGGAGCGGCCCGTGGTCCCGGCGCGGCCCGCACCGGGCACCGGGGTGGACGCCGTGTTCACGGCGGTCGGGCGGTGCGAACCGCAGGACGTGGTGGCCAACCGGCTCGACCCGTGGCACGGCTCCTGGTTCCACCCGTACTCGTTCGTCGATCTGACGGTCGCCCGGGAACCGCGGGGCGACGAGGGCGACCAGAGCGACGCCTTCGTCGTCGATGTGTCCTTCCGGGTGGCGGGCCGTCTGGTGGTGCCCGTACGGGCCGAGTTCACCGCGCCGGAGCCGCGCACCGTCGTCATGCGCATCACCGACGGCGAGGGCGCCACGTCCGTGGTGGAGACCCATGCCACGCCGCTGACCGCCGCGGACGCGGACCGGCCGCGGACGGCCGTGATCGAGGCGGTCGTCGCCGCTTCGGAGCGGCGCGGTTTCGCCCTGGCCCGGGCCGCCGCCCCCGTGCTGCGCCCCTTGATGCGGCACACGGCCGGGCGTCTGTGGCGCGACGACCTGGCCTACGCGGAGCGGCGCTGGGCACTGCGCAGCACCGGACGGTTCCCCGGGTGAGGTGAGCCCGCCGGAGGGGCCCGCTGGCGTCCCCGCCCCTCCGGCGGCCGGGCGTCACCGGCGCGCCGGACGTTCCGCGAGCGCGCCGAGCGCCCGCAGCACCGGGTTGCGGCCCGCCCGTGGGACGGTCCACAGCACCTGGCCGCTCACGCCCCACCCGGCGAGCAGGGCGTTGGCCGCCAGGAAGCCGGTGGTGGCGGCGCGTTCCATCAGGGCCACGGGCAGGTCGCAGCGGAGCCCGTCGCCGGCCAGCGTCAGCCACGGGTGCGGGGTCGTCACGGTGGGGCGCCGGTGGTGGGTGCCGACCGGGAAGAGCGGGCAGTCCGAGCGCCACTCGTGCCGGGCGTCGACGACGCGCGCCTGACGGGTCTCCGGGTACACCCGCCGCAACTGCCCGAGCAGCGCGTCCTGCACGGTCTCCCGGCCGGCGCCGGGGGCGACGGCGTAGGCGTGCAGTTCCACCACGGAACCCGTGTGCTTCGCGGCCCAGCGGGCGGCCTCGCCCTCGTAGCGTTCCAGGACGCTGATGTTGTCGAGGCCGTCGTAGCCGCTGGTGCCGAGGAAGCCGGGGCGGTCGGCGCGGACCGGCCGGTCGAGCCAGAGCCGCGAGACGAGGAACGGCGGGGCGGTGCGCAGGGCGGCGATGCCGTCGCGCCAGGGGCCGGTGCCCAGGCCGGGCGAGGCGGCGACGACCCGGCGCAGTCCGCCGGTGTCGAGGGCGAGCACCACCGCGTCGTGCCGGTCGGTGCCGGTGCCGGTGCGCACCTCGGCTCCCCCGGTGCCGGCGGGCTCCACGCCGTGGACGGGGGTGCCGGTGCGGACGGTCGCGCCGAGGCGCTGGAGGTAGTCGCCGAGCGGCTCCCACAGGGCCTGCGGGAAGGGCTCGTCGGGCACGTCGAAGAGCAGCCCCTCCGAGGAGCCGAGGAAGTAGATGTGGAACATCAGCATCAGCTCGGCGGCGGAGAGTTCGCGCGGGTCGGCGAAGAAGCTGCGCGAGAACACCTCGAAGGCCAGGTGGTGCGCGGCCTCGGGGAAGCGGACGCGTTCCAGGAAGTCGGTCGCGCCGATCCGGTCGAAGCGGGTGTACACGTCGGGCACGCGCACGTCCAGGAGCGGCAGCGCCGCCCGGGCGTCCAGGGCGGTCAGGTCGCGCCAGCCGAAGGTGGGGCTGAGGGCGGCGAAGCCGAGGGCGCTGAGGGGCGGGGTGCGCGGGACGCGGGCGAAGCTGTCGGTCAGTCCGCCGCTGTGCCGCAGGGGGTAGTCGGGCAGCGGCGTGAGGCGGGCGAGGGCGGGGTCGGTGCGCCGCAGCAGGCCGCGCAGGTTGTAGTACTGCCGGAAGAAGGCGTGGAAGCCGCGGCTCATGGTGACCTCGGAGCCGTCGGCCAGCCGGGTGCGGTGCCCGGCGAGGCGGCCGCCCAGGGACTCCTCCCGTTCGTAGAGGGTCACGCGGGCGCCGCGTTCGGCCAGCCCGGTGGCCGCGGCGAGACCGGCGATCCCACCGCCCACCACGGCGACGGACGGCGCGTCCCCGGGAGCGAACCGGTCCCGGCCGGGAACGGGCGTCAGGACCTCGGCCTTGCGGTCCCGTCCGCGGCGGGCGGCCGGACGGGGGCTCATCGGGCGCCCCTCCGTGGCCCGGTGGGCGGCGGCGCGGCGGCGCGGCGGCTCATCGGGTGGCCTCCCCCGTCGCGGCGGAGCCGTTGCGGGCGACGAACGTGTGCGTGATGCCGGTCTGCCATCCGGCGAGGGGTAGAGCGCGCGCACCCGTGAAGCCGGCTCGGGTCAGCCGCCCGGTGAAGTCCGAGGCGGTGTCGAAGTCGAGGACGCTGTGCCACAGGTGCTGGTACAGGGCCCGGTCACCGGTGAGCGTGCCAGCCGGGATGATCACTCCCTGGCAGACGGCCGTCCACAGCGCCCGGTGTCCCGTCGAGCCGCCGAGGCTGTACTCGTGGACGGCGAGCCGCCCGCCCGGCCGCAGCAGGGTCCGCACCGTGCCGAGGACACCGTCCGGGTCGGAGACGTTGCGGAACAGGTAGGCGGCGAAGACCGCGTCGAACGGGCCCTCGCCGGTCGTCGGCAGTTCCTCGGCGCTCAGGTGGAGGAAGCGCACGCCGTCGGGCCACGGCTTGGCGAGCGCCTGCCGCAGCATGCCCGCGGAGGCGTCCACCGCGGTGATCCGTGCCCGGGGTGCGGCCCGCAGCAGGGCCCGGGTGGAAGCGCCGGTGCCGCAGCCGAGATCGAGCAGGTGCAGACCGGCCCCGTCCCCGGGGAGCCGGAGCCGGCGGGCGGAGCGCAGCAGGTCGGTCCGGTAGCCGGGGCTGAGGCCGGTGAGGCGGTCGTAGGTGCGGGACGCGTGGTCGAAGGCGTGTGCCAGGTCGCGGTCGCGCAGCAGGGTCATGGGGGGCTCTCTCCGGTTCCTGGGGCGGGGTGGGGGCGGCGGGGCAGGAAGGGGACTTCGAGCGCGGTGCGCAGCATCGGGCCCACCGGGGTGCGCAGTCCGATGCCCCACTCCTCCCGGACCGAGGTGGCGCCGTCGAGGAAGCGCAGCAGGCGCTGCGTGGGCGTGCGGCGGAACAGTCCGGTGAAGAACGCTGGGCCGTCGATCCGCCCGGTGTCCAGGGCCCGCAGCAGCACCGCGTCCATGGCGAGCGCCCGCCGCCCGTGCGGTGCGGGCAACACGGTGCCGTGGCCGTCCCGCAGGGCGGCGGCGATCGCCCGGCTCTGCCGCTGTACGGCCGCGAAGGTGTAGCCGGTGGCGGGGCGGGTCGCACCGCCCGCCGTCCCGATGCGGAAGACGGCCGCCCCGGCCCGTCGGGGGAAGCGGGCGTCGGTCATGGGGATGACGCCCTGCTCGGCCGTCTCCACGGTGTACTCCCCCAGGCGCAGCACCTCGCGGGCGTAGTGACCGAGCGCCGCCTCGTACGCCGTGGTGGTCAGCGGGGTCCGGGAGAACTCGGTGTACTCGACGAGCGCACGGTCCGGGGCCAGCGGAAGGACGTAGCCGAAGGCGAGCCCGTGCCGTGGCTGGGGCACCCGGAAGTCCATGAGGTCGGCGACCGCCGGGTCGAACCGGTCGGCGCGGGTGCGCACGAACCAGCCGCGGAAGTGCTGGAGCAACTGCGTCCGGGCCGGTGGCAGGGCGCTCAGGGGCCGTGAGTCGAACACGTACCGGGAGCGCAGCGTCAGTGTCCGGCCGCCGGGCGCCGTGCAGCGGACCTCCGCGCCTCCGGGTACGTCGCGCACGGTGTCCGCCGTCGCGCGCAGCAGCCGTCCGCCGGGCGACCGGGCCAGTCGCGCGTGCACCAGCCGTTCGAACGCCGTGGACCGCACCATGCGGTAGCGGGAGGGTGCCGGATCGACGGTGAGCGGGCTGCCGTCGGGGCCGTGCACCCGCAGCAGGGGCCAGGTGGCGGTGACCGCTTCGTCGAAGTCGCCGTCGCCCTGGTCCCAGAAGCACCAGGTCCGCTCCGGCGGACGCGCCGGACCGTCCGGCGGCTCCACCACGGTGACGGTCGCGACGCCGGTCTCGACCAGCCGGTACGCGAGACTGAGGCCGGCGGCGCCGCCCCCGAGGACCAGCACGTCCGGCGTACCGGCGGGCCCCTGGCTCACCGGGCCCACCACGTGCCGCTCATCTCCGCACCCCGCTCCCGGCCGCCGGTGTTGTGTTCCCGCACCGCTTCGGGCCGACGGCCGTGTTCGGATGCAGCCGGCCGGAGCTACCTCGACACGACCGACTCCAGAAGGGCGAGGGCCTCGGCCAGCCCCGTCGGCCGCGGCAGGCCGGCGACGGTCCGGCCGGTCCAGCCGGGCCCTATCGTCAGGACGACCGGCTTGCGGCGGGCGCCCCGCACGCCCCACTCCATCGCGGCCACGTGCTGGGCCAGCGGCCGGCTGGCGGTCGTCCGGGACTGCGCCCACAGCCCCACGGCCGCCGGCCCGGTTCTGCGTACGGCCGTGACGAGCGACTCCACGGGCAGCGCGGCGCCGAACATGCGCACCGGCAGGCCGCGTTCGGCCAGCGCGGCGGCCAGCACCTCCAGGGGCAGCGTGTGGTTCTCCCCCGGCACGCAGGCCAGCACGGTGGTCGCGCCGGGGCCGTCGGAGGCCGCGGGCGGGGCGCCCCGCCGCAGCGCACCGGAGACGTGCCAGGACAGGAAGTGCTCGACCTCGACGTACTTCTCCCCCGAGCTCTCCCACTTGCGGCCGACCGCCTGGAGGGTCGGCATGATCACCTCGGTCCAGGCGGCGACCAGCCCGTGCTCGACGATCGCGGCCTCGAGCAGCTCGTCCAGCGCGGCGGCGTCGAGGCGCAGCGCGGCACGGGCGATGCCCTTGCATTCCTGACGCACGTCACCGAGGCGCAGCCCGCTGCCCGCCCGGCTGCGGGCGCGGGCGGGCGGTGGTTGTGACGGTGGCCGTGACGCGTCAGTGGTCCGCCGGCCCGGGGTCGCCTCCGGGGGTGCTTGGGCTGCCCGCCCGGCCGGGGCCGCCCGCGGTGTCGCTTCGCCGAGGACCGTGCGGGCCGCCTCGGCGGGCGGTATCCCGGTCGCCGTCAGGGCGCACATCCGCTCCAGCCGCGCCACGTCCGTGGGGGTCCACCGCCGGTGCCGGCCGCCCGTGTGCGCGGCGGGGCCGAGGCCGTAGCGCCGGTCCCAGGTGCGGACCGTGGTGGGCGCGACCCCCAGCCGCCGGGCCACCTCGCCGGTGGTCAGCCCGCCGCCGGGCGGCGCGCCCTCGCGTCCGCCCTCGCTGTCCCGTTCGTGTGCACCCATACCTCCGACTGTACGACGCACAAACGACGCACGTTGATATGCGTCGTTTGTGCGCCGAACACTGGCTTCGAGCGCATGGTCGCGGCTCGGCACGGCGCGGCCGGTGCGGTTCGGCAGGACGGCTTTCCGTCCCCGCACGACGCACTGCAGGAGGAACCAGGCCATGATCACGAACACACGACTCACCACCCCCACCGCGCCCTCGGAGGAAACGCGGTACGAGGAGGAGCTGGCCCGTGGCCTCGTCGCCGCCGACGAGGAGGCGTTCGCCGCGATCTACCGGCGCTGGGGCTCACTCGTCCACACCATGGCCACCCGACTGCTCGGTGACACCTACGAGGCGGAGGACGTGACCCAGCAGGTCTTCCTCGGCGCCTGGCACGGCCGGGCCGGTTTCCGCCCCGAACGGGGCCCGCTCGGCGCCTGGCTGGTCGGCATCACGCGCCGCAAGATCGTCGACGCGCTGGCGGCCCGGACGAGGCGTCTGACGCTCATCGACTCGGCCGGCCGCGACGCGGACACCACCGGGCCCGACGAGGCGGCACCGGACCGCGTCCTGGACCGGGTGCTGCTGGTCGACGCCCTGGCACGGCTGCCGCGCCATCAGCGGGAGGTGCTGTGCATGGCGTTCTACGAGGACCTGACCCAGGCGCAGATCGCGGAGCGCACCGGCATGCCCCTGGGGACCGTCAAGAGTCACGCCCGCCGCGGCCTGCACCGGCTGCGTCTGGTGATCGAGCAGCCCCCGGTCCACGACACGGACCTGTAGCGGTGCCGCCGTACGCGCATCCACGGCGGCCCCCACACCTGAAACAGGACCGAGGCTCCGCATCGTACGGAGACTCCGTTCGAAGGGATGATTCCCATGACCTCTCACACCCGCCTCGCCATCGCCGCCTCAGCCGGTGCCTGCGCCCTGGCCCTCGGCGTTTCCGCGCCCGCTCTGGCCGGCCAGCAGGACAAGGCCATGGTGTCCGTCTTCCACGGCATCCCCGGCATGACCGTGGACGTGTACGCCAACGGCGACGAACTGATCGGCGACTTCAAGCCCGGCACGGTGACGGACTCCCAGTCCCTCGACGCCGGGACCTACGACATCAAGATCTTCGAAGCGGGCAAGGGCCCCGACGGGACTCCGGCCCTGGAGAAGAAGATCGAGGTGCCCGAGGGCGCGAACGCCACGGTCGCCGCCCACCTCTCCGCCGACGGCAAGCCCGAGTTGACGGCCTTCACCAACGACGTCTCCCAGGTCGACGCCGGAAAGTCCCGTCTGACGGTCCGCCATGTCGCGGCCGCGCCCGCCGTCGACGTCCGGGCCGGCGGACAGCCGGTCTTCAGCGACCTGACCAACCCGAAGGAGGACACCGCCGAGGTCGACGCGGGCACGATCAACGCCGATGTGGTGCTCGCCGGCACGGACACCGTGGCCATCGGCCCGGCGGACCTGAAGCTCGGCGAAGGCACCAGCAATGTCGTCTACGCCTGGGGCAGCGCCGAGGACAAGAACCTGGCCCTGGCGACCCAGGCGTTCAGCGGCATGGCGTCGTCGCCCCGTGGCGTCCCCGCGGGCGGCAGCGGTGCCGCCGTCACGCCGAACTCCTCCGACCTGGGGCCCGCCTGGGCCGCCGGGGCCGGAGCGGTCGCGGTGGCCGGCGTGCTGATGGCCCGCCGGGTCGCCCGCCGGCGTGGCTGACGGCACACGACGGCTGACGGGACCGATTGTGGCGGCTGCCGTTCTGGCAGCCGTCCTCGGTTTTCCTGCCACGCCGTCGGACCGGTCCGCGCCTGCGCGCGACTTCGCGGCAGCGCCGTCGGAACGCAGGGACGCGGCGATCCGGCAGGCGGCGCCCGACGCGGCGCAGGATCCACCGCCCCGGCGCGTGCTCGTACCCCGCACCGGCCTCGACGCCCGGGTCAGCCCGGTGGGCGTGACGGATCAGGGGGACATGGCCGTCCCCGACGACCCTGCCACGGCCGGCTGGTACCGCTACGGCCCCGCGCCGGGCAGTGCCCGGGGTTCGGCCGTCCTCGTCGGGCACGTCGACGACGACACCGGTGACCTCGGTGAGTTCCTGGCGCTGTACGACGTGCGGCGCGGAGACCGCGTGGAGGTCCACCGGGCGGGGGACGAGCCGGTGAACTACCGCGTCGTCTCGCGGATCACGGTGCCGAAGGACGACCTGCCGCCCTCGGCGTTCCGCCGGACCGGCGCCCCCGTCCTCACCCTCATCACCTGTGCGCCTCCGTACGCCCCCGAGCGAGGAGGCTACGTGTCCAACCTCGTCGTCACGGCGGAGCCCGTGGAGTCCGGGAGGGCGCAGTGGCACACGTAGAGTCCGCGCACCTGGTGGAACTGGCCCTGGGCAACGCCGCGCCGGGCGACGACGACGCCGAGGCACTGCGTCACGTCGAGCGGTGCGACCGCTGCCGCGACGAACTGGGCATGCTGACCCGCCTGGTGACCGCCGCGCGCACCGCGGCGGCGGTGGACCTGCCGACCCCGCCCCCGGAGCACGTCTGGCGCCGCATCACCCGAGAGGTCTCCCGCGAGACGGGCACACCCCCACCACCGGACTACCCGTGGCGGGAGTCGGGGCCCGGGTCCTGAGAGCCGGACACTCGGGGGTCTCCGGGTACACGCTGGGTATTCGCCGCTCACAGCGGCCATGCCGTCAGCAGATCGCCGGGGCCGTAGGCGGCATCGAGCCCAGGACACTGCATATTTGCCAGATCAGCACTGTTCCGCCTTGCTACTCGGCACAGCGAGCCAGTCCCATCGATGAAGGCCGGGGGGGTGCCTGCACGCAAGTCGCTTTCGACGCTGGTCAGTCGAGGTGTCGCCGCCGAACCGTGCAGCCGCAAGGAATCATCGACCAGTCGGCTAACCACGAAAGGACTCCGTCGGTGCCCCAGCCCGTCGACCCCACCCAGTCACTGGAACAGCTCGAGGGACAGCGCTGGCCCGACCCTCCGCAGGACACGACCTCCTTGGTCAAGGCGGTCCACGAGCTGCGCCGTCGTCCGGTCGGTGACCTCCGGCCCGACGAGCTGGCCCGGCTGATCACCCAGGACGTCGGGCTGCCCTGGCTGCTCCCGCTCGCGGTACAAATCCTGCGGGACACCGCGCCCGCGCAGGCCGCGGGCGGGTGGTACGACGACGACCTGCTGTACGCCGTCGTGACCCGGAGGCCGCAGGTGTGGGAACAGTTCCCCGACCTGGCCCACGAGCTGAGGACGGCCGTCGAGACGCTGACGGACCTCTCACGCTATGTACGGGACGAGGTGGAAGCCTTCCTCTCCACGCTGCCTGAGGGATGCTGACGGCCGCTGTCCGTAGCCCTAGGGGGTCCGACCCGAAAGGTCGGGCCCCCTTCTGGAGTGCATGTTCCCCAGATCAGCAACGTGGTGACGTAGCGCCCGCTACACGTTGAAGCGGAACGTTTCATGCAGAGCTCCCACCTGCGAAGACGTTGGAAACCATGCCCATCGCCGTGACCCGGAATCCAAGCGGCTCCGTTTTGCCCTCCTGTTGCCCTCCTGCGCGATCTGACTTATCTGATCTGATCCGACCTACCTGACCGACTGTCTACGTATCGGTGGCGTCACCGTGTTTCAGAGCCCGGGCTACGGTGAGCAGGGCATCCTTCTGTACCGGCTGAAGCCGCGTCCTTGGCGGCGTAGGTGTGGGCATCGCCTTCGGCGGTGGTGTCGGTGGCGGGTGTGAGCGGGGTTGCGGGGCGGCTCCCGGTCACCGTGCGGTCGCGTGCCGTCAGGCGCACCATGACGTCCCGCAGGGGGCGCAGCGAGATCACCGGCGAGCCGTACTGCAGTGCATGGCCCGGGATCATGCTCAGCCTGAACCGCTGGTTGATCATCGTCACGATGGTCCGCAGTTCGAGCAGTGCCATGGTGTTGCCGATGCACTGCCGCGGTCCCGCACCGAACGGGAAGTAGGCCATGCGCGGGCGCTCCTTCACGGCCTTCGCAGTGAAGCGGTACGGGTCGAAGGCCAGCGGGTTGTCCCAGTGGCGCGGGTTGTGGTGGGACACGAGCGGCGACAGCAGGATCGACGATCCGGCTTCGATGTCGTAACCGCCCAGGCTGTCCGGGCCGACGGCGGCGCGCGGGAAGATCCAGATGGGCGGGTGCATCCGCAGGCTCTCGTCCACCACCATGCGGGTGTACGTCAGCGCGTCGGTGTTCTGCTTGTCCGGCAGGTCGCCGCCCAGGACCTGGGCTATCTCCGCGTCCAACTCCTCCTGCACCGGCGGATGGTTGGCGATCGACAGCAGGGTCCAGCACAGCGACACCGCGGTCGTCTCGTGTCCCGCCAGGTAGATGGTCAGGAGTTCGTCGCGCAGTTCCTGATCGGTCCAGGGCTCACCGGTGACGGGGTCCTCGGCCTGCTCCATCAGCGATATCAGCGAACCCTCGCCGGTGCGCGCGTAGTTCTGCCGGACGTCGGCGACGATCTTGTCGAAGACCCGGTGGATCCTGGAGATCTTGTGCTTGCGGTCGGTCGGCAGCCAGGACGGCAGCATCTCGGACGGCGTACCGCGCCGGAACATCACCTCGACCACGTCGTCGACGATGTGCTTGAGCACCCGCGACGAGGGCTCGATGTCGTAGGCGAACAGCGAGCGGCTGAGGGTGATCAGGGTGAGCCTGAGCATTTCGGTCATCAGGTCCACGGGCTCGTCGCGCGCGGCCTTGGCCTCCCACGCGTCGAGCATCTCGTTCGTGGCGGTGACGATGTTGGGGACGATGTCGCGGATGGCGTTCTTCTGGAACGCGGGCTGGACCGCCCGGCGGTGCCCCCGCCAGAAATCGCCGTCCGAGGTGAGCAGCCCCTTGCCCATGACGACGCTGAACTGCTCGTACAGCGGGCCGCGCACGTAGTTGCCGTGGTTCTTCACCAGAACCTGCTGCACCGCTTCGGGGCCGGTGATCTGGTGGACCGTCATCGGTCCGAGCCGCATGCGTACGGTCTCTCCGTGGTCTCGCTGCAGACCCAGCAGGAACTCGGCGGTGTTGCGGCGCCAGGGGCCGAGGCTACCCAGCAGCGGGACTCCCGTGGGGCCGGGGGCCCGGGCGGCGCGGCGAGGGGTGGTCGCGGGGGCTGTGGTGGCGTTCATCGGCGGTCTCCTTCGCGGCGGGGCTGCGAGTGCAGCGGCTTTGCCCGGTGGGCGTCGATCGGCGTGACCCCGCGGGTGCCGGCGGCCGGGCCGGATTCGGTGACCGGGCCGGATTCGGCGGCCGGGCGGACTCCGGCGGCCGGGGCCTGCCTGCGGGCCTCGTTGCGGGGCACCGGGAACGCGCGCCGCACGAAGAGGTTGTCGAAGACGACGTCGGGGGCCAGCCGGCGCAGGGCGAGGGTGCTGCGGGCGAGGAACCCGACGGGGTAGCGGGCGCTCGGGCGGGCACTGCGGACCGCCCGCTCCACCACCCGAGCCACGTCGTCGGACTGGATGGCGAACGTGCCGGCCAGGGTGCGGCGGCTGCCCGTGTAGATGGCGTCGAAGTATTCGGCCGTACGCCGGCGGAAGTCGTCGTAGTCCTTGCTCACGGGCTTGAGGTTCGCCACATAGGTAGCTCCGAAGTCGGTCGTGCGCACCGGCCCTGGCTCGATGAGGACGACCCGGACGCCGAAATCGGCCACCTCCAGGCGCAGGGCGTCGCTCAGTGCCTCGACCGCGTGCTTGGACGCCTGGTAGAAACCCCCGCCGGGAACCGCGTAACGGCCGAAGATCGACGAGATGTTGACGATGGTTCCGTGGCGCGCGGCCCGCATGGCCGGCAGCACCAGCTGGCTGAGCCGGGCCAGCCCGAACACATTCGTTTCGAACTGCCGCCGCATGTCGTCCGGTTCGGCCTCTTCCACGACACCCGACATGGCGTATCCGGCGCTGTTGACCAGGGCGCCGACCGAGCCGTGCTCGGCCTCGACGAGGTCGACGACCGCGCGCATGCTCGCTTCGTCGGTGACGTCCAGGCGCAGCGTCCGGATTCCTTCGGCCGCCAGGCCGGTCAGGGTCTCCGGCCTGCGTGCTGTGGCGTACACGGTCAGACCGGCCCGGTGCATCCGCAGTGCGCAGGCGCGGCCGATCCCGGAGGAACAGCCGGTGATGAGCACGGGCAGGGGCGTCGTCATCCCACTCTCCTATTCTCTGGCCCGATCTCGGGGTATTTCTTCGTGGGGTACCGTGGTATTACTTGAGACGTTTGGCAGGAAACCATTCAGGGGGCTGCAGCAAAAAGCCGCTCATACGCTCGGGAAAGGTAGTTTATGTACCATCGAATCGTTGCCGCCAAGCTCCGTAAAGCTTTTGCCGACATCAATGCCGGAAACTGGCAGTCCATGGTGGACACGCTGGCACCCGATTTCACCTACGTGTTCTACGGTGAGCACGCTCTTTCGGGCGAGCGGCATACGGTCGAAGCGATGAGCCTGTGGTGGCAGCGGGTGTTCAGGCTGATTCCCGACGCCGGTTTCGAGCCGCTGGAGATCGTCATTTCCGGCGGCCCCTGGCTGACCAAGGTGGCGACCCGCGTACGCATCGGAGGGCCGCTGCCCGACGGCACGCGCTACGACAACATCATGACCCAGTTCATGTATCTGAAGTGGGGCAGGATCACCGAGATCCACACCCTGGAGGACACCGTCGTCCTCCAGCGGGCACTGGACTCCATCGCCGCCTCCGGCAACGCGGAGGCACACGCCGAGCCCATCACCGACGCGTACGCCGCACGTTCCGGCCGGCTGGACTGAAGAGCACCGGACCCCGGGCCGAGGAGCCCGGGGAACGCGGTCGGCCCCGGCACCGCCAGGTGCCGGGGCCGACGCCGTCATCCCAGGGCGCCCAGCTGCTTGGCGAGTTCGAGCCCGTCCAGCGAGAACCAGCTCTCCACGATCTTCCCGTCGTCGAACGCGTCGATCACGATGCCGCTGACGGCGAACTCCCGGCCGATGGCCGGCACACCCTCGTAGGGCTCCCCGGTGTGGGTGCCTCGTGCGGTGAACCGACTGACGACCTTGTCGTCCTCCAGGATCCAGTCATCGACGGTCACGTGGAGGTCGGGGAAGGACGCGCGCTGGAGCCGCACCCACTCCTTGAGGTGCTCGACGCCCTCCTGGCCGTTCGGGGCCGTTCCATGGCTGATGTGGCCGTCGTCGGCGCCCTCGTAGATCACATCGAGGTTGCCCTTGTTGAGGCACTCCTCGTAGTAGCGCTCCAGTACGGCCTTGTTCTCCAGCAACTTCGACATCCTTACCTTCCCTGGTTTCTTTTTCTTCTCAACAGAGGTAATTGGAAAAGGCAGCGGTCAACCGTTTCCGATCGGCCCACGGAAGCCCGTGACGGTCATGACGGGAGCCCCCGTTTCCGCGTTCTTCACTTTCCACACCCCGAGGGTCGGATCCACCTCGATGAGGGAATCTCCACGCTCCTCGGAATGGAGTGCGATACGACCGAGGACCAGTGGGTCCTCAGCGACCGAAATTCCTTCGCTCTGCCTGGTGCCCGCCCGGATCACGTTCTCCAGCGCGGAGACGGAAAGCGCGGTGCGCGGTGCGCGGAGCGTCGCCCACAGGTCGTTGGGGACGCACGGCCGCACCACGGCCGAGCGGCGGCTGTCCGGGCCCTCGGACCAAGCGGCGGCGGGCACCACCGACGAGCGCCAGCTCAGCAGCGGCCGGCCGGATCGCCAGGTGGTCGTCCGCTTCACATCGGGCCGGGGCGGGGCGGGGGAGCGAGCGTCGCCCGGCTCGTGGACGACACGCAGGCGGGCCTCCGGTCCGTCCCCGCCGTCCGACACCCGCCGGAACCGCACCTCGACCACCCATGTGTCCCCCTCGCGGGCACCGCGCGCCTCTCGCTCCCACACGGTCGGGCCGGCGTCGAGCCGCAGCAGGTCCAGCGGTACGACCACCTCCTCCAGAGAGCCGGCCCGCAGCGCGGGGAAGTCCTCGGGCACGATCCACTCCGCGCCGCGTACCGCGCTCTCCAGCAGGACGCTCACGGGAACGGCCGCGGCGCCGTCCAGCAGGAAGTCGCCCAGGACCGGTGCCCGGTCACGGTCGAACGTCACCCGCGACACCATGCGGACGTGCGGCTGGTACGTGGTCACCTCCCCGAGGTGGAAGATCCGCGGGTAGGTGCCGGTGAACCCCGGCAGGTCGGGCACGACGGGGTAGTCGGTCGCCTGGCCGGGGCTCATCGCCCTGCCCAGCGGCCCCACGAAGGTGATCTCCCCCTCGGAGCCGGCGCGCAGCTCGGCCTGCCACTTGGCGAGGCCGTCGGTGACGTCGATGGCCGCCATGTAGCGCAGCGTCGCCGAGAAGTTGGAGATGAGGCCGATACGGTCCCAGGTCGGCCAGGCCAGCGTCATCACGGGGAAGTCCGCACGGCGGCCGGCCCACCGGCCGAGCCGGGCCAGTCCCTCGTTGGCCGCGGCGTATTCGAGCTGGCCCACCATCCCGCCGAGCCGGCCGGTGAGGGAGCCGACGCTGCAGAAGAACTTGAGCCGGTGCTCCCGCAGTTCGCCGAAGAGGTTGAGGAAGCCCCCGATCTTCGTACGGACGGTACGCAGGATCTCCTCGTCGGTCTTCTTGGGCAGCCTCGCCGCGGTGTCCACCCCCGCGTTGTGCACGACCCCGGTCAGTGCGGCGCCCTCACGCGCCAGCATGGAGCGCACCTGCTCCAGGTCGGTGAAGTCGCACCGGGCGTAGTCGACGCGCAGCCCGCGAGACCTGGCCTCGGAGATGTTGGCGGCGAGTTCCCACCGGCTGCGGACACGGGCGATCTCCTGCCGGATCTCGGCCAACGGCGTCCCCTGCCGCAGCCGGGACCACAACCGCTGCTCGTACGCCTTGAGTTCGCTCTTCCCGACGCCGAACCACGGTTCGTCGCCGGTGGGGAAGTCCTCCCGGCCCGTCACCACGACCCGCAGGCCGTAGGTGGCGGCGAGGGAGCGGGCCAGCTCCCAGCCGATGCCCCGACCACCGCCCGAGATCAGCACGGAGTCGTCGGGGCCGAGCGGGACGGCCGGATCCCCGGCGGGCCGGGCGACCGGGGTGAGCGTCAGCCGCTGCCCGTCGCGGTGACCGACCTCCAGCTCGCCGGGCCGGCCCAGTTCGGCGGCGACGATGCCCGGCAGGTCGCCGGCGGCGGTCAGGCTCGTGTCGACGACGCGTGCGTTGCAGTTCGGCAGCTCGCGGTGCAGCGTCTTCGCCAGCCCTGCCCAGATGCCGCCGAGCGGCTGCGCCAGGTCGTCCTGCGGGTGGTGCCCCATGCCGCCGCCGAGATAGGTCACGGCCAGGTAGTACAGGCGCCGCGCCGACGTCTCGGCGGCCCAGTCGGCGTAGTGCTCGCGCAGCACGGCGACCGTCTCCAGCAGCGGCTCGCGCCAGACCTCGCCCGGGTCACGGGTGCCGGACCCGGCGGCGCCGGGGGCCGGGCCGCCCACGGTGAGGTCGACGATCGCGTCGACGGCGCCGTCGTCCCCGGGCCCGGGGACCGCCGGGTGGCGGCGTACCAGGGCTCCGTGCCCGGTCAGTTCACGTGCCACGGCCGCGGCGGTCTCCTGGTCGCCGCCGAGGAGGAGGACCCGCATGCCCACGAGGCGCGCGGGGTCGGCGGGGGTCGCCGGCAGGGCGGTGAGCTGCCATTCCATCCGGCTCACCGCCTGCACCGGGGCGTTGCCGCCTGCGCCTGTGGACACCAGCTCCGGCGGCCTTTCGCGTACGGGCGTCATGCTGCGCTTTCCTTCCTCGTCAGTCACGGCGGCCGCGATTCCTTCCCTGTCAGTCACGGGTGGCCGCGACGGCTTCGCCGGTCCGGGCGTCGACATGGCCGATCAGCGTCGCCCGCATGTCCTTCATCTGCAGGAGCATCCGGCCGTCGGGCCGGGTGGCGATAAACCGGTTGTCGACCAGGTCGGCGGCCAGGTCGAAGCCGGGCGGGGTGGCGTACAGGTCGATGTCCTCTCCGGCCCCGGACAGGGTCAGGTCGTTCGTCTCCTCGTAAAGGTCGATGCGGCGGATCGACAACGGCGCGGCGACGGGGATCAGGTGACCGTCGACGAGGTCCAGTACGCCGACCCTGGCCAGGCCGTCCAGCAGGATGCTCGGAACGGTGAACCGCTGCCACGTCGGGTCGTCGGCGGGGAGCGACAGGGCGTAGCGGCCCCGCTTGCCGTTGGGGTGGATACGGGTGTCGGTTGTGGACACGAACGGCCCGGTCAGCCGCACCGGTGAGCCGGACCGGTGGTACGGGTCGGGCACCGGGGTGTCGTCGGCGGTGTCCCACGCCTCCCACAGCGGAGCGGCGGGGAAGGTCCCGGCGAGCAGGACCCGGACCGTGAAGTGCACCCGGTCCTTGACGAGTACGACGCCGGCCGGTGACACCACGTCCTCGGTGATCCGCACCTCGACGGCGGTCGTGTCGCCCGAGGACGCGGCGATCCGCGCGTGCAGCCGCTTCGGGGCGGTCGGCAGGTCGCGGTAGACGCGCAGGAAGTGCTCGAACCGCAGGTCCTCGAAAGCGACGACGTGCTGGTCGGGCGCCAGGTACCGGGCGGCCTCCGCGGCCATTTCGGTGACGAACGTTCCCGGCAGGGTCGGCTCGCCGCGCACGGTGTGGTGTTCCAGGTAGCCGTCGGTTTCCAGGTCGAAGCGGCACTCGAACACGGCGGACGTCGCCGTCGACTCGACGACTCGGCGCAGGAAGAAGCCGGGTTCCGGCGGCTGTGGCCGCGGCGCGACAGCATCCGTACCGGCGGCCGACGCGACCGCATCCGCACCGGTGGCCGTACCTGCGGTCGTACCGCCCGTGAGGTAGCCGGGGTAGAACTCCTCGACGGTGACGCGTTCGGCGTCCCCCAGGTGCACGAGGGAAGGCCGCCGGACGGGTGCGTGCAGTTCCTGTACGAAGTGGTGCACGCCTTCGGGGACGGCCATGCTGCTGTAGGAGCCGGCCCGCTCGTAGTACGCCTTCGTCAGCTCGTCGGCGCCCATGCCGACACCGGCCCACAGTGTCCACCCGATGGTGAACTCGTGGAGTTCCGAGGTGGCCGCCGCATAGGTGGCCGCGCTGCCCAGGAAGTCGTTGGCCGAGGCGTAGTCGGACTCGCCGAGCTGCCCGAAGTACCCGAGCAGCGAACCGAAGTTGCACCACATGCGGGGCGGGGCGTCGCGCAGCGCGTACTTGAGGTTGAGGTACGACTCGACCTTCAGGTCACGGATGGAGGTGAACTCCGCGAAGTCCTTGTCCTTGATGAGCGCCGAGCGCTGCAGCCCGGCGGCGTTGACCAGCAGGTCGATCCGCCCGTGTTCCTGGAGCACCTCACCGATGGCCTTCTCCACCTGGGCGTCGTCGCGCATGTCGCACTGCACGTAGGTGACCCGGCCCGCGCCGCTGTGCTCCGTCATCACGTCGAGGTTGCGCCGGGCGTCGCGGGCGTTGAGCATCCGGTCGAAGGACTTGTTGAGGTCCGCCACGGAAGGACGCTTGCCCGTGCCCTCGCCTTTCGCCTTGCCGTTGTTCCTGGCCTCGTTCTTGGCCTTGGCGAGTTCGGCGGAGATGTAAGCCGCCCGGCCCGCCGCGAACTCCTGGTCGCTGCCGGCGAAGACCGACGGCGGGTAGCTGTCCAGGTCGTTGCTGCCGAACACATGGATGCGGGGGCCGAATTCAGCGGCGACCGCCTTGAGCACCTCGGCGGTGATGCCTCGGGCGCCGCCGGCGACGACGACCACGGAGTCCCGGTCCAAGGCCGCCGGGGCGGAGGCGTCCAGGGCGATCGGCTCGTCGTTCAGCCGGTGGGTGCGGCGCACCCCGTCGGTGTCGACGACTACGGGGAAGTCCCGGTACGCCCGGCTTTCCCGCTCCACCAGCCTCACCGCGTCACCCACTTCGGTGGCCGAGGTGAGCAGCGCGAAACTGGTGCTGTCGGCGAGTTCCCGGCCGGCGCTCTTGAGCAGACCGGTGAACAGCCCGGAGAAGGGGTGCGGGGTGCCGCCGGGCACCGCGTCGAGGAACAGCATGACGAGGGTGGACTCGGCGGTGGACAGCCCGTCGTACGCGTGCTGGACAGCGAGGTACGCCGCGTCGTGCAGGGCGAGAAGAGCCGAGGAACCCTTGATGAGCGACTGCCCGGCGGGTGCCGAGCGCCCCAGGGCGGCCAGCACGCGCAGGTGCGTGACCGGTCGCCCGGCGCCCGCCAGGGCCTCGCGGACGGCGCCGGGGGTGACCTCGGGCAGGTGGTGCCAGCCAGGGCGGGGCGCCGTCAGCGGGGTGGTGGACAGCACGGTCAGGGCAGCGTCGGGGCCTGCCGCCTCGGCCAGCGGGCCGGGGGTGTCGGTGACGACGAGGGCACCGTCCGGCAGAAACGGAATCGGCTCGCGCACCCGCCGGGGCGGGGTCGCCTCAAGCACCGGGATCTGGCGGCGCACCCGCAGCGAAACGCCCTCCCCGGTGTGCGTGGCCGACACGAAGCGCTCCGGCAGGGTGCCGGTGACGGCCGCGCCGTGTGACCGGCCCTGCTCCGGGGCGGGCCCGGCGGGGGCGGCGCGGCCGGGCAAGGTCAGCCGGAGCCGGGCGCCCGGTGCGCCGCCGGTCTGGTCGCAGGAGACCTCCACCGTGCCGGCAGGCCCGTGCAGGGCCTTCAGTACGGCAAGTCCCCCGGCGGCGCCCAGATAACGGGCGTGCTCGGGCTCTGTGCACCGCACGGAGTCCCGCACGGATACGGCGCCGGCCTGTGCTGCGGCGCTGCCCAGCGGCTCGTCGACGTACGCCAGGATCGGCAGGCCCTCGCGCTTCGCCCGCTCCTCGGTGGCGAGGGCGAACAGGAAGGCACCCTCAGCGAGTTGCTGCTCCCGCTCCGGGAGCAGGTCGCCGATGAGGGCGCGGTACTCCGGCAGGCTGTTGCCGTTGATACCGCCGGCCAGCGCGAAGTCCAGCTCGCCGGTGCGCAGATAGCGGCCGGCCGAGGTGATCGACGACAGGGCGGAGGCGAAACCGGCGTCCATCGTCATGTTCGGGCCGTGCAGGTCGAAGTAGTTCGACACCCGGGCGGAGATGATGTTGGGCATCTGGCCGGGGAAAGCGTCCTCGTTGGACTCCGGTATCAACGCCCGGACCTGCTCGCGCAGTTGCTCCAGCACCTGGGCGGCGGCCGGGGACCCGGCCAGCGGTGAGTCGGCGAGGGCCTGCCCGATGTCGTCGAGGTAGCAGCGGTTCGCGTACAGCATGGCGGCCCGGGTCGGGCCCATGTGCCCGACGAAGACACCGGTCTTGGCGGCCTGCTTGCCCCAGAACTCGGGCATCTGGTCGCGGAGCCGGTGGGCGCACTGCAGGATCATCAGCTGGCACCGGTCCAGGGCCCTGATGGTCTTGGGAGGCAGCCGGACCTCGTTGAACGGCGGCGACGGGTACGCGGTGCCGAAGGTGTCCAGCGGCGGCTTCCCGCCGGCCAGCCAGGACGACACCTCCTTGTGGTCCGCCAGGCCGGGCAGGTGCGACGACCACCCGACGATGGCCACCCGGCTGTCGGGGTCCGGCTTCTTGGTGGCCGGGATCGTTCCGGCGGGGGCCACCGTCGCCCTGGTGTGGGCCACCTCGGTCAGGGCTGCCCCTGCCGGAACCGCGTCGGCCGGGACGGCCTCGGCCACGTCGACCCCTGCTGCCGCTGACGGAGCCGCGACGGCGGGGACGGCCTCCGACGAGGTCGCCGCCGACGGGCCCGCGGCGGGCGCCGCCACGCGTGGCTGGTTCTCGGCGACGATCAGGTGCGCGTTGGTCCCGCCGAAGCCGAACCCGGAGACGGCGGCGAGACGGGGCCGGTCACCGCGCCCGGACCACTGCGCCGCCTCGCACGGAATGTCCAGCCGGGTGTCGGCGAGGCGGAAGTCCTCGCGGGGGTTGGTGAAGCGGTACTGGCCCGGAATGGTCCGCTTTTCGAGGCCCTTCAGGTTCTCGATGAGCGAGACGACTCCGGCCGCCCAGCCGGTGTGCCCGATCAGGGACTTGTTGGAGGTGACCGCGGTCGGCCGGGCCGTGCCGAAGTGCTCCCGCAGGGTGGAGAACTCCGCGAGGTCACCGGCGGGGGTGCCGGTCGCGTGCGCGTTGATCCAGTCCACGTCGTCGCCGTTCACGTCGCCGTTCTCCAGCGCGCGCCGCACGGCGAGGCTCTGGCCGGCCGAGTTCGGCGCGTAGATCGCCTTGCCCTTGCCGTCCGAGGAGGAACCGAACGCCCGCAGCACGCCGAGGACCTGGTCGCCGTCCTCCTGGGCCTTGCTCAGCCGCTTGAGTACGACCAGGGCGGCGCCGTCGGCGAAGATCACACCGTCGGCCGCCTCGTCCAGGGCGTGCACTTTGCCGCTCGTGGACAGTCCCTGAAGCTTGGAGAAGAGCACCGTGCCGCGCGGCGCCAGGGCGAAGGCCCCGCCGCACACCGCGATGTCCTGCTTGCCCATCAGCAGACCCTTGGCCGCGATGTCGATGGCGTAGAGCGAGGAGGAGCACGCGGTGTCGACCATGTGGAGCTCGGTGGAGGCCGGCAGGATGCCCCGCATGGCCAGTTCGCCGACTCGGTGCGGCAGGAACCGGGACGGGTTGCTGCCGCCGCGCCGGTAGCGGCGGGTCAGCGAATCGTCGATGCCCCCGCGCAGCGCGGCACGTTCGTCGTCGGACATCGCCAGGTCGTCGACGATCTCGTGCGTCATCCTGGTCACGCCGGCCAGGACCCCGGCCTCCTCCAGGTGCTGGCTGCCGTCCGGGGTGTAACCGACCACGAAGGAGCAGCGGTCGGTGTCGCTGCGGCGGACCCCGTCGAGCGCCTGGACCATGCTGTGGCGGAGCCACTGGGTGGTGAACTCCTGGTCGTCAGGGCCCCCTTCCATGCCGTCCAAGGCGCCGTCGGCGGGCTGGAAGCCGGTGATGAACACACAGTGGTCGGCGTACGCCTTGTCCTCGGCTGCCGTGTCCGCCGAGTGGAAGCTCTGGTGCTGCCAGCGGTCCTCGGGGACCTCGACGAACAGTTCGTCCCCCGTCATACGGAGCTTCCAGAATTCCTCAGGGCTGTTCGCCCCGGCGACAGCGAGGCCCATGCCGACGACGGCGATCGAGTCGTCCCCGAACTCCGCCTCAGCGGACGGCACTTCGGCCGCCGCCACGGGCTCCACGGGCTCCATGGGCGTCTCGGCCACGGCTTCGACGCGCCGCACCGAGGCCGGTTCCGGCACGGCGGTCGGCTGGGCCGGGGACAGCGCGGCGGGATCCAGAGCAGGCCGGCCCTGCTCCTCCGGCGGGGCGGGAGGCGAGAGCAGGGCGGCGCCCAGCGTGAGGCCGCCGTCGGCGAGGATGACCTGGCCGGTGATCCAGCGGGCGTCGTCGGAGGCGAGGAAGGCCACCACCGTGGCGAACTCCTCCGGTGTGCCGAGCCGCCCCCAGGGGGTGGCCCGCGCGATGACGTCCTGCATCTGGGCCGCTTGGGGGAACTTGTCCGCCACCTCGCTGCTCAGCATGGCGGCGGACGCCGTGTTGACCCGGATGCCGAGCGGTGCCAGCTCCACGGCCAGGTACCGGGCCGCGGCCTCGGCCGCGGCCTTCGCCGGGGCGCACGCCAGGTAGTTGGCCATCACCATCTGGGAGCCGCCGAGGGCGGAGACGGTGACGATCGAACCGCCACCGCTCCTGGCCATCAGCGGCGCGGCAGCGCGTGCGCAGCGCAGCCCGCCCTTGTAGTTGACCTCGATGGCCCTGTCGAGGTGCTCGTCGGTGATCTCGTCCAGCGGCAGCAGCGCGCCGTCGGCGGCGCTGTTGACGAGGATGTCGAGCCGGCCGTGCAGTCGGTCCGTCTCGGCGAATATCCGGTCGACCTGTTCCTGCCTGGCCACTGATCCACGGACCAGGTCGACCCGGTGGCCCTCGGCGGTCAGCTCGTCGCGGGTTTCCTTGGCCTGGTCGTGCGAGTGGAAGTAGTTGAGGACGATCGAGGCGCCGCGCGAGGCGAGTTCACGCGCGATGGCCTTGCCTATCCCTTTCGATCCGCCGGTGACCAGGGCCACCTTGCCTGCGAGGTCTTTCATGGAACACGTGCCCTTCTGGAGCCGAGAGCGAGGGAAAGCCGGGAGGAAGTAGGGGGAAGTCGGCGGAACGGAATGTCGGCGGAACGGGAAGACGACAGCAGCCCGCTGCGCGCCGTCAGCCGGTGGCGACGGCCTCCCGGCCGGACAGCTCCGTGAGCACGAAGTCGACGATCTTGTCTATGGTGTTGTAGTTCTCCAGGCGGAAGCCGGCCTCCCGTGTGGGCAGGCCGTATCGCTTGGAGGCGCGGGAGAGCAGCTCGACCTGCTTGACCGAGTCGACCCCCAGTTCGGCCTCCAGTTGCACGCCGTCCTCGAAGACCTCCTCCGGGTACTCCAGCGCCTCGGCGTACAGGGTCCGCAGTTCGGCGTGGATCTCCGCACGGTCCGGTGCCTCGGCGGACGGCGCCGGCGAGGTAGGAGCCGGTGCGGCAGGGGTGGTCGCTCCGGTGCCGGGCGAGGGTGTCTGCGCCGCCGGCTCCGGGGTGAAGTCGCCCAGGTCGTCGGCGATGCGCCGGAGCACCTCGTCGCCGTGCTGGGCCCAGTACGCCTCGAACACGCCGGCAGGCACTGTGGGGGCCAGCAGTTCGGCGAGGCCCGGGGCCGCCCTGGTCGCATCGGCCAGACCGGCGTCCCGCAGGACCCGCAGGGTGGCGTCCAGCGCGAGGCCGCCGTCGCCGTCGACCGCGAGTGACGGCAGGGCGCGTACGTCCGAGCCCTTGGTCAGCCGGACGACGAGCTTGGACAGCGCGGCCCGCCCGCCCGCTTCCACGAACGTGTTGACACCGGCGGTCTGCAGGTGGCGCACGGCGGCGGCGAACCGTACCGGGGAGACGAAGTGCTCGGCGAGACGGTCGGCCAACGCGTCGTCGGGCTCGTAGTACCGCTGGAGGATCGGCGAGTACACCAGGCGCTGCAGCGGGTGCTGGTCCAGCTTGCCGACGTAGGCGGCGAATTCGGGTACGGCGGGGGCGAGAGCCGGGGTGTGGAAGGGGAAGGGGGCGTCGATCTCGATGGCGCCGATGCCCAGTTGCCCGGCGATCGCGATCACCCGGTCGAGAATCTCGCCCGGGCCGCTCACCACGGTCTGCTCGTCGTGGTTCTCGGTGGCGACGGCCAGCATCGGGTCGTCCAGCAGTTCCAGCAGGCGGCGAGACCGCTCGGCGCCGGCGGACAGCGCCACCATGCGGCCCTCGACGGCGTTCTGCCGCTGGATGACCGCCACGCGCTGGGCGACGATTCGCACCCCGTCCTCGACGGAGAACGCCCCGGCGGCGACCAGTGCGGTGATCTCGCCGAGGCTGTGGCCGACGAGGACGTCCGGACGCACCCCCTGGGCGTCCAGGACCTCGTACGCGGCCAGGCCGGCGGCGTAGATGGCCACCTGGGAGACCCAGGCTTCGTCGTCGAGGAGTTCGCGCAGGTCCGTGGGGTGCGCCCCGAGGACCACGTCGGATATTCGGCGCGAGAACAGGCTCATGGTCTCCGCGTCGATACGCTCGAAGACCCGCCGGACCTGCGGGTACTTCTCCTCGGCCAGGCGCAGGGCTGCACTGTCGAATCCGCCCTGGCCGGGGAAGAGGAAGGTGGTGCGCAGGTCCGTCGACGTGTGGACGGTCATGGTGGTGCCTCCAAGCTGGTGGTGCGGATCGGATGAGGACGAGAACGAGGGGGGAGGGCGAGGTTCAGGCCAGGTACTGGCCCATGGGGCCGAGGTTCTTGGCCACCAGCCGGTCGGCGGTGCGGGTCGCCCCGGGGATGTGCCGGGGCGCGCCGCGGGCCAGCCAGCGCACCATTCGCAGTTTCCAGCCCGGCCCGTTGCCCGGCTCCAGATAGTCGAGCAGGGCGTGGACGCTGGCCGGCGAGTAGAACTCCGCCGGGTGGATCATCGTGGCGAACATGCCGACCATCGCGCGGCCGTGTGTGGGGCTGCGGTTCATGGCCCGGATGAACGCCAGTTCCTCGCGCGAGTGGTCCGCGATCGTCGCATGGTCCCGGGTGTAGCGGTAGTGGCCGGTGACCAGGTCGTCGCGGTCGCGGGCGTAGCGGGCGAGCGCGGCCGGCAGCGGTTCGCTGCCGGAGAGGCCCGACCCGATGGCGGTGGCGAGGAGTTCGGCGCCGCGCAGTCCGTCGGTGATCCCGGCGGCGGTGATCGGGTCCCGGGTGTAGCCCGCGTCCCCGACCAACGCCCAGCCGGGGCCGTGCGAGCGGCGCAGGAAGTTGGGTACGGCCCCGGTCATCCAGCGGTCGACGCGCTTGGTCGTGCGCAGCAGATCGGCCCGCTCGGGATCCACTTCGTCGAACGCGGAGATGACCGTACGGTCGCGGTCCTCGTCGCTCGTCGCCTTGAAGTCGGCCACCGGCAGAGCCACTCCCACGATGGTCAGCCCGTCGTGGGTCGGCCAGGTGAACGCGTGCTTGCCGGCCTGACGGTAGGTGCGGACCCGCCCGTCGTGCGGTAGTCCCTCCCAGTACGACCAGTGGCTCTTGTTGAGGACGGGGTGCGCGTCGTACTTCGGCGCGTCCACCAGCCGGGCCAGGGTCGAGTTGGAGCCGTCGGCCCCCACCACGACCGGGGCGTGTTCGACGACGGGGGTGCGGTTCGCCGTCTCCCCCCGCACACCGGTGACCGTGCCCGCCTCGTCGGTGATCAGCTGCCGGACCGAGACGCCGGTACGCAGTTCCGCCCCGGCCCTGACCGCGGCGTCCAGCAGGATCTGGTCGAGCCTGGCGCGCTCCGGGGAGTACGCCTCGCCCACCCCGTCCAGGGCGGGTAGCCGGGCCATCAGCTCCACCGGGCCGCTGCGCAGGCCGTACTCGATGATGGGCGGGCAGCCGGTGGCCGTCAGCTCGTCGAGCAGACCCCAGCGTTGGAGCCGGAGTATGCCCGGCGGGTGGACCAGGTTGGTCGCCGCCGCCTTGCCGCCCGGGAACACGGCCCGGTCGAGCAACAGCACCTTGTGGCCTGCCCGAGACAGCAGCATGGCCGTGGCGGCGCCGCTGATCCGTGCGCCGACAACTATTGCGTCGTACATCTCGACTCCCTGCCACTGGCTGGTCGACTGTCGGGCGAATGCGTACGGTCCGGGCCCTTGCCCAGAGCGGCCCAGGGCTCCGGGCGGCTGTCAGCGCTGCGAGGGTTCCAGCACGTCAGTCGGGTCCGACGGGCCGGCCGGGTTCGTCTTCCCGGTGTCCGGGCGCTCCTCGTCCTCTTCTTCCTGCCACGCGTCGTTCTGCTCCCTGGACCGGCGCGGTGCGGCCAGGATGGCGAGGCAGCCGAGGGCGGCGATCGCGGCGCCGACCCAGGTGGCCGGGACGAGGCCGTCCACGAAGGCCTGCGGCGAGTCGTAGCCGCCCTGGGCGGTGAACACCGACGTCAGCACGGCCACGCCGAGCACACCGCCGAGCTCCCTGAAGGTGTTGTTGGCTCCGGAGGCGATGCCCTGGTCACGGGGGGCGACGATGTTCATGGCCATCTCGGCGACGGGGGCGAAGAACAACCCGAGTCCGATGCCGCCGAGCACCAGCCCTGGAACCTGGTCGGCGTAGTCGGTGTTCGCCTCGGTCACCAGGGCGAGCCAGCCGAGGCCGACCGCCTCGAACAACAGGCCCGTGGCGACCACCAGCCGGTTGCCCAGCCGCCCGGTGAGCAGGGCGGTGAACGGGGCGACCAGGACCGGCATCGCGGTCCACGGCAGCATCCGCACCCCCGCTTCGAGCGGCGAGAAGCCCTGAATGTTCTGCATGAACTGGGTCAGCAGGAACACCAGCCCGAACATGGCGGCGAACATCAGGAGGCTGGCCGAGTTGACAGCGCTGAACGAACGGCTGCGGAACAGCCGCATCGGCAGCATCGGGTGGGGGGTGCGCAGCTCCCAGAGGACGAAGGCCGCGATGAGTGCCACTCCGGCGATCAGGTAGGTCAGCACCTCGCTGCTGGCCCAGCCGTGCTCGGTGGTCCGCACGAGGGCGTACACCACTCCGAACATGCCGAGGCTCAACAGGATGGTGCCCGTCTTGTCGAGCGTGCTCTCCGGGTGCTTGCTCTCAGCGAGCTTCCACAGGCTGAGTGCCAGCACCACCACACCGATCGGCACATTGACCCAGAAGATCCACTCCCAGGAGATCTTCTCGACGACGGCGCCGCCGATCAGCGGCCCGAGCGCTACAGCCAATCCGCTCAGCGCACCCCAGATGCCCAGCGCGAGGGCACGCCGGCGGGGCGGCACCGCGACGGTCAGCAGGGTCAGCGTGAGTGGCATGACGATGGCGGCGCCGAAGCCCTGCACGGCACGGGCGATGATCAGCTGCTGGGCGGTGTCCGCGAGGGCGCACGCCGCCGACGCCACGGTGAAGACGACAAGTCCCGCCACGAACATCTTGCGGCGGCCGAAGCGGTCACCGGCCGCCGCACCGGCCATCAGGAAGACGGCGAAGGACAGGGTGTAGGCGTTCACCGTCCATTCCAGGTCCTGCAGGCTCGTGTCGAGCGACTTCTGGATGGCGGGCAGAGCGGTGATGACGACGAGGTTGTCCAACGCCGCCATGAAGACCGCGAGTCCGGTCACGATCAGGGTCCATACGGAATGACCGCGAGAACTGGACCGACTCGACATGGAAAGCCCTCCGAAGAATGGGTGGTGGGGGGACGGGACGTGGGGATGCGGGACAGGGTGCACGCGGTACGGACGGCTACGCCGGGTGCAGCACGTTCATCGCGTCGAGCTCGTCGAGGGCCTCACGCCACAGGACGGCCAGCCGCTGGGCGTCCGGCAGCCTGCTGTCGTACAGGAAACTCACCTGCACCCGCGAGCCGCAGGACAGCAGCGTCACCGACAGGGCGTTGCCCGGCAGCAGCACACCGAGCGGTATGGCATCCACGACCTGGTCGCCGCGGAAGGAAAGAGAGGCGGGCAGAAGGTAGTTGGAGGCGTACAGCGGGGACGAGCGGGGGCTGAGCAGTCGCCTCACCGTCCAGCGGATCAGGGCTGCCGGCAGCAGAGCGATCAGCGCCCTGCTGGCCGGCCGCAGACCGTTGGAACGCATCCGCTGAGTGCTGCCGACGAGCTGCGCGAACGCCTCGGCGGGCGGCAGTTCCTGGCTGGGCAGTGTGACGAATGCCGTCGTGAGATGGTTGCCGACGGCGTCCTCCTCACCGTTCTGCCGGGTACTCAGCGGCATCCGCACCGGTACGGGCGACGCGCGGAACACCGAGCGCGCGTCGCGGCGACCGTCGCCCGTCGTGCTCCAGGCGGACAGCGCGCCCCACAGTGCCATGAGGAAGGCGTCGTTGACGGTGCCGCCGAACTCCCTTCCCAGTTCGCTCAGTTCGCGCCGGGTCGCACTCGTACTGCACATGGCCAGGTTCTCCGGGCCGGGATACGTCCTGGGCCAGAGCCGACCGGGCGCCAGCCCCCGCACCATGCCGGCGCCCACGCTGAGTGTGCCGTGCAGCAGCTCCAACGGCCCGGCGGTGCACAGCGGTCCCGCGCGCAGCCCGTCCCGCTGCCCGTCCCGGGGTGTCGGCCCCGAGTGCGGAGTGCCGCCGAACAGGACGGCGGCGACGTGGGCCGCGCCCATCCCGTCCTCCAGGCCGTGGTGGACCCGGTAACAGACGGCGTACTCACCGTCCGCGTATCCGTGGACGAGGTGGATCGACCACAGGGGGCCGCTCTCGCTCAGCGGCAGGCGCACCAGGGCGGTCAGCACCTCGTCCAGCGGGGTACCGGCAGGGAGCTTCATCTCCTGTACGTGGTCGTGCAGGTCGAAGCCGGCACTGGGGGCACGGAACGCGCCGCGCCTGCCGGTCACCGCCCGGTGGGTCAGCCGCGGCAGGCCGGGCAGTCGCTCCGCCAGGTGGTCATGGACCTCGTCCAGCGAGGGCGCCTCTCCACGGAACCGTAGGAACTGCCCTTGGGTCAGGCTGAGTTCGCGGTCCATGCCGAGGAAGACCTCGTCGATCGGGTTGAGTGGATGTTTCACTATCGGCTCCCAGTCGATTGAGTCGGGGAAACCGGCGTCGGTACGGCACACGGGTACGGTCCGGGGCGCGGCCCCAGCCCCTGTCGGCCCAGGACGGGCGGGCCGCGGCCTCCGGCTGCTTTCGCGGGGGCGGCTCATGACATGCCCCGGGCGGGGCCCGCGGGGCCCGGCCGGTGTCTGCCCGCGTCGCGGCGCCAGGAGCCGGCCGGGCGGGTACGGCCGTCGCTGCCCCATCGCACGCCCACCGGGCCCGGCGGCGTCCACGGCGCGGTGGTGTCCGCCTGCCGCGCCATGGCCCCCAGGACGGCGGTGACCGCGGCCAGTTCGAGATCGTCGGGACGCCCCCGCACCACCGTGAGCACGGTGTCCGTGGTCGCCGTACCCGTGCTGTCCGTGGTGTCCGCGGCGCCCGTCATGCCGGCGGGTTGCCGTGCTTGCGCGACGGCAGGTCGACGTCCTTGCTACGCAGGACACGCAGCGCCTCGATGAGCACCGAGCGGGTGTGCGCGGGATCTATGACATCGTCGACGAGGCCGCGTTCAGCGGCGTAGTAAGGGTGCATCAGCTCTTGCCTGTACTCCTTGACCAGCTGGGCCCGGGTCACCTCCGGAGCGTCCGAGGCGGCGATCTCCCGGCGGAAGACGACGTTCGCCGCGCCCTCGGCGCCCATCACCGCGATCTCGTTCGTCGGCCAGGCATACGTCAGGTCGGCGCCGACGGACTGGGAGTCCATGACGATGTACGCCCCGCCGTAGGCCTTGCGCAGCACGAGGGAGATACGCGGCACGGTGGCGTTGCAGTACGCGTACAGCAGCTTCGCGCCGTGCCGGATGATGCCGTTGTGCTCCTGGTCCACGCCGGGCAGGAAACCCGGTACGTCGACGAGGGTGACCAGGGGGATGTTGAAGGCGTCGCAGGTGGAGATGAACCGGGCGGCCTTCTCCGAGGCGTGGATGTCCAGTGCTCCGGCCAGGTGGGCCGGCTGGTTGGCGACCACGCCGACGGTCCGCCCGTCCAGCCGGGCCAGCGCACAGATGATGTTGCCCGCCCAGCCCGCGTGCGTCTCCATCAGCTCGCCGTCGTCGACGATCTCCTGGATCACCGCGCGCATGTCGTAGGGCCGGTTTCCCTCGGCGGGGACCAAGTCGGCGAGCGCGTCGGTCCGGCGGCCCGCCGGGTCGTCGGATTCGAGGGCCGGCGACAGTTCCCGGTTGTTGGACGGCAGGAGCGACAGCAGGTAGCGCACTTCCTCGAGGCATTCGGCCTCGTCGTCGTGGACGAACCCGGCGACGCCGGAGACCGTGCCGTGGACGTCGGCGCCGCCGAGCCCGTTCTGTGTGATCTCCTCACCTGTCACCGCCTGGACCACGTCAGGTCCGGTGATGAACATCTGCGAGGTCTCACGGACCATGAAGACGAAGTCCGTCAGGGCAGGCGAGTAGGCGGCACCGCCCGCGCACGGACCGAGCATCACCGAGATCTGCGGGATCACACCCGAAGCCCTGGTGTTGCGCTGGAAGATCCCGCCGTACCCGGCCAGTGCGGAGACACCCTCCTGGATACGGGCCCCCGCACCGTCGTTGAGCGACACCAGCGGGGCGCCCGCCTTGACGGCCATGTCCATGATCTTGTGGATCTTCGTGGAGTGGGCCTCACCGAGCGAGCCGCCGAAGATGCGGAAGTCGTGGGCGTACGCGAAGACGGTGCGGCCGTGGACCGTGCCCCAGCCGGTGACGACGCCGTCGGTGTGCGGCCTGCGATTCTCCAGGCCGAAGCCGGTGGCGCGGTGCCTGCGCAACTGCTCGACCTCGGTGAACGAACCCTCGTCGAAGAGGAGGTCCAGGCGTTCGCGGGCGGTCAGCTTGCCCCGGGCATGCTGCTGCTCGGTGGCGCGCGCGCCGGGCCCCTGCTCGGCGGCCAGGCGGGTGGCGTGCAGGGCGTCGACGCTGTCCCGCATGCCGGGCGGGGCGGGCTCGGGGGCATGCGCCGTACGGGTCTGCGCGGGGCTCTCGGCGAGAGCGGCGGGCTGGGCCGGCATGGGCGTGTCCTTTCTCCGTCACCGAGGAAGAGCGAGAGCAGCGAGATTCCACGAAGTCGGGCCTGTCGGGGCCTTCGCAGGGTGTGTCTCGGGAAAAGCTCCGGAGAAAAACCGGGCCCGTGACCTCGGTCCTTCCTCCCAGGCATAAACTATCTTGTATCCACTCTGCGCGGAACTGCACCTTGGTACAGGCGGCGAAAAGAATGGGCGACAAGGCCTGCTTGCAACCTGGATTCAACACGCAATTTGCTCAGCACTCGTGCCACATGGAACTTGGCTGTTCGTTCGGTGATATCCAGTTCGCGCGCGATACTGCGGTTGGAATATCCCTCGCCGAGGAGACCGAACACTTCCGCCTCGCGCGCGGAGAGCAGCGGAACCCGTTCCAACTCCTGCTTCCAGGAGAGTAGTTCGTCATCTCCTTCACCGGCGGAGCCTGTACTGTGACCTGCGGCGTGACCTGCGACACAAACTGCGGCAGGCCCTAAGGTGCCACTTGCAGCGGCACTGGCCGCCGCGCAGTAAACCGATTTCTTCCCCTCGTCCGGCCGCTCTTCCGGCGGTGCGTGCGAACGGGTATCGACAGCGTAGACCAAGACAGCTCCCCTGACGGCGAATCCGGATCGCCGGAACTCCGGCTCATCACCGTTCAAGTATTAGGCACCGGCATCGAGGTCTGTCAAGAAACGCAAATCCTCTCCCGCACGGTGAGAATGGGCGCCGCACCATTCCCGGCACACGAGAAACGACACCGGATTCTCATGTACGGCGAAGCGAATGCTTCGTGAACGCCGGTCACACACAGGATGCCCCGACAGGAAGTTTTGTGACAGCAGGATCACCTCGCGATTGCGGCGATGATTCCGCTGGAGGCCCCGCGTACGCGGGGCCTCACGGGATCTCCAGGGACCTCTCGCCTCCGGGGTCGGTCGGGCCGCGCGCACGCCCTCCACGGGGCCATGGCCCCGGGTACGCCCGGGGCGCGAGACCAACCGGGCGTACCCGCGCGTGGAGCCGTACCGCGCACCCGTACCGCGGAGCCGCGCTCACCACTTGCGGCTCCGCGGTCGGGCCCTGTGGGCCCCCGGGACCAGGACGAGTGGTCTCGACCCCCGGGATCAGAACGAGCTGGCGGTCTCCGACGACCAGGCTCCGCGGCCGCCTGCCTCGGTGAACACCGCGGCGGCCCCCTTCATCGCCCTCAGAATGCCGGCGGGCCACTCAGGCATGGCCTCCTTGGGCTTGAGCACCGCCACGGAACCCATGATCAGCCCATCCCAACGGACCGGCACAGCAAGGCCGTTCCAGCCGGTGGCGCACTCCTCCGAGTCGATGGCCACCCCTTGTTCGCGCACGGCCGTGAGGGAGGCCAGCAGGGTGCCTTTGTCCCGGAACGCCCCCGGGCCTGCGCCCACGGGAGTCGGCTCGGCCAGCACGCCTTCCTGGATGACCTCCGGCAGGTGGGCGAGGATCGCCCGCCCGCAGGCACCCGTACGCAACGACTGAAAGACCGTCAGGAGGGCACGCTGGCTGACACCGAGCTCCGACAGGTCGGAGTCGCCGACAGCCATGTCCAGGCACTGCTTCTTGGCGCCGCCGAAGGGGGCCAGCCCGAAGAGGAACACGAGCCCTCCGTCGGTGGCCCTGCGTATCTCCTCTAACACCCCATGCGCCTCAGCGGTGTTGGGCGCGTGCGCGAGGGCCTTCAGGCCGAGACGCGCGGCGCCGGAGCCGAGCCGGTAGAGGCCACGCCCCTCGCGTACGAATATGCCGTCGTGAATACCGGACTGCAGAATCCGGTGAACCGTCGAGTCGTCCAGTCCGGTCACCTCGGCCAGCTCACCTGGACCGTGCATCTGTCCTTCGAGCTCGGTGAAAGCTCGTTGGACCCGGAAGACCCGCACGGCGTGTTCGCTTCCCCCTTGATTACCGCTCTTGACCATGTTTCCCCGTTCCCCGTCCCCTGTTGGGTGCCCTTCCTGGCATCAGAACCCATGCCCGACCACGGCACCAGCGACCTCCGCGACCCTACTATTCCCTCAAAAACTCGCTGGTGGCCCTGGGGAAGACCCGGGTGTGGGAGCGTGTACCGCGGCGACACCGGATGGGATTCCGGCGATATCGATCATCGGTATGTGGGAAGTGGCTACTCCCGGCATCGTCGAGCGGATGACCACGACGGTCCCGCTCGGCCAGATGGCCGAGGTCAGGCAGATCACCGAGGCCGCCGCCTGACTGCTCAGCGACCGCCCCTGGTACGTGACCGGCGCGATGATGCCGGTCGATGGCGGCGCCGGCGTCTGAAACCGCGGCCCGGGCCGCCACCCGCCTGTGCCCCGACTTTCCCACAAGCGGCGCCCGCATCAAGATCGCCACCTGGGTCACCGACTTCGACAACACAGGCAACTACGAACGATGTGCGGCTGCAAGAGCCCGATCGACTACGAACGCGCGACCGAGCCATCCTCGCCGAGGGACTGTCCGCATGGATCGTCTCCACGGTTCGAGGAGATTGACATCGATGCCCAGCACGAATCCAGCACGGTAAAAATCCAGGGGTCTGACCCTGGAGAGTCAGACCCCTTCTGACCTGCAAGTTTGCGGGATGGGCAATGTGGTGCTAAGTCACCCGCTAGACATTGAAGCGGAACTCCACCACGTCCCCGTCCTGCATGACGTAGTCCTTGCCCTCCATGCGGGCCTTCCCCTTCGCGCGGGCCTCCGCCACCGACCCCGTCTCCACCAGGTCGTCGAAGGAGATGACCTCCGCCTTGATGAAGCCCTTCTGGAAGTCCGTGTGGATGACGCCGGCGGCCTCGGGGGCGGTGGCGTTCTTCTTGATGGTCCAGGCGCGGGATTCCTTGGGGCCGGCGGTCAGGTACGTCTGCAGCCCCAGGGTGCGGAAGCCGACGTGTGCCAGGGTCGCCAGGCCCGGCTCCTCCTGGCCGACGGACTGGAGGAGTTCCAGCGCCTCGTCCTCGTCGAGCTCGGCGAGGTCCGCCTCCAGCTTGGCGTTGAGGAAGATCGCCTCGGCCGGGGCGACCAGAGCCCGCTGCTCGTTCTTGAAGTCCTCGTCGGTCAGCTCGTCCTCGTCGACGTTGAAGACGTAGAGGAACGGCTTGGTGGTGAGCAGGTGCAGGTCGTGCAGGAGCTCCGCGCGCTCGCTGCCCTGGACGAGGCCGTGCGCGAAGAGCGTGTCGCCCTTCTCCAGGATCTCCTTGGCCTCCTCGACGGCCTTGACCTTCGGCGCGATGTCCTTCTTGATGCGCGACTCCTTCTGGAGGCGCGGCAGGACCTTCTCGATGGTCTGCAGGTCGGCGAGGATCAGCTCGGTGTTGATCGTCTCGATGTCGTCCTTGGGCGAGACCTTGCCGTCCACGTGGACGACGTTCTCGTCCTTGAAGGCGCGGATGACCTGGCAGATCGCGTCGGACTCGCGGATGTTCGCGAGGAACTTGTTGCCCAGGCCCTCACCCTCGGAGGCGCCGCGCACGATGCCGGCGATGTCGACGAAGTCGACCGTGGCGGGGAGCACCCGCTGCGAGGAGAAGATCTCGGCCAGTTTGGTGAGGCGCGGGTCGGGGACGCCGACCACGCCGACGTTCGGCTCGATGGTGGCGAACGGGTAGTTGGCCGCCAGCACGTCGTTCTTGGTCAGGGCGTTGAACAGGGTCGACTTGCCGACATTCGGCAGACCGACGATTCCGATCGTGAGCGACACGTTGCGACTTCCCGTGAGTGGAGGGCCAGGGGGCCAGGGGACCGGCCGATCCACCAGTCTACGGCGTGTCCGGAACCGTCCCGGCGACGTATCGAACGCTTGGCCAAGCCGTGCTCCACGGCGTGTCAGAAGGGCTATTCGGCATATAGAACGACCTAAGTTGGTGCGGTGGAGCAATACAGGACGCGATCTCCCCAGTACGGACCGCGACGGGACCGGCCCAGGCCGCCCCGGCAACCCGTGCCGTCCCAGGCGGGACGGGGAGCGGGGGGCGAGCCGGTGCGCGCGGCCCGGCCGCCCGGGCCGCGGCGCCGCCCGGTGCCGGTACGACGGCCCGCGCCCGCGTCGACGCCCGCCAAGGGAGGACTGCCGAACCCCCGGCTGACCGGCCTGGGCAGCGGGCTGTTCTGCGCGGTGGTGATGTTCCTGCTCGGCGCGCTCTGCGGGGCGCTGTTCGGGGCGTCCTCGACGGCGTACGGCGTGCTGTTCCTGCCGGTGTGCGCGCTGACCGCCCTGTGGGTGCGCCGGGGGGACCTGATGACCGCGCCCGTCGTCGTACCGATCGCGTTCGCCGTGGGGCTGCTGCCGTTGGCCGAGGGCGAGGGAGGGACCGGCGGCAGGCTGATGGGCCTGGTCACCGCGCTCGCCACGCAGGCCGGCTGGCTGTACGGAGGGACGTTGATCGCCGGGCTGATCGTGATCGTCCGGCGGATCCGGCTGGTGCACCGGCGGCGGACGGCCGGAGCCCGGCCGCCGGTGTGACACCTCTTCGTCCGAAGAGGCCCTACCGCTCGGCCGCCCGCATCGCCGCTCCCACGATCCCCGCGTTGTTCTGCAACTGCGCCGGGACGATCTCCGCCTTGATGCCCTCGATGTAGGGCAGGAACTTGTGGGACTTGCGGCTGACGCCGCCGCCGATGATGAACAGCTCCGGCGAGAACAGCATCTCGACGTGGGCGAGGTACTTGCGCACGCGGTGCACCGCCCAGTGCTCCCACGTCATGTCGTGGTCCTCGCGGGCCTTGCTGGAGGCCCGCTTCTCCGCGTCGTGCCCGTCGAGCTCCAGGTGGCCCAGCTCGGTGTTGGGGACGAGGACGCCGTCGACGAAGACGGCGCTGCCGATGCCGGTACCGAAGGTCAGCAGGATCACCGGGCCCCGGCGGCCACGGCCCGCACCGAAGTTCATCTCGGCGACGCCCGCCGCGTCCGCGTCGTTGACCACCGTCACCGGCAGTCCGCCCAGCCGCTCGCCGAGCAGCGCGCGGGCGTCGGTGTCGATCCAGCTGTCGTCGACGTTCGCCGCCGTGCGGATCGTGGCTCCGTCGGTGACCACGCCGGGGAACGTGACACCGACCGGACCCGTCCAGCCGAAGTGGTCGACGACCTGCTTGACGCCGTCGGCCACCCCGTCGGGCGTGGCCGGGTGCGGGGTGAGGACCTTGTGGCGCTCCTGCGCCAGGTCGCCCTTGTCCAGGTCCACCGGGGCACCCTTGATCCCCGATCCGCCGATGTCCACTCCGAAGATCTGCATGGCCTTACGTTACGACGAACGACTGACCGTCACAGGCCGGACAGCGGTGCTGCCCGGCCTGTGCCCGATCACTCCGCGGAATTTTCACCGGTCCCGGCGCCGCCCCGCTCGGCGGTCAGGGCCGCGGCCTCCTCGCGCAGGTCGCGGCGCAGTTCCTTGGGCAGGGAGAAGGTGATGGACTCCTCGGCCGCCTTGACGATCTCGACGTCCTCGAAGCCGCGCGTGGACAGCCACTCCAGAACCTGCTCGACCAGGACCTCCGGGACGGAGGCGCCCGAGGTGACGCCGACCGTGGTCACGCCCTCCAGCCAGGCCTCGTCGATCTCGTCGGCGAAGTCCACGAGGTAGGCCTCGCGGGCACCGGCGATCTTGGCGACCTCGACGAGCCGCTTGGAGTTGGAGGAGTTGCGCGAGCCGACGACGATGACCAGCTCCGACTCGGCGCCCATCTGCTTCACGGCCAGCTGGCGGTTCTGCGTGGCGTAGCAGATGTCGTCGCTGGGCGGGGAGATGAGCTGCGGGAACTTGTCCTTCAGGGCGTCGACGGTCTCCATGGTCTCGTCGACGGACAGCGTGGTCTGGGAGAGCCAGACGACCTTGGACGGGTCGCGGACCTCGACCTTCGCCACATCGCCCGGTCCGTCGACGAGCTGGATGTGGTCGGGGGCCTCGCCGGACGTCCCGATGACCTCCTCGTGGCCCTCGTGGCCGATCAGGAGGATGTCGTAGTCCTCGCTCGCGAAACGGACGGCTTCCTTGTGGACCTTGGTGACGAGGGGGCAGGTGGCGTCGATGGTGGCGAGACGGCCGCGCTCGGCCTCCTCGTGGACGACGGGGGCGACCCCGTGTGCCGAGAACATCACGATGTTGCCCGGGGGGACCTCCTCCGTCCTCTCGACGAAGATCGCGCCCTTCTTCTCCAGGGTCTGCACGACGTACTTGTTGTGGACGATCTCGTGCCGGACGTACACCGGAGCGCCGTACTGCTCCAGGGCTTTCTCGACGGCGATCACGGCGCGGTCCACACCCGCGCAGTAGCCACGGGGGGCGGCGAGCAGGACACGGCGGCCAGGCGAAGCAGACATGCGTCCCATCGTAAGGCCGCGTTCGGCGGGTCAAAGATCGCGTCCGCGCGGAGTCCCCGGGAAGACTGACATTCGCGACGCGAGTGACGTACAGGGGGAGCGATCCGGGGCACGATGTCCGGGACCGGAACGGCGGCCCCTGGCACGCTGGACGCCAAGGCGCACGGCGGCGGTCGCGCCGGTCTGCGCCGTCGGCACGATCGCGAGGGCGTTCACCGCGTTCGGCTGCGCCCGGATGGTGCGGGTGGCCCCCCGGGCACGCTCGGTGTTCGCCTGCGCGCGTGGGGCTCGGGAACGGGGCGGGTCGTGGCGGGTCGGACGGCTTGCGGGTGAGTGGTCTTGTCAGCGGTTCCCACTACTCTCGCGGGCATGGCTGTGAACACGAGTCCGGAAGCCCCGCTGCCCGTCGGTGAGGTGTCGCGGCTCATCGGGGGCTGGATCGACCGGCTCGGGGCGGTGTGGGTCGAGGGGCAGATCACGCAGTTGTCGCGGCGGCCGGGCGCGGGGGTGGTGTTCCTGACGCTGCGGGACCCGTCGTACGACATCTCCGTCAGCGTCACCTGCTACCGGCAGGTGTTCGACGACGTCGCGGACGTGGTGAGCGAGGGCGCCCGGGTCGTCGTCCTCGCGAAGCCCGAGTGGTACGCCCCGCGGGGGCAGCTGTCGCTGCGGGCCGCCGAGATACGGCCCGTGGGGGTCGGTGAGCTGCTCGCGCGCCTGGAGCAGCTGAAGAAGGCCCTCGCGCGGGAGGGGCTGTTCGCGCCGGAGCGCAAGAAGCCGCTGCCCTTCCTGCCGCAGCTGGTCGGGCTGGTCTGCGGACGGGCCTCGGCCGCCGAGCGGGACGTCCTGGAGAACGCCCGGCACCGCTGGCCCGCCGTCCGCTTCGAGGTGCGCAACGTCGCCGTGCAGGGCGTGCACGCCGTGCCGCAGGTCGTGCAGGCGGTGAAGGAGCTCGACGCGATCGACGACGTGGACGTGATCATCGTGGCCCGCGGCGGCGGCAGCGTGGAGGACCTGCTGCCGTTCTCCGACGAGCAGCTGATCCGCACGGTCGCGCAGTGCCGCACGCCCGTGGTGTCCGCCATCGGGCACGAACCGGACAACCCCCTGCTGGACCACGTCGCCGACCTGCGCGCCTCCACCCCGACCGACGCGGCCAAGAAGGTCGTGCCGGACGTCGGCGAGGAGTACGAGCGGGTGCGGCTGCTGCGGGACCGGGCGCGGCGGTGTGTGGCGGCGCTCGTGGAGCGGGAGGAGCGCGGGCTGGCGCACGCCCTCGCGCGGCCGTCGATAGAGGATCCGCACCGGATGATCGACGCGCGCGCCGACCAGGTGGCGGACCTGCTCGACCGGGGCCGGCGCTGCCTGCGGCACCAGCTCGACCGCGCCGACTCGGAGCTGACGCACACCCACGCGCGCGTGGTGGCCCTCTCCCCCGCCGCGACGCTGAAGCGCGGGTACGCCGTGCTGCAGAAGACGGACGGGCACGCCGTCCGCGACCCCGGCGAGGTGACGGCCGGCGAGGCCCTGCGCGCCCGGGTCTCCGAGGGCGAGTTCTCCGTACGAGTCGACACATAGGGTGGGTGGATGACCAGCGAGGTTGATGAGACACCGGGCACCAGCGAGGCGCTCGGGTACGAGCAGGCGCGGGACGAGCTGATCGAGGTCGTCCGGCGCCTGGAGGCGGGCGGTACGACGCTGGAGGAGTCCCTCGCGCTCTGGGAGCGGGGCGAGGAGCTGGCCAAGGTGTGCCGGCGCTGGCTGGACGGGGCCCGGGCGCGGCTGGACGCGGCCCTGGCGGAGGAGGCCTCGGAGGACGACGCGGAGTAACCGGGACCGTTCGGTTCGGGGTGACACACGACACCCTCACGTTAGTTGAACGTTGAACTTCATTCGCGTACGGTCGAAGACGTCAGCCGGTCTTCCGGACCGACCGTCGAGAGAAAGTGCCTTCATGTCCCTCGTTCTTGACCCCGCCGCCCAGGACCTGCTGTTCCGTGAGGCCCGATCCGCCAACACCTTCACCGACGAGCCGGTGACCGACGAGCAGGTGCAGGCGATCTACGACCTGGTCAAGTACGGTCCGACCGCCTTCAACCAGACGCCGCTGCGCATCACCCTGGTCCGCTCCCCCGAGGCCCGCGAGCGCCTGGTGGCACACATGGCCGAGGGCAACCGGCCCAAGACGGCGAGCGCCCCGCTGGTGGCGATCCTCTCCGCGGACAACGAGTTCCACGAGGAGCTGCCGCACCTGTTCCCGGCCGCCCCGCAGATCAAGGACATCTTCTTCGCCGAGCGCCCGGCCCGCGAGAACGCCGCCGCGCTGAACGCCGCCCTCCAGGCCGCGTACTTCATCGTCGGTGTCCGCGCCGCCGGTCTCGCCGCCGGCCCGATGACCGGTTTCGACTTCGAGGGTGTCCGCAAGGAGTTCCTGGACGACGACCACACCCCGCTGATGGTCGTCAACATCGGCCGCCCCGGCCCGGACGCCTGGTACCCGCGCTCCCCGCGCCTGGAGTTCGACCAGGTCGTCACGACCGTCTGAACCGTCCCCGCGGACGTACACGAGGAAGGCCCCCGGCCACGACGCCGGGGGCCTTCCTCGTGCGCGTTCACTTCGTCCGCAGCGCCTCGGCCATCTTCGTCAGCTGTGCGAACGACGCGGTGCCCGTCACGACCGTCGTCGAGCCCTTGGTGCCCTCGAGGACCAGCGCGTCGTACCGGCCGCCCTCGTAACGGGTCCAGGTCTCGCCGCCGATCTTCTCGGTCTTCCCGGTCTCCCGCGCGCCCTGAGTCGCCTCGTCGAGGAAGACGGGGCGCCGCTGAGTGGACTGCTCTACCGCCACGTACTCCCCCTCGGGGTCGTGGAAGCCGAGGTGCCAGGCGTCGAACTGGTCGCCCCGGAAGCGGACGGAGGTGGCCTTCCATGCGTCGGGCAGACCCTGCGGCGCGGCCACGGGGTAGGAGGCGGCGCGGCGTGCCGTGAGCAGCTCGACCCGGTAGTCGACGGCCTTGACGTCGGGCGGGGAGTCGTCGTGCGGGATGAAGAGGTACACGAAGCCCGCCACGAGGATGATGATTCCCATGGAGAGGATCATGTCCCGCGCGGTCTTCTGCTTGCCGTTCGTGCCTGCCACGCCCCCTATCGTCGCAGGTCCCTGCTGCGCTCATCCGTGGGGGCCCCTGCTCATTTTGGCGGCTCGGGGATAGAGTCAGGCGACAACACCCTCATCCGGCCGTCGTCGTACAGAAAGGTGCGCTCCGATGACCGAGCATCATCACTTGCCGTCCGAACTCGATGTGCCCTCCGAGGCCCCCGACCGCAACCTCGCCCTGGAACTCGTCCGGGTCACCGAGGCCGCGGCGATGGCCGCGGGCCGTTGGGTCGGGCGGGGTGACAAGAACGGCGCCGACGGTGCCGCGGTGCGCGCCATGCGCACCCTCGTCTCCACCGTCTCGATGAACGGCGTCGTCGTCATCGGCGAGGGCGAGAAGGACGAAGCCCCGATGCTGTTCAACGGGGAGCGCGTGGGCGACGGGACCGGGCCCGAGTGCGACATCGCCGTCGACCCGATCGACGGCACCACGCTGACCGCGAAGGGCATGACGAACGCGATCGCCGTGCTGGCCGCCGCCGAGCGCGGGTCCATGTTCGACCCGTCCGCCGTCTTCTACATGGACAAGCTCGTCACCGGTCCGGAGGCGGCGGACTTCGTCGACATCAACGCCCCGGTGTCGGTGAACATCCGCCGGGTCGCCAAGGCGAAGCGGTCCGCGCCGGAGGACGTGACGGTGGTGATCCTGGACCGGCCGCGCCACGAGGGCATCATCAAGGAGATCCGGGACACCGGGGCGCGCATCAGGCTGATCTCCGACGGCGATGTGGCCGGCTCGATCCTGGCGCTGCGCGAGGGCACGGGCGTCGACCTGCTGCTCGGCGTCGGCGGTACGCCGGAGGGGATCATCTCGGCCTGCGCGGTGAAGTGCCTGGGCGGCACGATCCAGGGCAAGCTGTGGCCCAAGGACGACGAGGAGCGGCAGCGGGCGATCGACGCGGGGCACGATCTCGACCGGGTGCTGACGACCGAGGACCTCGTCACCGGGGAGAACGTGTTCTTCGTGGCCACCGGGATCACCGACGGGGAGCTGCTGCGGGGGGTTCGCTACCGGGCGGAGACCGCGACGACCGACTCGATCGTGATGCGGTCGCGGTCGGGCACGGTGCGCCGGATCGACTCCGAGCACCGGCTGAGCAAGCTGCGCGCCTACAGCGCGATCGACTTCGACAAGGGGAAGTAGCCCCGAGAAGAAGGCCGGCACAACGAAAGGGCGTCCCCGGTGCGGTGGGGACGCCCTTGTCGTGCTGCTCGGCCGTCAGCCCGCCGCCGCTATCTGGTCCGCCGGGCGGGCCGTCTTCTTCAGCTCCATGTCGCGGCGGCGGCGCCGGGCCAGGACCACACGGCGTTCCGCGGCGGTGAGGCCGCCCCAGACGCCGTAGGGCTCGGGCTGGAGCAGGGCGTGTTCGCGGCACTCGACCATCACGGGGCAGCGGGCACAGACCCGTTTCGCCGCTTCCTCCCGGGACAGCCTCGCGGCGGTCGGTTCCTTGGAGGGGGCGAAGAACAGGCCGGCCTCGTCACGCCGGCACACCGCCTCGGTGTGCCACGGGGCGTCTTGGTCCCTGTCTCGCGCTGGCACCCGCGGGGCCGGAACGGCAGCTACCTGCAGGGACGAATGCGGCGGTTGCAGCACGGTCTACTCCTGACGACGGCTTCGCGAGCGAGAGACGATGCAGCAAGGCCTACCCGCTGTACGCGCGCCTATGCACTGAGTTCCGAACCGCCGGATTCGGGGGATTCGCGACTGTCAATGCCCCAGGTGTTTGCGCAAACTCCTGTCGACCTTGCGCTGCACCCGGTCCAGGATGTCCGCCACGACCTTGCCGCGCCTCGGCCGCGCCTCGACGCTGCCCAGGACGGCCCAGCCGTCGACGTAGACGATGGGGGCCTCCGGTTCGCCCGAGTCGAGTGTGGCCACCTCGAAGCTGCCGAGGACGCCGCCGCCCATGCCGCGCAGCGACACGTTCTCCGGGACCCGGATCTCGACGCTGCCGAAGATCGCGAACGACTTGACGACGACCTGCTGGTGGTCGAAGAGGGCCTCGCTGAGGTCTATCTCGACACTGCCGAAGATCGCGTACGCGTGGATACGGCGGCCCGCGCGCCAGCGGCCCTTGCGGACGGCGCTGCTGAAGACCGCGACCACGTTGTCGTCCGGGTCGATCGGGATGGCGCCGGCCGTGGGCCGCCGGGGGGCCGGGGCATGAGCAGGGCCGGGGCCCGGGCGGTGGGCCGCGGGCAGGTCACGTACGAAGACCTCCAGTTCGCCGACGGTCTTGGCGCGCAGCACCCCCTCGACGCGCTCGGCGTGCTCGTCCGCGGTAAGGCGGCCCTCGGCCAGGGCGTCGTGCAGGATGTCGGCGATGCGGTCGCGCTCGGCGTCGGAGGCGCGGAGCTCGGAGACGGCCGGCGCGGTCTGCTTCTGAAGGTCCACGGCAGCAGCGTACCCACTCACGATAGATCGCGACACCCCCCGCGTCACCTTCGACTGTGACGAACTGAGCCTTACCTCACAAGCTCGCTGTCAGCGGCAGGTTCTACGCTGGTTGGCGCCCGCCAAAGGAGGCGGGCCGCGTCTGTCGAGTGAGGAATGGGCGAGATGCCTGAGTTCGCGTACACCGATCTGCTCCCCCAGGGCGAGGACACCACCCCGTACCGCCTGGTGACCTCCGAGGGTGTCTCCACGGTCGAGGGGCCGGACGGGCGGACCTTCCTCCAGGTGGAGCCGGAGGCGCTGCGCAAGCTCGCCGAGGAGGCCATCCACGACATCCAGCACTACCTGCGCCCGGCCCACCTCGCGCAGCTGCGCCGCATCATCGACGACCCCGAGGCGTCGAGCAACGACAAGTTCGTGGCGCTGGACCTCCTGAAGAACGCGAACATCGCGGCGGCCGGTGTGCTGCCGATGTGCCAGGACACGGGCACGGCGATCGTGATGGGCAAGCGCGGGCAGAACGTGCTGACCCGGGGCCGCGACGAGGAGGCCCTCAGCCGCGGCATCTACGACGCGTACAAGAACCTGAACCTGCGCTACTCGCAGATGGCTCCGCTCACCATGTGGGAGGAGAAGAACACCGGCTCCAACCTCCCCGCGCAGATCGAGCTGTACGCGGCCGACGGCGGCGCCTACAAGTTCCTCTTCATGGCGAAGGGCGGCGGCTCGGCCAACAAGTCGTTCCTGTACCAGGAGACGAAGGCCGTCCTGAACGAGTCCTCCATGATGAAGTTCCTGGAGGAGAAGATCCGTTCGCTCGGTACGGCGGCCTGCCCGCCCTACCACCTGGCGATCGTGGTCGGCGGTACGTCCGCCGAGTACGCGCTGAAGACGGCGAAGTACGCCTCCGCGCACTACCTGGACGAGATCCCGGCGGAGGGCTCCGAGCTCGGGCACGGCTTCCGGGACAAGGAGCTGGAGCAGAAGGTCTTCGAGCTGACGCAGAAGATCGGCATCGGTGCGCAGTTCGGCGGCAAGTACTTCTGCCACGACGTGCGCGTGGTGCGCCTGCCGCGGCACGGCGCGTCCTGCCCGGTCGCCATCGCCGTGTCCTGCTCCGCCGACCGCCAGGCCGTCGCGAAGATCACCGCCGAGGGCGTCTTCCTGGAACAGCTGGAGACGGACCCGGCGCGGTTCCTGCCGGAGACGACGGACGAGCACCTCGAAGAGGGCGACGTCGTCAAGATCGACCTGAACCAGCCGATGGAGACGATTCTCGCGGAGCTCACCAAGTACCCGGTGAAGACCCGTCTGTCCCTGACCGGCCCGCTGGTCGTGGCCCGCGACATCGCGCACGCCAAGATCAAGGAGCGGCTGGACGCGGGCGAGGAGATGCCGCAGTACCTGAAGGACCACCCGGTGTACTACGCCGGTCCGGCCAAGACGCCCGAGGGCTACGCGTCGGGCTCCTTCGGCCCGACCACGGCCGGCCGGATGGACTCCTACGTGGAGCAGTTCCAGGCGGCGGGCGGCTCCAAGGTGATGCTGGCCAAGGGCAACCGCAGCAAGCAGGTCACGGCCGCCTGCGACGCCCACGGCGGCTTCTACCTCGGCTCCATCGGCGGCCCGGCCGCGCGTCTCGCCCAGGACTGCATCAAGAAGGTCGAGGTCGTCGAGTACGAGGAGCTCGGCATGGAGGCCGTCTGGAAGATCGAGGTGGAGGACTTCCCGGCGTTCATCGTGGTCGACGACAAGGGCAACGACTTCTTCCAGGACCCGGCGCCGGCGCCGACCTTCACCTCCATTCCGGTACGCGGTCCCGGACTCGCCTGACAACGGCGGTGACGATTCGCCTCCACGGGGAACAGTGGTCGCGGCGCTGACGCTGTGACACGTGGAGGTGATCGTCGATGACCGACGAGCAGGACAGGACCGAGTACCGCACCGAGCACGACTCCATGGGCGAGGTGCGGGTGCCCGCCCACGCCAAGTGGCGGGCGCAGACCCAGCGGGCCGTGGAGAACTTCCCGGTCTCCGGGCAGCGCATCGAGCGCGCGCACATCGAGGCGCTGGCCCGGATCAAGGGGGCGGCGGCCAAGGTCAACGCCGAGCTGGGTGTCCTGGACAAGGACATCGCCGGGGCGATCCAGGAGGCGGCCGCGGAGGTCGCCGAGGGGACGTGGGACGAGCACTTCCCGGTCGACGTGTTCCAGACGGGGTCCGGGACCTCGTCCAACATGAACACCAACGAGGTCATCGCCACCCTCGCGAGCGAGCGGCTGGGCAGCGCCGTGCACCCCAACGACCATGTGAACGCCTCCCAGTCGTCCAACGACGTCTTCCCCTCCTCGATCCACATCGCCGCCACCGCCGCCGTGACGCGCGACCTCGTCCCGGCCCTGGAGCACCTCGCCGCCTCCCTGGAGCGCAAGGCGGAGGAGTTCGCCGACGTCGTGAAGTCCGGGCGGACGCACCTCATGGACGCCACGCCCGTGACGCTGGGCCAGGAGTTCGGCGGGTACGCGGCCCAGGTCCGATACGGCGTCGAGCGGCTTCAGGCCTCCCTCCCCCGCCTCGCCGAACTGCCCCTCGGCGGTACGGCCGTGGGCACCGGCATCAACACCCCGCCCGGCTTCTCCGCCGCCGTCATCGAGGAGGTCGCCCGCACCACCGGGCTGCCCCTGACCGAGGCCCGGAACCACTTCGAGGCGCAGGGCGCCCGGGACGGCATCGTCGAGACCAGCGGACAGCTGCGGACCATCGCGGTCGGGCTGACGAAGATCGCCAACGATCTGCGCTGGATGTCCTCCGGGCCGCGCACCGGCCTCGCCGAGATCGCCCTGCCCGACCTCCAGCCCGGCTCCTCGATCATGCCGGGCAAGGTGAATCCGGTCATTCCCGAGGCCGTGCTGATGGTCGCCGCGCAGGTCGTGGGCAACGACGCCACCGTCGCCACCGCCGGCGCCGCCGGGAACTTCGAGCTCAACGTGATGCTGCCCGTCATCGCGAAGAACGTGCTGGAGTCGATCCGGCTGCTCGCCAACGCGACGCGGCTGCTCGCCGACCGGACCGTCGACGGCATCACCGCCGACCGCGAGCGCGCGCGGGAGTACGCCGAGTCCTCCCCCTCGGTCGTCACACCGCTCAACAAGTACATCGGCTACGAGGAGGCCGCCAAGGTCGCCAAGAAGGCGCTGGCCGAACGCAGGACGATCCGTCAGGTCGTGCTGGACGGCGGGTACGTGGAGCGCGGCGATCTGACCGCGGAGCAGCTCGACGAGGCACTCGATGTCCTGCGGATGACTCACCCGTGACGGGGGAACGCGTTCGTGTGCCCGGCGCGTGAACCGTGACACGCGCCGCAGCGTCGTATGCCTACGGCACCTAATATCTGTTCATGGCAGACGGTGGAGCGATGAGACACGTGGAAACGGGTGGTGCGGCAGGCTTCTGGGCGCCCGGGAGCCGGATCCTGTGGCGGTACCGGGAGAACGGCGGCACGCATGTGCACATCGCGCGTCCCGTCACCGTCGTCCGGGACGACGCGGACCTGCTCGCCGTGTGGCTGGCGCCCGGCACCGAGTGCGTGAAGCCCGTGCTCGCCGACGGCACGCCCGTGCACCTGGAGCCTCTGGAGTCGCGCTACACCAAGCCCCGGACCGTGCAGCGCGACCGGTGGTTCGGCACGGGTGTGCTGAAGCTGGCCCGGCCCGGCGAGCCCTGGTCGGTGTGGCTGTTCTGGGATCCGGGCTGGCAGTTCAAGAACTGGTACGTGAACCTGGAGGAGCCGCTGACCCGTTGGGCGGGCGGCGTGGACTCCGTCGACCACTTCCTGGACATTTCCGTCCATCCCGACCGCAGTTGGCACTGGCGGGACGAGGACGAGTTCGCCCAGGCCCGTCGGGACGGGCTGATGGACGACCAACAGGCGGAAAAGGTACGGGCGGCGGGGCAGAACGCGGTGGAGGTGATCCGCGCCTGGGGGCCGCCGTTCTCGGAAGGCTGGCAGCACTGGCGCCCGGATCCGTCCTGGGCGGTACCGTCACTGCCGGAGGACTGGGATCGTACGCCCGCGCATGTGTCCTCATGAGACCCTTGATGCGCCCCCGGGCAAGAAACGTAGGATCGTCCTCCGCAAGGGCGCGCGGCGGCAACTACCGGAGCACGCGCTGGACTTGACCGATCGTCACCGAGGGGCGGCAGGACGTGAGCGAGGGGTACGAGGGCAACACCGGCAGGGCCTGCGCCCGCAGAGGGTCCGCCGGTGGCACAGGAACAACCTCTGACCACGCGGGAATTCCGTTCCTGGGGCACGTATTCCGGGTATCGGAGTTTCGGCGGGACCAACTGCGCGCGCGGCGCGCAGCCCCGGACGGATGGATTCGACACGCGTGACGGAGCAGCCGACCTCGTTCGAACGCCCCCAGGCGGGCGTCGACCCCGTGGATCCCCGCGGGGCGTTCGTGCATACCCCGACACCGGCGCGTGCGCCCGGCGCGGGCGCCTTACCGGTACAGGGCCGCCCCGGCGGCGACATCACCGTTCCGGTCACGACGGCACACAGCACGCCGGGCACGTCGGAGCCGGACACCTCCACGCCGTTCGGCAAGGGCAAGGACACCGTGAGCGACCCCGCCTTCGAGCACTCCCAGCCGGGTGCCGAGCAGACCGCCGAGCGCGAGACCCCTCGGCCGCGCCCCGCCCCCGAGGGCATTCCGGTCCAGCCGGCCGACGAACAGGGCCGGCCGCCGGTGACCACCGACGGGCAGGAGCGCCGCAGCGGCCAGAGCCTGCCGCCCGGCCGCCCCACGCCCATGCGGCGGGACGGCGACCGGCTCAGGTTCGTGGGGGCCGCCACCCGGCGGATCGCCCGGGGCATCGATCTCGACGAGATCGTGATGGGGCTGTGCCGGGCCACCGTGCCCACCTTCTCCGACGCGATCCTGGTCTATCTGCGCGACCCGCTGCCCGTCGGCGACGAGCGGCCCACCGGCCCGCTGGTGCTGCGGCTGCGCCGCACCGACCGGATACCGGCGGAGCGCGACACCGAGAACGGCTTCCTGCCGGCCGCGCAGCCCGAGCCGAACGAGCTGGACACGGTCGGCGCCGAGCTGTGCGAGGTACGGCCCGGCAGCGCGCTCGCCGAGGTCCTGCGGGGCGTGCGCCCGGTGTTCACCGACGCACCCGCGGCCCGCGCCGCACTGCCGGAACTGCTGGGTGACGGCGGCGAGTTCGCCGTGCCGGACGGGCAGCGCGCGATCCTCGCCCCGCTGCGCGGCCGGCGCCGGGTCATCGGTGCCGCCCTGTTCCTGCGCCGCCCCGAGCGCATCGCGTTCGAGCCGGACGACCTCCTGGTGGCCGCCCAGCTCGCCACGCACAGCGCCCTCGGCATCGACAAGGCCGTGTTGTACGGCCGTGAGGCCTACATCGCGGACGATCTGCAGCGCACCATGCTGCCCGAGACGCTGCCCCGCCCCACGGGTGTGCGGCTGGCCTCCCGTTACCTGCCGGCCGCGGAGACGGCCCGGGTCGGCGGCGACTGGTACGACGCGATCCCGCTGCCCGGCAGCCGGGTCGCCCTGGTCGTCGGTGACGTCATGGGCCACTCCATGACCTCGGCCGCCATCATGGGGCAGCTGCGCACCACGGCCCAGACCCTGGCCGGCCTCGACCTGCCGCCGCAGGAGGTCCTGCACCACCTCGACGAACAGGCCCAGCGCCTCGGCGTGGACCGCATGGCGACCTGCCTCTACGCCGTGTACGACCCGGTATCGCACCGCATCACCATCGCCAACGCCGGCCATCCGCCGCCCGTGCTGCTCCACCTGGGCGGCCGCGCCGAGGTGCTGCGCGTGCCGGCCGGCGCCCCGATCGGCGTCGGCGGCGTGGACTTCGAGGCCGTGGAGCTGGACGCGCCCGCCGGTGCGACCCTGCTGCTCTACACCGACGGCCTGGTCGAGTCGCGCCTGCGCGATGTGTGGACCGGCATCGAGCAGTTGCGGGAGAAGCTCGCCGCGGTCGCGCAGCTCACCGGGCCGGACCATCCGCCGCCCCTGGAAGCGCTGTGCGACGAGGTGCTCGACATGCTCGGCCCGGGCGACCGGGACGACGACATCGCGCTGCTCGCCGCCCGCTTCGACGGGATCGCGCCCAGCGACGTGGCGTACTGGTTCCTGGAGCCGGAGGACGCGGCCCCCGGCCGGGCCCGCCGCCTGGCCCGCCGCGCGCTGCAGCGCTGGGGCCTGGAGGAGCTCAGCGACTCGGTGGAGCTGCTGGTCAGCGAGGTGGTCACCAACGCCGTGCGGTACGCCTCGCGGCCGGTGACGCTGCGCCTGCTGCGCACGGACGTGCTGCGCTGCGAGGTCGGCGACGACGTGCCGCAACTGCCGCGGCTGCGCCAGGCACGCGCCACCGACGAGGGCGGACGCGGGCTGTATCTGGTGAACCGGCTGGCCCGGCGCTGGGGCGCGACCCGGCTCAGCACGGGCAAGGTGGTCTGGTTCGAGCTGAACCGCGGCTGAGGCCCGGAGGGGACAAGCGAAGGGCGCCCGGTGTTCACCGGGCGCCCTTCGGCGTCTCCTACTGGTCGTCCCCCGGCTTGACCGGGTCGAACGGGTCACCGCCGCCGTCGTCCGGCGGTGTCGTCTCCGGAGCCGTGGGCGGGGTGAAGGTGGGGGGTGTCGTCGACGGGGACGGCGGCGGGGAGGACGACGGCTTCTCCGTGGTCGGCGGCGGGGACGACGACGGCTCCTCGGTCGTCGGCTCCTGCGTCGGCTCCTTGGTCGGCGTCTGCGTGGGCGTCGGCGTCCAGGTCGGCTGGACGGCCGCGCCCTGCTGGGTGTCCAGGTCGAACTTGCTGACGTCACCCATCACACCGAAGGTGTACGCCGCCCAGATCTGCGCCGGGAACCCGCCGCCGTTGACCCGGGGCTCGCCGGCCGCCTTGTACATCGGCACCTGGGCGTGGGTCTTGGCGTCCTCGCCGAACAGGCCCACCGAGGTGACCAGTTCGGGCGTGTAGCCGGTGAACCAGGCCGACTTGTTGTTGTCGGACGTACCCGTCTTGCCCGCGACCTGCTGGCCGTCGCGCCGGGGGTTGTTGCGCACGGACTCCTGGGCGGTGCCGTCGTCGACCACGCCGGTCAGCACCGAGGTGACCGAGTCGGCGGCCTCCCGGCTGATGACCTGGTCGCCGACCGGATCGGGCATGGTGACCGTCTGGTTCAGGTGCTCCGCCGACTTCACGAGGGCCGGGGTGACCTTCTTGCCGTGGTTGTCGAGGGTCGCGTAGACACCGGCCATCTGCAGAGGGCTCGCGCCCATGCTGCCCAGGGTCTGCGCGGGCACGGCCTCCATGTTCTCGGTGTCCATGCCGAGCTTGCCGGCGACCTTCACCACCTCGGACATGCCGACGTCGACGCCCATCTGCGCGAAGACGGAGTTGACGGACCTGTTCATCGCCGTCTGGACGGAGATCGGGCCGTAGTTCTTGTCGTCCTCGTTCTCGGGGGCGAAGCCGACCTTGGTGCCGTTCTCCACGACCGGGCGCTTGCTCGTGCCGTCGTAGACCGTGCTCGCGGTGATCGGCTTGCCGCTCTGCGTCTTCGCCTGCTCCTCCAGGGCCGCGGCCAGGATGACCGGCTTGAAGGTGGAGGCCGGCTGGTAGTCGGAGCGGGTGGCGTTGTTCGTGTAGTGCTTGAAGTAGTCCTCGCCGCCGTACATCGCGACCACCGCGCCGGTCTTCGGGTTCACGGACGCGGCACCGGCCTGGACGTCTCCGTCGACCTTGCGCTTGTCGGGGTCGAGCTTGCTGTTGAGCTGCTGCTGGACGGACTTCTCCAGCGCCGCCTGCTTCTTCTTGTCGATGTTGAGCGTGAGGGTCCAGCCGCCGGCGTTGACCATCGCCTCGGCTTCCTTGGCGCTGTCGGCGGTGCCCTCGGCGACGAGCTGCTTCTCCAGTGCCGCGTTGGCCGCGTTGACCAGGTAGCCCTTCTGGCCCTCCATGCCGGGGGCGGGCTTGGGCTCCTTCGGCACCGGGAACGTCATGCCCGATCGCTCCGACTGGCTCAGCCAGCCCTCGTCGACCATGTTGTCCAGGACGTAGTTCCAGCGCGCCTTGACCAGCTTCTTGCCGCCCTCGGAGGCGACGGCCCAGTCGTACTGGCTGGGGGCCTGGAGCAGCGCGGCGAGGTAGGCGCCCTGCGCGACGGTGAGCTTCTCGGCGTCGGTGCGGTAGTAGGCCTGGGCGGCGGCCTGGATGCCGTAGGCGTTGCGGCCGTAGTAGCTGGTGTTGATGTAGCCGGCGAGGATGTAGTCCTTGGACTTCTCCCGGTCCAGCTTCAGCGAGATGACCAGTTCCTTCAGCTTGCGCGAGACGGTCTGTTCCTGCGTCAGGTAGTAGTTCTTGACGTACTGCTGGGTGATCGTCGAACCGCCCTGCGCGCCTCGGCCGGACAGCGTGTTGACCAGTCCTCGGGCGGTGCCCTTGAGGTCGACGCCGGCGTCCTTGTAGAAGGTCTTGTTCTCGGCGGCGACGAAGGTGAGCCGCACGCCCTTGGGGACCCGGGACAGGTCGACGACCTCACGGTTGACCTTGCCGTCGCGGGCCATGATCGCGCCGTTGCTGTACTTGTAGATGTTGCTCTGCCGCTTGGCGTCGGCGTTCCCCTTGGGAATGTCGATCACCATGTACAGCACGATGAAGGCGCCCATGCCCAGCAGGCACAGGCCGAGGAAGGTTCCGAGGATCTTCTTCCAGGTGAAGAGCCTGCGTATGCCGCTCTTCCCCGCCGTGGCCGACGAACGGCGGCTCTTGGGTGCCGCCCGGCGCCCACCGCGCTGTCTGGCGCGTCTCTCTTCCGCTCGTCCCATGGGTCCGATCCGCTCCGCTTCGTTCATGTGTGCTCACGCGTCACACAGGTTCGCCGCTCAGGTCAGCTCAGAAAGCTAACACCGGGAGATAAGAGATAGGGCTGCCGATCCGGCCCTTTGCGGACGTGACAATCAGCACCCATCCCAACGGAACCGACGTACGAGACACGCGAAGGGTTGCCAGGACGCGATAAAGTGATATCACTTAGCTAGACAGAAGCTATGCAGGAGTGGCTTCGAAAGAGGAACGGGGGACCACCCATGTCCACACACGACACGCAGGTCATCGCCGACGTGCCCGAGATGCCGGCGCCACGCGTGCGGGAGTTCACGGCGCACAGCATCGGCGGCGGGCTGGCCCTGCTGCTCGGCCTGCTCGGGCTGCTGGCCGGCGCGGGGCTGATCGCGCTCGCCACCTCGGTGGACGGCGGCGGCGCGAAGGCCGGGCTGATCATCGGCGGCATCCTGGTCGCGCTCGCGGCGTTCCTCGCCATGTGCGGGCTGAACATGGTGGCGCCGGGCGAGGCCCGGGTCGTCCAGCTCTTCGGCCGGTACCGCGGCACGATCCGACAGGACGGCCTGCGCTGGGTGAACCCCTTCACCTCGCGCACGAAGATCTCGACGCGTGTCCGCAACCACGAGACCGCCGTCCTGAAGGTCAACGACGCCTACGGCAACCCGATCGAGCTCGCTGCGGTCGTGGTGTGGCGCGTGGAGGACACCGCCCAGGCCACCTTCGAGGTCGACGACTACATCGAGTTCGTCTCCACCCAGACCGAGGCGGCCGTGCGGCACATCGCCATCGAGTACCCCTATGACGCCCACGAGGAGGACGGCCTCTCGCTGCGCGGCAACGCCGAGGAGATCACCGAGAAGCTCGCCGTCGAACTGCACGCGCGCGTGGAGGCGGCCGGCGTGCAGATCATCGAGTCCCGCTTCACGCACCTCGCGTACGCCCCCGAGATCGCCTCGGCGATGCTCCAGCGGCAGCAGGCCGGCGCGGTGGTCGCGGCGCGGCGCCAGATCGTGGACGGCGCGGTGGGCATGGTGGAGGCCGCGATCGCCCGCATCACCGAGCGGGACATCGTGGAGCTGGACTCCGAGCGGAAGGCGGCGATGGTCTCCAACCTGATGGTGGTGCTGTGCGGTGACCGGGCCGCGCAGCCGGTCCTCAACACCGGGTCCCTCTACCAGTGACGGTCCCTGACGAAGGTCCGGGCCCGCAGCGCCGGCCGCAGCAGCAGCGTAAGCAGGTGCTGCTGCGGCTGGACCCGGCGGTGTACGAGGCGCTCGCGCGGTGGGCCGGGGACGAGCTGCGGTCGGCCAACGCGCAGATCGAGTTCCTGTTGCGCAAGGCGCTGGCGGAGGCGGGGCGGCTGCCGCGGGAGGCCGGGCCGCTGCCCCGGCGGGGGCGCCCACCGGGGCCTTCCGGGGGTTCCACCCCTGGACCGCCGCCCGCCTGAACGAACGGGCTTCACGGCTGTTGCGGAACCGTGACAACGCGTCCCGACCTGCACGGCCGTACCGCCCGCCACGATCTACACACCCGGCGTATACATGCCGCGTATACACCCCGTGTACAGTCCTGACCATGTCCATCGGTCACACACTCCTGGGACTCCTGGAGTCCGGCCCGCGCCACGGTTACGACCTGAAGCGGGCCTTCGACGAGAAGTTCGGTCACGACCGGCCGCTCCACTACGGCCAGGTCTACTCGACGATGTCCCGTCTGCTGAAGAACGGGCTCGTCGAGGTCGACGGCATCGAGGCGGGCGGCGGTCCCGAACGCAAGCGGTACGCGATCACCGAGGCCGGCATCACCGACGTCGCGCGCTGGCTCGCCACGCCCGAGAAGCCGGAGCCGTACCTCCAGTCGACCCTCTACACCAAGGTCGTCCTGGCACTGCTCACCCACCGCGACGCCGGTGACATCCTCGACACCCAGCGCTCGGAGCACCTGCGCAGCATGCGGATCCTCACCGACCGCAAGCGCAAGGGCGATCTGGCCGACCAGCTCATCTGCGACCACGCGCTGTTCCACCTGGAGGCGGACCTGCGCTGGCTGGAGCTGACCGCGGCCCGCCTGGACAAGCTCCGTGAGGCGGTGACCCGGTGACGATTCCCGCTGGTTCGCTCCTCACCGCCCAGGACCTGCGCAAGGCGTACGGGCCGACGACCGCGCTCGACGGCGCCGAGTTCTCCATCCACCCGGGCGAGGTCGTCGCCGTGATGGGCCCGTCCGGGTCGGGCAAGTCGACGCTGCTGCACTGTCTCGCCGGGATCGTCATGCCCGACTCGGGCTCGATCACGTACAACGGGCGCGAGGTGACCGCGATGAGCGACGCCGAGCGCAGTGCGCTGCGGCGCTCGGAGTTCGGGTTCGTGTTCCAGTTCGGGCAGCTCGTGCCGGAACTCACCTGCGTGGAGAACGTCGCGCTGCCGCTGCGGCTGAACGGGTCGTCCCGCAAGGCGGCCGAGAAGACCGCGCTGGCGTGGATGGAGCGGCTGGAGGTCGACGACCTCCGCAAGAAGCGGCCCGGCGAGGTCTCCGGCGGCCAGGGGCAGCGCGTCGCCGTCGCCCGCTCGCTGGTGACGAACCCCCGGGTGGTCTTCGCCGACGAACCGACCGGCGCGCTCGACTCGTTCAACGGCGAGCGCGTGATGGAGCTGCTCACGGACGCCGCCCGGTCCGCCAACGCGGCCGTGGTGCTCGTGACGCACGAGGCGCGGGTGGCCGCGTACTCCGACCGCGAGATCGTCGTACGGGACGGCAAGTCCCGTGACATGGAGCGCGTCGTATGAGCGTCAGGCAGTGGAGCCGGGACCTGGCGATGGGCACCCGGTTCGCCTTCGCCGGCGGGCGCGAGGGGTGGATCCGGGCCGTGCTGACGGCCGTCGGTGTCGGGCTCGGAGTGGCGCTGCTGCTGCTCACCACCGCCATCCCGAACGCGCTGGCGGAACGGGACCGGCGCGAGGAGGCGCGCAGCGACCACACGTTCAGCCAGCAGAAGATACCGAAGGCCGACAACACGCTGATCATCCTGGACGCGGACACCACGTTCCGGGACTCGGACGTGCGCGGCAGGCTGCTGGAGGCGGAGGGCCCGCGGGCTCCGCTGCCCCCTGGGGTCGTCGAGTTCCCGGCGGCGGGCGAGATGGTCGTCTCCCCCGCACTGAAGGAGCTGCTCGCCTCCGACGACGGCAAGCTGCTGCGGGAGCGGCTGGACCACCGCATCGTCGGCACCATCGGCGAGCAGGGGCTCGTCGGCTCGCAGGAACTCGCCTACTTCGCGGGCGGCAAGGGGCTGGCGAAGCAGTTGGAGGGCCTCGCGAGCGGCGCCCGGATCGACAGCTTCGGCAACGACGATCTGGGGTCGCCCGACCCCTGGGACCCGGTACTGCTCCTGCTGGTCCTGGTCGTCTTCGTGGTGCTGCTGATGCCGGTCGCCGTGTTCATCGCCGCGGCCGTGCGGTTCGGCGGCGAGCGGCGTGACCGCAGGCTGGCGGCGCTGCGACTGGTCGGCTCGGACGGCCGGATGACCCGGCGGATCGCCGCCGGCGAGGCACTCGCCGGTTCGGTGCTGGGGCTCGTCCTCGGCACCGGCTTCTTCCTGCTCGGACGCGAACTGGCGGCCTCCGCCGAGGTGTTCCACGTCAGCGTGTTCCCGAGCTATCTGAACCCCTCTCCCGTGCTGGCCGTCCTGGTCGCGCTGGCGGTGCCGGCGGCCGCGGTCCTGGTGACGATCCTCGCCCTGCGCGGGGTGGTCATCGAGCCCCTCGGGGTGGTGCGCACGGCCAAGCCCTCACGGCGCCGGCTGTGGTGGCGGCTGCTGCTGCCGCTGGGCGGGATCGCGCTGCTCTACCCGATGATCGGGCAGGGCGACGACGGCGGGAACTTCAACCAGTACCTCGTCGTCGGCGGTGTGATACTCCTGCTGGTCGGTGTCACGGCACTGCTCCCCTGGGTGGTGGAGACGGTCGTGGCCCGGCTCGGCTCGGGCGGGATCGCCTGGCAACTTGCCGTACGCAGGCTCCAGTTGAGCAGTGGTGCGGCGGCCCGGATGGTCAACGGCATCGCGGTGGCGGTGGCCGGGGCGATCGCACTGCAGATGCTGTTCGCCGGGGTGGAGGGCAACTACACCAGGGCCTCGCAGTACGACGTCAGCCGGGCCCAGATGAGCGTGAACGTGCCGGACGGCTCCGACGCCTCGGCCATCATCGGGAAGTACCGCGACACCGAGGGCGTGCGCAAGGTCACCGCGCTGTCCGACGCCTATCTCGGCGACCGGCCCGGCGAGGCGGACTCCTACATCCAGATCACCGTGGCCGACTGCGCGTCGCTGCGCGAGGTGGCCACACTCCCCTCCTGTCGCGACGGCGAGGTCTTCGCCGTCCAGGGCTCGGAGGACGACAGCGAGGGCGCCCACCTGGCCAAGCCCGGCACGACCCTGTGGGCCGACTCGGAGGACTCCGGCCGTTCCGGCGACCGCCCGGCCTCCTTCACCGTGCCGCGGAAACTCCGGCAGGCCCAGTCCCGGGAGGACCCCACCGGGTACCAGCGCGGCGGCCTCCTGGTCACTCCCGGCGCGCTGCCCGAGAAGCTCGCGTCGTTCACCTCCCGGCAGCTCTTCCTGAGCCTGGACAGCTCGATACCGGACGCGTACGACCACGTGCGCAACACGGCCGCGCGGCTCGACCCGGCGGTCCAGCCGATGACCTGGCAGAGCATCGAGAGCAACGACCGCTACGCCACCATCCGCACGGGCCTGTCCGTCGGCTCCGCCTGCGTGCTGGCGCTGATCGGGGCGAGCCTGCTCGTCTCACAGCTGGAGCAGCTGCGCGAACGCCGCAAGCTGCTGTCGTCCCTGGTCGCCTTCGGCACCAGGCGTCGCACCCTCAGCCTGTCGGTGCTGTGGCAGACGGCGATCCCCATCGGTCTCGGCCTGCTGCTCGCCGCGACGGTGGGCATCGCCCTGGGCGCGGTCCTGCTGCGGATGACCAACACGTCGGTCCGGGTGGACTGGCCGAGCGTGCTGTCGATGACCGGCATCGGCGCCGGTGTCGTCCTCGTGGTGACGCTGCTGAGCCTGCCTCCGCTGCTGAGGCTGATGCGGCCCGACGGGCTGCGCACCGAGTAACGGCGGGCACAGCCCGTACGGGTCGTCAGGCGTCCTGCTCCAGCACCCGTACGGGCAGCGGCCGCAGCGCCTGCCGCAGGGCGGCCGCCAGTTGCTCGTACTCCGCGCCGCGCGCGGCCCCCGCCCGCATCGCCAGCGCGACCCGGCGGGTGGGGGCCGGGTCGGCGAAGTACCCGGTGAGGAGCTGGTTGCTGCGGGAGGTCTCGACCTTGAGGGCGGTGCGCGGCAGCAGTGTGACGCCGAGCCCGCCCGCGACGAGCTGCACCAGCGTGGACAGCCCCGCGGCGGTCGTGGTGACGGGCACGTCGTCGCGGCCGGCCTCCCGGCAGATGTCGAGGGCCTGGTCGCGCAGACAGTGCCCCTCGTCCAGCAGCAGCAGATTCAGCTCGCGAAGCGCCTCGCGCGCAATGCCCTCCCGCCCGCCGAGCCAGTGGTCGAGGGGGGTGACGAGCACGAAGTCCTCGTCGAAGAGCGGCAGTTCGGCGACGCCCGGTACACCCAGGGGCACGGCGAGCAGCAGGAGGTCGAGCCGGCCGCTGGTGAGGCCGTCGAGCAGGCTGGCGGTCTGCTCCTCGTGCACCTGGAGGTCGAGGTGCGGATACCGCTCGTGGACGAGCCGCAGGACCGTCGGGAGCAGATAGGGCGCGACCGTCGGGATCACCCCGAGCCGCAGCACGCCGGTGAAGGGCGCCCGGGCCGCGTCGGCCTCCTCCATGAGCGCGCCCACCTCCCCCAGAACCGCCTTGGCCCGTACGGCGATCCGCTCACCCTCGGGTGAGAGCAGCACTTTGCGCGTCGTACGCTCGAGGAGCGTCACTCCGAGTGTCTCCTCCAGGGCCGACACGGCACCCGAAAGGGCGGGCTGGCTCATGCCGATCGCCGCGGCCGCGTCCCGGAAATGAAGGTGCTCGGCCACCGCCGCGAAGGCCCGGAGCTGGGCGAGGCTGGGCTGCCTGCGCTTATTACCGACAGTCACTAATAACTACCTCCGATCAACTCGACCGAGTGTAGCTATTTCCGTAATCAATCGAGCCTGTGCCAACATCAACACAGTCCAACCCATGGGAAACCCCCGCGATCCGGGTGTTTCTTCGCTGCAAGGAGTGTGTGTGCTCACCGTCGGTGACAAGTTCCCCGAGTTCGACCTGACCGCCTGCGTCTCGCTGGAGAAGGGCAAGGAGTTCCAGCAGATCAACCACAAGACCTACGAGGGTCAGTGGAAGGTCATCTTCGCGTGGCCCAAGGACTTCACCTTCGTGTGCCCGACCGAGATCGCCGCCTTCGGCAAGCTGAACGAGGAGTTCGCGGACCGCGACGCGCAGGTCCTCGGCTTCTCCGGTGACTCCGAGTTCGTCCACCACGCCTGGCGCAAGGACCACGACGACCTGCGCGACCTGCCGTTCCCGATGATGGCCGACTCCAAGCACGAGCTGATGCGCGACCTCGGCATCGAGGGCGAGGACGGCTTCGCCAAGCGCGCGGTGTTCATCGTGGACCAGAACAACGAGATCCAGTTCTCGATGGTGACCGCGGGCTCGGTCGGCCGTAACCCGAAGGAGGTCCTCCGGGTCCTGGACGCGCTCCAGACGGACGAGCTGTGCCCCTGCAACTGGTCCAAGGGCGACGAGACCCTCGACCCCGTCGCGCTGCTCTCCGGAGAGTGATCTGACATGTCGCTGGATGCCCTGAAGTCCGCCATACCGGACTACGCCAAGGACCTGAAGCTCAACCTGGGCTCGGTCATCGGCAACTCCGACCTGCCGGCCCAGCAGCTGTGGGGCACGGTGCTGTCGACGGCCATCGCCTCGCGCTCCCCGATCGTGCTGCGCGAGCTGGAGCCGGAGGCGAAGGCGAACCTGTCGCCGGAGGCGTACACGGCCGCCAAGGCCGCCGCCGCGGTGATGGCGATGAACAACGTCTTCTACCGCACCCGTCACCTGCTGTCGGACCACGAGTACGGCACCCTGCGCGCGGGCCTGCGGATGAACGTCATCGGCAACCCGGGCGTCGACAAGGTCGACTTCGAGCTGTGGTCCTTCGCGGTCTCCGCCATCAACGGCTGCGGCATGTGCCTCGACTCCCACGAGCAGGTCCTCCGCAAGGCCGGCCTCGACCGCGAGGTCATCCAGGAGGCGTTCAAGATCGCCTCCGTGATCCAGGCGGTCGGCGTCACGCTGGACGCCGAGGCGGTCCTGGCCGAGTAACCCCCGGCCGCACGCCTCGCACGGCAGGGCCCCGTCCACCGACATGGTGGACGGGGCCCTGCTGGCGTTACGAGCTCCCCGACTACTCCGAGGGCGTCTGCGGGGTCGGCTCCGCACTCACCGCCGTGGCCCCGCGCGGCGGCACCGCATGCCGTAGCGCGGTCTTCTGCGAGTACGCCCGCAGATACCCGGCGACCGTGTTCGTCACCGCCACCAGCGGCACGGCGACCACCGCACCGCCGATCCCGGCCACCATTCCCCCGCAGGCCACCGCCAGCACCACCGCCAGCGGATGCACCCGCACGGCCCGCCCCAGGATGAACGGCTGCAGGATGTGCCCCTCGATCTGCTGCACCGCGAGCACCACCGCCAGTGTCATGACGGCCGTGAACACCCCCTGGGTGACCAGCGCGACGACCACCGCCAGCGCCCCGGACACCACCGCGCCCACGAGCGGGATGAACGCGAACAGGAAGATGAACACCGCCAGCGGCACGGCCATCGGCACATCGAGGAAGTAGATCCCCAGCCCGATGAAGATCGCGTCGATCAGCGCGACGATCACCGTGCCCCGCACGTACGCCGTCAGCGTCCGCCACGCCGCCGGACCGGCTCCGGCCACTCCCGGCCGCGCCGCCGCCGGCACCAGCTTCAGCGTCCACTCCCAGATCCGCTTGCCGTCGTAGAGCAGGAACAGCGTCGAGAAGACCGCCAGCAGGATCCCGGTGAGCGCCTCGACGACGACCGTCACGCCCTCCAGACCCGCCGAGGTGATCTGGTCGGTGTTCGCGCCGACCGCCTCACGCAGGCTCTTGGCGATCTCGTTGATCTGCTTGTCCGTGACGTGGAAGGGGCTGTTCAGCAGCCAGTTCCGCAACTCGTCGATGCCGTCCTGGATCTGGCCCGAGAGGTCGTCGATGTTCTCCATGACCTGCCAGGTCACGAACCAGCCGATGAGGCCGATGACGACGAAGCCGAGGACGGCCGTCAGCGCGGTCGCCGGCCCGCGCGGCACACCGTGGCGCCGCAGCCGCGCCACCGTCGGCTGCAGAATCGCCGTGATGAGCAGCGCGATGACGAACGAGAGCACCACGAGCTGGACGGCGCTGATGACCCGCATCAGCACCCACAGGGTGCCCGCGAGGACGAGGAGCCGCCAGCCGGCCTCGGCGGCGACCCGTACCCCCCACGGCACGGCCAGCGCGGGATCGGGGCGGGCGGCGATGTCGGGCGCGTAGTCCGGGGGCGGCGGCACGTGTTCGTCGGCGAGCGTCCGGGACTCGGGGTCGTCCCGCTCCCGTTCGGCCTCGGCGCGGCGCTCGTTGTACCGCTCGCTCATCTCGGTCAGGCCGGCTCCGAGCCGGCCGAGCCACCCTGGCACTCGCGACATGATCCGTCCTTTTCCCCCGTCTTGGCGCACCACTCCCCCGGGGAGCCGTCCGTCCGACCGTACATGGCGCGAGCCCCGCACCGGACGACGGTGCGGGGCTCGCGGATACGACGGGGTCGGCCGTGGGCCGGTCGGCTCAGTACCAGTTGTTGGCCTGCCAGAACGACCAGGCCTCACAGGGGCTGCCGTAGCGGTCGTTCATGTAGTTCAGGCCCCACTTGATCTGGGTGGCCGGGTTGGTCTGCCAGTCGGCGCCGGCGGACGACATCTTGGAACCGGGCAGCGCCTGGAACATGCCGTAGGCCCCGGAGGAGGGGTTGACCGCCTTGTAGTTCCAGTCGGACTCGTGGTCCACGATGTTGCTGAAGCACTGGAACTGACCCGACGGCACCATCTGCCGTGCCATGGCCTGGAGCTGGGCGATGCTGTACGAGCTGGCGACGGGGAAGTCGGAGATGTCCTTGGAACGGCTGGCCGCTGCCTTGGCCTCCGAGCGCTCCTTGGCTTCCGCGGCCGCCTTGGCAGCCGCCTTCTCGGCGGCTTCCTTCTTCGCGATGGCCGTCTCGGCGGCGGCCTTGCGGGCGGCCTCCTCGGCGTCCTTCTTCGCGCTCACGTCGGCCTGGATGGCCTGCGCGTCGGCCTGCTGCGTCAGGGACGCGGTCTGCACCTGGGCCTGCTGGCCCGCGGGGATGTCCGCGAGCAGAGTCGCGCCGCTAGCCGTCGCTTCGGCGTCGTTGTTCTGCGCGGTGCTGCCCGAGGCAACGCCGACGACGCTTCCGACAGCGGTGACCGCCGTGGCCGAAGCCACTGCGAATCCCCGGACCGAGATCCGGCTCACACGGTTTTCCTTCCAGCATCGCCCGCTTCGGTGACCCTCGCGGACGCAATCGTGCCCCTGGCACTGGCCTCCCCAACTGCGGGGTCACGGGAGGCGCGGGCCCGGTGGGCAACTCCCCCGAGGGGAGCGCCGCGTGTTGCGCGGGCGGCATACGACATCGCTATGCAGTTGATGCTGTTGCTTTTGTGGTGCCGTACCGCTGGGGGTACAGGTGTGTCGTATGCGGGGCCTGACAGGAGTGAGACTCTGCCGTACCACGACGGGGCAAGGCAATTCCGAGTTGCGTGTGAAAGCTCACATCCCGTTTGACGCAGGAAATTCCACGGAACGGCCACACGCGAAGGCGCCGCCCGGCTAGGCTCTTGGCCTTTTCCGGACGGCGCCAACTATCGCATAACCGCCACTACTTGCTACAGGACGGTCAGACCTGCCCGTCTTCGAGCATTTCGGTCACAAGGGCGGCGATCTGGGACCTCTCGGACCGCGTCAGGGTCACGTGCGCGAAGAGCGGATGCCCCTTCAGCTTCTCGACGACGGCGACGACACCGTCGTACCGGCCGACCCTGAGGTTGTCCCGCTGGGCCACGTCATGGGTGAGAATCACCCGCGAATTGGCCCCGATCCGGGACAGAACGGTAAGAAGTACGTTCCTTTCCAGTGACTGGGCCTCGTCCACGATCACGAACGCGTCGTGCAGCGAGCGTCCGCGGATGTGGGTGAGCGGCAGGACCTCCAGCATCCCGCGCGCGGTGACCTCCTCGATGACCTCACGGGACGTGACCGCGGAGAGGGTGTCGAAGACCGCCTGCGCCCAGGGGCTCATCTTCTCGGCCTCGGAACCCGGCAGATAGCCGAGTTCCTGCCCGCCCACCGCGTACAGCGGACGGAAGACCATCACCTTCTGGTGCTGACGGCGCTCCAGCACCGCCTCCAGGCCCGCGCACAGCGCCAGCGCCGACTTGCCGGTGCCGGCCCGGCCGCCCATCGACACGATCCCGACGTCCGGGTCCAGCAGCAGGTCGAGCGCGATCCGCTGCTCGGCACTGCGGCCCTTGATGCCGAACGCCTCACGATCCCCGCGTACGACACGGATGTTGCCCTCGGGCGTGACCCGCCCGAGCGCCTTGCCGCGCTCCGACTGGATCATCAGGCCCGTGTGCACCGGCAGGTCGGCGACTTCGGGGACGTAGACGTGTCCCTCCTCGAAGAGGATGTCCACCTGCTCGCCGGGCAGGGTCAGTTCGGACATTCCGGTCCAGCCGGAGGAGTCCGTGATGGCGAGCTCCGCGCGGTACTCCTCGGCGAGGAGTCCGACGGAGGACGCCTTGATCCTGAGCGGGAGGTCCTTCGACACGACGGTGACGTCGAACCCCTCGGCCTGCAGATTGCGGGCGACCGCGAGGATGCGGGAGTCGTTGTCCCCCAGGCGGTAGCCGCTGGGCAGCACGCTGGGGTCCGAGTGGTTGAGCTCGACACGGACGGTCCCGCCGAGGTCCCCGATCGGGATGGGGGCATCGAGGCGACCGTGCCGGACCCGGAACTCGTCGAGCAGGCGCAGGGCCTGCCGGGCGAAGTAGCCGAGTTCGGGATGGTGCCGCTTGGCCTCCAGTTCCGTCACCACGACGATGGGGAGCACGACCTCGTGCTCGTCGAAGCGGTTCAGGGCGTTCGGGTCGGCCAGCAGGACGCTGGTGTCGAGAACATAGGTGCGCCGGTCGGGCTTGTGGCGCTTTGTGCTGGTCACCACGGAAGGACGTACCCCCTCGGATGAGGTCGGGGAGCGACGGAGTGGAGCTGGACCGGTCGTCGGCCGCCCTGCGCGGGCCGAGAACCGGCCCTCCGCCTCTTCGTCCGTGCTGTGACCGCACGATCGGGCTGGTGCAAAGGGCCTCCCGGGCGGACGGCCCCGTGCCGTCCGCTGAGATCCGACACCCGTGGTTCGGGCGTCGACCTGACTGGGTTATGCCCTCGAACGAGCGTCGCCATGCCACGGCATATGACGGCGAGCCGGTGAACTCCGTGTTACGCCCGTCTTCAATGGGGTACCGGGAGGTGTTGCGACGTGGGACGTCGTGCGTCCGCGGTGTCCGTCAACAGGGTGTTTCAGCCGCCGAAGCGCCGGTGGCGGGCCGCGTAGTCGCGCATCGCGCGCAGGAAGTCGACCTTGCGGAACGCCGGCCAGAACACGTCACAGAAGTAGTACTCGGAGTGCGCGGTCTGCCAGAGCATGAATCCGGACAGCCGCTGCTCGCCGCTGGTGCGGATCACCAGGTCGGGGTCGGGCTGGTCGCTCGTGTAGAGGTGACGCCCGATCATGTCGGTGTCGACGGCCTCGGCGAGCGCCTCCATCGAGGTGCCCTTCTCCTGGGCGTCGAGCAGCATCGACCGCACGGCGTCGGCGATCTCCTGTCGGCCGCCGTAGCCGATGGCGACGTTGACCACTATCCCGTCGACGTGGGCGGTGGTCTCCTCGGCCTCCTTGAGGACCGTCTGCATCCCGGAGGGCAGCAGGTCCGGCGTGCCGACGTGGTGCACGCGCCAGCGGCCGTCGGCGGCCAGGGTCCGGACGACGTCCTCGATGATGCCGAGCAGGGGGACGAGTTCCTCCTGCGGCCGGTCGAAGTTGTCCGTGGACAGCAGCCAGAGGGTGACGACCTCGACATCGGTCTCGGAGCACCAGCCGAGGAACTCCTCGATCTTTCCGGCACCGGCCCGGTGGCCGTCGACGGTGCTGGAACCGGCGGCCTTCGCCCAGCGCCGGTTGCCGTCCATGATGACGCCGATGTGCTTGGGCACCTGAGCGTGGTCCAGGTGACCTTCCACCCGGCGTGCGTACAGCCTGACCAGCAGGCCACGCAGCTTGTCGCGCAGGTTCACGTGATTGTCAGCCCCTCCGGTACGGATCGGACAGGCCGCGGCGTGCGGCCCGGTCGTGGCCGCGGGCGGTCCCTGCCCGTATGGCAGTCCCCGGAGGCGAAGCCTACCCCCGCTGCGGCCGTGGGCCGCCAACAGGGGCGGAACGAACGGTTCCGGCCGGTGGTTCGAGCCGCCCGGCGGACCAAGAAAAACGGGCCGGTCCGTGGGGGGGAGACGGACCGGCCCGAGGGGGGGTTTCCACCATAACCCTTCGTAAGTGATGCTGCGTGCATCGGCGTGCCACAACTACTCTCCGGAGCCGCCCGGCGACGCGGCGATGCCCGCGGAAGCCCTCGCTCAGGGCGCGATTCTGGCCGAAACAAGGCCCATACGCTGGGGAATCGGGCGTCCCGGGGGCAGGATCCGGAGGATTTGCCTCACCTTGGGGCCCACTCGGGTGACTTGCCCCGGCATCCCCCCGACGGGTGACCCGGCCGCGCCCATCCGCTTGACCCGGAGCCACCTCCCGGGCCGTCTGCGATTCACCGCTTTGCCGACTCGACATCGCCGCTGCGCCGGCTCGACGGGGAGGCCCTGGCACCGCGCAGCCCCCTCCACTGCGCGGTACCGCCCGCGCAGCTTTGCTCACGCGAATTGCCTCATCCGAATTTACGTGAGCGGCGACGTGGAGGCGAGCCGCAGGCGATAACGATGTGAAAACTCTCGTCGGAAGATGCGCAAGTGCAGTGAGCGAAAGGAGTGACCCACGGCCCGGCGCGGATCGGCCCCGACATTTAGGCCGGGATCTGTCCTCTTTCCCGTCTAGCGTCGCACCATGACGACAACCGTGAAGATCACGTGGGACGCGGCGAGCGCACGCCGGGCGGAGCGGCAGTTCCTGGCCGGGCCGGCCGGGACCGGCACGCCCGTCGCCGAGGTGGTCGGCGCGATGCTGGGCGCCCACGCGCAGGTGCTCTCCGCGGCGGAGCTGTCGGTCGGGATGCGGGCGGACGGGGTGACACGGGCGGACGTACGGGCCGCGCTCTGGGACGACCGGTCCCTGATCAAGACATACGGCCCACGCGGCACGGTCCATCTTCTCCCGGCCCGGGAACTCCCTCTCTTCTCGGCGGCGTTGACCGCGGTGCCGACCGGGCCGAGCCCGTTCCCGCCCGGCGCACGGCTCACCGAGGAGCAGACCGGACAGGTCGTGACGGCGATCGGCGACGCGCTCGACGGCAGGTACCTGACCGTCGACGAGCTGTCCGAGGAGGTCGTCGCCCGTACGGGCCCCTGGGCCGGTGATCGCGTGATGCCGGCGTTCCAGGACCTGTGGCCGCGCTGGCGCCAGGTGATGCACCGGGCCGGCTGGGCGGGCACGCTGTGTTTCGGCCCGAACCGCGGCCGCAAGGCGACGTACACGCGCCCGCCCCGGGGGGAGCGCGGGGCGGATGCGGGGGACGCCCTGTCCGCGTTCGTCGACCGGTATCTGCACGCGTACGGCCCGGCGACGCCGCAGCACTTCGCGCGCTGGCTGGCGGCGCCGCCCGGCTGGGCCACGGCCCTGTTCGGTGAACTGGCCGCGGCGGGCCGCATCGAGGAGGTCAGCTTCGAGGGGACACCGGCGTGGGTGGCGGCGGGGGACACCGGCTTCCCGGACGGCCCGGCGCGGGGTGTGCGCCTGCTCCCCTACTTCGACGCGTACGTCGTCGCCGGGCAGCCCCGCGAGCGGCTGTTCCCCGGGAAGGCGTACCAGCGCGCCCTCGGGGGCGGCCAGGCGGGCAACTACCCGGTGCTGCTCGTCGACGGTGTGGTGGCGGGGGTGTGGCACCAGCGGCGCCGGGGCCGCCGCACTACCGTCACGGTCGAGCCGCTCGCCCGGCTGACGGCACGGCAGCGACGGGAGCTGGACGAGCAGGTGGAGCGGGTGGGCGAGGTGCTGGAGGCGACGCCGGAACTGGTCGTGGGAGAGGTGACGGTGGGGCCGCACGCGTGATCACGCGCCGGGTGTGCGTCAGCCCGGCTTGCGTGCGTCGACGAGGTGACGGGTGCTGTGGGCGACGAAGGGGCCCTCGGCCCGGATGCGCTCGTGCAGCTCCCGGAGCCGCGGCTCGTACGCCTTGACGGTGAAGCCGGGGACCATCCAGACCACCTTGCGCAGGAAGTGCACGACCGCGCCGATGTCGTGGAACTCCATGCGCAGCCGCTCCGCCCGCAGGTCGACGACGTCGAGCCCGGCGGCCTCGGCGTCGGCACGCTCACGGTCGGGATGGCGTGCGCCGCGTACGTCGTCCGGCTGGGGCCCGAGGAAGTACTCGACGAGTTCGAAGACGCTGCCCGGGCCGACGTGCTGGGCGAAGTACGTCCCGCCGGGCTGGAGGACGCGGGCGATCTCGTCCCAGTGCGGGCGGACGGGATGGCGGCTGACGGCCAGGTCGAAGGCACCGTCGGCGAAGGGCAGCGGGTCGTCCTCGGCAGCGGCGACGACCGCGACGCCGCGCGGACGGAGCAGGGCGGTCGCCTTGGCGACGTTGGGCGGCCAGCCTTCGGTGGCGATGGTGAGGAGAGGTGGGTGGGGTGCGGAGGTCTCGGCGGTGGGCTGGCCCGTGGCCCTGGCCGGGGCGCCGGCCGGGGTCGTGGCCGCGGCCCTCGAGAGGGCGAAGTCCAGCACTTCTCCTCCCCCGGTCTGCACGTCGAGCGCGGCACTCGCCCGGCCCAGTCGCTCGGCCATCGACACGGCGTATCCCCAGGAGGGGCGTGCTTCCGTCGCCCGCCCCTCGAACCAGGAGAAGTCCCAGCCTTCCGTGGGGACGGAGGCGCCCTCGGCGAGGAGGTCTTCGAAGGTGGTGGGGCGTGGGGGGTGCGGTTCCTGATGCTCTGCCATGGAGGGATGGTGGCAGGGGGGTGGGCGGAGGCGCTCGGTAATTTGTGTGTCAGGGCGAGGGCGTCGACTCCGGCGTGCGCGATGGCGGTTCCGGCAGCTGCCCGGGCGGGGCCGTCACGGGGTGCTCCTCAGGGGAGGACGAACACGACGTGCTCGTTCTCGCCGTGCCGTACGGTGCCGGTCCGGTGGAAGCCGTGCTTCTCGAGGAGACGTACGGAACCGGTGTTCCCGCCGGCGGGGTCGGCGTACAGGGGCCGGTTCTGCTCCCGCTCCAGGAAGAGGGCCAGGGCCCGCGTGCCGATGCCGCGGCCCCAGTACGGGCGTCCGAGCCAGTACCCGAGGAAGCGGCGATCCCCGTCCCACCAGGCGACGACGCTGCCGGCGACCTCCCCGTCGACGGTCACGGCCTGCACGAAGACGGTGTCGTCCCCGAGGACCTTGGTCTTCCAGTGCCGCAGGAACGCGTCGCGCGGCCGAGGCGTGAACCTCGACCGCCGCACGGCTTCCGGATCACGCTCGTACGCCAGCAGGAACTCCAGGTCGGCTTCCACCACGTCTCGCAGACGTACGTCCACGTCGTCCTCGCTCATGCCCGGAGTGTGGCAGCCGGCACCGACAACGGGCCCTCAGGGGACCAGGGGGCGCACTTCCTCCGCCGCGAACCGCACGAACCCCTCCGGGTCGGGCTCGTCCGCGGTCGGCTGCAGTACGACGCTGTCGGCCCCCGCCTCGACCAGCCGCTCGACGGCCTTGGCGACGGCCCCGGCGTCTCCGGCGACCCCGAGGTCCGGAACGGCTTCGAGCCCCTCGGCCGCGAGCTCCGCGCGCAGCCGGGCGGCGGCGTCGTGCCCGGTGGCGGTGAGCAGATAGACGACCAGGGGGTGGGGCCCGGCCGCTCGGCCGGCCGCCGCGCGTCCCTCCTCCACGAGCTGCCGCGCCTTGCGCACGCCCTCGGCGTTGGTGGCGGCCGTGACAATGGTGCCGTCGGCGGCCTCCCCGCTGAGCCGCAGCGACCGCGGTCCGGTGGCCCCGGCCAGCACCCCGCTCTGCGAGCCGTCCGGCGGCCAGTCGAGAGCGACGTCGTCGAGCTTGACGTACCGCCCGTCGACCGTGACCCGCTCGCCGCCCAACAGGGCCCGCAGCGCGACGAGATGCTCCCGCAACAGGGTGACGGGCGACTCGACCCGGGCGCCGACCTGCCCCATCCAGTCCTGCACGCCGTGCCCCACGCCGAGGATCGCCCGCCCGGGGAACATCCGGTGCAGCGAGGCGGCCTCCATGGCGGTGATGGCAACGTTCCGCAAGGGCACGGGCAACAGCCCGACGCCGACCCGCACACGCTCGGTCCACGCGAGGGCTGCGGCGGCGGTGGAGATACCGCCCTCTCTGAAACAGTCCTCCCAGAGCCAGAGCTCTTCGAGTCCGGCCTCCTCCGCGACTTCACAGACCGACCGGAGTCGCTCGGGGGCCAGTTGGGGACGGAAGACTGCGCCTAGTGGGGTCATGGGGTCTTCCTATCCAGCGCAGGTCGGCTTCACAACTCCATTCTCGACTGCCCCCATCCATCCGAGCTCGCCGAGTTCTGCGGGAAACGCTGTCACTTGGTCCTGCCCTGACCATCCTCAGCAGATGCACCTCGACGTGATGGTCGCGGGTCTCGACGTGGCCGAGCCGCAAGTCCTCGCAGTGGGCGCAACCTTGCTCGACGGGCCAGACAAGCCAGTCGGATACCGGGTGTGCGCCGACCCCGTCGGCTCCCCTTCTGCCTCGTCACGCCACTGGGGTGGGCAGCAAAGCGCCTGCGGCGACGACTCCCATCATGTTCCCGTCACACTGGCGGCCACTCGTGTGAGTGGCCGCCGGGGTAGTCAAGGCGCGGCTGGCGTCAGCGGTTGACGGCCTGGATCTCCTGTACGACGACGTTCTGCTCCCCGCCGAACGAGCCGTCCGGCAGAGGCTGTTCGCCGGCCACGCCTGTACCGGTCCAGTGGATCTTCCAGGTGACTGTCGCCTTGAGCTGGTACGAACCATCGCCCGACGACCGTAGGTACTTCACACCACAGGACGGGGCCTCGTTGGCCTTGCCCTTGGTGTACGGCTCACCAATTCGGCCGTTCTGGATCTCGCACACACCTGAGGCCGGGTAGGTCTCGGCTTCTGCAGTGCCCGGCTCGATCCTCAGCGATACCGGTTCAGCCGTTGTGGTCGCCTGGATACCCAGGAGTGGAACGGAGGCCGTCACGGACACAGGCTTGAACTCAGCCGCATCCAGCCACGCCCAAGTAGGCAGATTCACCTTTGTGTTCGCCTGCGGGGCGAGATCCAGCTTCGTGGAGGGGACGCGCACTTCGGCGTACGCGAGCTGTGCGAGGACCTCGGCGGTGATTGCCTGCGGGATGTCGGCCGGCGGGGCGTCGTTCTCGTCCACCCAGAAGATGGGCTCGTCGCAGTCGAGCGCCCCCGGGTCTCCTTCCCGGCCGGGTGTGACGTAGAAGTCCCACCAGTAGCCCTCGTCAGCCTTGTCCTTGTTGAAGTCCTTGTAGGGGTGACCGTTGACATAGCGGTCGCGTTGCTTGGCATCCCACTCGTAGCCTGTCGAGCCGGCTTCCCAGGTGGGCTCCAGGTACTTCTGCAACTGCTCGGGCGTGTACTTCGGAGCGTAGTAACAAGCTGGCGGGGTCCAGGTCGTCGAAGACGTCACCGGGCCTGCCGACTGGCCTGAGCCGTTGTTGGAACGATCGAAGACGACGACTCCTGCGGTGGACGACAGAGTGCCGTCACCGTCTGAGTCACCATGGACGTCCTTGCTTGGAGGAGGCATCTGGGATCCACCGCCAATGACGTTGTCCGCCTGTGCGGGGGCCCCACACAGCAACATCGAACCGATCGCGACAGGCACGATCAGAGCCCGGGAAGCAGAACTCAAGGCTGGCACCTGTCGCTCCCCCTCTGGGAAAGAATCTTCTCAATGACCCACACACCCTTGTCGTTCTTCTGCAGCAGGGTGTTGTAGAGCACGTAGCTGTTCTTGGATACCGGGGTTTTGTTGATCTTCTTGTTTTTCAGGTACATGTCGTAGGCCTTGCTCTGGTCTTCGCAGTACACGAGCGACCCGCTGCCCTTACCCCGGACGTTGACGACAGGGTCGTAGAAGCGGTATACGCCCGTGACACGCGCTTTGGCCTTGACATACGCCTGGATGAACGTCTGCGTCCCTGCGGCGGCCTCGCCCTCGTAGTAGTAGAGGTACGCCTTGTCGAGCGCGTTCTGGTTGACGATCGCCAGGTCGACGGCCTTGATGGACTGCTCGCCGTCGGCCAGGATCGCGTCCTTCTCCTTGTCCCCGGTCTCGGGCCAGTCGAAGGTGTAGGAGAGGTCTGAGGGCAGCTCGATCTTCGGCCGGGCAGCCGAGTCCGCAGCGCTCGGCGAGGGGGAGGCGGACGCCTTGTCCCCCGTGTCCGCTCCCGCGATCTTGTCGTTGTCCTTGCCCTTGGAGCTGTCATCGCTCCCGCACGCGGACAGCGTCAGGGCCGCAGCGGCGGTCAGCGTGAGCGCTGCGAGGAGGGTGGGGCGGCGGTTCACGGTCGGCTCCCGGTCAGAGGCGAGGCTTCTCTTGAGCGAACCAAAGCTATCCAGTGGGGTAGAGCCGCACCAGGGTGAAGGTTGTGGACCGGCGGGGTGTATGGGGAGGAATCGGCGATTCGTCGACCCGTTCGAGCCGTAACGGTTGCATAACGCGCCAATCTGTCCGTCAACTGCGATGCCACACAGGGCGTTTCAGTCAGGAACCAGCAAAGGGTTCCGGGGAGGCGTTCACGCATTCGGGGAAGCTACGGGGTCCGCAGTAGTCGTGACATGGGCCCGTGGACCCATGTGGGGCCTACTCCGCTGCGGATACGTTCGGGTTCGGAGAGCCGTTGGCAGTGACACGGTCGGAGGTGGGCCCGGATGGGGCGGCGCTGGCGGGACGGGCGTGGGGAACTGGTCGTCGTGGGGAGTGGTGACGGGTCTTCTGTGCGGGTCCCGTTGGAGATCGCCACTTCCTATCGGGCGCGCACCAAGGGGCTGTTGGGGCGGGACTTCGTCTGCGGAGCGATCCTCCTCTCCCCCGCGAGCAGCGTGCACACCTTCCGTATGCGCATGCCGATCGATGTCGCCTATCTCGATCGCCACCTGCGCGTCATCGACGTGTGCACCATGCGGCCGGGGCGGCTGGGGATGCCTCGGCTGCGTGCCCGGCATGTGGTGGAGGCGGAGGCCGGGGTGATGGGTGAATGGGGGCTGCGGAAAGGAGCTCGGGTGGAAGTTGTCGTGGCGCGGTCAGGCGCATGACGCCGGCGCCAGTTGTCCCCGCACATGACCTTGGTGACGGTCGGCTGATCGGTGGCCGGCCGCCGCGCGCAGTAGGGGCCTCTCGCTCCTACGTGGGGAGCCCCTCCCCGAAACCGGTCACTCCCGCGAACAGCACGACCGGCTCCTCCTTGTCCTCATGACCGACGCTCACGGCGAGCAGACGGTCGCCGACCCGCCAGTACACGAGGTCGCCGAAGTATCCGCTCTCGCACAGGTCCCGGATGAAGGGCGGGAGGTCGTCGCCGTCCGGATCCATGAAGGCGTAGGCGTACCCCTCCATGGACATGGTGGCGTGCGGACCCCATCGGGCGTCCAACGCGGCTGCCAGGTGCTTCAGCTCCTCCTCGAACTCCTCACTGGTCCGCATGAGCTCGTCCCAGTCGTCGTTCGGCGGAGCGAAGTCACGGCTCTCGCGCAGGGTCACGAGGTGGTAGGCGTCGCTCCCGGTCAGGGCGCGCGCGAGGAGGTCGTCGATCTGGGCGAGGTACTGCTGCACGATCACCGAGGGGGCCTCACTGCTTCGTCGTTCACCGCCGGCTCTCCAGCTCGGCGAGGGGGCAGCCACTGTCCGGGCCGACAGCCGGCGGCGTCAGCGGCGCCTCGTCGCCGCACACGGTCCGGGGTCTCGAACCGCTCGCCGGCCCTCATCGTCACAGCTTCGCACCCGTCGCGGGTACGGGCATGGGTTCCAGGGCGCCGCTCTCGGCGAGGGCCTTGTGGGCGGCGAGGACCGTTTCGGTGGCCGGGGTCTCGCCAGAGTTCGCCGCGAGGTCCAGGACGAGGCCGCCGTGCCCGGTGGGCAGCCGCCGGGCCGTGAAGTCGTCGGGGACGCGCGTGGCGCGGTTCTCGGAGAGGTAGACCGACCAGCCGCAGCGGGGAGCGGGAGCCGGCAGACCGTAGGTCGCCTTGACGGTCTTGAACAGCGCTCGATCGTAGGCAAGACCGGTGTCCGGGTCCCAGGCCTCCGCCAGCGCGGCGAGGGTCTCGGTTAGACGGTCCGCGAGCGGAGAGGCCGACGCCCCGGGGCCGGGGAAGAGCTTCACGATCACGAAGAACGGGCTGTGCTCGTCCGTGCCGCCCGCCGAGATCCACACCTGGACGTAGCCACCGTCCTGCCGGCGACCGACCACGTGGGCTGTCCAGCCGATGATGTCGACGTCATCATGAGTGTTCGCTGCCTGGAGCGCTGTCGCGAACTCACCCGCGCTCCGGGGCACCAGTGGGCCGGGGCCGTCATCGTCCACGTCCCAGCGCCACTCCGTCAGCTCGCCGTCGGACAGCGCCGTCAGCCGGGCGAGGAGAACCAACCAGCGTTCCGCCTGCTCCTGCGGCGTCTCAGATCTGGCCCACCAGTGCACAGCCACCGTCACCGCACTCATGATCCGCACTCCCGTCTTTCACTTCTCCCACGGCGTGTACTTGACGACCACCCCGACACCGGCTTCGTCGAAAGCTTCCTCTGCCGCCTCGGCCACCGCTTTGTTGGAGAAGTTCCACTCGACCGGCTTCCCGTTCGCTGCGCTCAGCTGCCGCCGCGCCTGCTCGACGAACTTGGTCGCTTGAGCGGGTTCGAGCGTGCCGTCCGCCCGCACCTTGTTGCCGTAGCCGAACTTCGCCTCGACGTAAGTCTGCCGTGACGAGTCCCAACCGTCGAAGTCGACGGCCCTGCCGGTCTTCGGGTCCTTGACAGCGTATTCCTTGCCGCGCTTCACCTTGGAGACCTGCTCCTGGTAGCGCATCCACACCTCTGACTTCGGCCAGTACGCCACCGCCTTCTTGGCCTTCCAGTGACCGTCGCCGCCATCCTTGGAGCCCTTCCGCGGGTTCCTCAGGTCGTTGTACCAGGACGGCTTCTTCCACTTGGCGACCTGCTTGCGGCTTTCCTCCTTCTTCGCTTCCTTCTCGGCCTTCTCGGCCTCCTCCGCCTGCTTGCGGGCTTCCTCGGCCTGCTTCTTCGCCTCTTCGTCGCAGCCGGCCTCGGCCAGCACGACGTACGGGGAGCGGGACCCGCCGGCGGCGAGGACCGTGGTGCCGCTGCCGGCCGACCCGGTCAAGCCCGGCGTGTCGCCGTACGGGGTGCGGCGGCCGGGAGCGGAGGCGATGGTGCAGCCGGACTTCCTCGCCCTCTCCTCGGCCGCGTCCGCCGCCTCGTCGGCCTCCTTCGCCGCCTTCGCGGCGGCGTCGACGTCACCGGCCTTGGCCGCCTTCCTGGCGTCCTCCGCCGCCTTCGCGGCGTTCTCGGTGAGCTTGCCGAGCTTGCCCAGCTTGCCGAGCTTCTGAACGATCTTGGCTTCGCCGTAGCCGGGGATGAAGAGCGAGCCGACGTTCCAGACGACGTTGGTGACCGCACGGGTCTTCTGGCCGTTGTTCCACTGGTCGCGGACCTCGTCGCCCACGAACATGTCGTCCAGGACCGTGACGCCCGTGTTCCACGACGCGCCGCCCCAGTCGGTGAGCGCGTCGAAGTAGTCGCCGTTCCCCCACTTCTCGCCCGCGTCCTTGGCGTCATCGGACCACTGATCGCCCAGCGAGCTGCCGTAGTCCTTCAGGCCCTCCCACGCCTCGCCCGGGTTGGTGACCGTGTCCCAGATGCCTGTGACGTCGCCCCAGATGCCGTCGACGAAGAGGCCCTGCCCCACCTGCTTGAACGGGTCCCCCACACAGCTGAAGAAGGCCCCGACGCCGGAGGTGCAGCCCTCGTCGCCGCCTTCGTCGGCGCTGTCCTCGGCGGCCTGCTCGTCCTCCTCCCATCCCGGCTCGCCCTCTGCCGCGTCGTTCTTCTCTTCGTCGGTCTCCTCGGTGTACGAAGCGCCGGTGTCCTCGCCGGAAACGCCGCCGGTATCGCCGCCGGTATCGCCGCCGGATCCGCCGTCGCCGCCCTGCGAGGCGGAGCCGTTCCCTCCGCTGTTCCCGCCGGTCTGGCCACCCGAGCCGGATCCGCCGTTGCCCTGACCTCCGGAGTCGGCTCCGCCGGGCCCGGTTCCTCCGGTGCCGCCGTTGCCTGCGCCACCGCTCCCGGTACCGCCGTCACCGGATCCGCCGTCCTCGTCGCCCTGGCCGCCGTTGCCTTGACCGCCGTCGTCCTGACCGCCGTTGCCTTGACCGCCGTCGGCCTGACCGCCGTTGCCCTGACCGCCGTCGTCCTGATCACCCTGGTCCTGATCACGGTCGCCCTGATCACCCTGACCCTGGTCCTCCTGGCCTTGGCCCCCCTGGTCCTGGCCCCCCTGGTCCTGTCCGGCTGCTCCGGAACCGTCGGGCCCCTGACCGTCGGTCCCGTCCGCGCCGTCCCCGGCCTGAACCTCCTCGCCGCCGTTTCCCGTCGCCGCCGGGCACGCCGTACCGGTGACCTTGCACACCGCCGACTGAATGCCGGTGAAGATCTGCGTCCCGAGCCCGCCGACCACCAGCGCGGCAATGATCGCCGCGACCACGGCCACCAGCCCCGCGTACTCCACCGCCGTCTGTCCCTCGTCCCGGCGCCAGCGGATCATCCGCGCCACCGAGAACGGGCGACGATCCGCTCGCTCCGGATCCGGCAGTTGGAACCACTCCCGGCTCTCCCGACGGGTCAGGAACACGACGATCAGGATGGGCAAGAAGAGTTGCGTGAAGCCCCGCCCCGAGCCATCTCCCACGTTGCCGAGAGCGGCGACGATCAGCCATGCCTGCAGGGCGAGAAGGCCCCGCCACACCCACACGCCGCCTGACCACGACCTGCGCGCGAGCACCCACCCGATCGTGCCCGGCGCCGCCGCGAACGCCACCTGCCCCAGCAGCCGACCGTCCACGGCGTCCAGCGACGCCGCCGTCGACAACAGACCGATCCCGCCCAGCACCGAGAACGCAAACAGCGTGTGGACGAGCACCAACGCGACCGACAGCGGCCCGGGCAGCTCCCGGCGCCGTCCATTCCCCGTCGACGGCCATTCACCGTCCCCCGACACCGGAACGCCCCCGAACGCAGACATGCCACTCCTCAACTCGCCGAGCAGGAGGATGAGTCAAGGGAAGGAGGGCCGTAGGAATGAGCCCCCAGGACATGATGCGGAGGCGGCTACGGCTACAACTACGGCTGCTTGTTTGTCGAGTCGTGGCGGTGTCCGCCCTGGAGCCCGCACGCGCACGTCATACAGCCTCGGCTTCACGGTTCCGTGGGCCCGTGAACGCGGAACCGCTGCCGCGTCCAGCTGTTGCGGATGACCTCGATCCCCCTCGTCAATCCAGGCCCAGAGCGTAACGTCGGGTCATGTCAGGCCACCTGGGCCCACGGACCCAACCCCAGGCCCAATTCCTGCGGGGCACGGGCCCGTTGCGGCGGGACAGGCACCACGATTCAAGACCCGGCAGCGACGTGCCGCCGCGCCTGCTTGCCCTCTCTCAACTCGGTCGTTCTGAAGCAACGGGCGTCATGGCGACCACTCCTGCGCGGCGTTCCTCGTCGTAATCGGCAGGCTCGGATCGAGGGCCAGTCGCGCCAGGGCTTCCCGGCTGACCGGTACGTCATCCGTGCGATGGAGGAACCAGATGGCTTCCTGTACCGCGCTGCCGCACCGGACGGACCGCTCGGCGAGATCCGCAGCCCAGAGGGCCGTCGCCGACAGCACAGCCGGTTCCTTGTCGCCTGCCGCTCCTCCGCCTTGCGGGAGGTCAGCGAGCCAGCGGAAGACGGCTGCGGTGACCCGGTCAGCGATCCTTTTGCACCAGACCTTGGCGAAGCCCCCGGCGTCGATGCCTCGAAATTCGAACCCCAACGACTGGCACTCACGCCACGCGTCGTTCATCCGCTCGCGGGTGACCAGCCGTGGGTACGGCATCAGGGCGCGCACCACCTCAGCGATGGCACTTCGATCCGCCGGAGCGTCACTGCACATCTCCGCGTCATCCGGCACCCGCTCGACAGTCAGACATGCCTCCAGTGCTGAACGCGCCTGGGCGAGGCTGTGTGAGTCCGGCGCGGTCGCGCCCCAGCCGAAGTCGTTCTGCCAGGAATGCGGAAGGCCCTGCAGCCCTTCGGGCAGCAGCGGCTCCTCGTCGCGGGTGGCTTCCCGGGCACGAACCTCGTACACCGAGCGGCCCAGTCCTAGAAGCCGGGAACGCACATACGGGCGGAAGTCCCGGACTTCATCGTCGCGTACGAGCTCCATCAGGGCCTGTTCGCCGCGCGGACGACCGAGCGAGACAAGCACGCGCACCGCCGCCTCAACCGCCACGCCGACCCGCACGAACGCGGCTGCTAGCAGCGCGGCGTCTTCAGTCTCTCCATCGTTCAGCAATCCGGCGGTGGTTGCACGCTCGATGAAAGCGAAGGCGTCGTACGCCAGCGCCTGCCGCACCGAGGCGGCCCACTCCGCCGCCACCCTGTCGACCCACTGTTCAGTCGGTGGCTCAGGCACCGTGGGGATCCCCATGTCAGCCCAGGCTCCGACCACCTGCACCACCCGCTCCCGAGTGACCTGGGAAGTGGTCGGCATGGTCCGGGTCAACCAGGCGTCCGCCTCGTCCAAGGTGTGATCATCGCGGTCGTCGTAGAAGTCCCGTAGTTCCTCGTCCCAGTCGTGCACACTCTGCCGTCGGTCTGGCAGACACGCGCGCAGCACGTGCCGAGCCTGCTCACGTCTCTCCTCCGTGGGGGCAAGTGCCTCCAGAGCCTGAGACCTGCGGTATGTCAGATCGTGCCAAGGCTGTGGCAGCTTGCGCATGGCAGCGGGCAGCAGGTAGGTGTCCACCAGTCGCTCTCCGTCCGTGCCCCGCCGGCTTCCCGGGCCCAAGGGGGCGGGTCAGCTGTAGGAGCGTCCCAGGCCCGTCAGCCAGGTGTCGAGGGCCCGGCCCGTCCTGACGCTCACCTGTTCCGCTCCGGCGGCGCGGATATCCATCCGTCCGTCTGCCGGTCGGGCCGGCCCCGCACCCGGCCGGGCTCAGTTGCCGCGAACTCGGCGAGCGACTGATCAACCGGCTGAAGGACTGGCGCGGCATCGCCACACGCTTCGACAAGACGCCCGAGAGCTACCTCGCCGGCCTCGAACTCCGCGCCTCGATGATCTGGCTCGGAGATCTCCTGGAAGCAGCCGATTGATCACGACACCACACAGGCCCTGGGGCACGCCGGAGCCGTTGTCAACCGAGCCAGACGACCAGACGTACGTTGTCGTCCCCGTGCTTGTCGGCGAGGTCCCGCATCGCATTCCAGACTCGGGACCAGGGTGCCTGGTCCGGAGGAGCGAGCATCCGCGCTGTGAGAATCACGGGGCGGTACACGGCGCCGTCCAGGTGGACCTCGCCGCCCTGCGGCCATTCCGATGGGCTGTACACATCCTCGCCGAAAGCATCGGCCGCGGCCTCATCCAGGCCGGGCGTGGCTGAGGCCCACACGATGTCGTGTTGGACGAGCTCGCCGTCGTCACCAGGCCGCCACAGGCCCGCCCAGTAATAAGCAGGCTCGTCGGCGAGCGGGGCGTCCCAGTCGACCACGGCGATTTCGGCCCAGGTGGCATACGTGTGGCTGTGCTGATAGTCCTCGCCTCCGGTATCCCGTACCGGATCCGAGGGGTCGCTCGGAAGCCCGCGGTCGGCAAAGAGCGAACGATCCAATCTCTCCGTCCCGCCGAAGTTGAAGAGACACCCCCACGCCTCGTGGCGCCGCCCCAGTTGCAGGTCCAGAAGGTCGACCGCCATCTCCCAGTGTCCGTCGGCCGAGCGAGTCTCGATCACACCATCTATGTCTGCGCCCACTGAGTTGATGCTAAGGCCAGTACAGGTGCGCAGGTGTGAGCGTCACCAGTTCATAACCGTCGGGAGGGGACAGTGAGCAGTTCCGCTCCAAGGGCGTGCCGCGCTCCTTCTCGTCCTCGCGAGCTCACCATGGAACATGCCTTGGACGCCTACACCACCACCAGCGCTCGGCCTTCTCGTCGTTCCCGGGCTCGGTGCATGCACGGAAGATGCCGTCCAATCGCGTCACAGAGGATCTCAGGCCGCCGGCGTATACGTCGTCGACCTCGCGCACGAGACGCGCCAAAGTGTCCCGGGCCTCCAGATCACGCCGGAAGAGGTCTTCCCGGTACCGGCCAGAAGGGCTCCAGTCGGACTCCAACCGGCGCACCAGCCTTTCCCACACGCGCAGGCTGTAGTGGACGCGCCCTTCGACGCTCGCCGTCGTGTCCGTCGGATACGTGGCCAGGAAGGCATCGGAGAGAGGCGTCCCGATGGGCTCGTATTCGAGAGCTTCGGGGAGCCACTCCACCTTCGCGCGAGGGAGATCGGCCACCTTCTCCTCCACCGCGTCGACCCGGTAACTCGTGTCCTCATCGGAGTCGATCGCCTCCAGCCGGCATCTCACGACGCGTCCATCCGGCACCGCGACCCAGTATGCGGAGTCCAGGTCGATGTCCATCGAGGGGTAGAGGACCGAGGTCGTCGTACGGACCGCGAGCCCTTGCGCCAAGTCCGCCTCACTGAGAGCTCCGGCCGTCTCGTCCTCGACGTAGATGTCGAGCTCCAGCGCCAGGTCACCGGGCGGCAGCACGCGGTACGTGCACAGAACAGGTGAGTCCCAGCGACGCGCTTCCTGGTCCCCGTCCGTGTCGGCGACGTCGACCGCTTCGCGCGTCACGGCCAGCAACTGAGCCAGCGCCCCGCGGAGCCGCGACGGCTCTGTCTCCGCGACGGTGAAAAGATTCGCGATCACTTGTACGTCCCGTCATATACCTGCTTGGCCTTCGCGACCTTGTCCGGATTGTTGACGAACTTCGGATCACGCTGCAGTTGCTGCGACTTACTGAGATCACCCTTATTCCGCACGATCTCCTTCAGAGCAGCGTATTCAATGCGGTCCATGTCGACCAAGCCAGGGCCAGAGACCGGAAAGACGGTCCCGGTGTCCTCGACTCGATACGCCCGTCCGTTGATCTCGTACGTGTTCTTGTCCGGCAGCAGCTTGGCACGCCCCTTCGCTATTGCCTCGATGTCCGCGCGGACCAGATCCTCGTTACCTCGGAGGATGACCGTGTTGCGTTCCTTGACCTGACCGCTGCCCGCTCCTCCCACGGTGTGCCGCTTGTTGGGGAACCTCAGCTTCTTCCCAGCCGCCGGACCGGGAACATCGTCTGTGGCCTGCCACTCGGTGGTCGGCTTTTTGCTGGCCTTGTTCTCCGCCTCGTCAGCGGCCTTGTCCGCCTCGTCCGCTTGCTCGCGGGCCTCCTTCGCCTGTTCCTTGGCCTCCTCGTCGCAGCCGCCCTCGGCGAGGATGACGTACGAGGAGTCGGGCGGACCGGCGGCGATGACCGTGGTGCCCGTGCCGGAGGAGCCGGTGAGGAGGCCAGGGGTGGTCCCGGGTGGGTTGCCGCCGTACGGGTTCCGACGGGTTGGCGCCGCGATGGTGCAGCCCGACTCACGGGCCTTCTTCTCGGCCGCGTCCGCCGCCTCGTCGGCGTCCTTCGCCGCCTTCCGAGCGCCCTCGGCATCGCCCGCCTTGGCAGCCTTGCGGGCCTTCTCCGCCGCGTCCGCCGCCTTGTCGAGGGATTCACCGACCTCGGCCAGCTTCTCGAACTTGGTGAACTTCGTGATGGTCTTCGGGCTGAAGATGCCGATGACGCCGACAACGGTGTTGCCGATGGAGGCGCCGTAGTTGCCCTTCTCCCAGTTCTCCTTGTCGACGAACGTGTCGGTCGCAAGGTCGGACACGAAGTCCTCGGGGGAGTTGACCCAGCCCCATACGGAGGAGACGTAGTTCCCCTTGTCCCACTCCTCGCCCAGCTCGTCGGCCTTGTCGCCCCACCAGTTCGTGGTGTAGCCCTTCAGGCCGTTCCAGCTGTCCTTGATCGAGCCGACGGGGTCGCTGACGACGTCCATGGTGCTGGCCAGGAAGCTCTTGGTCGGGGCCACGAAGAAGCCCCGGACATGGTCCATGAACGTCCTGTCGTGGCGTTCCTGGTCATGTACGTCGTCCCAGAGCGACCTCTCGTCGAACGGGCCCGGAGCGAGTGGGACTGTGTCGTTCGTCCCCGCGCCCTCATAGGTGATGATCCGGGTCGACCACGCCGGGCCACCGTCGCTGTTGTTGCCGCCCGTAGCACCGTCGGCGGTCGTGCCTTCCTGGCCACCGGAACCGGCCTGGGTGCCCGAGTCGCCTTCCGCGCCTGTCTCGCCGTTCGCGCCCCCAGCGCCATCCGCCCCCGCGCCGCCGTCCGCTTTCTGGCCGCCGTCCGGGGCCGCGCCGTTGCCGCCGTCGGTGCCGGCGCCTGTGTCCGAACCGTCTTGCTGCGCACCGTCGTTGTCGTCCCCGGCCGCACCCGTCTCCGTGCCATCGCCCTGCGGAGCGGGGCAGGCCGCGCCCGTCACCGAGCAGACCGCCGACTGGATGCCGTCGGCTATACGCCCGCCGAGGCCGCCCACCGACAGCGCGACGATGATCGCCGCGACCACCGCGATGAGCCCCGCGTACTCCACCGCGGTCTGGCCCTCGTCCTGCCGCCAGCGGATCATCCTGGCCAGGCTGAATGCCCGGCGCTCCTCCCTGTCCTGGGGAGGGATCTCGAACCACTCTCGCGACCGGGCCCGGCGCAACAGCACGATGACCGCAACCGGCATCGCCGCCTGCGTGAAGCCCCGCAGATCACCGTGCAACAGCGTGCCGAGCGACAGCCACACGATCCACGCCTGTACGGCGATCAGTGCGCGGCTCGTCCACACCCCGCCCCGCCACAGGCGCCGGGCCAGGTAGACCCCGGCCACGCTGGGCAGCGAGTCGTACACCAGGATCCCGAAGATCTCCCCGGAGTAGTACGTCACCACCGACAGCACGGTGACCAGGTACAGCACCGTCAGCGCGAACTGCACCCACAGCAGTACCTGCGCCCAGCCCAGCTCCCTCGGCAGCGGCGAATGCCGGTTCCAGGACGGGCTGTTCTGTGCACCCCACATCCCGCTCGGGGGTATCGGGTCACCGGCAGGGGACATGCGCGACCTCAGCTCAGCTCGATCAACGGCCGTTCAACACGGACATCGAGCCGAGGCTAAGGAACGTCGATCACTCACACATGGGCCCGTGGCCCCAACGCTGGGCCCACTTTCGGTGGCTCAACTCTCCGAGCGAGGGAAGGAGACCTCGACCCGGCGGTTCTTCTTGCGGCCGGTTTCCGTGGAGTTGTCGGCGATGGGGTACTGCTCGCCGTAGCCGCGGACCTCGTAGGTGACGTTGGAGTCGGTCAGTTCCTGGTCGAGGACGTTCTGTACGGCGTCGGCTCGCTTCCTGGACAGGACGTCGCCGTGGGCGGAGGAGCCGAGGTTGTCCGTGAAGCCGAAGACGCGGATCTTCGTCGCGTTCTGCGTCTTGATCTCCTCGGCGATCGCGGAGATCCGGGCCTTCGCCTCGCCGCTGAGTTTCGCGCTGTCCTTGCCGAAGAGGACTTCGGCCTGGAGGGCGAACTTGACGTCGGCGTTGGTGTCTTCGCGGCGTTCGTCGCCGCTTTGGTCTTCGACGACCTGCTTGATGTCGAGGACCTTGGGTTCGGCGAGGGTGGCGCCTTCGGGGAGCTTGAGGTCGGGGTCGGCGGGGTCGACCTCGACGGGGGCGGAGGCGGAGGCCTCGGTGCCAGGGGGGACGCCGGGGGTTTCGTCGGCGTGGGCCGAGACGGCGCCGTAGATGTTCGTGGCGACCATGAGGCCGGCGGCGGTCAGGACCAGGGCGAGGCGTGGAGTCGCCGTTCGGGTGCGCGTGCGGGTCTTCATGGCCGGCCTCACCCGGAGATCTTGATGGTGCCGCTGGAGAAGGTCGGGACCTGCACATCGACCTCGGTCGTGCTCGCCGGCGGTGCGGGGAACTGCATGAAGACCGGCAGGGTCTGCCCCGCCTCGAGGTTCCCGAGCCCGGTGGTCGTCAGTGGCCGTCCTTCCGTGTCGCGCAGCGTGTAGTAGCGCTTCTTCCCCTTGGCATCCACGATCGTGGCACCGCCCAGTGAAGGACCATGCTTGATGACTTCCGTCTCGTCACCGCTCGTCTGGGGGGGAACCACCACGGACTTGTCCCCGTCGTTCTTGACGATGCCGTTCACGGTGAGGAAGCCGCCCGAGTCCCTCGCGGCGGATGTGATCTGCAGGAGCAGCCCGTCGGTCCCCTTCAGTTCCGCCAGCGGTGTCTCCGACTGCCCCTCCTGAGCACTCGGCTTGGATCCACTGTCCTTGGAGGCGGACGCCGACGGGGTCGACTTGTCATCGTTGTCACCACCGCCGCCGCAGCCGGCCGCGCCGAGGGCCAGTCCGGCCGCAACGGTCAGCGCGACCATTCCCCTGCGGGCGTTCGCAGTGAACCGAATGCTCATCTCTCTGCTTCCTTCATCACTCGTCGTTCGCTAGTGGGTCGGCCAGGTGAACGTCGAAGAGGTCCTCGGGTTCCGGCAGAACATCGAGATCGTCCGGGTCCAGCTCCCAGACCACGTCGTCCTCGCATGTGAGCTTCGGCAGGACGTCAGGACCGGCGTCCCCGGCAGGGGGGTCGAAGTCGCAACGAGGCTCGATCACGGCGGTGGCGGTCGCGTCGGACTTCCGGGCCGCCGTTCCGGGAACGACGGACTCACCGACGGACTTGTTGGTCTCGACCTCGACCGTGAAACCCAATAGACCCTCGGGACCGCAATGGTTCACTCGGGCGTCGTTCTGCTCGGCGAGCTGATTCGCGCGCCAGCACGACGGGCTGAGGCCTTCGGCGGTGCCCTCGAAGATCGCGCGCCACTTGTTCGGGTCCAGTACGTCCTTCACCCACGCGTCGGCGAGTTGGTCGCGCCTGTCCTGCGCTGCCGCGAGAGCCGCCGCGTCGGCGGCTGTCTGGGCGCCGTTCCTGTTCGCCGCGGCCTGGCCGACCGCGAAGTACGCGAACGCGAGAAAGAGCAGGCCCCCCACCACCGTGATGTAGATGGGGAAAGCCTGCCCTGCGTCGCCGTACCGGCGAGGTCGCGTCAAGGAGCGACCTTGGCGATCTGCGCCTGAATCTTTCCAAGAATCGTCTGCCCGATGTTCGTACCCGTGATCGCCAGCACGATCGCCACCACCACCGCGATGATGCCCAGGTACTCGACCGCCGTCTGCCCCTTGTCGCCGGCGCGGCGCTGCATCGCCTCGACCGTCGTGTTCTTCCAGCCGTTCACGCGGACCTTGGTCGCGACGGCGGTCTTCAGCATCAGGTCGCTCATGGTGTTCCCCTCCGGGTTCGGCTGTGTCGCTTTCGACACGAGGAACGTACGGCGAGACGACCTGTCCGTCAGAGGGCCCCTGGGCCCAATTCCGGGCCCAATCGCTCGGACCCAACCGGTTGTTCCCCCATGGTGTCACCAGAGATCACCCCAGTCCCCGGTGTGCGTCCGGCGCCGTGCCGATCCACTTCGCGGCGGCCTCGGAGCGGCTGGTGCTGTGGAGCTTGGCGAAGATGCGGTTGATGTGGTTCTTGACGGTCTTCTCGCTGATGAAGCACGTGGCGGCGATCTGCTGGTTGTTCATGCCGGACGCGATGAGGTCCATGATCTCCGCCTCCCTCGTGCTCAGTTGGAACCGCGACCTGTCGGGAGTGGCCGGCCGGCCACTCGTCCACCCAGACGAAGACTGTCCCACATGTGGTTGCACTTGCGAAAGCTTTTCTGGAGAAGTAGGTGGGGGTGAGGCAGGCGGCGGGTTGAAATGGCCTGGTGAATAAGGTTGTTGAGTCTGCGTATGCGACTGTGCGGAGGCGGAAATTCCGTATGCAGTCGCACTCGATGACTGGCCCAGCCCCTCCGGCAGGGGTGGCGCCGAGGCCCCGCCCTCGCGGAGTTGGGCCAGCAGCGCACCCGCCGCTGTGGGGGTGAAGTGGGCCCGGCCCTGCCTGATGTCGCGTACGGCATCGACCAGCTGGTCGGCCGTGAACTCGCCGTGGACCAGGTAGCCGCCCGCTCCCCGGCGCAGGGCCTCCTGGACGATCTCCGACTCCCTGCTGTAGGTCAGCATCACCACCGGGGCGATCTGCACCAGGTACGGGAGAGCCGAGATGCCGTCCACGCCGGGCATGCGGACGTCGAGGAGGACCACGTCCGGGCGGTGCTGGTGGGCGGCCTCGTAGGCCTGGCGGCCGCCGGCGGCCTCCGCCACGACCTCGATGTCCGCGCGGCCGGAGAGCAGGGCGGTGAGGCCGGCGCGGACCACGGGGTTGTCGTCCGCCACGACGACCCGCAGACGACGGGCCGGTTGTGCCGGCGTCGGCAGCGGAAGGTCGGCGAACGGGTGGTGCGGTGGCGGCTGCGGAGCGCCGGTGGAGTGGGGTGTCTGGTCCGGCATCAGGGGCCTCCTCTCGGGTCGTGGGGTCATGCGGTGGGGGTGGTCAGGGCGGCCAGGGGGAGTTCCAGGCGGACCTCCGTGCCCTGGGGGTGGCCGCCGCGGCCTATGCGGATGCGGGCGCCGACCGAGGCGGCGCGTTCGACCATGCCTACCAGGCCGAAGTGGCCCGCGCGGCGCAGTTGTTCGAGGTTGGTACCGGGTGGGAGGCCACGTCCGTCGTCGTAGACGCTGATGCGGAGCAGGTCGCCGTGGACGCCGGCGCTGACGTCGACGCGGGTGGGACGGGCGTGGCGGTGGGCGTTCTCCATGGCTTCCGAGGCGATGGTGAGGAGCTGGCGGGCGACCGCCGGTGGGACGGGCGGGACCGCGTGGGCGCCGGTGGGGCGGTAGACCGCCGGGAGGCCGGTGCGGGTGCTGAAGTCGCGCGTGCGGGCCGCCAGTTCGACAAGGACGTCCGTGGCCTGGTCGGGGTCCGATTCGCGGCGCAGGTCGGCCAGGAGTTCGCGGGACTCGGCGGCGGCCCGGCGGGCCGAACGGGCGACCAGTGCGGCCTGCTGTCTCACCAGGGCCGGATCCATCCGCTCGGCGCCGGCCGAGCCGGTCAGGCCGTCGGCCGCCAGGGCCACGCCGTGCAGGGTCTTGGCGACGGAGTCGTGCATCTCGCGTGCCAGGCGGGCACGTTCGGCACTGACCGCCTCCGTCACGGCGAGACGGGCCTGGACGGTCGTGAGGGCCTGGGTGGCCGCGCCGAAGCGGAGCATGAGGTTGCGCAGGCTGGAGCCCACGGCTCCGGCGATGACGCAGAGGCCGGGCAGCAGGGCGGACTCGGTGATGCCGGGGGCCGGGTTCTCCTGCGCCGCGTGGATGAGGAGCAGGAGGAGGGCCTGGAGGGAGGCGAAGACCGCCGCGCCGCGCCAGCCGTAGACCAGGCCTGCCAGGAGGGGGGTGCAGACGCTGACGTAGGCGAGGGTGCTGTCGGGGCCGGCGGCGATGAGGAGCAGGGCTCCGAAGACGGTGTCCGCGGCGAGGAGGGTGGGGTGGCGGAGGAGGAGGGGGCCGAAGCGTTCCCAGTCCCTGAAGAGGACGTAGGAGGTCATGAACGTGACGACCACGGCCGCGCCGACGAGGCGGGTGGGGAGGCCGTCGTTCGCGTTGACGAGGGCGGTGGGCGTGGCCAGGGCGATCATGGCCAGCCGGAATCCGAAGACCTGGCGGCACATGGCCTGCAGGGCGTTGACCTGGATGTCGATCGCGGGGCTGGAGGGCGTGCCGTTCGCCCGGCCTTCGGCCGGGACGGGGCTCCCGCTCGCGCCGCTCGTACGGCCGTCGTCGTCGGGTGCGGGCAGCCCCGGTGCGGGAGCTCCTACGGGCAACCCTGGTGCGGAAGCTCCTACGGGCTTCCCCTGTTCGGGCACCCCCACGGGCTTCCCTTGTCCGGGCGCCCCCACGGGCATCCCTTGTCCGGGCGCCCCCACGGGTCTCCCCTGTTCAGGCGCCCCCACCGGCATCCCCTGTTCGGGCGCAGCCCCGTCGGCGGCGGTCCGGCCGTTCGCCGGCCCCTCCGGACCACCACGTGCCGTCGGCAGCGGCCCCCGTCCCAGGGCATCCGCCGCAGCCCCCAGGGGCGCCCCCGCCTCCCGGCGCCCAGCCCCCTTGACCCGCAGGGTCGGCTCCCCGCCGACACGTCCCCCGGCCGCTTCCCACCCCGGCGGCAAGGCAGGCGTCACCGACGTCACCGGTACGTCCGGCGCGCCCGTGCGGACATGCGCCGGCAGGACCGTCCCCGCCGGGGGCGTCGTGATCTCCGGCGTCCGTTCGGCCCGGCGGCGGCGACGCCCCAGCAGCCCCGTCCGCTCCCCTGTCATCGACATGCGTCGCCCCTCCCCTACTTCCCCGTCACCGAGCCGAAGTCCGTGCCCGAGCCGAGGATCAGGCCCGCGCCGAGCAGGAGCATCGTGGCCGGGACCATGAAGGTCGTGATCATCATCGTGGCCTTGGGGACGGCCCGGGCGGCCTTGCGGCGGGCGTTCTGCGCGTCCGTACGGCGCATGTCCTTGGCGAGGGACACCAGCGTGTCGACGATCGGCGCGCCCAGTTCCTCGCCCTGCTGCAACGCCGTCACGAACATCGCCACCTGCTCGGAGTCGTTGCGGCGGCGTAGTTCCGCGAAGGCCTGGCGGCGGCTCATGCCGAGGTCCATCTGGCGCAGAGTGATGCGCAGTTCGTCGGCCCAGGGGCCCTCGTAGCGGGACGCGACCCGGTCCAGCGCCTGGCGGAAGCCGAGGCCCGCGCTCACCACGACCGCGAGGACGTCCAGGAAGTCCGGCAGGGTCCGTTCGATGACGTCCTTGCGGATGCGGATCGCCGACCAGATGCCGACCTCCGTCCAGAACGCGCCGAAGGCCAGCAGGATCAGGGCGACCAGCAGTTGGCCCCGCATGAGGAAGACCAGGAAGCCCACGGCCCCCAGGAAGCCGTAGACCGCCCGCCGTGCCGCGTACCTGTCGATCGTCAGACCGCCGGGGTTGCCCGCGAGGTCGATCTTGCGGCGGTACTTCGCCACCTGCTTGGGGCCCATCAGGCGCAGGACGGCGGGCGCGTAGCGCATGCCCATGCGGTCGATCAGCGAGTCGACCGCGCCGGTGCGGGTGGAGCCGACCTCCAGGGCCAGGGCGAGGTCGCCGGGCAGTTTGGCCTCCGCGCGGTACATGCGGATGCCGGCGAAGACGCCCCAGACGCTGAGGCCCATCAGCAGGGCGAGAAGCAGTCCCATGGTTGCCTCCGGGCTCTCAGACGTCGATGCGGGACAGGCGGCGGATGAGGACGAAGCCGACGGCGTAGAGCGAGAACGCGATGATGACCGCCGCCTGGCCGAAGGAGGAGCCGGTCATGCGGTCCAGGGCGCCGTCCTTCACCCCGTTCATGAGGAAGAGCGAACCCACGCCGAGGACCGGGACCGCGTACGACGTCATGTTGACCTGGGAGAGCTGGGTGCGGACCTCGCGCCGGGTCTCCTTGCGTTCCTCCAGCGTCTCCGTCAGGTTGCGCAGGGCGCTCACCACCTGGCCGCCGGCCCGGTTCGACAGGACCAGCGTGGTGACGAGGACGACCAGTTCGCGGGAGGGGAGGCGGTCCGCCAGTTCGCCCAGCGCGTCGTCCATCGAGGCGCCGACCGCCAACTGGTTGGAGACCTTGCCCAGTTCCTCACCCGCCGGGGCCTCCATCTCCTCCGCCGCCATGCCGATCGCCGTGCGCAGCGCGAGGCCGGCCTGGGTGGCGTTGGCGAGGATCCGGGCCATCTCGGGGAGCTGGTTGATGAACTTCTCGATGCGTTTCTGGCGCTGCCAGTTGAGGAACTGGACCGCCACCCCGATGCCGAGCAGGCCCGCCAGCGGGCCGAAGAACGGGGCCAGGGCCGCCTGGCCGATCAGCCACAGGCCCGCGACCGTGGCGAGCATGTAGACGAAGAACTCACCCGGGGTGATGTCCAGGCCGGTCGCCGCCAGACGCAGTTCCAGCTTCTTGCCGAGCCTGGTGCGCCGCAGACGGCGGTCGATGCCCCGGAAGTTGCGGCGCCGGCCGCCGACCGGGATCTGGCCGGTGGCGGACAGGCGGTCGACCAGGGCCTGGCGCTGCGCCTTGCCCATGGCGTAGGAGTGCAGGCCGACGACCACGAGGACGCAGGTCAGCAGAGTGATGCCGGTGGTGAGCGTGATGAGCGATTGCAGTTCCATCGGTCGGTCCTACCTGGCTTCTCGGGTGGCTAGCTGGTCCGCGGACCGGGCGATGCCGAACGCCTGCGGGAGGGGCTGGCTCGCCATGTAGAGGCGGTCGGCGGTGCGGCGCGGTAGCGGGAAGTACTCGAAGGCGCCGTGGATACGGCCGTCGGAGGTCATGGGCTGCGCGTTGAAGCGGGCGACGGTGACGAGCCGGTACGGGTCGCTGCCGTGGCTGTCCATCAGCGCGACCTCGGTGATGCGGCGGGCGCCGTCCGCGAACCGGGTCAGCTGCACGATGACGTCGACCGCGCTGTTGATCTGGTCGTGCAGCGCCACGAAGGGGATCTCCACGTCCGACATGGACGCCAGGGTCTGCAGCCGCATCAGCGCGTCCTCGGCGCTGTTGGCGTGGACTGTGGCCAGTGAGCCGTCGTGGCCCGTGGACATCGCCTGGAGCATGTCGAGGGACTCGCCGCCGCGGACCTCACCGACGACGATCCGGTCGGGGCGCATGCGCAGGGAGTTGCGCACGAGGTCGCGGATGGTCACCTGGCCCTTGCCCTCGACGTTCGGCGGGCGTGACTCCAGGCGGATCACGTGCGGCTGCTGGAGCTGGAGTTCGGCGGAGTCCTCGATGGTGATGATGCGTTCGCCCTCGGGGATGAGTCCCGACAGGGCGTTCAGCAGGGTCGTCTTTCCGGTGCCCGTCGCACCCGAGACGATGATGTTGAACTTCGCCTGCACCAGGCCCGCCAGCAGGTAGAGCATGTGCTCGTCGAGCGAGCCGAGGCCGATCAGCTCCTGGAGCGTGAAGGAGCGCGGGAAGCGGCGGATGGTGAGGGTGGCGCCCGTCAGGGACAGCGGCGGGATGATGACGTTGACGCGCTCACCGGAGGGGAGGCGGGCGTCGACCATCGGGTTGGACTCGTCCACGCGGCGGTTGACCGTGGAGACGATCCGCTCGATGGTCTGCATCAGCTGGTCGTTGGAGGCGAAGCGCAACGGCAGTTGCTCGACGCGGCCGCCGCGCTCCACGAAGATCGCGTCGGGGCCGTTGACCATGATCTCGGTGATGGACGCGTCCTCCAGGAGCGGCTCCAGGATGCCCAGGCCCAGCGCCTCGTCGACCACCCTGCGGATCAGCTGCGAGCGCTCCACCGTCGACAGGACCGGGCCCTCGCGGCTGATGATGTGCCCGAGCACCCGCTCCAGCCGGGCCCTGCGCTCGGCGGCGGCCAGCGAACTCATCTCCGCGAGGTCGATCTCCTCCAGGAGCTTGGCCCGGTAGGAGGCGACCATGTGGCCGTCCTCGCCCCGGTTGCCGTTCTCCTCGGGGGTGTTGATGCGTGCTCGCAGGCTCATGAGTGCGGTGCTCCGTTCAGTGGTCGCGCGGCATCGTGGCGGTCTTGACCGCTGGGTCGAACGTCCATCCCGGCACGAGGGACGGGATCTGCACGGTGGCCGTCACGGTCACCTCGTCCGCGCCGAAGGAGGCCGGGCAGCTCGTCTGGTCAGCGAGCCAACTGCTCACCGCTGCCCGGCAGTCCGCCTCGTGCGGCCCCTCCAGCGACGCACTGCGCGCCCCGGCCCTGGCCGCCGTGCCGGCCTGCTGGGCCGTGTAGGCGATCAGGCCGAGCTGCACGGCCCCCAGGGCGACGATCAGCAGGATCGGCAGGAAGCCGATGTACTCGATGGCGACCTGGCCACGGTCACGGCCCTTGCGGATACGGGGCATCTCAGTCCGCCTCCTCGACCGCGCCGGCATGTCCCCGGACCGGGAACGGGACGGACAACGTGCCCGGGAAGAGGATCGGGACCTCCATGCGCACGTCGGCCGTGATGTAGCCGGAGCCCGAGCCGCCGCAGGTCACACTGGCGCCGGAGCGCCACGCGTCCGACAGGTGCTTGAGCCCGGCCGCCTCGCACGCGGCCTGCCGCGCCCCCGGCTCCGCCGCCGTCGCCTGCCGTACCGCCTCGTCCGCGGCGTTGCCCGCGAGCGTGAAGGTGTAGCCGACGAGGACGACCTGCCACAGCGCGATCAGCGTCACGATGATGGTCGGTGTCATGCCGAGGAACTCGATGGTGACCTGGCCCCGGTCCCGCTCTCCCAAGGGCATGTTCATCCCTCCCTCCGCCGCCGAAAGCTCACCGACCCCCGGCCCCCCTTCTGGGCACCGTCGGGTGCCTTGACCAGGCCCAGTTCGCCCGCCAGGCCCCACAGGGCCTGCTTCACCGAGCTCTTGTTCTCCAGTTCGTGGATGCGGCCCGCGTCCACGACGCTCTGCAGTTCCTTGAAGTTGGCGGGAACCACGGTGGCCGCGACGGCCGTGCCGGTGATCTTCTGGATGAGGGGCGGCTGGATCTCCGTGGCGCGGCTGTGCCGGTTGACGACGACGGTCGTCTCTTCGGCCTTGCGGATCTGCAACCGGTCCCACATCCGCACGGCCCGTTTGGCGCCCCGTACGGCGACCACGTCGGGGGTGGTGACCAGCAGGGCCCGGTCGGCCATCTCCACGGCCGCCGCCCCCGCGCCGCCGAGCTGGGCGCCGCAGTCGATGACGACGACCTCGTAGCGGGAGCGCAGGGCGCTGACGATCTGCCGGGCGGCGCGGTCGGTGACGTCCTCGCCGCGTTCCCCTTCGGCGGGGGCGAGCAGCAGGGCGAGGCCGGTGTCGTGCCGGAAGACCGCGTCGGCGAGGACGCGCGGGGAGATGTCCGTGATGGCGGCCAGGTCGACGACGGAGCGGCGGAACTGGACGTCCAGGTAGGAGGCGATGTCGCCGGTCTGGAGGTCCATGTCGACCAGGGCGGTGCTGCGGCCGGAGGCCTGGGCGGCCAGGGCCAGCTGGATCGCCGTCAGGGTGGCTCCGGCGCCGCCCTTCGCGCCGCTGACCGTGATGACGGTGCCGCCGACGCCGGTGAAGACGTCGCCGCCGGCGCCCAGGTGCCGCCGTACGCCGACGGACCACTGGGCGACCGCCTGGACGCGGCTGGCGAGTTCCTCGTAGCTGAGGGGCAGGGCGACCAGGCCGCGGGCACCGTAGTCCATGGCGGCCTGGAAGAGGCCGGGGCTCGCGTCGGAGGTGACGAGGATGACGCCGACCGCCGGGAAGCGCAGGGCCACTTCGCGGATCAGTTCCAGCGCGGGGACCGGGCCGATCCGCTCGTGGACGATCACGACCTCCGGCAACTCGTCGACCGACTCGGCGGCCAGCCGGGCCAGGGTGTCGATGAGCTGGGTGGAGTCGACCACGGGGGCGACGGGCTCGGCGTCCGGGAGCTGGCTGAGCAGTGTCGTGACGGACCGGACCGCGTCCGCGTCACCGACTGCCGGGAGGATCCTCGTGGGCATGGCAGCCTCTCACTTGTCCTTCGCGAGTTCGTACGTCCGCTCCCGCTCGGGGACGGTGGTGTCGCTGCCGGGCGCGACGAGGGCGAGCCGGACCCGCTTGGCGAACGACTCGGCGTAGGTGATGCGCTGGGCGTCGAGGGCGGACAGCGCGAACGTGATGGGGACGGCGTCGGTGGGCTGCTGGGTGCGGTTGCCCTCGTCGGGCTTCAGCGCGGTCAGTTCGCCGACGTCGAGAACCTTGGCGTTGGTGATGATGATCTTCGACTGGTCGGGGTCGCCCTCGCGCGCGCCCTCGAAGGTGGCGTAGACGTTGACCGAGGCGCCGGGCGTGATCTTGCCGGCCACGCCGGTGGCCGCGTCGATCATGATGGCGACCTCCTGCTGGCCGGGCTGGAGGGCCGGCTGGCGGACGATCATGTCGGTCTGGAGCAGGGACCCCGCTTCCAGCGTGGTCACGGCGATCTTGCCCTGGATCTCCCGCAGATCGGTGACCGCGTTGTCGGACAGCCACCGTTCGGGCATCTTGATCTTCTCGAACTGGCCCGTACTGAGGGTGGTGTAGGGCGGCACGTCGGATTTCAGCCGGTAGGCGGTGACCTCGGGGCCGACCTTCGACTTCACGTCGCTGATGACGGAGAGCACGCCGGCGAAGGCGCCGAGGGCGCAGACGACCGACAGGAGCAGGAGAATCACGCCGCGGCGCTGACGGGAGTTCATGAACCGTACAACCTCGTTGGGGATATCGGTCGAGCGGGATCGGAACAGTGCTGACGAGCGGTGTCAGGCCTCACCCGACGGCCGTTCGGTTCTCGAGCTGCTTGCGGGGCGGGCTGTCGTGGACCGGCGGCATGGCCGAACAGAACACGCAGCGGTCGCCGATGACGTCGATGCCGCACCAGTGGCACTGGCTGCGCCGGACGGAGGTGACCAGCTGGTAGAGGACGGACAGGTCGGGCAGGTAGCTGCAGAACTCGATGAGCCTGCCGGTGCCCCACCAGCCGGGCGACTCGGCCGGGAGCGGGGTCTCGCGCAGCCCCTGCACCTTCCAGGAGGGGGCGAGGGTGCCCGTGACCCAGTCGGACTGGAGCTGCCCCTTGGCGACCAGCATCCAGGTGCCGAACTCGGGGCCGGGGAGCTGGGCCTCGGGGGTGATCCGGACCAGGTGCGGCTCGGGATGGGCGAGGACGCCGAACTGGCTGCCGGGCATCCAGGACTTGGCGTGCGACTTGAGGCCGACGGGGACGCGGTCGAGGCGGGCGACGGAGCCCAGCAGCGCGCCGGCGTGGATGTAGTGGACGAGCAGCCGGCCGGCCGAGGCGAGCACGCCGGGGCTGATGTCGCAGGAGGCGAGCTGCCGTAACTGGCGGGTCAGGACGGCCAGTCCGAGGGGCGGGAGGTCCGGCCGGAACAGGGCGATCCGGTCGCTCTCCATGAGGGAGCGCAGGGTGTGCAGCCGTCGCTGCACCGCGGTGGGCGCGGCCTGTGAGCAGACCACGATCACATGGCCGTGGTGCTCGACCAGGGCCTGCATCTCGGCCAGCGCCTGCTCCAGGGGGCGTCGATCGACGTCCCGCAGCACGACGGCGGGCAGGGTGCGTTCGTCCTGTGGCGGCAGCGCCATGTCGGCGCTGGTCACGGCAATGGCAGTTGGCACGCGCAGCTCCCCGTTTTCCCCATGCCCGTCGGAACGCCGGATGTCACTCCGGCGCACCGTGTCGACTTCACTGCGTGACTACCTCAGCACTGTATCCACGGCTCTGTGACCGGAGAACAGCGTTTGTGTACCTGAGCAGCAACTGTCGTTGCACAAGTTGCGTCAAAACGGGGCAGGTTGAGCATCTTGTCGGTCACCGCAGCGGGTTCGGGCGGTCCCGGCGAGGGGCCCAGCGGGCCCAGCGGTGACAGGGCAGTTGGTCCACGGCGCTCCGGCATCGTGCTGCTCGTGCTCACCTTCTGGATGTCGACGGGCGTACCGCTGGCGGGATGCGCGGCGGGACTGCTGCTCGACAGGTTGGTCTGGACCTCTTGACAGCATGGTTGGTCTGGACCATTTTCTTGTCATGTCCAGACACAGACGATCCCTGCGGCTGTGGTCGGGTGCCGTCACGGCTGCCCTGGCCCTCACTGTCACGACCGTCGGCCAGGCGAACGCCGCCGACGTCAACAACGCCAGGAACGCCGGCTTCGAGTCGGGCCTGAGCGACTGGACCTGCTCGGCGGGCAGCGGTACGACGGTCTCCTCCCCGGTGCGCACCGGCACGGCCGCGCTGCGGGCGACCCCGTCGGGACAGGACAACGCCCGGTGCGCCCAGACGGTACGGGTGAAGCCCGACTCGACGTACACGCTGGGCGCCTGGGTCCGGGGCGGGTACGCCTACCTGGGCGTGACGGGCACGGGCACGACGGACGTGTCCACCTGGACGCCCGACTCCTCGTCCTGGAAGCAGCTGTCGACCACCTTCAGGACGGGCTCCTCGACGACCTCGGTGACGGTGTACACGCACGGCTGGTACGGGCAGGCGGCGTACTACGCGGACGACGTGTCGGTCTTCGGCCCCGACGGCGGCGGGGGCACGGACCCGGGCCCGACGATCCCGTCCGCGCCGAGCGGCCTGAACGTCTCCGGCACGACGTCCGACTCGGTCTCCCTCGCCTGGAACACGGTGTCGGGAGCGACGGGGTACACCGTCTACCGCGACGGCACGAAGGTGACGGCGGTCTCCGGCACCTCGGCGACGGTGACCGGGCTCGCGGCCTCGACGTCGTACTCCTTCCAGGTCACCGCGACGAACGGGGCCGGTGAGTCGCCGAAGTCGGCGGCGGTGACGGGCACCACGAACAAGCCGAGCGGGCCGGGCCCGGCGCTGCCCAAGCACGCGGTGACCGGCTACTGGCAGAACTTCGACAACGGCGCGACGGTTCAGCGCATCGCGGACGTCCCCGCCGCGTACGACATCATCGCGGTGGCCTTCGCGGACGCGACGGGCACGCCCGGGGCGGTGTCGTTCACGCTGGACTCGGCCGGTCTGAACGGCTACACGGTCGACCAGTTCAAGGCGGACGTGAGGGCGAAGCAGGCCGCGGGCAAGAAGGTCATCATCTCGGTCGGCGGCGAGCGCGGCACGGTGTCGGTCAACGACGCCGCATCGGCCACGAACTTCGCGAACAGCGTGTACTCCGTGATGCGGACCTACGGCTTCGACGGCGTCGACATCGACCTGGAGAACGGTCTGAACGCGACGTACATGACGCAGGCGCTGCGCGCCCTGTCGGCGAAGGCGGGCCCCTCGCTCGTCCTGACGATGGCTCCGCAGACGATCGACATGCAGTCCACGTCCAACGGGTACTTCCGGACCGCGCTGAACGTGAAGGACATCCTCACGGTCGTCAACATGCAGTACTACAACAGCGGTTCCATGCTCGGCTGCGACGGCAAGGTCTACAGCCAGGGCTCGGTCGACTTCCTGACGGCCCTGGCCTGCATCCAGCTGGAGAACGGCCTCGCTCCGTCCCAGGTGGGCCTGGGCCTGCCGGCCTCGACGCGCGGGGCGGGCAGCGGCTACGTCTCACCGGCCGTGGTGAACAACGCCCTGGACTGCCTCGCCAAGGCCACCGGCTGCGGCACCTTCAAGCCGCCCCGGACGTACCCCGACCTGCGCGGTGCGATGACCTGGTCGACCAACTGGGACGCGACGGCGGGCAACGCGTGGTCCGACGCGGTGGGGCCGCATGTGCACGGGCTGCCGTAGGGGCGGCCGGACTCACCCCGTCGGACGGTAACGGCCAAGCACCCAGGCCGGCTGCGGGAAGCGCATTGCCGTCGGTGCTGCGCTTCCCCCCTCCTAGAAGAACTCCCCCCACGGCTGGTCCCAGATCTGCTTCACGCACAGGATCAGGAACAGCAGACCGGCGATGGCGAGCATCGCGTTGCTGAGGGGGCCGTTGCGCCACTCGCGGGGCGTGCGGGAGGAGTTGAGGAGCCAGATCAGGGTGCCGGCCAGGAACGGCAGGAAGGCCGCGCCGAGGACGCCGTAGATGATGATCAGGCGGAAGGGCTGGCCCTCGAAGAGCAGGATCATCGGCGGGAAGGTCAGCCAGAGCAGGTAGGCGCGGAAGGGCCAGGAGCGCTCGCGGGTCCCCGAGGCGACCTCCTCGCCCTTGGCCCGGCCCGTGCCCGACAGCCGGGACACGAAGTCGGCGAACATCAGGCTCACGCCGTGCCAGACGCCGATCAGCGAGGTGAAGGACGTGGCGAAGAAGCCGATCAGGAAGAACTTCGCCGTCGCCGGGCCGTACTCGTCCTCCAGGATGTCGCCCAGCTGGACGAGGCCCTTGTCGCCGCTCGCGATCGCGACGTTCGCCGAGTGCAGCAGCTCCGCGCCGACGAACAGCATGGCGATGACGAAGATGCCGGTGGTGGCGTAGGCGACGCGGTTGTCCAGCCGCATGACCTTCATCCAGCCGGTGTCGGTCCAGCCCTTGGCGTTGACCCAGTAGCCGTACGCGGCGAGCGTGATGGTGCCGCCGACGCCGCCGATCAGGCCCAGGGTGTTGAGGATCGAGTCCTTCTCGTCCGGCAGCACCGGCAGGAGTCCGGCGATGGCGTCGGGGATGTTCGGCGTGACCCGGATCGCCAGGTACACCGTCACCACGAACATGACGCCCACCAGGACCGTCATGACCTTCTCGAACACCGCGTACTTGTTGAACCAGACGAAGACCAGACCGACCAGACCGCAGGCGATGCCCCACCACTTGAGGTCCATCACGTCCGGGAACAGCGCCTGCAGCGGCAGCGCGCTCGACGACATCGCCGCCGCGCCGTAGACGAAGCCCCAGACCACGACGTAGAACGCGAAGAACCACGTGGTCCAGCGGCCGAGGCTGGCCCAGCCGTCGAACAGGGTGCGGCCCGTGGACAGGTGCCAGCGGCCCGCCGCCTCGGCCAGGGAGATCTTGACCAGGCAGCCGATGATCGCGGCCCACAGGAGGGTGTAGCCGAAGTTGCTGCCCGCGATCAGCGTGGCGACCAGGTCACCGGCGCCGACACCGGTCGCCGCGACGACGATGCCCGGGCCGATGTACTTCCAACTCGCCTTCCGTGGCTGTGGGGGATGTGTGGCCTCGTGATCCGTGGTGTTTCCCGTGGTGTCCGCCATGCAGATCAAGAAACCGCAAGGAGCCCCGGCCGACAAGAGGGCCTGAGCGAATCACTCCGGGGGCGCGGGGAACTGCGCGAACGGCCACGACGAACCCGCAGGCCGGAGCCGGGCCAGGGCGGCAGGGTACACCGCCGAGGCCCGTCCGGCGGAGCGTCACGGCTGTCGCCGACCGCAGCCGTCCGATCCGCACGTGCCGAGCTCGAACCACACGGTCTTGCCCGACCCGTCCCGGTGGCAGCCCCAGCGCTGGGCGAGCGCGTCCACCAGGAACATTCCACGGCCGTTCTCCCCGGTGCCCGCGTCCAGCACCCGCGGCACCCGGCGTTCGCCGTCGGCGACCTCGCAGCGCAGTACGCCGTGCGCGGCGAAGAGCGTGAGCCGGAAGCGGCTCCCGGCGTGCATCAGGGCGTTGGTGGCCAGTTCGCCGACGAGCAGTTCGGCCACGTCCGCGACCTCACCGCGCTCGCCGAGCCCCCATCCCTCCAACTGCCTGCGGACCTCCGCGCGTGCCTCGCGAACGGCGGAGGGCCGGGGTGCGTACTCGGCACTCAGATGGCCTGCTCCCAGGGGTGGTTGCGGGAACGGGCCGTAGCGGGCGTCGGGGTCGGGGAGGTGCCGCCCGGAGAGTTGCAGCATGGGTCCAGGGTGATCCGCAGGGGTGGTCCGGCGCAGGGGGAGGACTACCCGATCCCCTACCTGCTTGTGCAGGTAGGGCGCTATGCGTACTGGAGACGGACCGTCGCTCCCCGGGCGTCGTCGCGGATGTCCACGTACGCACAGACCTGACGCGCGTACCACAGCCCCGGGCCCGGTTCCGGGCCGGCGGAGGCCGGTGGGACGTAACCGGCGAGCGGGTCGTCGAGACGGCGGACCGAACGCAGTTCGCAGACGCAGGCGGGCGCCTCGCCCCACAGCAGGGCGGCACCGCCCAGGGGCGCGAGGGCCGCTGCGGACTCCGCCACGGCAGCGGCGAACAGTTCGGCGTCGGCGGCGGGCAGTCCCCGCGCCACCGCCCAGCTCTGCACGGCCGCGGCGTGCGGCTCCGCGAGGGGCAGCGCACCGGCCGGGGGCAACGGCAGCGGTACGGCGTCGAGTTCGGCCACGAGCCGCAGCGGGTCCTCGTACACCTCCGTCTCGGGGTGGGTGCGGCGGGCCGCGGCGACGACGGCGGGCCCGGCGGTGCGGGTGTCGTACGCGCACAGGGCGGTCGTGGACACGGGCGCGAAGAGGAGGTTGGCGAGGGCCTCGTAGCGGATCCACTCGGTGGTCTCGCGGGCCGAGCGGCCGGCGCGGCCGCTCCAGACGGGCTCCATGACGAGGTGGATCCGGCCGCCCGGGCCGGCGTGCGCGGTGAGGTACGCGGCGGCCTGGGCGATGGCGTTGGCGGCGGAGCCGGTGTACCAGTCGGTGTGCGGGATGCAGGCGACGTCCTTCGCGTCGGGGCCGAGGGCGTCGCGCAGGAGGTCCAGGTTGTGCGGGGCGGCGATGGCCACCGGCGGCGGTTCGCCGGAGGTGCCGAGGCCCTCGCCGAGGAAGGGCAGGGCGGCGGCCAGGAAGCCGTCGTCGGAGTCGAAGACGGCCATGCGGTGGTCGAACGGGCTGAGTTCTGCGGTGGTCACGTGATCCCCTCGGGTGGGTGGGTGGTCGTGGTGCGGCGGGTCAGCGCTGTGCCGTCATCCAGGCCGCGATCTGGCTGCGGTTGCTGAAGCCGAGCTTGCTGAGGATGCGTTCCACATGGCCCTCGGCGGTGCGGCGGGCGATCACCAGGCGGTCGGCGATCTGCTGGTTGGCGAGCCCTTCGGCGACGAGCTGGGCGACCTCGGTCTCGCGGCGGGTCAGACGGACCGTGCTGTCGTCGTGCGACGGCTCGGCGGTGGCTTCTCCGGGGTGCTGACGGCCCGGCTGCTGGAGCGCGTGGCCGACCAGCTCCGCGAGCGAGAGCGCCCCGCCCCGCTGGTGGGCCCGCTCGAACGCGTCGCGTCCGAGGACCCGGCCCGCACGCTCCTCGCTGTCCCGGCGTACGGAGTTGAGGGTGTGGGAGCCCCAGCGGCCGGTGTCGATGTCGGCCCAGACGCGGTCGGCGCCGCCCAGCAGCACGGCGGCGTGCTCGTGGGCGCCGCGTTCGGCCGCGATCGACGCGAGCAGGTCGAGGGTGAGGGCGATGCCGATGACGTCGTGGACGGCGAGTTTGAGCCGCAGGGCTTCGCGGGCGTCCCGTTCGGCCCGGGGCCAGTCGCCGCGCACGGTGTGCGCGAGGGCGAGGATGCGCAGCACGTACGACCGCACCCACTGCTCGCCGTGCCGCTCGCACAGCCGCAGGGCCCGCTCGCAGACCTCGACGGCCCGCTCGGCCTCGCCCAGGAAGCCCAGGGCGCAGGCGAGTTCGACCTGGTCGAGGCCGAAGAGGCTGAGGTGCTGGCCGGGCACGGGGCCGCGGGCGACGGTGGTCTCGAAGTGCCGCAGCGCTCCGGGCAGGTCGTCGCCGAACAGCCGGATGACGCCGAGGACGTACTCGGCGTGCGCGGCCTCGGCGGTGTCGCCGAGGGCGCGGGCGAGGGCGAGGGCGTCGGTGGCGTGGCGGCGGCCTCGGGGGAAGTCCCGGGTGGCGGCGGCCAGCAGCCCGGCGACCCACAGGCCGCGGGCCCGTTCCCGGGTGGGTTCGGGGGCGGCGGTCAGGGCCCGGTCGAGCCAGTACAGGCCCTCTCGGGAGGCGCCGCAGGCGTGCCAGTGGAACCAGAGCGTGCCGGCGAGGCGCAGTCCGGCGAGGGCCTCGCCGGGGTCGGAGAGGCTGAAGTCGAGGGCGGCGCGGAGGTTGTCCCGGTCGGCGCGCAGCCGGGCGACGGTCTCCGGCTGCCCGGGCCCGAACCAGCCGCGCTCCCACTCCTCGGCCCGCTGCGCCATCCAGTCGCGCTGCCGCCGCCGGGCGGCCTCCTCCTGCCCGGCGCCCCGCCGCAACTGCTCCAGTCCGTACTGCCGCAGGGTGTCGAGCAGCCGGTACCGCACGCCGCCGGGCCCGGGTTCCCGGCAGAGCACGGACTTGTCCACGAGCCCGGCGACGGCCTCCAGGACGTCGTCCGTGCGCAGGCCCGGGGGCGGGAGCAGGGTGATGGTCCCGGTGAGCGCTGCCCCGGGCCTGGCGCGGGTGCCGGAGAGGTCCGTGGGCTGGGCGGGCAGGGCGGGCAGGGCGGCGTGCGGGAGTGCGACGAGCTGCCGTTCGCCTCCCGGCCGGCGGGCGTCGTCCTCCGGGGTGCCGTCCGCGCACACCGCCTCCGCCGTCTCCAGGTCGAAGCTGCCCGCCAGGACCGACAGCCGGGCCCACACCGTCTGCTCGGGGAGGGTGCACAGGTCGTGGCTCCAGGCGACCGCCGCCCGCAGGGTCTGGTGGCGGGGCTGGGCGGCGGGACTGCCGGTGGTGAGGAAGCGGTAGCGGTCGTCGAGGCGGTCCAGGAGCTGGTCGGCGTCGAGGACGCGCATACGGACGGCGGCGAGTTCGATGGCGAGGGGCAGACCGTCCAGGCGGCGGCACAGCCGGGCGACGGAGGCGCGGTTGGCGGGGGTGAGGCGGAAGCCGGGGACGACGGCGGCGGCCCGGTCGGCGAAGAGCGTGAGGGCCGGACAGCCCTCGGCGGCGGACAGGTCCCCGTCCGGGTCGGGCACCGGCAGCGGCCGTACCTCCAGCAGGTGCTCCTCGGTGAGGCCGAGCCGGTGCCGGCTGGTGGCGAGGATCCGGACGCCCTCGGTGCCGTGCAGCAGGGCCGCGGCGAGCCGGGCGCACGCACCCGCCAGATGCTCGCAGTTGTCGACGACGAGGAGCAGCCGCCGGTCCCGTACCTGGTCGACGAGGGCGTCCAGGGGCGGCTGGGCGGAGCGGTCGTGCAGGCCCAGTGCGTCGGCGGCGGCGAGCGGGACGAGTGCCGGGTCGTGCAGTCCGGACAGGTGCACGAAGCGCACGCCGTCCGGGAAGGCCCGCTGCACCCGGGCCGCGATGCGTGCGGCGAGCCGGGTCTTGCCGACGCCGCCCGGTCCGGTCAGCGTCACCAGCCGTGCGCGGGCCAGCAGTTCGCGGCCCTGGGTCAGTTCGCCACGCCGGTCGACGAAGCTGGTCGTCTCGGCCGGCAGGTGGTGGTCCCGTCGTGGCGCTGATCCGCCCATGATCAGCCAGTCCTCTGAGGGGTGGGGGTCCGGGGATCCGGACACTCCGGCTCCCCGTGCGCGGACCCTCACTCTCTCCCGTTGCGTACATATATGCACGCCGGGGCCACACCTGTGGGTGTACTTCCGACGGGACACCTCGACCGTGACGCCGCGCGCGTACACTACGCGGCCACTTTCAGTCTTGACCTGCTCATGCCATTGGCAGAACGATATGCGCCACCCGCACCACGTACGTCGCACGGAACAACCCCACCTCCCACAAGGAGATTTCATGCGGCTTCGCATACGAGGCTCCGGTGCCCGCACCGGCAGACGCACCGCCGCCCTCGCCGGCCTCCTCGCCCTCGCCCTCGCGGCGCCCCTGTCCGCGACGACGAGCGACGCCACCGCCGACAGCGCCCGCAAAGCGGCCGCCTCGGCCGACGACGTCCGGCAGTACGAGGTTCATCTGCACTCGACGGCCAAGGACCGCACGGCACTTCAGCGCGCGGGCGTGACGGTCGACGAGGTCCACGGCCACGGTGTCGTGGTCTCCGGCCGCGCGGACCAGGTCAGGAAGCTGCGCGCGCAGGGCTACGAGGTCACCCCGCTCGGCGCGGTTCCCGACCGCTCCGCCGGCGAGGACGACGTCCGGCTCCTCGACTTCCCGTCGGCCGACTCGAAGTACCACAACTACGCGGAGATGACGAGCGAGATCAACTCGATCGTCTCGGCCAACCCGTCCATCGCGAGCCAGCGCGTGATCGGCAAGTCGTACCAGGGCCGGAACATCGTCGCCGTCAAGATCAGCGACAACGTGAGCGCCGACGAGTCCGAGCCGGAGGTGCTGTTCACGCACCACCAGCACGCCCGCGAGCACCTGACCGTCGAGATGGCGCTCTACCTGCTGCGCGAGCTGACCTCCGACTACGGTTCCGACTCACGCGTCACGAGCATGGTGAACAACCGCGAGATCTGGATCGTCCCGGACATCAACCCGGACGGCGGCGAGTACGACATCGCCACCGGCTCCTACCGCTCCTGGCGCAAGAACCGCCAGCCCAACTCCGGTTCGTCGTACGTCGGCACGGACCTGAACCGCAACTGGAACTACCGCTGGGGCTGCTGCGGCGGCTCCTCCGGCTCGGCGTCCTCCGACACCTACCGGGGCACGGCGGCGGAGTCGGCGCCCGAGGTGAAGGTCGTCGCCGACTTCGTGCGCAGCCGGGTCGTCGGCGGCACGCAGCAGATCAAGGCGGGTGTCGACTTCCACACGTACAGCGAGCTGGTGCTGTGGCCGTTCGGCTACACGTACTCCGACACGACGACCGGGATGACCGCGGACGACCACGCGGCGTTCAAGACCGTCGGCCAGAAGATGGCCGCGAGCAACGGGTACACGGCGGAGCAGTCCAGCGACCTGTACATCACGGACGGGTCGATCGACGACTACCTCTGGGGTGCGCACAAGATCTTCGGCTACACCTTCGAGATGTACCCCCGCTCCGGTGGGGGTGGGTTCTACCCGCCCGACGAGGTGATCGAGCGGGAGACCTCCCGTAACCGCGATGCGGTGCTGCAACTGCTGGAGAACGCGGACTGCATGTACCGGTCGATCGGCAAGGAGAGCCAGTACTGCCGCTAGGGCCCCGCGACGCCGACATGATCCGAACGACAGGCCCTAGTCGGCGTCTTCCTCGAAGTAGGCGTCCAGTACCGCGTCCAACTGGGTGTCCCACTCGGCGAACCGACTCCTGGCCGGCGCCTCGATCTCGATCGGGTACCAGCGCCGGTCAGGGGTGTGGACGGTGACGGTGTAGCGCTTGCCGAAGCGTGCCGTCTCCGTCTCGACCGCGCCGATCTCGTCCCAGCGGAACTCGCACTCCTGGTCGTCCAGGGACAGTCGTACGCCTCTGTGGTCGGCGACCATCCGCGCACGGCGGTCGGACGCCTCGAAGACCGGGCCGTCGACCTCGGCGTCCTCCTCCGGCTCGGAGGGCGACGCCTCGGCCGTCTCCGCCGACTCGGGGGCGGCCTCATCGGCCTCCTCGGCCTCGGCGACCTCGGACTCCTTCTCCGGCTCGCCGTCCTTCGTCCCTCCGGACGCGGGTGGCGTGAGCCCGGGGATGAAGGCCGGGTCGAATCCGGCGCCTTCCAGGGGCTGGCTGCTCGAACCTATGCGCTGCTCCACAGCGGAGCAGTATGGTCGACAAACCTGTGCGGCACACAGTCGACCCCGACTTCGTTATCAGACGCCTACACGAACAGGCTCAATACCGCCGCCACCGCGAACCCCGCGACCGACAGCACACTCTCCAGCACGGTCCAGGTCTTGAGGGTGTCCCGCTCGCTGATGCCGAAGTACTTGGCGACCATCCAGAAGCCGCCGTCGTTGACGTGCGAGGCGAAGATGGAGCCGGCCGAGATGGCCATGATGACCAGGGCGACGAAGGCCTGGGAGTGGTCGCCCTCGGACAGGAGGGGGGCGACGATGCCGGCCGTCGTGACGATGGCGACCGTCGCCGAGCCCTGGGCCACGCGCAGCACCACGGAGATCAGGTAGGACAGGACGAGCACGGGCAGGCCCACGTCGTTGAACGTGTCCGAGAGTGCCTGGGCGACGCCGCTGGCCTTGAGGACGGCGCCGAAGATGCCGCCCGCGCCGACCACCAGCAGGATGTTGCCGACCGGCTTGAGGGACGCGGTCGACACCGTCTCCAGGGACTTGCGGGACCAGCCGCGGCGGATGCCGAGCAGGTAGTACGCGAGGAACAGGGCCAGCGTGAGCGCCACGAACGGGTTGCCGAAGAACTCGATCACCGAGCGCGGGGTGGAGGGGTCCAGGGCGATCGAGGAGAAGGTCGCGGCGAGGATCAGGACCAGCGGGGTGCCGATGATGCCGAGGACCGTGCCGAGGGAGACCGGCTGCTCGCTGGGCGCGACCCCGGCGGCCCGCTGCTCGTCGACGACGGCCTGCTTGGCCTCCTGGGCCGCCTCGACCATGTCCTGCGGCACCGGGACGAAGATGCGGCGGCCGACCCACGCCGAGTAGCCCCACGCGGCCACCACGGCCGGCAGGCCGCAGACGATGCCCATCAGGATGACCCAGCCGAGGTCTACGTTCAGCAGACCGGCCGCGGCGACCGGGCCGGGGTGCGGTGGCAGGAACGCGTGGGTGACCGACAGGCCCGCGAGCAGCGGAAGGCAGTAGAGCAGGATCGATTTGCCGGAGCGCTTGGCGGCGGCGTAGACGATCGGGGCCAGGACGAAGATGCCGACGTCGAAGAAGACCGGGATGCCGAAGATCAGGCCGGTGAGGCCCATGGCGAGCGGGGCGCGCTGCTCGCCGAACAGGCCGAGCAGACGCTTCGCCAGCACCTCGGCGCCGCCGCTGACTTCGAGGATCGCGCCGAGCATGGTGCCCAGGCCGATGATGATCGCGACATGGCCGAGGATGCCGCCCATGCCGGACTCGATGGTGGATACGGCGTCCGACTTCTGGACCGTGCCGAAGAGTTCGGTGACCGAAAGACCGGCGGCGAGGCCGACGGCTATGGAGACCGCGAGCAGGGCGACGAACGGCTGGAGTCTCGTCTTGATGATGAGGAACAGCAGCAGCACGATGCCGAGCGCGGCGGTGAGCAGGAGTCCGGCCGTGCCGTCGACGAGGAGGAGCAGGCCTCCGGTGTGGGGTGGGGTCTCGGCGGGGGCGGACGCGGCGAGCGGATGGGACATTTGGGGGTCCTCTGCGTAAATGCATGCAGCTTCTGGGTAGGGGGGAGCGCGGCGCGGCGCACCGGTGGGCGCCGCGCCTCGAAAAGGCGGGGTGGGGGTGGGTCAGCCGAGAACGGCCAGGGCGTCGATCTCGACGAGGAGGCCCGCGGGCAGTCCGACGTAGACGGTGGTGCGCGCGGCGGGCGGCTGGGTCAGGCCCTGCTCCTCGAAGTACGCGTTGTAGATCGCGTTCATCTCGGCGAAGTGGTCGACGTCCGTCAGGTAGACGCGGATCATCATCACGTCGTCCCAGGAGGCGCCGCCCTCCTGAAGGATCGCCTTGACGTTGGCCAGGGTCTGGAGGGTCTGCTCGCGCAGGGTCGGCCCGGCGGGCGTGGGCGCCTTGCCCTCCTCGGCGGGCAGGAAGCCGACCTGGCCGGCGACCTGGAGGATGTTGCCCTTCTTCACACCGTGCGAGAACTTCGCCGGCGGGGTGGTGTGGGTCTTCGGGGTGAGTGCGATCTTGTCCGTCATACGGTGCCCTTCACTGGTGTCCTGCCGGAGTACTCGCCGCTGATGGCGTCCGCCGTACGACGCACCAGCGGCAGGAGGGTGAGGAGTTCGTCGGCGGTGACGACGACGTTCGGCGCGGAGACCGACATCGCGGCGACGACCCGGCCGTCGGCGCCGCGGATGGGCGCCGCGACGCAGTTGATGGACTCCTCGTGGCCGCCGAGATCGGTGGCCCAGCCCTGTTCGCGCACCTTGTCCAGCTCGCGCAGGAACGCGCCGGCGTTGGGTGTCGAACGGGACGTGTACGTGGGGTAGTCGAGCTTCTCGGCGATGGACCGCCGCTCGTGGTCGGGGAGGTCGGCGAGCAGCAGCTTCGCGACCGCTGCGACGGTGATGGCCACGGGCTTGCCGATGCGGGAGTACATCCGCACGGGGTAGCGGCTCTCGACCTTGTCGATGTAGAGGACCTCGTTCTCCTCGTACACGGCGAGGTGCACGGTGTGTCCGCAGTTCTCGTTGAGGCGGACCAGGTGGGGGTGGGCGATCTCGCGGACGTCGAGGTTCTCCATCGCCTCCTGGGCGAGGGCGAAGAGCCGGGCGCCGAGGCGGTAGCGCTGGTCGGACTGGCGGTAGACGAGCCCGTGCTCGTGCAGGGTGCGCAGCAGGCGCAGTGCCGTGGACTTGTGGACGCCGAGGCGGTCGGCGACCTGTCCCAGGTCGGCGGGGCCCTCGGCGAGCAGCGGCAGGATGCTCAGCGCGCGGTCGACGGTCTGGCTCATGGTGTACGTACCTCCTCGTCGGCCCGCTGTGTCCGCTCGGTCCAGCCCGGGCCGAGTCGCAGTCTCCCCCATGCCGTGTCGTCCAGGGCGGCGAGCCGGTCGGCGTGCTCCCGGGTGGGCGGTGTGGCGAGGTCGCCGGGCACGGTGAGCGCGGCGGCGGCCATCAGATGCCCGTGCCGCAGCCGGTCCCGCACGGGCAGTGCGCGCAGGGTGGCGGAGAGGAACCCGGCGGCGAAGGCGTCTCCGGCACCGACGGCGGCGACGACGTCGACCCGGGGTGCGGGGACGAAGGTGACGTCCTGGTGCTCGAAGACGGTGGCTCCGGCGGCGCCCTGCTTGACGACCAGGACCTCGGGTTCGGGGAGGGCGGCGCGGACGGCTTCGGCGCTGTGCAGCCCCCAGGCCTCGTCCTGCCCGACGAACACGAGGTCCGCGCCCCGGGCGAGGTCGCGCAGCACTGTCGGGGCGTCGGTGTCGCGCCACAGGCCGGGCCGGTGGTTGACGTCGAAGGAGACCAGGGGGCGGCCGGGGCGGCGGGCGGTCAGCTCGCGCATCAGGTCCAGGCAGGTCCCGGACAGTGCGGCGGTGATCCCGGACAGGTGCAGCACGCGCCCGGCGCGCACCGCCGCCGGGTCGGGGTCCGTGACGCTCATCGCGGACGCCGCGGAGCCGGTCCGGTAGTAGGCGACCTCGTGGGCGTCGCCGGCCCGGTCCCCGGCGGTGCGGAAGTAGATGCCGGTGGGGCGGTCGGGGTCGCGCCGGACGTGCGCCACGTCGACCCCGTAGGCGCCGATCGCCTCGACCAGGTGATCACCGAACGGGTCGGCTCCCACCCTGCTGATCCACCGCGCGGAGTGCCCGGCCGCGGCCAGCACGCACGCCACGTTCGACTCCGCCCCGCCGATGCCCCGCGCGAAGGACGGCACGTCGGCGAGGCGTCCCGGCCGGGAGGGCAGGAACGTGACCATGGACTCGCCGAGCGCGACGACGTCCACGACGTCGGGGGCGTTGCAGGGTCCGGTGGGGGTCACGATGCTCGTAGCTCCTCGTCGGGGTGCCGGGGCGGCCGGTGGCGGTTTCATTGACCGGGGGTGGCCGAGATGTTAGACAGCGTTCAGCGACATACGCAATGAAGGTTGCAGAGAATGCAACACCGCTGATCAGGGAGGCTCCATGACGGCTGACACCGCCCAGTCCCTCGCCCGGCTCGCCGCCGAGCGCGTCGACCACCGCTTCAAAGGCCTCCCGCCGGACGCCGACGGACTGACCGTCGCCGAGCTGGCCGGCCAGCGCCGCAACCTCTTCACCGGGGGCTTCGCCACGCCGGTGCTCGCACTGTCCGCCGAGCGCCTGGAGCACAACCTGAAGCTGATGGAGACGTACGCGGCCCGGCACGGCCTGGCCTTCGCGCCGCACGGCAAGACCTCCATGGCCCCGCAGCTGTTCCAGCGGCAGATCGAGCACGGGGCGTGGGGCATCACGCTCGCCGTGCCGCACCAGGTGCGGGTGGCGCGCGCCTTCGGCACCCGGCGCGTGTTCCTCGCGAACGAGCTGGTGGACGCGGCGGCCCTGCGCTGGATCGCGGCCGAGCTGGATGCCGACCCGGACTTCGAACTGGTCTGTTACGTCGACTCCGTGCGCGGCGTCGAGCTGATGGACGCCGCCCTGCGGGACGCCACCCGGCCCGTGGACGTCGTCGTCGAGTTCGCGGCCGGCGAGGGCGCCCGGACCGGTGTCCGGACGGAGGCGGAGTGCGCGGCGGTCGCGGACGCGGTGGCGGGCACGCGGACGCTGCGGCTCGTCGGTGTCGCGGGCTACGAGGGCGAGGTGCCGAAGGCCGACAGCGAGCGGGTGACGGCGTGGCTGCGGCGGCTGGTCGCGCTCGCCGCCGACTTCGACAAGGCCGGGCGGTTCTCCGGCCTGGACGAGATCGTGGTCAGCGCGGGCGGCAGCGCCTGGTTCGACGCGGTCGCCGAGGTCTTCGCGGAGATCCCCGAACTGTCCCGTCCCGTGCTGAAGTTGCTGCGCTCGGGCGCGTACGTCTCGCACGACGACGGTCACTACCGCAAGCTGACCCCGTTCAACCGGGTCCCCGAAGAGGGCGCCCTGGAGCCGGCGTTCCGGCTGTGGACACAGGTCGTGTCGCGGCCCTCCGCCGAGCAGGCCTTCGTCAACGCGGGCAAGCGGGACGCGGCCTACGACCTCGGCCTGCCCTTCGCCCAGGTGATCCGCCGGGACGGCGCCGAGCGCCCCGCCACCGGTGTCTCCGTGACCGCGCTGTCCGACCAGCACGCCTGGCTCGCCACCACGCCGGAGGCCGATCTGGAGGTCGGCGACTGGGTCGGGCTCGGGCTGTCCCACCCGTGCACCTCGTTCGACAAGTGGCAGCTGATCCCCGTCGCGGAGGCGGACGGCACGGTCGTCGACTACGTCCGCACGTTCTTCTAGGAGGCCGGGCGCGATGGAAGAGCTCGTCATCCGGGACGCCGACGTCGTCGACGGCTCCGGCTCGGACGCGTACCGGGCCGATGTCGTGGTCGACGGCGGCCGGATCGTCTCGATCGTCAAGGAGGCCGCCGCGGCCGGCTGCCAGCGGCCGAAGGCGCGCCGGGAGCTGGACGCCGAGGGCCTGGTCCTCTCCCCCGGCTTCGTCGACATGCACGCCCACAGCGACCTGGCGCTGCTGCGCGACCCGGACCACAGCGCCAAGGCCGCGCAGGGCGTCACCCTGGAGGTCATCGGCCAGGACGGCCTGTCGTACGCGCCGGTCGACGACCGCACGCTGGACGAGGTGCGCCGGGCGATCGCCGGGTGGAACGGCCCGGGTGACGACATCGACTTCGACTGGCGGTCGGTCGGCGAGTACCTGGACCGGCTGGACGGCGGGATCGCCGTGAACGCGGCCTATCTGATCCCGCAGGGCACGGTCCGGGCGCTCGCCGTCGGCTGGGAGGACCGCGAGGCGACCCCGCAGGAGCTGGACCGGATGCGGCAGCTGGTCGCCGAGGGCATGGAGCAGGGCGCCGTCGGCATGTCGTCGGGGCTGACGTACACGCCCGGCATGTACGCGCAGGATGCCGAACTGACCGAGCTGTGCCGGGTGGTGGCGTCGTACGGCGGCTACTACTGCCCGCACCACCGCTCCTACGGCGCCGGGGCCTTGGCGGCGTACGAGGAGATGGTCGCGCTGACCCGGGAGGCGGGCTGCTCCCTCCATCTCGCCCACGCCACCATGAACTTCGGTGTGAACAAGGGCCGGGCGCCGGAGCTGCTGACCCTGCTGGACGAGGCACTCGCGGCCGGGTCCGACATCAGCCTCGACACCTACCCGTACACCCCGGGCTGTACGACGCTGGCGGCCGTGCTGCCGAGCTGGGCGGGCGAGGGCGGCCCCGAGCGGACTCTCCGGCGGCTGGCGGACGAGGAGACGGCGGAACGCATCCGCCACCACCTGGAGGTCACCGGCTCGGACGGCTGCCACGGCGTACCCGTCGAATGGGACACGATCGAGATCTCGGGTGTGAACGATCCGGCCCTGGCCGATTTCGTCGGCCGGACGATCCAGGAGTCGGCGGACCGGCGGGGCGAGACGCCCTGGGTGACCGCGCGCGGGCTGCTGCTGGCCGACCGGCTGGCCCCGACGATCCTCCAGCACGTCGGGCACGAGGAGAACGTCCGGGCGATCATGCGCCACCGGGTGCACACCGGCGGCTCGGACGGCATCCTCCAGGGCGCGAAGCCGCACCCGCGCGCCTACGGCACCTTCCCGCACTACCTCGGGCACTACGTACGGGAGTTGGGGGTGCTGTCCCTGGAGGAGTGCGTCGCGCACCTCACCTCGCGCCCGGCGGCCCGCCTGAGGCTTCCGGACCGGGGCCTGGTCCGCGAGGGCTATGTGGCCGACCTGGTGCTCTTCGACCCGGCAACGGTGGCGGCGGGCTCCACCTTCGCGGAACCGCGCACGCTCCCCACGGGCATCCCCCACGTCCTGGTCGACGGCCGGTTCGTGATCGAGGACGGCCGCCGCACGGACGTGCTGGCGGGCCGGGCGGTCCGCAGGACTCCTCCCGCGTGACCGCCCGGCCTGCACCCTGCCTTACGGCTTGGGCAGGGTGCAGCCGCTCGCGCTCAGGTCGAGCTTGTTGTCGATCCCGAAGCAGGCCGGGATCCCGTAGGTCTCCTGGGCGTAGTTGATGCCCTTGCGGACGGTCACGTTGCCGTTCGCGTCGACCTCGCAGGGGTTGTTCACCGTGCAGCGCTCACCGTCCTCGTTGCCGGTGTTGTTGATGGCGACGACCTTGTTGGTGGCCTGGTCGACGACGGGCGAGCCGGACGTGCCGCCGATGGTGTTGCAGGCGGAGGTGTAGCGGACCGAGTCCTTCCAGGTCCAGTCGCCCTCCTTCAGGGTGGGCACGAACCCGTCGATGGTGCAGCTGTAGATCCGCTTCCAGTAGCCGGAGGGGATGCTGATGGCGGTGCCGGCGACCGGGTGGCTGTCGTTCAGCGTCAGCGGGTTGATGTTGTACGAGCTCTTGATCTGCGCGTACGTGGTGGTGAGCTGGTACAGCGCGACGTCCGTGTCGGTCATCGTGCCGTAGGCGAGCTTGGCGGCGCGCAGGGTGGCGACGCGCGAGCCGGAAGCGTTGAGCAGAGTGAAGGTCCGACTGGAGGCCTTGTCGACGAGGACCTCGCCGGGGCCGGGGAACCCGGACTCAAGGCAGTGGCCGTTGGTCATCACGAGCGCCGGGTCGTCGGCCTCGGAGTCCGGCATGCGGACGACGGAGCCGGAGCAGTTGCTGAGCGCGACGGTGCCGGCGAAGTTCACGGCCTTGGCCTGCCGGCCGCGAAGCCCGGACAGCGTCTGCTCCACGGACGTGGCCACACCCGAGACGGCGGACGTGACCTCGCCCGTGTCCGCGGCCTTGCCGACGCCCGTGGGGGCGGCATCGGCAGCGGTCGCGGGGGCCGCGCCGGCCCCGGCTATCGCCAGGGCGCAGAACGCGGCGGCGAGAGGTTTTCTCATGGGGGGTCCCCTCTTGCGACGGAGGCGGCCGGAAATCTTCCGGCCGCCTGCACTGTTGTCATGTGCATTGTGATCGTCGCAAGGCGTGCGGCACAAGAACCTGTTCCACAACCGGAACCCTGAAGTCCCTTCAGACCCTACTCAACCGCCCTTCCGGGCCGGTCACTTGGGTCCCTTGGTGCCTCCCGGGCCACGTCCGGGCTTCTCGTCGGACCTGCCGGGCGCCGATGGCGTGGCGGTGGTGCCGGAGTCCGCCGGAGCACTGGTCGTGGGGGCGACCTGGGGCGGCGCGCTGTCCGTGGCGGACCCGGACGGGGTCCGGCTGGGCGCGGCGGACGGGCTCGCGGACGCGGCGCCGGACGGACCGTCGGACTCTCCCGGCCGGTCGGCGAGCGGAGCGCCGGGGGTCGCGGCCGGACCGGTGCCCGCCGGTTCCGCCGTGGGCGACTCTCCCGCCGTCCGGCCCGTGCGACCGCCTTCGCCGTCCCCCGTCCCGGCGGAGTGCCCGCCCGAGAGGGAGAACCCGGCGATCAGCGCGACCACCGACGCGGCGCCCACGGCACCGGCGGCGACCGCCGCACGGCGACGGCGCCGGGGAGCCGGCTTACGCCGGGCGCGGTGGCCGGCTCCAGACCGGCCCCGCGCCGGCACCACCGGCAGCTCACGGGTGGCGCCCACGTCGTCCGTGCCGCCTTCGTACGCGGCGTCCCAGGCGGCCTCCGGATCCGCGGCGTCGTACGCGTCCTGCCATCCGTGCGCCGCCGCCGGATCCGCGTACGCGTCGTACGCCGGAGGCGCGGGGGCCTGCGGCAGGTACACGTTCGGCGGCTCCTGCGGCCCACCGCCCGTCACTCCGTCGGCGTACTCGAATGACTTGGACATGGCGGCGCATTCTAGGGACTGAAGGTGCTGGTGGGACAGCGCGCGGCGATATCGCCCCAAATCCCCGCGTCTCACGTGGCGGAAAACACGGCCCGGGAGCCATTACCGGGCCGTAAGCTCCCAGACATGCAGGTGATCCAGTCGACCAAGCTCGCCAACGTCTGTTACGAGATCCGGGGTCCGGTGCTCGAGGAGGCGATGCGGCTGGAAGCCGCCGGCCATCGGATCCTCAAGCTGAACACCGGCAACCCGGCCGCGTTCGGCTTCGAGTGCCCGCCGGAGATCCTGGAGGACGTCCTCCGGAACGTGTCGTCGGCGCACGGCTACGGCGACGCCAAGGGCCTGCTGGCCGCACGCCGGGCCGTCGTCATGCACAACCAGACCCTCGGCATCGAGACGGACGTCGAGCACGTCTTCATCGGCAACGGCGTCTCCGAGCTGATCGTGATGGCGATGCAGGGCCTGCTGGACGACGGCGACGAGGTCCTCGTGCCCGCGCCCGACTACCCGCTGTGGACCGCCGCCGTCTCCCTGTCCGGCGGCACCGCCGTGCACTACCGCTGCGACGAGCAGGCCGACTGGATGCCGGACCTCGCCGACATCGAGCGCAAGGTCACCGACCGCACCAAGGCGCTCGTGATCATCAACCCCAACAACCCGACGGGGGCCGTCTACGACGAGGCGATGATCAAGGGCCTGACCGACATCGCCCGCCGGCACAACCTGCTCGTCTGCTCCGACGAGATCTACGACAAGATCCTCTACGACGGCGCCACCCACACCCCCACCGCCGCCATCGCCCCGGACCTGCTCACCCTGACCTTCAACGGCATGTCGAAGGCCTACCGCGTGGCCGGCTACCGGGTCGGCTGGATGTCGATCTCCGGGCCGCGCGCCCACGCCGACTCCTACATCGAGGGCCTGACGATCCTGGCGAACATGCGCCTGTGCGCGAACATGCCCGGGCAGCACGGAGTCGTCGCGGCGCTCAGCGGGCGGCAGACGATCAACGACCTGGTGCTGCCGGGCGGACGGCTGCGTGAGCAGCGGGACACGGCGTACGAGCTGCTGACCCAGATCCCCGGTGTGACCTGCGTGAAGCCCAAGGGCGCGCTGTATCTCTTCCCGCGCCTCGACCCCAAGGTCTTCAAGATCAAGGACGACCGCCGCATGGTCCTGGACCTGCTTCGGCGCGAGAAGATCATGGTCGTCCAGGGCACGGGCTTCAACTGGCCGGAGCCGGACCACTTCCGGGTGGTGACCCTGCCCTCGGTCACCGACCTGCGGGACGCGATGGGCCGGATCGGCCGCTTCCTGGACGGTTACGGCCAGCCCTGACCCCGAGGCCGGACCTCGCCCGGACTGCCCGCTCACGCTTCGTGTGCGGGCAGTCCTGTTTTGTGAGCAGCTCAACTTTAGACGAAATCTAAGCTAGGATGGTTTCCTGTAAGAATTCAGGAGGCCTTCCCATGTACGAACCGATCCGCGCCAAGTCGGTCCACAGCACGGTGGACGGCCCCAACCCCGACTTCCCCCACCGTTCCCGTGAGGAAGAGCTGGACATCCAGCTCGCGGGCCATCTCGGCGCCCTGCTCGCCGTCACGGACGAGCTGCGTGCGACGCAGGGCTCGGCCGACCTGGACACGGCGGCGGAGCGGCTCGCGGAGCAGGTGAGCAGGCTGCGCGGCGGACGCACCCCGGTGCGCGCGCCGATGAGCGGCCGGCGCGAGCCGAGCGCCACCGCCCTGCACCGGCGGGCGCACGCCCTGGCGGGCCGCGCGCTGGTCGTCGCCGCCTCCCGCGCCGACACGGCGGCCGCGATCCTGGCCGCCGAGCGGATGGACGCGCACACGGCGGCCCTGGAGCCGCGCGCCCTCGCGTCCCACTGAGCCCCCACCGGGCTCCTCAGACGGCCCCGGTCCGCGCGCACCCGCAGCGACGCGCGGACCGGGCGCCATCAACCCCTATGCGAGGGCCATCGGGTACCCGCGTCCGTGGCCCGCACGCCTGTTGCGCACCGTGAGCACCCGGTCGCGCCCCGGCTGTCGGCCACCTGCGGTGGGTTTCGGTCAACGTACCCCTCACAAGTCGGGATAGAACCGCGCATTCCGCCATGCCACGCGGCAGTTGAGGCCGTATCGCCCCGGTTTGGCGCCGGGAAGCGGCGGGGCTGATTCCAGCCCGCATGCAAAGGGCGTTCGAGGGCACACCGCGTCGATTTGTGCGCTTCTTGTGACAGCTTGTGTGGCCGAAGTGACCGTATGGGTCACGCGTTCTGCCTGACTTCCGTGGGGGAAGCTGATGCATTCACGTGCGGGAAGCACGTCACTTTGGCGTGCCCGAAGAACACACAGAACCGCTCTCCTGTCCGCGATCACGACCGCCGCTGTGGTGCTCTCGGCGGCACCGGGACTGGCGGCGGCGCCGAAGCCGGAGTTACCGGAGCCGGAGAGCCCCTGGACGAGACCGACCAAGGTGGAGGCTCCCGCGACGCCGGCCGGGTCGGTGAAGGCACCGGAGTCGCAAGCGGAGGCCAAGCCGCCGGCGGAGGTCGCCGCCTGGCGGGCGGCGCAGGAGGCCCGTACGGGCGGCAAGTCCGGCGCCCAGCGTGCGGGGGCCGCTGCCGAGGCCACGCCGTTCGTTCCCGAGGGGCAGGGCGAGGTGCCCTGGCACCGCATCATCGACACGCGCCTGAACGATGCGCTGGTGGCGCGGGTGAACGTCTCCAACGGCAATCTCATGCTGGCGGGCACCGATTTCGACATCGCCGGTGTCGGTCAGAAGCTCCAGCTCGCCCGCACCTACAACTCCCTTGAGGCGCCGTGGGGGAAGGTGTCGCAGCGCTGGTGGCAGGCCTACGAGCGTTACCTCCAGACCGGCGGCGGTGAGGTGGTCGTCTACGACGCCACCGGCGCCGCCCTGCGGTTCAAGGAGACGTCCACCGGCGGCTACACCACGCCGACGGGCTACTCCAAGGACCTGAAGAAGAACGCGGACGGCACCTACACCCTCACCGACCGCAAGTCCGGCACGAAGGACACCTACGACGAGCACGGCACCCTGACGAAGGTCACGGACAAGAACGACGGCACGATCACCGTCGACCAGCGCGACGAGGGCGGCGGGCACAAGGGCTTCAAGCTGACCGAGACCCGCTCGGGCCGCTGGATCGACCTGGTGAAGACGAACGCCAGCCAGTGGCAGGCCAAGGACCACACGGGCCGCACGGCCGTGTTCGATCTGGACCCGGCCGGCAATCTGGCGAAGGTCACCGATACCGACGGCAAGGCCACCGCCTATGAGTACGACTCTTCACGCCGCCTGACCAAGGTGACCACGCCCGAGGGCACCGTCACGCTGTTCACCTACGACGCCCACAACCGCGTCAGGTCCATGCAGCGTGCCACCGAGGTGACGGGCAGCGGCCACATCGGTCCGACCTGGCGCTACGACTACACGGCCGACACCCCGTCGGACGCGGGCACGACGACGGTGACCGACCCTGACGGCGACGCAACGCAGTACGTGCACAACGCGGACGGCGAGGTCACCAAGGTCACCGACGCCCTGGGCCACTCCCGCCACGCGAAATACACCGCCCACCTCCTGCAGACCGCGGTCGACGCGATGGGCACGGGCACGGACGGCACCGGCGGCAACACCACCACCTACGGCTGGGACGGCCGCAACAACGCCATCTCCCAAAAGCTCCCGCTCGGAGCAACGGCTTCTGTGACGGCGTACCAGACGGTCGCCGGAACCGACCTGCCGAACGACTTCACCAGCGCGGACGGCCGCAAGGACACGTTCAAGTACGACACCAACGGCAACACCATGTCCGTGACCACCTCCGGCACCGCAGGCGGCACCCGCGAGTACACCTACAACGAGGCCACCCCGAAGTGCGGCGGCTTCGAGGGCCAGCGCTGCACCGCCAAAGACGGCAACGGCAAGGTCACCTCCTTCGCGTACGACACCAAGGGCAACCTCAAGACCGTCACCCCGCCCGCGCCGCTGGGCAAGACGGATTACACCTACGACGCACTCGGCCGGGTGGAGACCGTCACCGACGGACGCGGCATCAAGACGGTCTACGTCTACGACAACCGCGACCGCGTGACGAAGGTGTCCTCCACCAACGCCACGGTCACCTACTCCTACGACGGCGACGGCAACGTCAAGTCCCGCACGGACGCCTCCGGTACTACGGGCTGGACCTACGACAAGCTGAACCGCGAAAGCGTCCGTACCCTGCAGAACGGCGCCCAGACGGCGCTGGCCTACACCCCGGGCGGCGAGGTCGACTACTGCATCGACCCGACCGGCAAGACCGACTACACCTGGGACAAGGCCGGCCGCCTGGACTACTTGACCGCCCCGGACGGCAAGAAGACCGACTTCGACCACGACGACAACGACAAGCGCACCAAAACCGTCTACCCCGGCGGCACGACGCAGTCGGTCACGATCGACGACAACGGCCGCCCCGAGGCCATCAAGACCACCTCGGGCACGACCACACTGATCGACCTGACCTACAGCTACAAGAACACCGCGGGCAAGGACACCACCAAGATCCGCACCCGCACCGACAACCTCACCAAGTACAAGACCACCTACGACTACGACTCACAGGACCGCCTGCGCTACGCGCTGGAAGCCGACTCCGCGGGCGCGCGCAAGGCATCGTGGCTGTACTGCTGGGACAAGGCCGGCAACCTCACCTCCCAGGACGGCACGAAGAACGCCTGCCCCGGCGGCACCACCTACACCTACGACGACGCGAGCGAGCTGACCGGCAAGAACGGCTCCACCACCGGCTGGTCCTACGACAAGCTCGGCAACGAAACCGCCGGCGCGAGCACCACCGCCCGCACGGGTGAGTCCTGGACGGACTACAGCCAGCTCTCTGCCATCACCGCCGGCGGCAAGAGCTACGACCTGGTCCACGCCGGCACGGACAACTCCGAGCGCACCAAGCTGGGTTCGACCTGGTTCCACCACACCGCGCTCGGTCTGGCCTCCACCACCACCAACGGCGTCGACACCGGATTCATCCGCGAACCCGCGGGCACCTTGAACTCCATGACGACTGGGGGGAAGTCCTACTACTACCTCACCGACGCCACCGGCAACGTCCTCGGCCTGGTCGACGACGCGGGCAAGCGCACGCACACCTACGCCTACGGCCCCACCGGCCTCCCCCGCGGCACCACCACCGAGGCAGTCCCCCAGCCCCACCGCTACACCGGCGCCTACCTCGATCCGACAGGCCTGTACAAGATGGGCCATCGCTACTACGACCCGTCCCTCGGCCGCTTCACCCAGCCGGACCCCTCCGGCCAGGAGAAGAACCCCTACCTGTACGCCGGTGGCGACCCTGTCAACAACAGTGATCCTGCTGGGCTGCTCTCACTGGACACTCTGGGGAATATTGGCAGCGGGCTTTCTGTCGCCGGCATCGTGTATGAAGGGCTCACTGGCGGCCCTGACGCGGCGGAAGCGGCAACGGCTGGTGTCATCGCAGACATCGGGATCACGGGTCTTTGCGAAGCGGGAGCGGCCGCTGTCGGAGGACCGGCCGGAGCAGGGGCAGCGGTGCCCTATTGCGCCTCCATAGGAGCAGCTGCGGGAGCCTACGTCGCGGCGAATTACCAGAACAGTACGACTTAGAGGGACAACTGCCCGGATACGGCGCTCACCGTATCCGGGCAGCGCTAATCCAGCAGGAGGAAGCCACAGTGAACCTCGCAAGAAATGAGAGAGAAAACCGAAGGACAGCAGTGATTCTTGCCGGCATCAGCGTACTGGAGCTGATCTGCGGGATCTCTCTGGGTTTTCTGTCCTTCCCGTCCTGGGGTCTGGCTGACAGTTCATTCGCGCTGGGGAAAGTGCTGAGCGCTACATTTATTTGCGGCGCCTTCGTTTGTTTTCTTGTGGCGATCGCAAGGAGTCGGAAGTGACATACTCACCCGGTTTGGCAGCCAGCGGTAAATACTCACCTGTCGAAAACGGGCAGGATGCGCTGATATTCATCATAAGCTTCGCTGTCATAGTCATCGCGCTGTACATTTTCGTGAAGAGGCGACGCGGCAGGTGAGAAATCGCCCTTCCGGACCCCGGTCGGGGCCCTGGATGGTCTTGATCATGACGAAGGCCTCCATATGTGGTGGAGGTGTCGGCAGGTTACTGCGCATCGAACGTGAGCTGGGCGCGGATGCCTCGCCGGTGCAGCCATAGGTGGTTACGGCGGATTGACAACAGGGGCCGTCGACTACACCGGAGGGAGTTACCTCATGGCCAGGAGGAGCGCACGGGACGGGAGACGAAATGGGTACGACCCTTGCCAACGCTTTGATTATCGGAGGAGTTCTCGGCGTTATCACCGTACTAGTCATGAGCCGTCGAAATCATTAGAGCTGGTGAATCTCCCCCTTGTTGCGGTCCTCTCCGGTTTGATGGAGCACAAGGGGTCATGCGTCAGGTGCCGACTTGAGGGACGTGACGAAGGACGTCCAGGCCGTGGCCGTGATGGCGAGGACCGGGCCCTGGGGGACCTTGGAGTCACGGACGGGGACGACGGCGGTGTGGGCGTCGCACACTTCGACGCAGTTGCCGCCGTCGCCGTTGCTGTAGGTGCTCTTGCGCCAGATCCCTGCGCTCAAGTCAGGTGCGTTGTTCGCCATTTCGGTCATCCTCAGCCGCTTGCTCGATCAGGGCGAGGGACGCCTCCGGGGGCAGTGCGGCGGCCCTGAGCCGATCGTATGCCTTGCGGTACTGCCTCACGAGGGCCGGATCGTCGATGGTGTCCCCGCTGTACTGCGCCTCCGTGTAAACCAGGGGCGGGGCATCCGGGAAGGTCATGACCAAGGCCGAGCCCAGCATCAGCGGATACGCCCCGCAGTTCCACGGAAGGATCTGGGGAACGATCCGGCGGTGTCGCGCGAGTTCCGCGATCCGCTCCCACTGTTCAGCGCTCTGATCCGGCGGCAGGATCGGCTGCCGCAGCAGCGACTCGGGCAGGATCACCCAGTACTCCGGGGTCTTGTGGTCGTCCTCGAACAGCCGGGCCCGCGCCAGCCTCGCGGTCACCTTCTCCTCCACTTCCTCGTCCGGAGCCAGAGGGTGGGCAGAGCGGGTGACCGCCCGCGCATACGCCTCCGTCTGCAACAACCCCGGCACCAGCGTCGGGCACCACTCCTCGATGGTCTCCGCGTGCTGCTCCGCCTCCAGCACCCGCTCGAAGTAGCTCGCGTGCCCCCGCCGCTTCGCCCGTCGCACGTCCTCGCAGCGCCGCCTGAAGAAGCCGTCCGTGCCCAGCACCCTGTCCACGTGCTCGGCGAGTTCCGCCGGCATCCGGCGCGTGCCCCGCTCGATCTCGCTGAGGTGGCTCGGGCCGTAGAAGCTGCCCTCGACGAGTTGCTGGAGGGTCAGGCCCGCCTCCTCCCGCTTCCAGCGCAACTCGCTGCCGTAGAAGGTCGGGACGCCCGTCGAACCGTCGATGTCCTTGCGCTGACCCATCGTTCACCGTCCTTGGTGTGCCGTTACCGCGCGCTACCAGCCCCTTCACCGCGCAGCCGCAGTTCAGGAGCGGGAGACCGAAGTACTGTCACGCTACGGCGGCCGGCGTCACAGTGTGAGGAGTTCGTCACTCAGCGCACTGGAAGGTGTGAACCCCCATGCACAGCCCCTGCCCTCGCCTCACCGCGCAGGACCTGACCTCCGCCCTCCCCGAGGGGACCGTGTGATGCGGCCGGTGATGACCCTGGAGTTGCTTGCGACCCCTGCCGAGGTGTCCGGCGTGCGGCGGGCCCTGCGCGCGCACGGGATCGACGTGCAGCTCTGCGCGAGCGAGCTCGTGACGAACGTGATCCGGCATGTCGGGGAAGGTGTTCCCGTCACGGTGCGGGTGTGGCCGGAGGAAGGCGGGCGGGTCCGGCTGGGGGTCACCGATCCCGACCCCCGGGCCCTGCCCGTCCTGGTCGCAGCGGCCGGGGCCGAGGCGGAATCCGGCCGAGGGCTGGCGCTGCTCGACGCGCTGGCCGTGCGGTGGGGTGTGGAGCAGGAGGCCGGCCGCAAGACGGTGTGGTGCGAGCTGTTCGTCTGTGTTCCGGAAACGCCCGAGCGCCCCGGTCGACGTAGGCCGTCGGCCGGAGCGCTCAGTCATTCATCGGCACGTTCGTGAGCCCGCGGGGCGGGCCGCGCCGAAGCGGGCGGGAGTGGGCCTGTCGCCGCAGGGTTCCGTCGGGGCGGACGGAGGGCGGCGACGGGCCCGGAACCCCGCACGCCGTTGTGCGGGCCCCGCCAGTCGGTTCCGCGGCCGGCCGTGACGATGTTGCTGGTCAGGGCACTGTCGGTTCCAGCCGGCCGCGGAGTAAAGGGGGTGGGCTCAGCCCAGGCGCTCCACCAGCGCGCGGTACTGGTCCCACAGCTCCTTGGGCGTGTGGTCGCCGAAGGTGTTGAGGTGCTCGGGGACCAGGGCGGCCTCCTCGCGCCAGACCTCCTTGTCGACCGTGAGCAGGAACTCCAGGTCGGAGTCGGCCAGTTCCAGGCCGTCGGTGTCGAGGGCGTCCTTGGTCGGCAGGATGCCGATCGGCGTCTCGACGCCCTCGCCCGTGCCCTCCAGGCGCTCCACGATCCACTTCAGGACCCGGGAGTTCTCGCCGAAGCCGGGCCAGACGAACTTGCCCTGGTCGTCCTTGCGGAACCAGTTGACGTAGTAGATCTTCGGCAGCTTGGACTGGTCCTTGTCCTTGGCCACGTCGACCCAGTGGGCCATGTAGTCGCCCATGTTGTAGCCGCAGAACGGCAGCATCGCGAACGGGTCGCGGCGCAGCTCGCCGACCTTGCCCTCGGCGGCGGCGGTCTTCTCGGAGGCCACGTTGGCGCCGAGGAAGACGCCGTGGTTCCAGTCGAAGGACTCCGTCACCAGCGGTACGGCGGTGGCGCGGCGGCCGCCGAAGAGGATCGCCGAGATCGGCACGCCCTTGGGGTCCTCCCACTCGGGCGCGATGATCGGGCACTGCGAGGCCGGGACGGTGAAGCGGGCGTTGGGGTGCGCGGCCGGGACGCCGGACTCGGGCGTCCAGTCGTTGCCCTTCCAGTCCGTCAGGTGGGCCGGGGACTCCTCGGTCATGCCCTCCCACCACACGTCGTTGTCGTCGGTGAGGGCGACGTTGGTGAAGACGGAGTTGCCCCAGAGCGTCTTCATCGCGTTGGCGTTGGTGTGCTCGCCGGTGCCGGGCGCGACACCGAAGAAGCCGGCCTCGGGGTTGATGGCGTACAGCCGGCCGTCCTCGCCGAAGCGCATCCAGGCGATGTCGTCGCCGATGGTCTCGACCGTCCAGCCGGGGACGGTCGGCTCCAGCATGGCGAGGTTGGTCTTGCCGCAGGCGCTCGGGAAGGCCGCGGCGACGTACTTGGCCTCGCCGCGCGGCGGGGTCAGCTTCAGGACGAGCATGTGCTCGGCGAGCCAGCCCTCGTCACGGGCCATGACGGAGGCGATGCGCAGGGCGTAGCACTTCTTGCCGAGCAGGGCGTTGCCGCCGTAGCCCGAGCCGTAGGACCAGATCTCGCGGTCCTCGGGGAAGTGCGAGATGTACTTGGTCTGGTTGCAGGGCCAGGGAACGTCCGCCTGGCCGGGCTCCAGCGGGGCGCCCAGGGTGTGGACGGCCTTGACGAAGAAGCCGTCGGAGCCGAGCTCGTCCAGGACGGCCTGGCCCATGCGCGTCATCGTGCGCATCGAGACGGCGACGTAGGCCGAGTCGGTGATCTCCACGCCGAGCGCGGACAGCGGCGAGCCGAGCGGGCCCATGCAGAAGGGCACGACGTACATGGTCCGGCCGCGCATCGAGCCGCGGAACAGACCGCCCTGGCCGCCGGAGCCCTGGAAGATCTCCCGCATCTCGGCGGGGGCCTTCCAGTGGTTGGTCGGGCCCGCGTCCGCCTCCTTCTCGGAGCAGATGAACGTCCGGTCCTCGACGCGGGCGACGTCGGTGGGGTCGGAGGCGGCGTAGTAGGAGTGGGGGCGCTTGATCGGGTCGAGTTTGCGGAAGGTGCCCTTCTCGACGAGCTCCTCGCACAGTCGCTCGTACTCGGCCTCGGATCCGTCACACCAGACCACGTTGTCCGGCTGCGTCAGTTCAGCGATCTCGTTGACCCACGAGATCAGTCCCTGATGGGTGGTGGGGACGGTGGGAGCCGCGATGTCGCGCGCCACGATTGCTCCTAAATGAGGGTTTTTTTGTGATGTGGAGGCCCCGTGGGGGCTGCGACCCGGATGCTTCAGGGTGGATCTTGGCGCTCATCCGGTGCCGACCGCACTCATTTGATCATCCGACGTACGCGCCCATCTGTCCAGAGGAGCGCACAGGTGAGCAACGTGAGGCTCGCCACGGTTTCTCGCGCCCGCTTTGCGTGCACGTTGCGTTCACCTGACCGTCCGTTTGCGTGACCATCGCCGGATCACGATGAGAGGATGGCCACTCTTCGCCGGGCAATCCGCGGCACTGATACGTGACTTACGGCTCCGTAGCTACCATTCGCCCATGACTGCGTTCGTCCCCGACGCGCCCACGGACTCGGCGGCCGACGGCCACGGTCCACAGGCGCTCTCCCTGCCTCACCCGGTGAAGCCGAAGCTGCGCGGCTGGCTGCACCTCGGCATGTTCCCGGCCGTCCTGGTCGCGGGCCTGGCGCTGACCGCCCTCGCCGACTCCTCCAGAGGACGCATCGCCTGCGGCGTCTTCGCCCTGACGGCATGCCTGCTGTTCGGTGTGAGCGCGCTGTACCACCGGGGCAACTGGAGCCCGCGCATGGACGGCGTTCTGCGCCGGCTGGACCACGCCAACATCTTCCTGATCATCGCGGGCACCTACACACCGCTGACCATGCTGCTGCTGCCCGACGCCAAGGGTCAGTGGCTGCTGTGGGGCATCTGGGCGGCGGCCCTGGCCGGCATCCTCTTCCGCGTCTTCTGGGTCGGCGCCCCGCGCTGGCTCTACACGCCCTGCTACATCGCGATGGGCTGGGCGGCCGTCTTCTACCTGCCGGACTTCATGCGGACCGGCGGTGTCGCCGTCCTCGTCCTGGTCGTCGTCGGCGGCCTGCTCTACAGCGCGGGCGGCGTGGTCTACGGAATCAAGCGGCCGAACCCGTCACCGCGCTGGTTCGGCTTCCACGAGGTGTTCCACTCCTTCACCCTGGCGGCCTTCATCGCGCACTACGTGGGGATCTCGCTGGTGGCGTACCAGCACGGATAACCCCCTCGCACCTCCTTCAGGCCACGGCTCCCCCGCCGTGGCCTTTTTGCGCGCCCGGACAGGCGGAACGATTGACAGCATCTATCTTTTGATAGTTACTCTCATTTCATGGTTGCTGTCATCACGCCCGACCCCCGGCGCTGGTGGGCCCTCGGGGCCCTGGTCGCGAGCATGCTCACGCTCGGTTTCGACATGACGATCCTCAACGTCGCACTGCCGACCCTGGCCGAGGACCTCGGCGCGACCACCGGTGAGCAGCAGTGGATGGCGGACGCCTACGTCGTCGTCTTCGCGGCGCTGATGCTCCCGGCGGGGCTGCTCGGCGACCGGTTCGGCCGGCGGCTGATGCTGGTCACCGGGCTGGGGATCTTCCTCGCCGGCTCGGTCGTGGGCGCCCTGGCCCCGGACGTGGCCTGGGTCGTCGCCGCCCGGGCCGTGATGGGGGTCGGCGGCGCCCTGGTCATGCCGCTCGCACTGTCGGTGCTGCCGTCGCTGTTCGGGCCGGACGAGCGCTCCAAGGCCGTCGGCGTCATGTCGGCGGCCTCCGCGCTCGGCATGCCGCTCGGCCCGATCCTCGGCGGCTGGCTGCTCAACCACTACTGGTGGGGCTCGGTCTTCCTGATCAACGTCCCGATGGTCGGCATCGGCATCACGGCCTGCCTCTTCCTGCTCCCCGAGACCCGCGACCCGGCCTCCCCCAAGGTCGACGCCGTCTCCACGGCGCTCACCGCGGCCGGCCTCGGCGCCCTCGTCTACGCCATCATCGAGGCACCCACGCGCGGCTGGGCCGACCCGCTGGTGGCCGGGTTCCTCGCCGGCGCCGCGGTCCTGCTGGCCGGACTGGTGCTGCGGGAGCGCCGGGCGGTGCGGCCCATGCTCGACATGGAGCTGCTCGGCCACCGCGGGTTCCTCGTCAACGCGCTCACGGCGACCTTGGTCACCTTCGTCCTGGCGGGCCTGCTGTTCCTGCTGCCGCCCTACCTCCAGGCCGTCCTCGGCCACGACGCCCTCGGCACCGGGCTGCGACTGCTTCCGATGATGGCCGGGCTGCTGGTCGCCGCCCGCGCGGCCCAGCCGGTCGTCGCCCGGTTCGGCCCGCGGTCGGTGGTCGGCTGCGGCCTGGTCGTCCTGGCGTTCGCCGCGTTCCTCGGCAGCCGTACGGAGGCCGGCTCGGGCTACGGCTTCACCGCGCTGTGGCTGACCGTGACCGGCATCGGCTTCGGCTTCGCGGTGGTCCCGGCGATGGACGGGGCGCTGGCCGCACTGCCCGCCGACCGGGCAGGCAGCGCTTCCGGGCTCCTCATGACGCTGCGCCAGGTGGGCAGCGCGATCGGCATCGCCCTGCTCGGCAGCCTGCTGGCCGGTGTGTACCGGGACCGGCTCGACGTCACCGGGCTGCCCGCCGGGGCCGCCGACACCGCCGGGGAGTCGGTGGTCGCCGCGCACCTGATCGCCGAGCGGACCGGCTCGGGGGGCCTGGCCGCCGCCGCGGACCGTGCGTACGTGCACGGCATGGGCGTCGTCCTGGTGGTGTGCGGCTTCGCGGCCCTGGCCGCCGCGCTGCTCGCCGGGGCGTTCCTGCCCGGTGCCCGGTCCGCCGGACCCGGGAGCAGCACCCCGGCCATGGCCGAGCCCGAGGCCGATGCCCGACAATGACCTTCATGACGGCCCCACGCACCACCCCCGCCGACCGGCCCCCACTGGGGCTCCGGGAGCGGAAGAAGATCAAGACCCGCCAGGCGATCCGCACCGCGACCTACGCGCTGATCGAGGAGCAGGGCTACGACGCCACGACGATCGAGCAGATCGCCGACCGCGCCGAGGTGTCGCCGTCGACCGTCTTCCGGTACTTCCCGACCAAGGAGGACATCGTCATCACCGACGAGTGGGACCCGGTGATGATGGCGGAGCTGCGGGCCCGGCCGCAGGACGAGTCGTGGGCCGACACCCTGCGGCACGTGATGCGCACGGCCCTCGACCTGAGCCTCGCCGAGGAGCCCGAGGTGACCCGGCTGCGGACGCGGCTCGGGGTCGAGGTGCCCGCGGTGCGGGCCCGCATGCTGGAGAGCACCGCGGCCACCGGCCGGCTGCTCCGCGACGCCCTCGCGGAGCGCTCCGGACTCGATCCCGACGGCCTGGAACTGCGGGTCTTCGCGATGTCCGTGATGGGCGGGCTGATGGAGGTCTCCCACTACTGGGCCGAGACCGGCCACCGCGACGACATCCGGGATCTCGTCGACCGCGCCCTGGACGTCCTGGAGCACGGCCTGCCGACCGGAAAACCCTGAGGCCTGCGCCCTTCACCATGGCATCCTGACCGGGTGAACGGTCCCGAGATCCAGGTCGAGTTCGCCGCCGAGCTGCAGGTGTTCGTGCCCCGTGCCCGGCAGGCGGGCACCGTGCGGGCCGCCACGGACGGCGTCTCCAGCCTCGGCCATGTCATCGAGTCGCTGGGGGTGCCGCTGACCGAGGTCGGCGTGCTGCTCGTGGACGGCCGCGAGGTGCCCTTCGCGCACGTCCCGGCGGCCGGCGAGTCGGTGACCGTACAGACCGTCAAGCGCCCCCAGCAGGTCCCGGGCGCGCCCCTTCGCTTCCTCCTCGACGTGCACCTCGGCACGCTGGCCCGCCGGCTGCGCCTCCTCGGCGTGGACACCGCCTACGAGTCGACCGACATCGGCGACCCGGCCCTCGCGGCGCGTTCGGCGGCCGAGCAGCGGGTGATGCTGAGCCGCGACCGGGGGTTGCTGCGCAGGCGCGAGTTGTGGGCGGGCGCGTTCGTCTACAGCACCCGGCCCGAGGAGCAGCTGCGTGACGTCCTGGACCGCTTCCGGCCCGAGCTGCTCCCCTGGACGCGCTGCACGGCCTGCAACGGACTGCTGCGCAAGGCGACCAAGGACGAGGTCGCGGACCAGCTGAAGCACGGCACGCATGCCACGTACGACGTGTTCGCGCAGTGCACGGCGTGCGGCCGGGCGTACTGGAAGGGCGCGCACCACGAGCAGCTGGAGGCCATCGTGGAGCGCGCCCTGACGGAGTCACGCGGTCAGCGCTGACCCTTCTTCACATCACCCTTCCCACAGGCGGTTCCGTCCCGGTTCCGGTCCAGGCCCAGTGGGTCGTCCTTGCCGTTGACCTTCAGGCGGCCGTAGTCGTTCGCCTTCAGCCACGCGCAGCGTGCCGCCGTCGTGTTCGTCACCTCCGCCGGGAAGTCCGTCGGCACGCAGACGTTGACCGAGCCGTAGTGGCGGTCGCAGCCGGAGACCGTGGGGCTGACCTTCTGCGAGGTGCGCTTCTTGCCGGGCCCCGTGACCTTGCCCTTCGGGGCGTCCGCGAAGTCGTGGACATGGGCCGAGGCGTCCGTCGCCTTGAGCGCCTGCGGGCCCTGGAGGTGCACCCACTTCGCCACCGACGGCACTCCGTTCGCGTCGACCGCGAAGAGCATGTACCAGCCGGGCGGGGCCAGGTTGGGGTTGCTCGTCACGTTCAGGTCGACGTTGTCGCCGTCGACGGACAGCGGCAGGTCCACGAACCGCTGGTTCGGGTCGGAGGAGTGCGTGACGGCGGCCGGACGGATGAGCTCGGCCTTGGCGATGGGCCGGTCGACGGTGATCCGCTGGGTGTCGCCGTAGTTCCACTCGGTGTCGATCACCGAGGTGATCGCCGGCCGCGGGCCCTTGAACAGGTAGGGCGGGCTGTACACCGACACGTCGTGGTTCCACGAGCCGTTGCCCGGGTTGTCGCCGGTCGTCATCACACGGCCGTCGGGGAGCAGGAACGCCGACGAGTGGTAGCCGCGCGCCTCGGGGTCGACGGCCACCGGGTCGAAGCTCTCCGACTTCGGGTCGAAGATCGACGTCTCGTAGACCGGGTTGGCGCGGTTGTGCAGCGCCCCGCCCGTCTCCAGCACCTTGCCGTCGGGCAGGAGCACGGCGGAGACGTACATCTTGCCCTGGTCCCCGGTCTGCGGGACCGGCCCGTTGCCGAGGTCGACCGTGCCCTGCGGGATCGGCGGTCCGGCCACGTAGGACGGGTTGGGCTGCTTGAGGTCGATGATGTCGGTCAGGCGGTTCGCCTCCGGGTTGGAGTCGATGTTGCCGCCGCCGAGGGTGAGGACCTTCTGGTCCTGCGCCGGGGGCAGCAGCACGCTGGCCGACTGGTCGCGCTCGTCCTTGTTGCGCAGGCCCGGCACCTGGGTGGTGGTGTTGGCGCCGTAGTCGTAGATCGCCGAGCCGGTGCCCGGGATGTTGTTGCCGAAGACGTGGCTGCCCGAGTAGAAGAGGCGGCCGTCCTGCATCAGGATCATCGACGGGTACAGGCCCCAGTACGACCAGGTCTGGTTGACCTTCCACAACGGCTGCCACTGCTGCTCGGCCTCGGAGAACAGCTCGGCGGTGACCGAGCCGGTGGAGTCCTCCTTCAGGCCTCCGAAGGAGATGACGTCGCCGTTGCCGAGGATCGTCGCCGACGGGTACCAGTGGCCGTCGTTCATGTCGTTGGTCTTGGAGTAGGTCTCGGTCTCCGGGTCGAAGACGTACGAGTCCTTGTAGCCCTGGTAGCCGACGCGGCCGTCCGCGGTCGGGTAACCCTTGTTGCCGCTCATGACGAGCACGCGCCCGTCCTGGAGCTGCACGTGCCCCGCGCAGAACATGTCCTTCGGCGTGGGGACGACCTTGTAGGAGCCGTCCGCCGGGTCGTACACCGCCGACGTGAAGGTGCCGGCCTCGAACATCGACTCGTCGTTGCCGGAGCCCGCGATCAGCAGGACCTTGCCGTTGTGGAGCACGACGGAGTGCATGGAGCGCACCGGGTTCTGCGTGGGCAGCACGTCCCACTTGCCGTCGGCGCACTGCTGGGCGGTGCCCGTGCACTCCGGCGGCAGGACCGGGTCGGGGACCTGGTCCATCGTGTAGTCGTCGGTGGTGGCGGAGCCCGTGCCGTAGACGGAGACGCCCCAGGAGATGCGGTCGGTGCCGGCCGGGACCTCGGGCGTGCGGACCGTGGCCTCGGTCCAGTCGCCGGCCATGTCCAGCGTCTTGAGGTCGGTCCAGTACTGCCAGCCGGCCGTGGTGTCGTGCCGGAACAGGGTGATCGCCGCGTCCGGGGTCGTCGTCTTGTACCAGAGGCCGAGGTCGTACTGCTTGCCCGGCGTCACCACCGGCGCGCACTCGGCGGACTCGGTGATCAGCGCCTTGCGGTCGCCCTCGACGCGGCGGGTCAGCTCGACCTTCATGGCCCGGGAGCCGGTGTGCGCGTCGGCCGTGGTGGTGAAGGTGAAGTCGTTGTCGCCCCAGCCGGACTTCTCCCAGCAGTACGGCATGTCGCCGGCGCCGGCGGTCTCGAAGCCGGGGTTCTTGATGAGGTTGGCGGCGGAGGCGGGCTGGGGTGCGGTCAGGAGCAGGCCGGCGGTGAGGCCCGCCACGGCCAGGAATGCGGTACGTCTACGACGTCTGTTCACTCGGCTCTCCTTGCTGTGCGGTGCTCCCGCGACCGGGCTTCTCACGTCCCCGGCGCGGCAGGTAGACCAGCGCTTCGGTCCCGGCGAAGCGCAGGACGAACGTCGTCACCAGCGCGAGCGCGGTGGCCGACAGCACGCCCAGGTCGAGCCGGTGCACGAACAGGGCGATCAGCGGGATGCGCAGCACCAGATCGGCGTTGGCGAGCAGCGCGAACCGCCCGGCCCGGTCCCACCAGCGCCGGTGCCGGCGCCGCTCGCGGAACAGCAGGTGCTCGATGAGCACGAAGTTCCAGGCGACGCCGAGCTGGTTGGCGAGGATCTCCGCCGGTACGTAGTGCATGCCGGCGGCGGTCAGCCCCCACAGGCCGACCAGGTTCGGCAGGAAGCCGGTCAGCCCGATCAGACCGAACCCGACCATGCGCGCGACCGGGGAGGCGGTGCGCAGCCCGGCCAGATGGCGCAGGAAGCGGAAGCCTTCCTGCGCGGTCGACTTGGACTCCCCCGCGAACCGGTCCTGGAAGACGAACGGCACCTCGGTGACCTTGCGCGGGCGGCTGCGGACGGCGAGTTCGAGCAGGATCTTGTAGCCGAGCGGCTGGAGGACCTCGGCGGTGACCGCGCTGCGGCGGATCGCGAAGAACCCGCTCATCGGGTCGCTGATGCCGTGCAGCCGGCGCGGGAACAGCGCCTTGGTCAGCCAGGTCGCCCCACGCGAGACGAACACGCGGTAGCTGCCCGCGAGCCCCGCCCGGCTGCCGCCCTTGATGTACCGGGAGGCGACGACCAGCCCGGCGTTCGCCCGCTCGCCGGTGGCGACCAGGTCGGGCACGAGGGACGGCGGGTGCTGGCAGTCGCCGTCCATGACGACGATCCAGTCGGACGTGGCCGCCTTCAGCCCCTCGACGACCGCACCGCCGAGCCCGCCCACCGGCTCCTGGCGGTGCAGCACGGTCACCGGGAACGGGCAGTCCTGCGCCGCCTTCTCGATGACCTCGGGCGTGTCGTCGGTGGAGTCGTCCACGAAGACGACCTCGCAGGGCAGCCGCGCCGGGACGGCCTCGGTGATCTGGTGCAGCAACTGCCGTACGTTCGCCGACTCGTTGAACGTCGGCACGACGATGGTGACCGCGCCCGGCTCGGGGATCTCGGCGGTCTCGACGACCTCGGCGGGGACGGTGGACTCCTGGCTCATCGCGCGCCTCCGGCGGTCGTCTGGATCTGGCGGATCTCGATGCGGTCCTCGCCCGTGCCGAAGGTGGCGACCGGGTCCGAGTGCTCCATGGCGGCCTTGACGTTGGGGAGATCGGCCGCGTCCCGCCGCACGGTCGGCGAGGCGACGACGTAGTCGAGGTCCTTCCAGCCGCGCGGCATCGTCTTCGTCACCGCCGGGTCGAGGTCGGCCTTGTAGAACCAGATGACGCCGAGGCCCGGCCGGTAGCCCTGGTGCACGAGGTCGAGCCAGAGCGCGTCGTCGACCAGCACCCGGGTGCGCTCCGGGTCCTCGACCTCCGTGGCCAGCCACTTGGACGCGGCCTTGTAGGGGGCGTTGGCGTCGGTGGTGACGGCCGTGCGGGCCCCGTCGTACCAGTGCGGGACGACGTAGGCGCCGGCGGCCAGGGCGAGGACGGCGGCGAGCGCGTACCGGCCCGCACTGACGTACCGTTTCTCCGCCTCGGAGCGCCAGCGGCTCAGCACCGCGTGGGCGACGGAGGCGGTACCTCCGGCGAGGACCAGCGCGAGGAACGGCAGGGCCTGGATGACGTACATCGCGGGCAGGTAGCCGTTGGGGCGCAGGGCCAGCGCGGCGAAGATCGCCACGGCCAGGGCCGGACCGGCCAGGGCGCGGGCGGTGACCGACCAGCGCCAGGTGACCAGCAGGAGCAGCGCGCCCGCGAGGCCGCCGAGGGGCAGGATCCTGTCGTAGTACAGCCACGACTGGAGCACGCCCCAGGAGCCGGAGCCCTGATCGAGGATGAAGCCCGAACCGGGTCTGGTCATCTGGTACTTGACGCCGTCCCAGAGGGACACGTGCCCGGCGCCCGGCATCAACTCGCCCTTGAGCAGGGCGAACAAGGGGTACGCGAAGCCGATCAGGGCACAGGCCGTGACGGCTCCGGTGAGGGCGAACTTGCGGGTGTCCCGGTGGCTGTGGCGCCACATGGTGAGGAACAGCGCGGGCAGGACGACGAGCATCGTCTCCTTGGTGAGCACGGCCGTGGCGGCCGCGATGCCCGCACCGAAGTGGTGCCAGAGGTGACGGCTCGGGGAGGCGGCCAGCGTGAAGGCCAGCAGCGTCCACATCACCGCGAGGTTGTCGAGGAAGATCTCCCGCTGGAGCACGACCGACAGCGGCGAGAGCCCGAAGAACACCATGCCGAGCGCGGCCGCCCAGCGGGGCAGCGCCAGGCGCCGGCCCAGCACGAAGATCAGGACCGCGCTGATGCCGCTGATCACCAGCATCGCGGCGCGCATGGTGCCCACCGTCATCGACTCGGGGCTGATCAGCGCGGGGATCCAGGTCAGCACGGCGATCTGGATCCAGCCGAGCGGTGGGTGGTCGTACCAGTAGGTGTAGTGGGCGAGGCCGTTGCCCTGCTGGACCGACCAGGCCTGGGCGAGATAGGTGCCCTCGTCGTCGCTGAGGGCCGGGTAGTCGGCGATGTTCCAGCCCTGCACGACGAGGATCGCCACGAGGAGGACACCGCACAGGATCAGGTCGGGCCTGGAGGAGCGCAGCCGGCGCGGCGGCTCGACTCGTCGGTGCGCACCGGTGCGGGGCGCCGCAGGCCGGCGCTGCGCGGGGACCTTCGCTGCGGTCACCGCGGGAAGGGTGGAGGTCACGCGGGAACGTCCTCTCGGGTCACGGGAACGTCCCGGCGGTTCACTGCCGTCTCGTCGAGGTGCGCGCCGACGTGGGACGTCAGCTCCCAGTCGTTGCGTCCGCGCTGCTCACGCCACACGGCCCGCACGGCCGCACCGGCGAGCAGGACCTGGTAGAAGGGGCCGCCGAGGATCAGCTTCAGGTAGTGCCCGAAGCGGACGCGCAGCCCGTACTGCTTGCCGAAGTCGTGCAGTCCGACGACCTCGAAGACGAAGGTGACCAGCGCGGTGACGGCCGGCAGGAAGGTGATGAAGGCGATGCCGACGGGCACGTCCAGGAACAGCGCGATCGCCACGTTCAGCGGGATGATCAGGCCGGTGAAGGCCTGCATGAACGGCGTCATCAGGGTGTAGCGGGCGAGGAGGCGCTGCCCGAGGGTGGGCAGTTGCTTCCAGTCCTTCTTCCGGTACACCTGGAGGAACCCCTGGTTCCAGCGGGTGCGCTGCTTCAGCAGGGACATCAGCGAGCCCGGGGTCTCCTCCCGGGTCACCATGTCGGAGTCGTAGGCGACGACGACCTTCTTGCCGACGCTGGAGAGCCTGACGCCCAGGTCGCAGTCCTCGGCGAGGCAGTTCGGGTCCCAGCCGCCGGCTTCCCTGAGGACGCCCGTGCGGACGAAGACCGTGTTGCCGCCGAGCGGAATGAAACCTTTCTGCGCGTGCAGGTGGAGCCGCGAGCGGAACCAGAAGAAGTACTCCAGGCAGTTGCGCAGGCTGTACCAGCTGGAGTGGAAGTTGATCAGCTGCACCCCGCCCTGGACGACGTCCGCGCCGGTGGTGCGGAAGGCGTGGTCGACGTGCGCGAGGAGCTCGGGGTGGACCTGGTCCTCCGCGTCGAACACGCCGACGACGTCACCGCGGCAGTGCGGCAGCGCCGTGTTCATGGCCTTCGGCTTGTTCTTCTTCTCGTGCGTGTCGACGACGACCCGGACCCGTGGATCACGCGCGGCGGCCGTCTCGGCCACCGCGGTGGTCTCCGGGTCGTCGTGCCCGACGATCACGATGATCTCGAAGTCGGTGTGGCTCGACTCCAGCAGCCGCTGGATCGTGTGGTCCAGCACCGCCTGTTCGTGCCGCGCGGGCAGCAGCAGCGAGAAGGAGACGTGCTCGTCCCCGTCCGGACTGCTGAACCGTGTGGAGGCGAGCACTTCCGGCGTGCGCCAGGCGTGCATCTGCCACCACAGAGTGAACGCCGCCATCCAGAACAAGGCCAGTGAAACGGCAGCGATGAAGACAGACGTCAGCAAACAGATCCCCCCAGATCCCAGAGCCCCCGGTCGTGACGGTGTGCCGGTGCGGCCCCTCCCGTCACGTCACTGTGCAGAGATTAGGGGGGAACTGTGAAGCCTGGGGGCTGTTCAGATAAAGAGCGTGTTTCCGTTGATTCCCGACTTCAGTCGCTCAGCACCGCACGCAACCGTTCAACTTCCGTTGTCGGCGCGTCACACGTGAAGTTACGGCAGACATAGGCCGCCGGTTCACCGCCGACCAGCGGACGGTCGCTGAGCAGCGGGAACTCATCGCTCCCCGAAGCGCCTACGGCGACCACCGCACCCGGCGCGGTACCCAGAAGTGCCGTGCGGTGCAAGGCCCTCGTGCCCTCGTCCTCAAGGGCCGGACCCACGATCGCGACCTCGCGCGGCCCGTCCAGCACGGCCTCCGCCGCGGCCAGCCCCCAGCCGATGAAGCGCGGCACCCGCGGCCCGAGCGCCTTGACGACGCCGAGCGCCTTCTCGGCGGCGGTGCGGTGAGGCTCGGACCCGGTGTGCGCGGCATAACTCAGCAGGGCGTTCGCGGCCGCGGTCCAGCCGGACGGGGCTGCGTTGTCGGTCGGGTCCTGCGGACGGCGGATCAGCCGCTCGGCGTCGGCCGCGGTGTCGTACAGCGAGCCCGACTCCGGGTCGGCGAAGCGGGCCAGGACGTGGTCGACGAGGAACCCGGCGAACTCCAGCCAGACACCCTCCCCGGTGACGGACGCGAGCGCGAGGAAACCCTCCGCCACATCCGCGTAGTCCTCCAGCACACCCGCGTTGGCACCGGCGTGGCCGTCCTTGCTGGTGCGGGTGAGCCGGGCCTGCTCGTCCAGGTGCAGCCGGACGAGCAGGTCGGCGGCGGCGACGGCGGCCTCGACCAAGTCGGGCCGGTCGAAGTAGGCACCGGTCTCGGCGAGCGCGGCGATCGCCAGGCCGTTCCAGGCGGCGACGACCTTGTCGTCCCGGCCGGGCGCGGGCCGCTCCGACCGCGCCGCCAGCAGCCGCTCCCGGATCGAGGCGATCTTCCCCGCGTCGGACAGACCGTCCCGCACGGGAAGTTGGAGGACGGACGCGCCCTCCTCGAACGTGCCCTCCTCGGTCACACCGAAGTGCCGCACGGCGAGATCGGCTTCCTGCTCGCCGAGGACCTCCCGCAACTGCTCCGGCGTCCACACGTAATACGCGCCCTCGACGTGCTTTCCGGTGCCGTCGTCGCTGTCGGCGTCGAGCGCGGAGGCGAACCCGCCCTCGTTCGTGCGCAGTTCGCGCACCATGAAGTCGGCGGTCTCCAGAGCGACCCGGCGCGCGAGCTCCGAGCCGGTGGCGCGCCAGAGATGGGCGTACACCCGGCACAGCAGCGCGTTGTCGTACAGCATCTTCTCGAAGTGCGGCACGACCCAGTCGCGGTCGACGGAGTAGCGGGCGAAGCCGCCCCCGAGCTGGTCGTAGATCCCGCCCCGGGCCATGCGCTCGCAGGTGTCGCTCGCCATCTGGAGCGCGCCCTCGGCGCCGGTCCGCGCATGGTGCCTCAGCAGGAACTCCAGCACCATGGACGGCGGGAACTTCGGCGCCCCGCCGAATCCGCCGCGCTGCGGGTCGTACTCCCGGGTGAGCCCGAGCAGCGCCTGCGCGAGCTCCTCCTCGCCGGGGGTCTGCGCGTCGCCGTAGGAGATCTCCCGCCCGGCCAGATCCCGGACGATCTTCCCGGCGACCTCGGTCACCTCGTCCCGCCGCTCGTCCCACGCCTGGTGCACCCCCTGGAGCACCTGCCGGAACGACGGCATGCCCTGGCGGGGAGCGGGCGGGAAGTACGTCCCGAAGTAGAACGGCTCGGCGTCCGGCGTGAGAAACACGGTCATGGGCCAGCCGCCCTGCCCGGTCGCCGCCTGCACGGCCTCCATGTAGACGGCGTCGACGTCGGGGCGCTCTTCGCGGTCGACCTTCACGCTCACGTAGTGCGCGTTGAGGTACTCGGCGGTCTCCTGGTCCTCGAAGGACTCGTGAGCCATGACGTGGCACCAGTGACAGCTGCTGTATCCGACGCTGAGCAGCACGGGCACGTTCCGCTTGCGGGCCTCCTCGAAGGCCTCCGCCGACCAGGGCCACCAGTCGACGGGGTTGTCGGCGTGCTGAAGGAGGTAAGGGGACGTCTCGTGCGCCAGTCGGTTCGGCATGGTGTCCATCCTGCCGCAGTACCCCGCCCGGCACGCGTCAGGCGCCGCACGGGCGCCGCGCCCGACGCGCGCCCGCCGGGCGCGCCACACGCCAACGAGCCGGTCTCTTCACACAATCGGGCCGGGCACGCCCCCTCGCCCCGATGCGCCGTCCACAGCACACTTGACCAAGGAAACGACCGAGGGAACGACCGCAACGACTGAGAGAACGCCGTTGCCGCCGGAGGGGGACATGACATGCGGGACAGTCATCGGGCGGAGGCCGAGCGGCTGTTGGCGCGGGCCGTTGAGGAGGAGGTGCGCCGCTCCGGCGGGCGCAGCGACGGGAAGGTGCTGCTCGCGCGGGCGCGCGGCGGGCTCGACGCGATGGCGCAGAGCGCGGGCGAGGAGTACGAGGCCTACACGCGCGCCCTGGACGAGGCGGCGGCCGGGCAGCTGACCTTCGGGCAGCGTTACGCCCGGGAGGGCGCCGGGACGCCGCTGCTGGTGGCCGGGGTCGCGGCGGTCGCGGCCGTCGTCGCCGACATGGCGCTCGGCACGGGGACCGGGACCGCTCTCGGGGCGGGTGTGACGGTGGGTGTCGTGGGTGCCGCGGCGACGGTGGTGAAGGTGGTCGGGTCTCATCTGCCGGCCGCGCACCGCCGTGCCGGTGCCGTGAGTCAGCCGGGCGGGCCGGAGCAGTTGCGGCTGGAGTGGCTGACGGCGCTGGAGGTGCGGGGCATCCGGCCGTTCCTGGACCAGCAGCGGGTGCTCGCGGCCTCGACCGGGCCGAAGAAGTCGGGGCCGCGGCTGCGGGGTGCGGACAAGAGCGCGGCGGCCCGCGGGCGCAACGTGCTGGAGCAGTCGTTCGGGCAGCTGCCGGAACCGGCGGAGCCGTTCGCGGGGCGGCGGCACGAGCTGGCGCAGATCCGGCAGTGGGTGCAGTCGGCCCGGGCGAGCACGGAGACGCAGCCGACCGTGGTCGTCCTGCACGGCGCGCCCGGCAGCGGCCGTACGACGCTCGCGGTGCAGGCCACGCATGATCTGAAGGACTACTTCCGCGGTGCCTGTGTCGTCGACCTGCGCGCGGACGGGCCGGGCGAGTCCCCTCTGTCCACGCGTGACGCCCTGCTGCATCTGCTGAACCGGCTCGGCGCGCCCCGCGAGCAGTTGCTGTTCCGTGAGCGTTCCTCCCCCGACCAGCAGGTCAAGCGGCTGAGCGAGCTGTATCACCAGCATCTGACGGGCCTGCCGGTCACGGTCGTCCTCGACGACGCCTCGGACTCGGAGCAGATCCGCGCCCTGGTCCCGGAGCGGTCCGACAGCCTGGTGCTGGTGACGGCGCGGGGCCCGCTGGAGCTGGAGGGCCTGCCCGCGCGGGTTCACCAGCTGGCGGTGGCGCCGCTGGACGCGGCCGGTGCGGAGGAGTTGCTGGGGGCGGCGGCGCAGGACCGTTCCGGGCCGTACGACGCGGAGTCCGCGGACCTGGTCCGGGAGCTGTGCGGCGGGCTGCCGCTGGCGCTGCGCATCGCGGGCTCGTGCCTCGGCCCGCGCTCCCCGCGTGCGCTGGCCACGGACCTGGCCGCGTACGGCCCGGTCGAGCCGGTCGAACGCGCCCTGTGGCTGCGCTACACCGACCAGCCGGAAACCGTACGGCGGTTGCTGCGCCGGCTGGCCCTGGCCGGCCGGGCCTCGCTGGGTGCCGCCGCGGCCGCCGCGCTGCTGGCCACGGACGAGGCGGAGGCGAAGCGGCATCTGCAGGTCCTGACCCGCGCGGGCCTGATCGACCACGTCCGGGGCGACCGCTACCGGCTGCACGACCTGGTCCGTTCTTTCGCCCAGGCCCGCCTTCTCGACGAGGAGGAGCCCGCCGAGCGCACGGCGGCGCAGGAGCGGCTGATCGTGAACTACGCCGAGCTGGCCGACTCGGTGCTGCGGATGGTCGACGGCAACATGTCGACCCGCACCAACCGCTTCAGCCCGTACGGCTTCCCCTCCCTCGACGAGGCGCTGCGCTGGCTGGACGACGAGTCGAGCTTCATCACGGCGGCGCTGCGGCATGCCGAGGGCGTGGACCGGGCGGCGGTGCTGAACCTGCTGGGTGCCTTGTGCGACTACTGCCTGCTGCGGGGTGACCTGTACCGCCTGGGCGAGATCAGCGAGCTGGCGCAGGCGGTGGACGAGGGCCTGCTGGTCCGCTCGGTGCAGTGGCGCACGGGTATCGCGGCACGGCAGCTGGGAGAGCTGGACAAGGCCCGTACGACCCTCGCGTCGGTGGTGGACCTCTACCGGGAGGCCCATCATGACGCGGGTGCGGCCCGCGCCCTGTGCTCCCTCGGCATCACCCTGCACCACCAGGGCAATCTGACGGAGGCGTCGGCGAAGCTCCGCGAGGCCCTGGCCCTGCAGTCCTCCCCCGAGCTGGCGACGGACCGGGCGTGGACGATGCACGCCCTTGCGGCGGTGGAGCGGGACCGGGCCCGGGTGGCGGAGGCGCTGGATCTGCTGACCGAGTCGCTGGTCCTGCACCGTCAGGGCGAGTCCGTGCACGGTCAGGCGTGGGCGCACTTCCAGCTCGGTCAGCTGGGGCTGCGCATGGGCGACGTCCCGCGGGCCGAGGGCGAGCTGCGGGCGGCCCTGGAGCTGTACAGGCGGACCCGTGACGCCCGTGGTGAGGCCTGGGCTCTGACGCAGCTGGCCCGGGCCCTGCTGGTGGCGGGCGACGCGTCGCCGGCCGTGGAGGAGCTGCGCGGGGCGGCCGCGCGGCACCGCGACAACGAGGACGCGCGCGGCGAGGCCTGGACCCTGTACTACCTGGGCCAGGCCCTGGAGGAGACGGGCAACCTCGACCAGGCGGTGCGCGAGCTGGAACGCGCCCGCACGATGTTCTCCCGCATGCGGGACGTCTACGGTCTGGCCTGCGCCCGCCACCACTCGGCCCGCGTCACCCGCGACCTGCGGGCGGCCCAGACGGGTTCCTTGCGGAACTCGGGCTTCGCGCGGCAATTGCTGGTCGATGCCCGGGCCGACTTCCAGCGCATCGGCGTCGCCCACGGCGAGGCCTGGACGTGCCTGGAACTGGCGGTCGTGGACGCGGGCAATGCCCGCACCCAGCAGGCGATGGCCCTGTGCGACGAGGCGGTGGAGCTCTTCGCCTCCTACGGCGACCGCCGGGGCGAGGACTGGGCCCGCTTCCTGCGCTGCACGCTCCTGCCCTATGCGGCCCCGGGCGGCATGGAGGTGGGTGCGGCGGTGGCGCAGGAGGAGCTGGCGCAGTTGTCCCGAGCGAGCCATGGGCTGCGCGACCGGAAGCTGGACGACTACCTCGACGCGTACCAGCTGCTGCTGGAGCGGGGCGTGACCCTGGAGGCGGGCTGGCAGGCCTGGCGGCTGGGGATGGTGCCGAACCGGCATGCGCGCGAGGTGATGGGCGTGGCCGTGGAGTCGAAGGCGTAGGCCTCGGGGGTGCGCGAGGCACCCGTCGGCGGCGCTTGTCGCCGGCCACCGACGGGTGGCGTCCCCTTCGGCGGGGGCGTCAGCCTTGCTTCTTGCCGGCCTGGCCGGAGGGCTCCGCTTCCGCGGATTCCGTGCGGGACGGTTCCGCCGCGGACTGCTCCGGCTGCTCGGCCTCCGGGTCCGGGACCTGGGTGAAGTCGACCCGGTTCATGTGCCGGCTCATGGACTTCATCAGGGCCCACACCGCCAGGGCCATCGCCGCGAAGACGATGAAGCCGAGGACGCCGGGGGTGACCTTGTCCTCGTCGACCTCCTTGGCGAAGGAGACGAGGTGCGTCATTGCCAGGCTTGCGCTTGCGCTCATGTCAGGCATTGTCGCGGATGCCCGCAAAGAGGTCGTCCTCGGGGAGGGAGGTATCGACGAGGGCCTTCGCCAGCTCGTACTCCTCCGTCGGCCAGACCTCCTTCTGGATCTCCATGGGCACCTTGAACCAGCCACCGTCCGGGTCGATCTGCGTGGCGTGGGCGATCAGGGCCTTGTCGCGGATCTCGTAGAACTCGGCGCAGGGGATGTGCGTGGTGAGCGTGCGCTGCTTCATGCCGAACTCCTCCCAGCGCTTGAGCCAGTCCCCGTAGGGGGACTCCAGGCCGCGGTCGAGCATCGCCTGGTGCAGGGCCTCGGTGCGCGGGCGGTTGAAGCCCTGGTTGTAGTAGAGCTTCTGCGGCTGGTAGGCGGGGCCGTACTCCGCCTCCGGGTACTTCTCGGTGTCCGCGGCCGACTCGAACGCCACCATGGAGATCTTGTGGGTCATGATGTGGTCGGGGTGCGGGTAGCCGCCGTTCTCGTCGTAGGTGGTGATCACCTGCGGGCGGAAGGCGCGGATCTTGCGCACCAGCTCACCGGCCGCGTGGTCGACGTCCTCCAGGGCGAAGCAGCCCTCCGGCAGCGGCGGCAGCGGGTCGCCCTCGGGCAGGCCGGAGTCGACGAAGCCGAGCCACTCCTGCTTGACGCCCAGGATCTCCCGGGCCTCGTCCATCTCCTTCTTGCGTACCTCGTGGATGTGCTCCTCGATGTACGCGTCGCCCTGGAGCTTGGGGTTGAGGATGGAGCCGCGTTCCCCGCCCGTGCAGGTCACGACCAGCACGTCCACCCCCTCGGACACGTACTTCGCCATGGTCGCAGCGCCCTTGCTCGACTCGTCGTCGGGGTGGGCGTGAACGGCCATCAGTCGCAACTGGTCAGTCAAGACTCAATCCTCAGTAAGTCGGCGCCCTGTGTGCGTCGGCGCAATCAGCGGCTTCTATAGTGACCGAACCGGGGGGCGAATAATTCCGGGGCCCGGTCCTGGAGCCCCTTCCGGGACCTTCGTCCCGGCCCTGCCAGGAGGACGATCATGAGTACGGCGAGCACGCGACTGCCCGAGGGCCGTTACGGCCGTTCCTCGGACGCGCGCGCCGACCGGACGCTCAAGGTCGTGGGTGCCGTCCTGGCGGTGGCGCTGCTGGGGCTCGTCGGCTGGTTCGGCTACCACTACGTCGCCCAGAACGAGATCAGCGCAGAGGTGATCAGCTTCGAGCCGGGCAAGGAGTCCGTGCAGGTGCATCTGGAGGTCCGCAAGGACGCCGGCACCGCCGGCTACTGCACCGTGCGCTCGCAGGCCGAGAACGGGGCCGAGGTGGGCCGGGCCGACTTCCGCTTCGACGGTGACGGGACCCGCATCGACAAGGTCGTCACGCTCCGTACGACCTCCCCGGGGACGACGGCCGAGCTGCTGGGCTGCCACGCCGGCTGACCACAACTGGCGTCACCTGGAATACGTAGCGCCTGACCTGCATTGACGTGATTCTGGTGGCTTATGTCCTCCCCCTTGGGCCCCTGAATTGTTAGGCTCGTGGTTTCGCCCATCCGTGAAGGAACATTCTTCTGGGTAGGGCGATGCTTTGTATTCCCAGTACCTACGAGGAGCACCTGTGACCCAGACCAGCGAGAACGTCACCTGGCTGACCCAGGAGGCGTACAACAAGCTCAAGGCTGAGCTTGAGTACCTTACTGGTCCCGCGCGTGCGGAGATCTCCGCGAAGATCGCCGCGGCGCGCGAGGAGGGCGACCTGCGTGAGAACGGCGGGTACCACGCGGCCAAGGAGGAGCAGGGCAAGCAGGAGCTCCGTGTGCGCCAGCTCACCCAGCTCCTCGAAAGCGCCAAGGTCGGTGAGGCGCCCGCGGCGGACGGTGCGGTGGCGCCCGGCATGGTCGTCACGATCGCGTTCGACGGCGACGAGGACGACACGCTGACGTTCCTGCTCGCCTCCCGCGAGTACGCGAGCTCCGACATCGAGACGTACTCGCCACAGTCCCCGCTGGGCACCGGCGTGATGGGCCACAAGGTCGGCGAGGACGCCGAGTACGAACTGCCGAACGGCAAGAAGGCCGCGGTGAAGATCCTCAAGGCCGAGCCGTACGAGGGCTGACCGGCCACCCGAGCCCGGACGTGCCCCCGGCGCCGCTTCGGCACCGGGGGCATTGTCATGCCGTCGCCGAGCGGTACTTGCGCACCGCCAGCGTCCGGAAGACCACCAGGATCAGGATCGAGTAGATCAGCGAGGCCCACACGGGGTGCTGCATGGGCCAGGCGTCCGACTGGGACTGGCCCGGGTTGGCGAACAGCACCCGGCAGGCCTGGACCGTGGCGCTGAAGGGGTTCCATTCGGCGATGTGGCGCAGCCAGGGGGTCATGTGGCTGGTGTCCACGAACGCGTTCGAGATGAACGTGACCGGGAAGAGCCAGATCAGGCCGCTGGAGGTGGCCGCCTCCGGGGTCCGGACGGACATGCCGATCAGGGCGCCGATCCAGGTGAACGCGTAGCCGAGCAGGAGCAGCAGGCCGAAGGCCGCGAGGACCTTGGCGGCGTTGGTGCTGCCGTCCGACCCGACGCGCCAGCCGACCAGGAGGGCGACCACGGCGAGGACCACCAAGGTCAGGGCCGTCTGCACGGAGTCGGCGAGGGTGCGCCCGGTGAGCACCGCGCCGCGTGCCATGGGCAGGGAGCGGAAGCGGTCGATGAGGCCCTTGTGCATGTCGTCGGCGATGCCGGCGCCGGAGCTGGCGGTGGCGAACGTGACGGTCTGCGCGAAGATGCCCGCCATCAGGAAGTTCTTGTAGTCGGCGGCGCTGGTGCTGTTGCCGATCTGCATGGAGCCGCCGAAGACGTAGGTGAACAGCACCACGAACATGATCGGCTGGATCAGCCCGTAGATGATCATCTCGGGGATCCGGGACATGCGGATCAGGTTCCGCTTGGCGACGACCATCGAGTCGCGGATCGACTGGCTGACCGGGTTCGCGGCGGGTGCGACCCGCACGGTGTCGGTGACGGCGCTCACTGGGCGGCCTCCTTGTCGTTCTCCACGTTTTTGGCCTCGGCCACGTGTCCCGTGAGCGACAGGAAGACGTCGTCGAGGGTCGGCCGGCGCAGGCCGATGTCGTCGATCTCGATGCCCCGGGTGTCCAGTTCGCGGATGACCTCGGCGAGGAGCTTGGCGCCGCCGGTCACGGGGGCGGTGAGCTTGCGCATGTGCTCCTCGACCGTGGTCTCGCCCTTGCCGAAGCCGGCGAGGACCTCGGTGGCGGCCTGGATGTGCTCGCGTTCGTGCACCACGACCTCGACGCGCTCGCCGCCGGTGCGGGCCTTGAGCTGGTCGGAGGTGCCCTGGGCGATGACCTTGCCGTGGTCGACCACCGCGATGTCGTGGGCCAGGTGGTCGGCCTCCTCCAGGTACTGCGTGGTGAGCAGCAGCGTCGTGCCGCCGGAGACCAGTTGCTTGATGACCTCCCACAGCTGCTGGCGGTTGCGGGGGTCGAGGCCGGTCGTCGGCTCGTCCATGAACATCACGGGCGGCGAGACGACCAGGGCCGCCGCGAGGTCGAGGCGGCGGCGCATGCCGCCCGAGTAGGTCTTGGTGGGGCGGTCGGCGGCGTCCGCGAGGTGGAACTGCTCCAGCAGCTCGGCCGCGCGTTCCTTCGCCGCCTTCGCCCGCATCTGGTAGAGCTGGCCGACCATCTGGAGGTTCTCCCGGCCGGTCAGGTATTCGTCGACCGCCGCGAACTGGCCGGACAGGCCGATGGAGCGGCGGACGGCGTCGGGTTGTTTGAGCACGTCGATTCCCGCGACGACCGCCCGGCCACTGTCGGGCCGCAGCAGGGTCGTCAGGCAGCGGACGGTGGTGGTCTTGCCCGCGCCGTTCGGCCCGAGCAGGCCGAGGACCGTGCCCTCGGGCACGTCGAGGTCGACGCCGTCCAAGGCCTTTACGTCACCGAAGGTCTTGACCAGACCTTCGGCGTAGATGGCGCCTGGCATATGAGTCTCCACGTCTTCGGGGATGACCGGACAGACGTCCGGTGAGGCTTCTCACCGACACACCATAACGCGATGTATCGCGTCTCACAATGAGTTTTTCCGCGTAGCGCTCCGTGAGACGAAAGGATCTTCGAACGGCGTGGGAGCCAGGTCAGCCGATGACCGTGTAGCCCGCCTCGCGCAGCGCCTGCCCCACCTCGGCGCAGTGCGCCGGGCCCTTCGTCTCCAGGTGCAGCTCGACCTCCGCCTCCGTGAGCCCGAGCCGAGGGTCGGTCCGTACATGGCTCACATCGAGGACGTTAGCGTCGACCACTGACAACGCGCCCAGAAGAGTGGCAAGAGCACCGGGCCGGTCCGTCAGCCGCAGCCGGACCGCCAGGTAGCGGCCCTGCGCGGCCATGCCGTGCCGCAGCACCCGCTCCATCAGCACCGGGTCGACGTTGCCGCCGGACAGCACCGCGACGACCGGGCCCTCGAAGGCGCCGGGCTCGCTCAGCAGCGCCGCGACCGGGCTCGCCCCGGCCGGTTCCACGACCAGCTTGGCCCGCTCCAGGCACAGCAGCAGCGCGGCGGACAGCTCGTCCTCGCTGACCGTGCGCACCTCGTCGACCAGCTCGCCGATGATGCCGAACGGCACATCCCCCGGCCGCCCGACCTTGATGCCGTCGGCCATCGTCGCCGGGTTCTCGACCGACACCGGCCGGCCCGCCGCCAGCGAGGGCGGGTAGGCCGCCGCGCCCGCCGCCTGCACGCCCACGACCCTCACGTCCGGCCGCAGGGACTTCACCGCCACCGCGATCCCGGCGGCCAGCCCGCCCCCGCCGATGCCGACGAGGATCGTGCGCGCCTCGGGGCACTGCTCCAGGATCTCCAGGCCCACCGTGCCCTGGCCCGCGATGATGTCGGGGTGGTCGAAGGGGTGGATGAACACCGCGCCCGTCTCGGCCGCGTACTCCTGCGCGGCGGCCAGCGTCTCGTCGACCACCTGGCCGTGCAGCCGCACCTCGGCCCCGTAGTCCCGGGTGGCGCTGACCTTGGGCAGCGGGGCGCCCTTCGGCATGAACACCGTGGAGCGCACGCCGAGCAGGGAGGACGCGAGGGCGACGCCCTGCGCGTGGTTGCCGGCGCTCGCGGCGACGACACCGGCGGCGCGCTCCTCCGGCAGCAGACCCGCGATCCGGACGTAGGCGCCGCGCAGCTTGAACGAGCCCGTCCGCTGGAGGTTCTCGCACTTGAGATGCACCGGCGCACCGACCATCTGGGACAGGTGCCTGCTGCCCTCCATCGCGGTCACCCGCGCCACACCCGCGAGCATCTTCTGCGCTCCGCGCACGTCGTCGAGGGTGACGGGCCGAAAGGAGTCAGCCGTGCTGTAGCTCATGACTCCAGCATCGCAGTTCACAGGCGGGAACGACCGTTGTGACCAACCTCCGAGACCCGCTTTGCACAGCGCCGGTACGGCCTGCCTTCCGGCCGCGTACCCTGTCCCCCAATCTGCCAGCCCTCCACGAAGTGAGCCCCCGGCGATGCCCACAACACCTGAAATGTCGATGGACATGACGACCGTCGGTGACACCGGTCTTCTCGACACGCTGCAGCACGAGGTGGCGCTGTTCGCCCGCCGTGCCGAACAGACCCGGCTCGGCGGAGTCGGGCAGGTGCGCAACTCCATGGACCGCGCCGCGTACCTGCTGCTCAACCGCCTCGACAAGGAGGGCCCGATGGGCGTCAAGGCGCTCGCCGCGAGCATGGGGATCGACTCGTCGACGGTCACCCGGCAGGTGGCTCCGCTCGTCGACACCGGCCTGGTCAAGCGCACCTCGCACCCCGAGGACGGGCGCGCGGTGGTGCTGCAGCTGTCCCCGCGCGGGCAGGCCCGCCTGGAGGAAGTGCGATCCTCCCGGCGCCAGTTGATGGCCGAGCTGACCCACGACTGGGAGCCCGAGGAGCGCGAGGCGTTCTGCGACCTCCTCACGCGCTTCAACACCGCGCTGTCCTCCCGGATGGCGGCGCAGGGGGTGCCGGGGCCGGAGGCACAGACGGCGTCCTGAACGCCCGGCGGCCGGGCTCCCGCCGCCGTACGGCACGACGACCGCGGTCCCACGCGTGCGTGGCGCCGCCCGAGCCGTGCGCGGCTCTTGACCTCGGGGCCGTTGCGGGCCTGATATGAGACCGGGCCCCCGTCGCGCGCGGCCGGGGCCCGCATCCTCAGGGTCGCCGGCAGGCGGGAGGCGCGGTGCTGGAGCGGCATGCGTCCCGGGCAACCCGTCGCGCCCGGGAGTTCGAGGCGTTCGTCGCGGGCGCGGCCGGGCGGCTGCTGCATGCCGCCACGCTGCTCACCGCGGAGGCCCCCGACGACAACCCCCGCGCGCGGCGCCTGCTGACGCTGTCCCTGGCGCACACGTACGCGAGCTGGGACCGGCTGCATACCGAGGACCCCTACGACCGCACCCGCTCGTACCTGGCCACCCGCTTCGCGCGCGGCGCCTGGCACCACCACGGCGCACTCGGCCGCTCCCGGCCCCACCCCGCGAGCCCCATGGCCCCGTTGACCCCGCAGGAACGGCTGATCCTGGTGCTCAGGCTCTACGAGGGCGTCGCCGAGGAGCAGACGGCGGCCCTGCTCGGCCTGTCCCCGGAACGTGTGCGGGCGATCTGCCACCGGGCGACGTCGGCCCTGTTGCACCGGCCGCCGGGCCCGGCCCTCGGTGACGGCCGCGAAGGCGGTGCCGTCATGAGCCCGGCCGGCGACCGGAGGGCGACATGAGCGGGAACGACCGCGACGCGGCCGTACGGCGACTCCTGGAGCAGGCGCCGCGCCCCCTGCCGCCCGAGATCCACACGGAGGCGGTGCGCCGCGGCGGGCGCATGCTGCGGCGCAGGACGCTCGCCCGCCGCGCGATGTGGCTGCTGCTGTTCGCGGCGGCCGTGGCGTTCACGGTGTGGGCGCTGACCGCCCGCCCGTGGGTGGAGCCGCCGTCCGACACGACTCCACCCCTCACCGGCTGGTGACCCCGCGCAGGTGCTGCTAGCCGAGCGCCTGCTGGAGGTCCTCCAGCAGGTCGTCGGCGTTCTCGATGCCCACCGACAGCCGCACCAGGTCGGCGGGGACCTCGAGGGCCGAGCCGGCCACGGAGGCGTGCGTCATGCGGCCGGGGTGCTCGATCAGCGACTCGACGCCGCCCAGGGACTCGCCCAGCGTGAAGATCCTGGCGCGGTTGCAGACCTCGACGGCCGCCTCCTCGCCGCCCTCGACGCGGAAGGACACCATGCCGCCGAACGACTTCATCTGCTTGGCGGCGACCTCGTGACCGGGGTGCTCGGGCAGGCCCGGGTACAGCACGCTCGTCACGCGCGCGTGCCGGGTGAGCATGTCGGCGACCTTGACGGCGTTCTCGCTGTGCCGGTCCATGCGCACGGAGAGGGTCTTGGTGCCGCGCAGCACCAGCCAGGAGTCGAAGGGCCCGGCGACGGCGCCCATCGCGTTCTGGTGGAAGGCCAGCTCCTCGCCCAGGTCTGCGTCGCCGGTGATCAGGGCGCCGCCGACGACGTCGGAGTGGCCGCCCATGTACTTGGTCAGCGAGTGCACGACGATGTCCGCGCCCAGCGCCAGCGGCTGCTGGAGGTAGGGCGTGGCGAAGGTGTTGTCGACGACGAGGCGGGCGCCCGCGTCCCGGGCGACCTGGGCGACGGCGGCGATGTCGGTGATGCCGAGGAGCGGGTTGGAGGGGGTCTCCACCCAGACGACCTTGGTCTTCGGGGTGAGGGCGGCCCGCACGGCGGCTGGATCGCTCGTGTCGGCGACCGACCACTCCACGCCCCAGCGTGCGACGACCTTGGCGAACAGGCGGAACGTGCCGCCGTACGCGTCGTTCGGGATGACCACGTGGTCGCCGGGGCTGAGCAGCGTGCGCAGCAGGCAGTCCTCGGCCGCCAGCCCGGACGCGAACGCGAGACCGCGGCGGCCGCCCTCCAGGGCGGCGAGGTTCTCCTCCAGCGCGGTCCTGGTGGGATTGGCGCTGCGGCTGTACTCGTAGCCGCCGCGCAGCCCGCCGACGCCGTCCTGCTTGTAGGTCGAGACCTGGTAGATCGGCGGGACGACCGCGCCCGTCAAGGGGTCGGCGGTGTTGCCCGCGTGAATCGCGAGCGTCTCGAAGTGCTGACTGATGTGCCTGTCGCTCATGGGCACCGAGGGTAGTGCGCCGACGCGAAGAGTGCCGGGGGACGGGGCAACGCGGGGTTTTCCACAGGTTCCGGGAGCAGGTTGGCCAATTGTCGGCGCGGTCTGGTTCGCTTGTTCCATGGAGATTCTCTGGGTCCTGATCGCGCTGGTCATGCTGGGCTTCGTGCTGCTTCCCTTCCTGCGGCGCAGGCGCGGTGGTGCGATAGGGCTGGTCTCGCCCGACCACCCGGACGCGGCGGACCCGGCGAACTACGGCTTCGTCCTCGAGGAGGAGCTCGACATCCGCATGCCCGGCCCCGACCAGGACCTGCTGGACGTCCTGGACGTGGTGCAGCGCACGCAGGACTACCGCGCCGCGCAGCAGCTCCTCGCGGGCACCGAGACGGAGGGCGAGCGGCGCTGGCAGCGCGTGCAGGCCTTCGCGGGCGCGGCCTCCCTGGAGCTCTCGCGGCGGCCCGGAGGGGTGGGCGAGGCGCCGGGCGGGCAGTGGCTGCGCGTGTGGCGGGCCGAGGCGCCCAAGGACGCGGGCGGCGCGGCCGTGCACGCCGAGTTCCTGGTGCAGCAGGCCTGGCGGACGGCGACACCCGGGACGGACGAGTTCCGGATCATCATGGAGGAGGCGAGGACGGCGTGCGGCGAGGCGGCGCTGCTCGCCCCCGGTGACCCGGTCCCGTACATCGTCGAGCTGTCGGTGGCCCGCGGTCTCGGCTACTCCCAGAAGGACTTCGAGCAGATCTGGCTGAAGATCCTGGACCGCGCCCCGGCCCACATGGGGGCGCACCTGGCCGCGCTGCACTATTGGTGCGAGAAGTGGCACGGCTCGCGTGCGGAGGCGTACGCGTTCGCCGAGGCCGCGGCGGCCCGGGCGCCCCGAGGCTCCCTCCTCTCGGCGATGCCCCTCTTCGCGGTGTTCGAGCACCTCCCCGAGGTGACCCTCGTCGCGAACTTCTGGCAGAGCGAGGTCGTCACGAAGGCGGTCCACGGCGCGCTGCACGCGGTGCACTCGGCCCGCCCCGACGACCCGATGCTGGCGCATGTGCGGCACATGCTGGTGTTCTTCCTGGTCCGCGGCGAGCGCTGGTCGGAGGCCATGAACCAGCTGATACACATCGACGGCCACGTGGGCGCCCTGCCCTGGACCCTGTCCGCCGACCCGGCGGCGGAGTTCGCGGTGTACCGGGCGCTGGCCGTGGCGGGCTACGAGGCGAACGGCGGCAGCCCGGCGAGCCTGCCGCACTGAGCCCCGCCCGGGTCCGGGGGCCACTGGAATTCCGGGACGTCCCGGCACGTTGAGGAGGGCGTCGCCCGCCTGAGTCGCCCGCCGCGAGTCGCCCGCCCCGATTGGAGACCGCATGTTCCTGCACAGCCGCAGGCCCCAGCTGCCCACCCCCGAGCAGGCGCTGTCCGGCCGCCCGGAGCCGGCGTTCACGGTCCCCGACCGCCACACCGTCCTCGGCAACCCCCTCCTCGGCCCCTACCCCGAGGGTCTGGAGACCGCCGACTTCGGGCTGGGCTGCTTCTGGGGCGCCGAGCGCACGTTCTGGCAGCTCCCGGCCGGTGTCTGGACCACCCTCGTCGGCTACCAGGGCGGGCACACCGAGAACCCCATGTACGAGGAGGTCTGCTCGGGCCTGACCGGCCACACCGAGGTCGTGCGCGTGGTCTTCGACCCGGAGCAGATCTCGTACGAGCGCCTCCTGAAGACCTTCTGGGAGTCCCACGACCCCACGCAGGGCTTCCGCCAGGGCAACGACGTGGGCACGCAGTACCGCTCGGCGATCTACACCCACACTCCCGAGCAGGAGGCCACCGCCAAGTCCTCCCGCGCGTCGTACCAGAAGGTCCTCACGTCCTCCGGCTACGGCGACATCACCACGGAGATCGTCCCGGCGGAGGGCCGCCCCTTCTACCCGGCGGAGGGCTACCACCAGCAGTACCTGGACAAGAACCCCGCGGGCTACTGCGGCATCGGCGGCACGGGAGTGTCCTGCCCGATCGGGGTGGCCCGGGCCGGTGGGTGATCCTTCGGGCTCTGCCGCGTCCTTCGGCGGGGGCTGGATGTTCGAGGAGAATCTGCGGCCGTTCTGCGAGTCGGTCGCGGAGTTCTCGGGCTACGGCTTCGACGACTCGGACTGGCAGGCCATCAAGAACGCCCTTGTCGGCACGGACGTGGAGAAGCCCGGTGGCTGGTACGACTACCCGCTGTCGGGCCGGACACCGCTGACCCTGCTGGTCGCGGACGACCCCGGCTCGTCCGTCGTCTTCGTGCGGCTCACGGGGGAACCCGATGACCGCACACGGGCGCAGATCGAAGCGGCGCTGCACATCTTCTCCCTGTACAGGGTCCGCTGACCCGGCAGCCGGGGTGACGGCCGGGTTCTGAGGGGGCGGGGCTGCTGCCGGTGCGCTCTCAGCCAATAGGGTGCCTGCGTGACTGCGCCCCTGAATTCCGAGAGATCCCGTGCCGCGTTGCGGATATCCGCACGGGTTTCCGCCGAGTTGCTGCTGGTGTTCGCCATGTCGGCCGTGGCGTTGTGGTTGCTGGGCCGGATGTGGTCGGTGGTGTGGCCGCTCGTGGTCGGGCTGCTGCTGACCACGCTGACCTGGCCCGCCGCCCGGTTCCTGCGCCGGCGCGGGTGGCCGCCCGCGCTGGCCGCGTCGGTCGTGACTGTGTCGTTCCTGGTGGTCGCCGCGGGGGTGGTCGCGCTGATCGCCGTGCCGGTGGCGTCCCAGTCCGGGGAGCTGACCGACGGTGTCGTGGAGGGGATCCAGCGGCTGCGCGAGTGGGCCGCCGGGCCGCCGTTGAACATCGGGGACGCGCAGATCAACAAGGCCTTCGACAGTGCGGTCTCCCGCGCCCAGGAGGGCGTCGGCAGCATGGTGGGCGCTGTCGTCACGGGTGTGAGCACCGTGGTGAACGGCGTCGTCACCGCCGTCCTCGCGCTCTTCCTGATGTTCTTCTTCCTCAAGGACGGCCCGCGGTTCCTGCCGTGGATGTCCCGTCAGCTGCCCGGCCGACTCGCCACCGACGTCCCGGTCGTGTTCACGCGGGGCTGGGCCACCCTGGGCTCCTTCGTGCGGTCCCAGGCGGCCGTCGGCCTGCTCGACGCCGTTCTGATCGGCCTGGGCCTGTGGATCCTGGGCGTACCGCTGGTGCTCCCGCTGGCGGTGCTGACCTTCGTCTCGGCGTTCGTGCCGATCGTCGGCGCCCTGTTCGCCGGTTTCGTCGCGGTCCTCATCGCCCTGGTCTACAACGGCCTGACGGACGCGCTGATCGTGCTGGCCATCATCGTCGTGGTGCAGCAGCTGGAGGGCAACGTCTTCCAGCCCATGATCCAGAGCCGCGGGCTCGGCCTGCACGCGGCCGTGGTGCTGCTGGCGGTGACGCTGGGCGGCAGCCTGGCCGGCATCGTGGGCAGTCTGCTCGCCGTGCCCCTCGCCGCGCTGATCGCGGTGGTCTGGAACTACGTACGTGAGCAGCTCGTCGATCCGCCGGGCGAACCAGGGGCCGACGAACCGGGGACCGGCGGGCCGGACCCTGAAGCCGCCGTGACGTCTTAGCGGCGTCGCCGTGGCGGCTGCGTAGCGGCACCCGACGCGCGAACGGCCCCGCTCAGGTCGCGGGGCCGGTCCTCGCTTGCGAGTCTGCAGGCGAAAGGAGAGCCGCCACATGATTCCTGTCGCCGCGTCACCCGTGCGTCTCGAGGCGTCTGTCGATTCCCGCCTGTCCCGGTGGATGTGGCTGGTGAAGTGGCTGCTCGCCATCCCGCACTACATCGTGCTGGTGTTCCTGTGGATCGCGTTCGTCGTCGTGACCGTGATCGCCTTCTTCGCCATCCTGTTCACCACCCGCTACCCGCGCCCCCTCTTCGACTTCAGCGTCGGCGTGCTGCGCTGGAACTGGCGGGTCAGCTACTACGCGCACACCGCGCTCGGCACCGACCGGTACCCGCCGTTCACCCTCGCCGACGTGCCCGACTACCCGGCGCACTTCGACGTCGTCTACCCCGAGCGGCTGTCCCGCGGACTGGTCCTGGTGAAGTGGTGGCTGCTGGCGATCCCGCAGTACATCGTCGTCGCGATCTTCACCGGGGGCGGCTGGGACGACGAGGGCGACTGGCGCGGCGGCGGGCTGATGCCGTTTCTCTCCTTCGTCGCCGTCGTCATCCTGCTCTTCACCGCCCGCTACCCGCGCCACCTCTTCGACTTCCTGATCGGCCTCGCCCGCTGGACGGCCCGGGTGACGGCCTACGCCGCGCTGCTGACGGACCAGTACCCGCCGTTCCGGCTCGACATGGGCGGGCAGGAGCCCCCACCGGCGTCACCGCCGGCATCGCCGCCGGTCTCCCCGCTGACCAAGACCTGATCCCGCAAAGGGCGCATTCCGCAGCGGAAGCGTTTCCTCCCGCCCTACGCTCCCACGCATGGTTCTCAGACGGACGTTACAGCTGATCATGGTCATCGCTCTGGCTCTCGCGGGGGCGGTCCAGGGCGGAGTGAGCACGGCACGGGCGGCGGAGAACGGGACATCGGCCGGGCGGCAACTGCTGTTCTACAACCACGCTTACGGCGTGCTCGACCGGGCGACCGCCGACGCCATCGAGCACTCCTCCTATCTGCGGGACTTCGCCGACTTCCAGGTCCGCACCACGACCGGCTCCGGCGGGCAGACCTGGACCGGCCGCTATCTGATGGGCCGCGAGACCTACCTGGAGCTGTTCGGGGTGGGCGATGTGCCCGGCAAGGACGGCACCCTCGGCTCCGCCGGCATGGGCGTGTCCACCGAGCGTGCCGGTGACCTCCCCACGGTGATCGAGCGGCTGCGGAAGGCCGGGATCAGCGACCCGGTCGAGTTCCGGCAGACGCGCGACTTCGGTGACGGCGTCCCCGTGCCCTGGTTCGACGCCGTCTTCACCACCGACCAGTACGACCTCTTCGGCGCCTGGGGCATGGAGTACCGGCCGGAGTACTTCGCCGACCCGCGCGGCAACATCGAGCCCGCCTCCCACCCCGGTGACGTGGGCCGGGAGCGCTACCTGCCCGACGCCTACCGCGACCATCTGATGCGGAACGTGACCGGCATCCGGCTCGCGGTGACCGCACGGGACCTCGCCGGCACGGTGCCGTTGCTGAAGGCCGGCGGTTTCGCGGTCCGGTCCCTGCCGGGCGGGGGCGCCGTCGCGGAGGGCGGCGGCACCACGATCCGGTTCGACGCCGTGCCCCTGGACCAGGTGGGCCTCCAGCAGGTCGAGATGTCGCTGAACCAGCCGGTGTCGTACCGGCACGTGGAGCGGATCGGCCACTCGGCCCTCGTGGTCGGCCCGGGGTCCCGCGCGGTGTGGACCTTCGAGGAGCAGGACCGGCCGAGCGCGCCGAGTGCGTCGGGGCAGGGTTCCTAGCCCAGCCTCTCCCCCAGGAACTCCTCCCAGGTCCGCTTGCCCGTCTCCGCCCCGTCCAGCGCCAGGTTCGCCCCCGCCCGGTACGCCCGCCCCGCCTTCCCGGGGATGCGCACCGGCAGCATGGGCCGCCGCCTGCCGCGCAGGCGGAGGTAGGGGCGGGCCAGGGCGGCGAGGTCGTAGAGGTGCGGCCCCGCCAGGTCCGGGACCAGGCCGGAGGGGGCGCCGAGGGTCAGTTCCGCGAGGCGGGCGGCGACCTCGCGCGAGTCCACCGGCTGGAGCCGCATGCCGCCCGGGACCGGGAAGACCGGCAGCTTCGCCATCTTCTCGACCATGGTCAGCGCGAGGTCGTGGAACTGGGCCGCGCGCAGGGTCGTCCACGGGATGCCCGAGTCGGCGACGGCCCGCTCCGCTTCGAGTTTCGTCCGCATCCAGGCCAGTGGCACCCGGTCCGCTCCGATCACCGAGATGTGGACCAGGTGCCGTACGCCGGCCCGGGACGCGGCGCGCACCAGGGCCCGGGTCGCCTCGTCGTCGCCCTTGGGGCCGCCCGCCAGGTGCAGCACGGTCTGCGCGCCGTCGACGGCGGCCTCGACACCCTCGCCCTTGAGCAGGTCGCCGGTGACGTACTCGATACCGTTCGCGGCGGGGCGGGCTCGCCGGGTGAGGATCCGCACGTCGTGGCCGGAGGCGCGCAGCAGCGGGACCACGTGGGCGCCGAGGGTGCCCGTGCCGCCGGTGACCAGGATCGGTGATGCCATGGCTGCTCCCCAGTTCTTCGTCGTGTGATGTCGCCTTCGCCGGTATGACGGGCGGCGGCACGACGATGTGACGAGCAGGGTGCGGTCGGCTCAGCCGCCGCTGCCGTAGGGCCTCGTGATGATCTCCAGACGGTGGCCGTCGGGGTCGTCGAAGTAGGCTCCACGGCCGCCGTCGTTGTGGTTGATCTCGCCGGGGCGGCTGTGGAACGGGTCCGCCCAGTACGTGAGGCCGGCCTCCTGGATGCGGCCGAAGATCTCGTCGAACTCGTCCTCCGAGACGAGGAAGGCGTAGTGCTGCGGCGTGATGGCACCGGGGATGTCCATGAAGTCGAGGGTCACGCCGTTGGGGATCTCGACCGGCAGGAACGGGCCGTAGGGCGGACTCACGTCGAGCCCCAGGAGGTCGGCGAGGAACCGGGCCGAGGCGCGCTTGTCATGGGCGACGACGATGGTGTGGTTGAGCTGCACGGTCATGGTGGGCCTCCCCTGGCGTACCTGGCGAACCCCCCTGCTGCACTCCCTCGTGTACCCCGCGTGCACCCGGGCGTGCATCACGAAAATGCCCTGGGCCCCAGCGCACGGCCGGGCCCCAGGGCTGCTGCACGGAGGCCGGATGTCAGATCGTCGCCGTGTCGATCACGAACCGGTAGCGCACGTCGCTGGCCTGGACCCGCTCGTACGCCTCGTTGATCTGGTCACCGCGGATCAGCTCGATCTCGGCGCCGAGGCCGTGCTCGGCGCAGAAGTCCAGCATCTCCTGGGTCTCCGCGATGCCGCCGATCATGGAACCGGCGAGGGTCTTGCCGCCGCCGATCACCGAGAAGAGGTTGAGGGAGACGGGCTCCTCGGGGGCGCCGACGTTGGCCAGCGTGCCCTCGGTCCTCAGCAGCGACAGGTAGGCGTTGAAGTCCAGCGGGGCGGAGACCGTGGACACGATCAGGTCGAACGTGCCGGCCAGCTCCTCGAAGGTCTTCGGGTCGCTGGTGGCGTAGTAGTGGGCCGCGCCCAGCCGCAGGCCGTCCTCCTGCTTGCGCAGGGACTGCGACAGCACGGTCACCTCGGCACCGAGTGCGCTGGCGATCTTGACGCCCATGTGGCCGAGGCCGCCCAGGCCGACGATCGCGACCTTCTTGCCGGGGCCGGCGCCGAAGCGCCGCAGCGGGGAGTAGAGGGTGATGCCGGCGCACAGCAGCGGCGCGGCGACGTCGAGCGACAGGCCGTCGGGGATGCGGACGACGAAGTTCTCGTCGACGACGACGGTCTGCGCGTAGCCACCGTAGGTGGGCTCGCCGTCCTTGCCGATGCCGTTGTAGGTCTGGACGTTGCCCTGGACGCAGTACTGCTCCCGGCCGGCCTTGCAGTTCTCGCACTCGCGGCAGGAGTCGACCATGCATCCGACGCCCACGCGGTCCCCGACGGCGAACTTCGTGACGCCCGAGCCGACCGCGGAGACGACACCGGCTATCTCGTGACCGGGGACCATCGGGAAGATCGCCTCGCCCCAGCCCTCCTGGACCTGGTGGATGTCCGAGTGACAGATGCCGGCGAACTTGATGTCGATCAGGACGTCGAACTCGCCGACCTCGCGGCGCTCGATGGTGGTGCGCTCCAGCGGAGCCTTGGGAGCGGGAGCGGCGTACGCAGCAACAGTGGTCATGCCGGGGGTTCTCCTAGCGTGTTCTGTGCCCGGCTGCCTTCTGGATCTTCTGACCGGGCACGATCACCAGCGTGCCCGATCCGCGAGGGCTCACCCAGACCACGGTTTTGCGTACGCACACGGTGCGTACCACTGGCGGGGTCAGGCTCGCGTGCGTACGACCGTGAATACTGGACCGCATGGACGAACAGCCCGAACCCGCACAGACGGCCGGTGGCGGCCTGGACCGGCGTGCCGAGCTCAGTGAGTTCCTGCGCACCCGGCGGGCCCGGCTGAAGCCCGAGGACGTGGGGCTGCCCGACTTCGGGCGGCGGCGGGTGCCCGGGTTGCGCCGCGAGGAGCTGGCGCAGCTGGCCGGGGTGTCCGTGGCGTACTACACGCGGCTGGAGCAGGGCAACGGCCGCAACGTCTCGGCGGAGGTGCTGGACGCGATCGCGCGCGCCCTGCGGCTGAGCGACGCCGAGCACGCGCACCTGATGCATCTGGCGAAGCCGAAGCAGCACAAGAAGAAGCCGGTGGCGCGCAGCCAGCAGGTGCGGCCGGCGCTGCGGCATCTGCTGGACTCGATCGAGGGTGTCCCCGCGTACATCGTCGGGCGCCGCTCCGACGTCCTGGCCTGGAACCGCATGGCCTCGGCTCTCTTCGGCGACTGGGCCGAGGTGCCGGCCCAGGAGCGGAACTGGGCGCGGATGGTGTTCCTCAGGCCCGAGTACCGAGAGCTGTTCGTGGAGTGGGAGCAGAAGGCGTCCGACATCGTCGGCTATCTGCGCATGGACGCGGGCTGCCACCCGGACGACCCGAGGCTGTCGGCCCTGGTGGGCGAACTCTCGGTGAAGAGCGAGGAGTTCCGCCGCCTCTGGGCCGCCCACGACGTCAAGGAGAAGAGCTACGGCGTCAAACGCCTGCGCCACCCCCTGGTCGGCGACCTGACCCTGTCCTTCGAGACGTTCCGCATGATCGACGACGGTGATCAGTCCCTGATCACCTTCCACGCGGAACCGGGCACCCCGTCGGCGGAGGCCCTGCGCCTGCTGGCGAGCTGGGGGGCGGACGCGATCCGCTCCGGATCCAGGGCTTCGTCGGCACCGTCGGAGTGAGAGGCCGCGCCTCAGTCGACGACGCCGAGGTCCTCCCGCATCAGCCTGCGCATCGCGGACAGCCGCGGCTCGGCATCACCGTAGACCCCGTCGCGAAGGCGGTGCAGGGCGTCCTTCAGGAGCGAGTGGAACTGGCGTGAGGCCCTGTTCATCGCCGTGTGCGGCGGTCATGCGAGGACCATACGGCAGACCCGCCGGGAGCAGAGCTCCCGGCGGGTCGTCAACGCGCTTTCTCTACCGCTTACTTGCCGTAGTACGCGTTGTAGATCGAGATCGTCGACTTGTTGCCCTTCTTGTCGGCGATCTTGGCGTGGAAGGAGATGGCCTTCCCCTTCGCCGGGTTCTTGACGCTCACCTTGCCGTCCTTGACGGTGAGCTTCTTCCAGGTCTTGCCGTAGTCGTACGACGCGTACACCGACAGCGACTTCAGGTTGCTGCCCTTGGCCGCGCCCTCGACGGTGACCGGGATCTTGACGGTCTTGTCGGCCGGGACCTTGCTGTCCAGACCCGTGGCCGCCTGGAAGCGGGCCGTGGAGACGGGCAGCTTCGTGATGTCGCTGGTCTTCTTCGAGCGGAACGTCCAGCTCGCGTCGATGCGGGTGGAGGCCGCAGCGACCTTGACGCTGCGCTTGACCGACGTCGTCAGCTTGTACTCGGCGTCACCGGCCGGGACCTTGAACTGCTTGTCGCCGAACAGCGGGTCGTCGTTGCTGCCGACCTTGGTGCCGTTGCGGTAGAGCGTCGTGTTGACCGCGGAGAACTTCGAGTAGCCCACGTTGCCCTTGCCGTCGGCGAACAGCGGCAGCGAGCCGTAGATCTGGTCGCCCTCGCGGAAGACGCCGAAGTCGCTGGTCAGGCGCGGTCCGAAGACGGCCGTGTTGACGGTCTTGGAGTAGCTCTTGCCGGCCGCGTACTTCTGCGTGCCCATCGAGTAGGCGGCCTCGTCGACCGGGAAGCCGTCCGCGTCCACACCGCCGTACTGGGCGAACTCGAGCTGCCACTGCACGCCGCCCTGGGCGGACAGGTGCAGCGTCCGCGTGCTGGGCAGGCCCTGCGTGATGCCGATCGAGGAGGCGCTGGAGCTCCACGGCATCCAGCCCACGGCGTTGATCGCGCCCTTCTTGCTGCCGGCCGCGGCACCGAGGCCGGCCTTCACCGTGGCGAGCTCGCTCGCCTTGTAGTGCTTGGTGAACCCGGTGGCGAGCTGCTTGACCTGGCCGCCGGCGATGACGTTGTACTCCTCCTTGTCGCCCTTGGACCAGTGGCCGTCCCACTGCTGGGTCACCGAACCGTCGGTGATCTGCGGGCCGACGTGGGCGGTGCGGAAGTTGTCGTACGAGTCCAGCCACCAGCCGTACCCGTAGCTGCTGTCACCGGTTTCCACCGTGAAGTCGGCCGAGGCGAACTCCGACTTGACGCCCGTGGCCGGAACGGTGATGTCCACCGGCTTGGCCTTGCGGGCGTCCAGCGTGATCGTCGTGTTCTTGCCGACGTTCAGCTTGGGCTGCGCGAGCCAGTCGGCGCCCTCGAACTTCTCCGGGTCGTCGCCCGCGTAGATGCTCGTGTTGAGGATGTAGGTGCCCTTGGGGACACGGGCGGTGACGGTGCCGTCCTCGTCGTACGGCATGGCCCCCTTGCCCTTGCCCAGGCCCGCGATCCCGGTCAGGTCGGCGCTGTAGTTCTTCGCCGCCTTGCCGTCGCGGTCCAGGAACTTCAGGGTGACGTCGTACGACTCGACCTCACGCTGCACCGCCGCCGCCGTGCGGACGGTCTGGCCGCCGCCCGTCGCCGTCACGTACGCCGAGTACGCGCCGTCGACCGTGCCGCCCAGCTTGGTGTTGACGGTGAACGGCACGGAGGCCTTGCCGCCGGCCGGGACCGTCACCGAGGTGGCGCCGAGCTTGAAGAAGCCGGCCGGAGCGGCCTGGCCCTTCGGGTTGGTGGCCGTCGACGCCAGCTTCAGCGTGACGTCCTTCGTACCGAGGTTGCGGTACGTCAGCTCCTTGGTGACCGGCTTGTCGTCGGTGTGCGGCCACTGCTGCACCCCGAAGCTCACCGAGACCGGCTCGGCGATCACGGACTGCTTGATGGCCTGGTCGACCTGGATCCGGCCCGAACCCTGCTGGAACGGGGTGTACTTGCCACCCTTGGTGGAGCCGGTGAGGGCGCCCTTGAGCTCGGCGTACTTCCACTCCGGGTGCTGCTGCTTGAGGATCGCCGCCGCGCCCGCCACGTGCGGGGTCGCCATCGACGTACCGGAGATCGACATGTAGCCGGCCGGCTTCTCGCCGACCTCCTGGGCTATCTGGTTGCCCGGGGCGGAGGCCGCGGTGATGTCCACGCCGGGCGCGGTCACGTCGGGCTTGAGGGCGCCGTCCATGCCGGGGCCGCGGCTGGAGAAGTCGGCGAGCTTGTCCTTGTCGTCGACCGCGCCGACGGTCAGCGCCGCGGCGGCGCTGCCCGGGGAGCCGATGGTCTGCTCGCCGAAGTCGCCCTCGTTGCCGGCCGCGATGGCGAACAGGACGCCCTTCTCGTCGGACAGCTTGTTCACCGCCGCTTCCAGCGGGTCGATCGCGGGCGTGTCGCCGCCGCCCAGGCTCATGTTGATGACGTCGGCGCCCTCGGCGGCCGCCCACTCCATGCCGGCGAGGATCTCGGAGTCGCTGCCGAAGCCGCCGTCGTCGAGGACCTTGCCGTTGAGGATCTTCGCGCCGGGCGCGACGCCCTTGTACTTGCCGCCGGACTTCTTGCCGGTGCCGGCCGCGATGGAGGCGACGTGCGTACCGTGGCCGACCTTGTCGCCGGCGTCCGGCGAGGTGGTGAAGTTCTTGGCGCCGATCACCTGACCCTTGAGGTCGTCGTGGGTGGCGTCGACACCGGTGTCCAGGACGGCGATCTTGGTGCCCTTGCCGTCGTAACCGGCGGCCCACGCCTTGGGCGTGCCGATCTGCGGGACGGACTTGTCGAGGCTGGCCTTGCGGACGCCGTCGAGCCAGACGTGCGCGATACCGGAGGCGGTCTTCTCGCCGTTGGTGACCGCGTCCCAGAGCTCGGGCGTGTCCTGCTGCGGCGTCTGCACCGCGTCCGCGTTCACGGACTTCAGCGTGTGGCGCAGGGTACCGGCGTCGCGGACGTCGGCCTTGGTGGCCGCGGCGCTGCCCTGGTAGCCGACGATGACCTTCAGGCCCTTCTTCTGGGCCTTGCGGGTCGTCGACTTGTTGAGCTCGGTGACGTCGAAGAGCCGCTGGTCGAGCTTGCCGGTGGCGACCAGGCGGGCCGCGTCGGCCGGGATGACGAGGGTGTGGCCGTCGACCTTGCGGATCTGGACGGGTACGTTCTCGCGGCCCTTGGCGTGCTCCAGGCCGATGACACGGCCCTTGGCGTCCAGGACGACGCGGTCGCCGGTGATGAGTGTGACGCGGTGCTTGGCGGTAAGGGACGCCGGCTTGGCGGACGCTGCCGCCTGCTCGCCGTTGGCCGACGCCGGGCTGGTCATACCCGCCGCCAGGGCCACGGCCGCCGCTGTGGCGACTGTGGCCGCGTACGCCCTTTTCACTTGTCTGCGCAAGTTTCCCCCTTGCAGAAGAACCGGGCGAATTCCCCGTTCACCCGGCCGGGGGTGGTCTCGTACGCATGGCCGTACACCCCCCGGAATACGCAGTATGCCGAGGGGTGATCAGGTGCTCAATAGATGAGAGGGCGGTATGAATTCCGTCGGCCGACTGTTACACAGCCGTCGGAACTCCGTTACAGGGCGGCGTGGTTACGCACGCGCGTTCTCCTTGACAGAGATCCGGCCCTTGCGGATCGTCGCCACACGCGGAGCCTTCTTCGCTATCGCCGAGTCGTGGGTGACCATCACGAAGGTGAGGCCGAGTTCCTCCCCCATGCGTTCGAGAACGTCCATGATCTCGTCGCGCATCGATTCGTCCAGATTTCCGGTGGGTTCGTCCGCGAGGAGCACCTTCGGCTGTTTCACCAGGGCCCGGGCGATGGCCACGCGTTGCTGCTGACCGCCCGACATCTCGCTCGGAAGATGCGCGAGTCGCTCGCCGAGGCCGACCGACTTCAGGGCTTCGGCGGCCTGTTCGCGGCGCTGTTTCGGCTTCACGCCGAGGTCGCCGTCGGGGATGGTGAGGTCGATGCCGTCGAGGGCCTGGACGGTGTCTTTGGCGCGGGCGTAGTTCTTGGTGACAGCTCTTAGTTCATGTCCGTGCCCAGTCCGTACAGCGACTGGAGGACCTTGTCCTGCGCCCTGCCCATGCCGGCGGACACGGACGTGACGACGATGACCAGCGCGATACCCAGCGCGAGTCCGGAGGCGACGACGAGGGCCGCCCTTCTGCGGCGGCGCAACTCGCGCCTCAGGTAGGTGAAGAACATGGCCGCAAGCTAGGGACGGTCTGTGATGAGGACTTGAGCCGCGTATAAGAGCTGGATGAGAAGAGACGAAAGGCCGCCGCCCACCCCTTGTCCGGGGTGGGCGGCGGCCTTTCGCGTCAGTGCAGTCGGCGAACCGTCAGAGCTCCGAGCCGGCCTTCCAGTCGGCCCAGCTCATGTTCCAGCCGTTGAGGCCGTTGTCCGGCGCGACCGTCTTGTCGCCGGTGTTCTCGACGACCACCACGTCACCGAGCATCGAGTTCTTGAAGAACCACGCGCCCGGGGTGTTCGGGTCGTTGGCGCCCTTGGCGTCCTGCAGGCCGACGCAGCCGTGGCTGGTGTTCACGCTGCCGAAGATGGACTTCGCGCCCCAGTAGTTGCCGTGGATGAACGTGCCGGAGCTGGAGAGGCGGATGGCGTGCGGCACGTCCTTGATGTCGTACTCGCCCTTGCCGTCGTCGTCCGTGAAGCCCACGGTCGCGCCGTTCATGCGCGTCTCCTTGAACTTCTCGGACATCACCATGATGCCCTCGTAGGTCTTGTTCTCGGGCGAGCCGGCGGAGATCGGGATCGTGCGGACGACCTTGCCGTCCTGCGTGATCTTCATCTTCTTGGTCTTCGCGTCGACGTACGAGACCTGGTTGCGGCCGATCTTGAAGGTGACCGTCTTCTGCTGGACGCCGAAGACGCCCTCGGCTCCCTCGACACCGTCGAGCGCGAGCTTCAGCGTGACGGTGGAGCCTTCCTTCCAGTAGTCCTCGGGCCGGCAGTCCATGCGGTTGGCGTTGAACCAGTGACAGGCGACCTCCTGGCCGCCGGTCGTGCTGACCTTGATGCCCTTCTGGACGGCGGCCTTGTTGGTGATCGCCTTGTCGAAGTTGATCGAGACCGGCATGCCGACGCCCACGGTGGTGCCGTCGTCCGGCGTGAAGTTGCCGATGAAGCTGTTGTCCGGGGAGACCGTGGTGAACGAGGCGTTCTCGTGGGCGACGCGACCGTCGGAGTCCTTCGCCTCGGCCGCCAGCTTGTAGGTGGTGGACCGCTCCAGCTGCGTGCTGGGCTTCCAGCTGGTCTTGTCGGCGGATATCTGGCCGCTGACCTCGTTGCCGTCGGCCGTCGTCATCTTCACGTCCGTGAGGGTGCCCTTGCTCACGGTGACGGCTGCGGAATTGTTGATCGAGGCGTTGTCCGAGCCATCCTTGGGCGTGATCTTGATCTGGGCCTCGGAGGTCTTCTTGGCTGCGGCCTCGTCGACCTTCGACTGGGAGCTGTCGCCTCCGTCGCTCCCGGAGGCGTTGTCGTCGCCTCCGGAACACGCCGAGAGCATCAGCACTCCGCCGAGCAGTGCGGACGCGACCGTCAGGCCCTTGCGCCGCTTACTGACCGTCATCACACGCTTCTCCATCGTTGCCGATTTCCCCAAAACCCCGAGTGTCCCCGTCAAAGCTGAGTGCCCCCGTCGGGACCCGTAAGTCCTCGTCCCCAACTTTCAACGCTACGGCCGGTTCGCCCGGTTCCCCAGGTCGCGCAGGTGTGGGGATCACCACGTCCGTGACGGACGGTGCCGGTCGATACGGGTGCGGTCGGTGCGCCTCGTGAGACGCGAAGACCCCGGGCGGCGGTTGCCGCCCGGGGTCACGCATTCCCGAACAGCTCAGCCGTCGCTGTCGTCGCCATCATCCTCGTCGAGGTCCCAGTCCGGCGAATCGGGGTCGTAGTCGATCCGTTCGCTGCTCCAGGACGCCTGCTGGAGTTCCACCCCCGGGACCTGGCTGACCAGGTCGAATGGATCAATGAGGTAGGCGAGGGCCTCCGCGGTGTCTTCCGTCACAGCGCCCTCGGCGTGGGCCCGTTCCGCCGCCGGCATCTCTGCCTCGCCGGCGATCCGGCCCAATGCGGACTTGGTGACCGCGTCCGCGTCGTCGACCTCGAGAACGACTTCCACCCGAAGCCGTACAAAACGTGATGTCTCTGGAGTGCTCATGGCGGGAGCGTACGTCCAGGTCCTCCCGTGACTTTCCCGTGACCCGCGACTTTCACTAACATCGCCCCACACGGCCAATTCGCCGACGTCACAAGGGGATCGATATTCCGTGTCATCCGCTCGCCGTCCGTTGCTGACCGCCACCGCCGCGGCCTCCCTGCTGGGCGCCCTGTGGTTCGTCCCGTCCGCCAACGCGACGTCGGACAGCCCGATGAGACACGCGGTCTCGGTGAGTCCGTCGCCGCAGGTCACAGAGCAGGCGCGGATCGCGGCCACGACCGCGGAAACCTCCGTCACCGGCACCCGGCTCGCCGACACCGGCAGCTTCGACAGCACGCCCTACGTGATCGGCGGGACCTTCTTCCTCACGCTGGGCGCCGGGTTCGTCGTCTATTCCGTGCGCCGGGAACGGCTCGGTTTCTGACCGCACTTGACGCAGGACGGGAGGGGTCCCGCCCTGCGGCGGAACCCCTCCCGTGCGTCCGGCCGCCCTACCGGAGCGGCCCGGTCACCTTCTCCACCGCGGCCAGCAGCCGCCCGTCGCGCACGAACGCGTCCGCCGCGGCGAGATCGGGCGCGAGGAACCGGTCCGGCCCGGGCCCCTGGACTCCCGACTCCCGTACGGCGTCGATGACCGCCTGCGACGCGGGCGCCGGGGTCAGCCCTTCGCGCAACTCGACGGCGCGCGTGGCGGCATAGAGCTCGATGGCGATCACGCGGGTGAGGTTGTCGACGGCCGTGCGCAGCTTGCGCGCCGCCGACCAGCCCATCGAGACGTGGTCCTCCTGCATCGCGGAGGACGGGATCGAGTCGGCCGACGCCGGTACGGCGAGCCGCTTCAGCTCGCTCACCAGCGCGGCCTGCGTGTACTGAGCGATCATCAGGCCCGAGTCCACACCGGCGTCGTCGGCGAGGAAGGGCGGCAGGCCGTGGCTGCGGTTCTTGTCGAGCAGCCGGTCGGTGCGCCGCTCGGCGATGGAGCCGAGGTCGGCGGCGGCGATGGCGAGGAAGTCCAGGACGTAGGCGACGGGCGCGCCGTGGAAGTTGCCGTTGGACTCCACACGCCCGTCGGGCAGCACGACCGGGTTGTCCACGGCCGAGGCCAGCTCGCGGTCGGCGACCAGCCGGGCGTGGGTCATGGTGTCCCGCCCGGCACCGGCGACCTGCGGGGCGCAGCGCACCGAGTAAGCGTCCTGGACGCGCGGGGCGTCGTCCTGGTGGTGCCCGGTCAGCCCGGACCCCTTCAGCACGGCCAGCATGTTGGCGGCGCTGGCGGCCTGCCCCGGATGCGGCCGGATGGCGTGCAGTTCGGGGGCGAGGACCTTGTCGGTGCCGAGCAGGGCCTCCAGGGACAGCGCGGCGGTGACGTCGGCGGACCGGTAGAGCGTCTCCAGGTCGGCCAGGGCCATCACCAGCATGCCGAGCATGCCGTCGGTGCCGTTGAGGAGGGCGAGGCCCTCCTTCTCGCGCAGTTCGACCGGCTGGATGCCGTGCGCGGCGAGGAGTTCGGCGGCCGGGCGCACGACACCGTCGGGGCCTTCGGCGTCGCCCTCCCCCATGAGCGCGAGGGCGCAGTGGGACAGCGGCGCGAGGTCGCCGGAGCAGCCGAGGGAGCCGTACTCGTGCACGACCGGGGTGATCCCGGCGTTGAGGAGGTCGGCCATGGTCTGCGCGACCTCGGGCCGTACGCCGGTGTGCCCGGAGCAGACGGTCTTCAGGCGCAGGAACATCAGGGCGCGGACGACTTCCCGCTCGACGGCCGGACCCATCCCGGCGGCGTGCGAGCGGACGATGTTGCGCTGGAGCTGTGCGCGCAGCTCCGGGCTGATGTGCCGGGTCGCCAGGGCGCCGAAGCCGGTGCTCACGCCGTACACGGGGTCCGGCTTGGCCGCCAGCGCGTCCACGATCTCGCGGGCCGCGGCGAGGGCGGCCACGGCCTCCTCGGAGAGCTCGACGCGGGCGCCGCCGCGCGCCACGGCGAGCACGTCGGACGCGGTCACCCCGGACGTCCCCACCACCACAGTGTGCATATCCATATTCAGGAGCGTACGCAGTGAATTCGATGATGTCACCACTGGGGGCGCCGTTCACCCCTTACCGAATGCGTCACACCGCCGGGCCCGGGTCAGGGCGCGTGCCGGCCCCGGAACCGCCGGCGCTCACCACCGGCCTCCTGGGACGGCTCGTCCGCGAGCCGCACGACGGGGTCGTCGGGCCCGGCCCGCCCGGCCACGACCGGCTTGCTCGCCCGCTCGGCCTTGGCCCGGTACTGGGCGGCGTCGGCGAGCCGGAACAGGCGCCGGGCCGAGCGCACGGGCCCGATCGGGTCCTCGGTGGACGCGACCCCGCAGGCCACCCCGTCCCCGAGCTCCAACTCGGCAGCCCTGCGGCACAGTTCATTGGCCGCCTTCACGACCTGGTCCGCGGGCGGCCCGACCGCGAGCAGACAGAACTCGTCCCCGCCGAGCCGCGCGGCCAGCGCCCCCGGCAGCATGGCCCCGCACAGCGACAGCACGGATCCGAACCGCTCCAGGAGCCGGTCACCGGCGGCGTGCCCATGGGTGTCGTTGACCCGCTTCAGCCCGTTCAGATCGCAGACGACGAGACTGACCACGGCGCCGTCCCGGCGGTGCCGCTCGATCGCCCGCTCCAGGCGTACGTCCACGGCACGGCGGTTGGCCAGTCCGGTGAGGGAGTCGGTGAAGGCGAGCCGTCGGGCCTCCTCCAGCCGCTCGGTCTGGGCGATGCCGGCGGCCACGACGGAGGCCAGGACCGTGGCGAAGTCGGCGTCGCCCCGCCCGAAGACGGCCTCACCGGCCGGGCGGGCGACATACAGCTCGCCCCAGGCCCGCCCGTGCAGCACGATGGGCGCGACCACGCAGCAGCCGCGGCCCCGGCGCCGCAGGGCGGCGACCCGCTGGTGGCAGTACCCGGGCTGCCCGGCGGCGGGCCCCTCGGCGGTCTCCACCCAGGCGTCGGGCTCCCCGCCTCCGGCCCACTGCTCGTGCAGGAACTCGGTGATCTCCGCGAACTGGTGCACCGGGTAGGCCTCGTCCTCCGGGAACTCCTCCTCCCCCTCGGCCAGCTCGCCGACGTTCACCAGGACCCTCAGCCGCCCGAGCTCCCGCTCCCACACCGACAGCGCGGCAAAGCTCCCGCCCAGCGCCCGGCACGCCCCGGTGGCCGCGGCACGCCACGCCTCACGCGACCCGTGCGCGGCCGCCATCCCCTGAGCCAACGCGACGACGGCCGCCAGCCGTCTGTCCTCACCCATCACTCCAGGCTAGGGAGTTTCCAGCCAGACTGACCTGTTTACGACGCGAACGGGGACGACCGATATCACCCGGCGGCGCCCCGGCCCCTTACTCCCCCGGCCACTCCGGCTTGCGCCGCTCGTTGAAGGCCGCGACACCCTCCGCCCGGTCCCCCGAGAACGCCGTGGCCCGCCACGCCGCGTCCTCGACCTCCAGCCCGGCCCGCAGATCCAGCCCCTGCCCGAGCCGCAGCGCCCGCTTCGCCGCCCGCAGCCCCACGGGCGAGTTCCCGGCGATCCGCCCCGCCAGCGCCAGCGCCGCCTCCCGGTCCCGTCCCTCCTCCACCAGCTGATCGACCAGCCCCAACTCGCCCGCCTCCGCGGCCTCCACCCGCCGCGCGGAGAAGATCAGCTCGGCCGCCCGGGCCGCCCCGACCCGCCGCGGCAGCAACTGCGTGCCCCCGCCCCCGGGGATCACCCCGACCGACACCTCCGGCAGCCCGACCACCGCCGTGCTGTCCGCCACGATCACGTCACACGCCAGCGCCAGCTCGAACCCGCCCCCGAGGGCGAACCCGTGCACCGCGGCCACCGTCGGCACCGGCAGCTCCAGCACCCCGGTGTACGCCCCCCGCGTCACCGGCCGCTGCCGCAGCAGATCCGCGTCGCTGAACGAGTTCCGCTCCTTCAGATCCGCCCCGACACAGAACGCCCGCTCATGCGTCGAGGTCAGCACGACCGCCCGTACGTCCCGGTCCTCCCCCAGTGCCGTGCACGCCCCGGCGATGGACCGCGCCATCTCGGTCGACACCGCGTTCATGGCCTTGGGCCGGTCGAGGACGAGCTCCGCGACATGCCCCTGCTCATGCCGCCGCACCAGCACGAACTCCCCGAACCGTTCCTCACTCATGACACCCTCCGGTTAACGCGGGTTAACAAGGTCGACGCTCAGATCATCGCAGCCGCACCCCACCCGCGAAAGGGCGGACGCGTCCGGTTCCCCCCACCGCCCCCGCCCACCCGTTCGAGTGACATCACCCCAACTCCGACCCAACCGCCCATGGGAGCGCATAGCGTGCGTCCCCCACGGCGCACAGGGGGCGCAGGTGCATCGGGGAGGGACCGGGATGACGACGAGCACGACGACGAGACCGCAACGGGACGCCGGGACCGCCACGGCGCCCCACGAGCCGGCCCCGGCCGAAACCGGCCCCTTCGCCCCCCGCGTCCGGGGCCGTCACCGCAAGCCCCGCCCCCGCAAGGTCCTGCTCGCCGCCGGCGGCCTCGCCCTCGCCGCGGGCGCCCTGAGCCTCCTGCGCCTGACCTCCGGCCCGGGCACCCACGCGGGCACCGTCGAGGCCGAGCCCCGCCCGGACCCGGCCGCCACCGCCACGGACGACGCCACCGACACCGCCGCGGTCTTCCCGGCGGCCCCCGACGTGAGCCCCTCGTCGCCCATGGTTCTGGGCGGTCTGCCCCCGTCGCCGGTCACCAAGGGCGCGCGGCCGTCCCCGTCCACCACGACCGGCACCACGGTCACCTCCACGGCCGCCGATCCCGCGCCCACGACCATCCCCGACACGCCGAACACGCCCGCCGCGGCCCCGGCGCCGACGGCCTCGGGCGGCGACGCCCCGCGCCCGGCCCCGGCCTCGCCCGCACCACCGAGCCGGACCGCACCGGCCCCGGCATCCGAGCCCGAGGAGCCGAGGAAGCCGCACAACCCGGGCCTGTGCGTGCCGGTCATCGGCCTGTGCGTGGACTCGCCGACGGGCCGCCACTGAACACCCACCCGCGCCCGGCTAGGCCACGGCGCCCCGCAGACGGCCCGCTACGGCGCCGCGTCCCGCCGCGTGAGCAGCCACGGCTCCACGACGCCCAGGCCACGCACCGGCCGCTGCCACATCGGCTGGAGCCCGAACCGGTACACCGGGGGCTCCTCGCCCTCCTTCTCCGCCGCCGCGGCCTCCTCGGCCGCCTCCGCCTCCGAGCTCGGGGCGTCCTGCGTGCGGATCAGCTCCTCTGCGAAGGCGGTGTCGACGAGGACGGCGTCCTTCGGAGCTATCGAGGTGAGCCGGGAGGCCAGGTTCACGGTCGTACCGAACACATCACCCATTCGGGTGGTCACGGTGCCGAACGCCATGCCGACGCGCAGCTCGGGCATCGTCTCGTCGTGCGCCATGGTCTCGATCAGGCGCAGGGCGATCTCGGCGGCCGTGCCCGCGTCGTCTGCGGCGTAGAGCACCTCGTCGCCGAGGGTCTTGATCAGCCGCCCGCCGTTCGCGGCCACCAGGTCGGCGGCCGTGGTCTCGAAGGCCTCGACCAGCTCGCCGAGCTCCTCCTCCTCCATGCGGCGGGTCAGCCGTGTGAACCCGACCAGGTCGGCGAAGCCGACGGCCAGCCGCCGGTCCACCATCTCGTCGTCGTCGGCCGCCTGCACGACCCGTCCGGCCGAGGCGGCGAGCTGCCGGCGCCAGACGTAGACCAGGAACTCCTCCAGCTCGGGCAGGAGCAGCTCGACGATCGGGTACGTCACCTCGGTGCGCGTCATGCCCGGCTCGGGCGGCTCGGTCAGCCCTTCCAGGAAGGAGTCGATCTGCCACTCGGCGAGCCGCGCGGTGGTCTGCCCCGTGGACCGGGCCACCTGTACGGCCATCGCCTCGCTCAGCAGGCCCGCCTCGACGAGACCGGCGAGGCGCCGCAGGGCGAGGACGTCGGCCTCCGTGAGGGCCTTGGCCTGCCCGATGTCGGCGAAGCCCATGGCCCGCCAGAAGCGGGAGGCCAGTTCCATGGAGACACCGGCGCTGCGGGCCGCCTGAAACGGGGTGTAGCGGCGCTCGGCGCCGAGGATGAGCCCTTCGAGGCGCAGGGCGAGCGGATCCTCGCCGGAGTCGGCGCCCTGCGCGTCCTCGCCGGAACCCGAGTCGTCGACGGTCACGCGTGTTGCCCTTCCGATCTGTCACGGTCATGTATCGACCGGCCTCAACTCTACGGCAGGTGTGCGCCAGCTCACTCCGTTTGGTTCGGCCGACGGATGAGGTGCCCGGCGTCGTACAGGAACTCGGCGTCTCTGCCGCTGCCCCCAGCGGGCTCCGCCCCCTGGACCCCCGATCGGCCTGAACGGCCTCGTCCTCAATCGCCGGACGGGCCGGAAGCACCTGACCCGCACCCAGGGCCAGGTCGCAGAACGACCCGGCCTGCGATCACGCCGGCCTCAGGTGCACGATGTCCCCGGCCCCGACCGGCTCCTGCATCCCCTCCTCCGTCGCCAGTACCAGCCGCCCGTCTCCGTCCACGGCCACCGCTTCCCCCACGACCGAGCGATCCCCCGGCAGCTCCGCCCGGACCACCCGGCCGAGCGTCGCGCAGCCCGCCGCATATGCCTCGTGCAATCCGCAGACGCCCGCGTCGCCCTCGGCGGCGCGCCACTTCCCGTACCACTCCTCCAAGGAGCGCAGCATCCCGCGCAGCAGGGGGTCCCGGTCCGTGCTCACCGCCCCGGCCAGCGCCAGCGACCCCGCCGTGGGCACGGGCAGCTCGTCGTCCTTCAGCGAGACGTTGATGCCGACCCCGATGACGATCCCGTCGTCGCCGGCCCGCTCGGCCAGGATCCCGCCGGCCTTGCGTTCCGCTCCCCCCACCGTGACCAGTACGTCGTTCGGCCACTTCAGGGCCGTGTCGACGCCCGCCGCCCGGGACAGTCCCGTCGCCACCGCGACCCCCGTGAGCAGCGGCAGCCACCCCCAGCGCGCCACCGGCACCTCGCTCGGCGTGAGCAGTACGGAGAAGAAGAGGCCGGAGCGGGGCGGCGCCGTCCACTGGCGGTCGAGGCGGCCACGGCCCGCCGTCTGCTCCTCGGCGACCAGCACCGCGCCCTCGGCCGCCTCGCCCTTCGCAGCCCGGGCCACGAGGTCGGAGTTGGTGGAGCCGGTGCGCTGCACCACGTCCACCTCCGACCACAGCCCTCCCTGCCGCACCAGACCCTTGCGCAGGGCGGTGATGTTGAGGGGCGGACGGTCCAGGTCCGACCACCGGCTTCCGTTCGGCTCTGATGCATCTCGCGGCGTCATGCAAGCCACCCTAGGTGTGGTAAACGCCGCACTGCCGATGCGGAGGCACCCCACTACTCTACGGATGAGTAACCGTCCCCCCTTTTGAGCAGGCAGGGAGCCGCATCCCGATGTCCGAGCCGGAAGAGCAGCAGCAGCCCGACATTCACACGACCGCGGGCAAGCTCGCGGATCTGAAGCGACGCATCGAGGAAGCGACACACGCCGGCTCCGCACGTGCCGTCGAGAAGCAGCACGCCAAGGGCAAGCTGACGGCCCGTGAGCGGATCGAGCTCCTGCTCGACGAGGGCTCCTTCGTCGAACTCGACGAGTTCGCCCGGCACCGCTCCACCAACTTCGGCCTCGACAAGAACCGCCCGTACGGCGACGGGGTCGTCACCGGGTACGGCACCGTCGACGGCCGCCCGGTCGCCGTGTTCTCGCAGGACTTCACCGTCTTCGGTGGTGCCCTCGGCGAGGTCTACGGCCAGAAGATCGTCAAGGTCATGGACTTCGCCCTGAAGACCGGCTGCCCGGTCATCGGGATCAACGACTCCGGTGGCGCCCGCATCCAGGAGGGTGTGGCCTCGCTGGGCGCGTACGGCGAGATCTTCCGCCGCAACACCCACGCCTCCGGTGTGATCCCGCAGATCAGCCTGGTCGTCGGGCCGTGCGCGGGTGGCGCGGTCTACTCCCCGGCCATCACCGACTTCACGGTCATGGTCGACCAGACGTCGCACATGTTCATCACCGGCCCCGACGTCATCAAGACCGTCACCGGCGAGGACGTCGGCTTCGAGGAGCTGGGCGGCGCCAGGACCCACAACGCGACCTCCGGAGTCGCCCACCACATGGCGGGCGACGAGAAGGACGCCATCGAGTACATCAAGCAGCTGCTGTCGTACCTGCCGTCCAACAACCTCTCCGAGGCCCCGGTCTTCCCCGAGGAGGCCGACCTCGAGGTCAACGACGAGGACCGCGAGCTGGACGTGATCGTCCCGGACAGCGCGAACCAGCCGTACGACATGCACGCGGTGATCGAGCACGTCCTGGACGACGCCGAGTTCTTCGAGACGCAGTCGCTGTACGCGCCGAACATCGTCACCGGCTTCGGCCGGGTCGAGGGCCACCCGGTCGGCATCATCGCCAACCAGCCGACGCAGCTCGCCGGGTGCCTGGACATCAAGGCCAGCGAGAAGGCCGCCCGCTTCGTGCGGACCTGCGACGCCTTCAACGTCCCGGTCATCACGTTCGTCGACGTCCCCGGCTTCCTGCCCGGCGTCGGCCAGGAGCACGACGGCATCATCCGCCGCGGCGCCAAGCTGATCTACGCCTACGCCGAGGCGACCGTCCCGCTCATCACGATCATCACCCGCAAGGCCTTCGGCGGCGCCTACGACGTCATGGGCTCCAAGCACCTGGGCGCCGACCTCAACCTCGCCTGGCCGACCGCCCAGATCGCCGTCATGGGCGCCCAGGGCGCGGTCAACATCCTGCACCGCCGCACCATCGCCGAGGCCGAGGCGGCCGGGGAGGACCTGGAAGCGGTCCGGGCGCGGCTCATCCAGGAGTACGAGGACGCCCTCCTCAACCCCTACGTCGCGGCCGAGCGCGGCTACATCGACGCCGTGATCCTGCCGTCCGAGACCCGCCGGCACGTCGTACGCGGCCTGCGTCAACTGCGTACGAAGCGGGAATCCCTGCCTCCGAAGAAGCACGGCAACATCCCCCTCTAGCCCGCAGCGAGCCCAGGAGGCCCACATGACGATCAAGGTCGTACGGGGCAACCCGACCCCGGAGGAGCTGGCCGCCGCCCTGGCGGTGGTCAGGGCGCGCGCCGCGGCGGCGGCAGCCGCCCCGCCCGGCGCGCCGACGTCCCGCGATTCCTGGTCCGACCCGTCCCGCATCGCGGCCCACCGCCTGCCCCAGCCGGGGCCGGCGGCGTGGGGCCGTACGTACTGGCCGGGCTGATCCGTAGGGGTGGGGACCGGGCAAGTTGAGTACTCGTACTCAGGCGCCGCCCCCACCCCCGTCCGACCATGGAAGGCATGCTCTGGTCGGACCCCGAGAACGAACCGCCGAAGGAACTGCGCGACATGCAGGACATGCTGCGGCGGCTGAGCGTTCTCCTGGCCCTGGCCATGGTGCTCGCGATGATCGTGATCGGCGTGAGGTGAGTCGGCCCCGCTCGGGTGACTAACCTGACGGCATGACCGCTCAGCGCCGCAGGCGACTCGTCCTCGCCTCCCAGTCCCCCGCCCGGCTCGGCCTTCTCCGCCAGGCCGGCCTCGCCCCCGAGGTGATCGTGAGCGGCGTCGACGAGGACGCCGTCACCGCCCCCACACCCGCCGACCTGGCCCTGGCCCTGGCCGAGGCGAAGGCCTCCGTCGTGGCGGCCCGCCCGGAGGCCAAGGGCGCGCTCGTGATCGGCTGCGACTCGGTGCTCGACCTGGACGGCCGGGCCCTCGGCAAGCCCGCGGACGCCGAAGAGGCCACCGCCCGCTGGAAGTCGATGCGCGGCCGGGCCGGCACCCTCCAGACCGGCCACTGCGTCTACGACACGGTCACCGGCCGCTATGTCTCCGCGACCGCGTCCACGGTCGTCCACTTCGGCGAGCCCACCGACGAGGAGATCGCCGCCTACGTCGCCTCGGGTGAACCCCTCTACGTCGCCGGGGCGTTCACCCTGGACGGCCGCTCGGCCCCGTTCATCGACGGCATCGACGGCGACCACGGCAACGTCATCGGCATCAGCCTGCCCCTGCTCCGGCGGCTGCTGGCCGAACTGGGCGTGGGTATCACGGAGTTGTGGGCGCCGGCGGAGAAGTGACCGGGGACCCGTCGCCGCCCTTCCCGCCCTCGGGCGCGGCGTCGGCGGGCTCCGCCGGGCGGTCGTACGTCATCAGCAGCAGCACGATCAGGGCGAGCACCAGCACCATGAACAGGAACGCGGTCCAGCCGACGAGGCCCCAGGTGAACGCGCCCAGCAGGGCGTGCACGACCGCCGCGCTGATCAGCAGCACGCGTCCGAAGCCCGCCGGGGGCCGGTCCCGCAGCGCCACGAGCAGGGCGACCAGGCCGCACAGCGCGAAGTAGAGGCCGAAGGCGATCCCGCCGATCTTCGACGACACCGACATCATGTGCGGGTCCAGCCCGGCCAGCGACATGTCCTGCCGGTCGACGACGACCCCCAGGAACCAGTTGAGCACCGCGACGCCGAACGCCTCTGCGAACAGCACCACCGCCACGACCCACGCCACCGGCCTGCGTATCACCGGGCCCACCCTCTTCCCTCTGAAGACACCGCGAACGCTACTAACGGGTAAACCGGGGGACAAGGGTCCGGCAGCGGGCAAAGAATCATTGGGCCATTCGTAGGGACTCGACAAAGAAACAGAGTGGCCCGCAGCACGTGATGACAGAGACCTTGGCCACAGGAGAGGGCTAGGGTTTCCCGGAGGAGTACTGCGTACCGCGGTGCGACAAGGGATTTCGCGGGTCGAGCGAGCCTCGCATCACGCTCCGTGTGGGCAAGCTCACCACTGGGGACGGGTCGAAGTGTCGTGTCGGCAGTCCCTAAACTCGGCTTGTTTCAAGGAGGGAGCCTCAATCGTGCGCAAGGTGCTCATCGCCAACCGTGGCGAAATCGCTGTCCGCGTGGCCCGGGCCTGCCGGGATGCCGGTATCGCGAGCGTGGCCGTCTACGCCGACCCGGACCGGGACGCTCTGCATGTCCGCGCCGCGGATGAGGCGTTCGCCCTGGGCGGTGACACGCCGGGCACCAGCTACCTCGACATCGAGAAGGTGCTCAACGCCGCCCGCGAGTCCGGCGCGGACGCGATCCACCCCGGCTACGGCTTCCTCTCCGAGAACGCCGAGTTCGCTCAGGCGGTCCTGGACGCGGGCCTTATCTGGATCGGCCCGCCGCCGCAGGCGATCCGCGACCTGGGTGACAAGGTCGCCGCCCGGCACATCGCGCAGCGCGCGGGTGCCCCGCTGGTGGCCGGTACGCCCGACCCGGTGTCCGGTGCGGACGAGGTCGTCGCGTTCGCCGAGGAACACGGCCTGCCGATCGCGATCAAGGCCGCCTTCGGTGGCGGCGGTCGTGGTCTGAAGGTCGCCCGCACCCTCGAAGAGGTGCCGGAGCTGTACGACTCGGCGGTCCGTGAGGCCGTCGCCGCCTTCGGCCGGGGCGAGTGCTTCGTCGAGCGGTACCTGGACAAGCCGCGGCACGTGGAGACCCAGTGCCTCGCCGACCAGCACGGCAACGTGGTCGTCGTCTCCACTCGTGACTGCTCGCTGCAGCGCCGCCACCAGAAGCTGGTGGAGGAGGCCCCGGCCCCCTTCCTGTCCGACGCGCAGGTGGAGGAGCTGTACTCCGCCTCGAAGGCGATCCTGAAGGAGGCCGGCTACGTCGGCGCCGGCACGGTCGAGTTCCTCGTCGGCCTCGACGGCACGATCTCCTTCCTGGAGGTCAACACCCGTCTGCAGGTGGAGCACCCGGTCACCGAGGAGGTCGCCGGTATCGACCTCGTGCGCGAGATGTTCCGTATCGCCGACGGCGAGGAGCTCGGCTACGGCGACCCGGAGCTGCGCGGCCACTCCTTCGAGTTCCGCATCAACGGCGAGGACCCGGGCCGCAACTTCCTCCCGGCTCCCGGCACGGTCACGACGTTCGCCCCGCCGTCCGGCCCGGGTGTCCGCCTGGACGCGGGCGTGGAGTCCGGCTCCGTCATCGGCCCGGCGTGGGACTCCCTGCTGGCCAAGCTGATCGTCACCGGCCGCACCCGTAAGGAGGCCCTCCAGCGGGCCGCCCGGGCGCTGGAGGAGTTCCAGGTCGAGGGCATGGCGACGGCGATCCCGTTCCACCGCGCGGTGGTGAAGGACCCGGCGTTCGCGCCCGAGCTGACGGACTCGTCCGACCCGTTCACGGTGCACACGCGCTGGATCGAGACGGAGTTCGTCAACGAGATCAAGCCGTTCGCCGCGCCGGCCGATGCGGATGCGGACGAGGAGCCGGGCCGCGAGACGGTCGTCGTCGAGGTCGGCGGCAAGCGCCTCGAGGTCTCCCTGCCGTCGTCGCTGGGCATGTCCCTGGCCCGTACGGGTCTCGCGGCGGGTGCCAAGCCGAAGCGCCGCGCCGCGAAGAAGTCGGGCCCCGCGGCCTCCGGCGACACCCTCGCCTCCCCGATGCAGGGCACCATCGTCAAGGTCGCCGTCGAGGAGGGCCAGGAGGTCAAGGAGGGCGACCTGATCGTCGTCCTGGAGGCCATGAAGATGGAACAGCCCCTGAACGCGCACCGGTCGGGCACGATCAAGGGCCTGAGCGCGGAGATCGGCGCGTCGGTGACGTCGGGTGCGGCGATCTGCGAGATCAAGGACTGAGGTCCGACGGACGAACGCCTCCGGTGCGGCCCCGAGTCGGGGTCGCACCGGAGGCTCAGCCGCTGCTGCGGACCCGCCCGGCTCCGGCGACAGCGCCGGGTACCTGACAGTCAGCAGCGCCGAACCCCGCAGTCGGTGGCACCACCGGCATCAACGCCGCCGCAGATCCGCCACTCGCGCCCGCTCCGCCGCGGGGCTCTGCTCGCCCAGCATCGAGGCGGACCGCAACTGCCCCCCAGCCCCCGGCACCTGGCGCCGAGGCCCGGGCAACGGCACGTCCCGGCGCTGCTGACGCCCCGGGACGGAATCACCCCCGGGGCCTCCCGCACCCGGCCCCGCCGAAGCCCCTTGTCCCCCGGCCACGGCGATCTGCACGCCCTGGTCGGCAAGCGCCTGGAGTTCCGTGGCCGCACGGTCGTCGTGGGCGGGCGGCTCGTCCGTGACGAGTCGGGTGATGAGATCCGTGGGCACGGTCTGGAACATGGTGTCGGTGCCGAGCTTCGTGTGGTCGGCGAGCACGACCACCTCCGCCGCGGCCTGCACCAGCGCCCGGTCGACGGACGCCGACAGCATGTTGGACGTGGACAGCCCGCGCTCGGCGGTCAACCCGCTCCCGGACAGGAACGCCCGAGACACCCGCAGCCCGTGCAGGGACTGCTCCGCACCACTGCCGACCAGGGCGTAGTTCGAACCGCGGAGCGTACCGCCGGTCATCACCACCTCGACCCGGTTGGCATGGGCCAGCGCCTGGGCTACGAGGAGGGAGTTGGTGACGACGGTCAGTCCGGGCACCCGGGCGAGCCGACGCGCCAGCTCCTGGGTCGTCGTACCCGCCCCGACCACGATCGCCTCTCCCTCTTCCACGAGGTTCGCGGCGAGGTCGGCGATGGCGGTCTTCTCGGCGGTCGCGAGATGAGACTTCTGCGGAAAGCCGGACTCCCGCGTGAAACCGCCCGGCAGTACCGCACCGCCGTGCCGGCGGTCGAGGAGTCCTTCTGCCTCCAGCGCGCGCACGTCCCGCCGTACGGTCACTTCGGAGGTCTGGACGACGCGGGCGAGCTCACGGAGCGACACGGCCCCGTTCGCTCGCACCATTTCGAGGATCAATTGGCGACGTTCTGCAGCGAACACGAAACTGACAGTAACGCCAGCGACCGTCTGCTTTCAGCAGTTTGCGCTGAATAGCAGAAGATGTTCGCACCGAGCAGCGGGAAGTGGTATAAGGCCTAGTCCTGCCGCCTATGCCGTACGAATGGTCGAGCACTCCCCGTGACCAGGGAGGAGTCGGATTCGGCCGCTCAGCCCTCGCCGTTCTCCTTGCGGGTGTGCAACTGCCGTGCCACCTCGGCGATCGAGCCCGACAGCGACGGGTAGACGGTGAAGGCGTTCGCGATCTGCTCGACGGTCAGATTGTTGTCGACCGCGATCGAGATCGGGTGGATCAGTTCCGAGGCGCGCGGCGCCACGACCACACCGCCCACCACGATGCCCGTGCCCGGCCGGCAGAAGATCTTGACGAAGCCGTCACGGATGCCCTGCATCTTGGCCCGCGGGTTGCGCAGCAGCGGCAGCTTCACGACCCGGGCGTCGATCTTCCCGCCGTCGACGTCGGCCTGGGTGTAGCCGACGGTGGCGATCTCCGGGTCGGTGAAGACGTTCGACGAGACGGTCTTCAGGTTCAACGGGGCCACCGCGTCACCCAGGAAGTGATACATGGCGATGCGGCCCTGCATGGCGGCCACGGACGCGAGGGCGAACACGCCGGTCACGTCACCGGCCGCGTACACGCCCGGGGCGGTCGTGCGCGACACCTTGTCGGTCCAGATGTGGCCGGACTCGCGCAGCTTGACCCCGGCGTCCTCCAGTCCCATGCCCGCGCTGTTGGGCACGGCACCGACGGCCATCAGACAGTGCGATCCGGTGATGACGCGCCCGTCGGAGAGGGTCACCTCGACCCGGTCCCCGACCCGTTTGGCGGACTGCGCCCGGGAACGCCCCATGACGTTCATTCCGCGCCGCCGGAAGACGTCCTCCAGCACGACGGCCGCGTCCGGGTCCTCGCCGGGCAGCACGCGGTCCCGCGACGACACGAGCGTCACCCTCGACCCCAGTGCCTGGTAGGCGCCGGCGAACTCGGCACCGGTGACACCCGACCCGACCACGATGAGCTCCTCGGGGAGCTCGTCGAGGTCGTACACCTGGGTCCAGTTCAGGATCCGCTCACCGTCCGGCTGGGCGTCGGGCAGCTCACGGGGGTGCCCGCCGGTCGCGATGAGCACGGCGTCAGCCGTCAGCGTCTCCTCACTCCCGTCGGCGGTGCGCACCACGACCTTGCGCGACCCGTCGAGCGCCTGCATGCCCTCCAGCCGCCCGCGCCCGCGCATGACACGCGCCCCGGCACGCGTCACGGAGGCGGTGATGTCGTGCGACTGGGCGAGCGCGAGCCGCTTCACACGCCGGTTGACCTTGCCCAGGTCGACACCCACCACCCGGGCGGCCTGCTCGATGTGCGGGGTGTCGTCGGCGACGATGATCCCCAGCTCCTCGTACGAGGAGTCGAAGGTGGTCATCACCTCGGCCGTGGCGATCAGGGTCTTCGACGGCACGCAGTCGGTGAGCACCGACGCCCCGCCCAGACCGTCGCAGTCGACGACGGTCACCTCCGCGCCGAGTTGAGCGGCCACCAGCGCCGCTTCGTATCCGCCGGGTCCGCCACCGATGATCACGATCCGAGTCACGTACCCCATTGTCCCGCACCCGCCCCCGGGCCACCGCCCCGGGGCCCCGCCGATGCGGCTCCGTTACGACAGTGACGCCGGGGCCGCCTGCCGTACCCTTCCCCCATGTCGCTCTACGCCGCGTACGCCGGCAACCTCGACGCGCGGCTGATGTCCCGCCGCGCCCCGCACTCGCCGCTGCGCGCCACCGGCTGGCTGAACGGATGGCGACTGACCTTCGGGGGCGAGCACATGGGCTGGGAGGGCGCGCTGCCGACGATCGTGGAGGACCCGCTCTCCCAGGTCTTCGTCTCCCTGTACGACATCGCCCCGATGGACGAGGAGTCGCTCGACCGGTGGGAGGGCGTGGGCCTCGACATCTACCGTCGTACCCGCGTACGGGTCCACACCCTGGAGGGCGAGGACTCCGCCTGGGCCTTCGCGCTGAACGCGTACGAGGGCGGCATGCCCTCCGCCCGCTACCTGGGCGAGATCGCCGACGCGGCCGAGTCGGCCGGCGCTCCCCACGACTACGTGATGGAGCTCCGCAAGCGCCCCTGCTGACCGGCGCGCCGGGCGAGCCCCTTCGTCGGAAACGACAAGACAACGATCGCCACCCCGTGAGCTCCGCCATCTACGCGCGTAGGCATTCACCGGCTACCCTCGTCGGCGTGAACGCATCTCTTCTTCCGGACGACATCCAGGGCGACCCCCACGCGGCCGCCGACGCCGCCGCGGCCCGCCTGCGCGAACTGACGGGCGCCGAGACCCACGACGTCGCCCTCGTGATGGGCTCCGGCTGGGCACCGGCCGTGGATGCCCTGGGCGCCCCCGAGGCCGAGTTCCAGGTCACCGAGCTCCCCGGTTTCCCCCCGCCGGCGGTGGAGGGCCACGGAGGCAAGATCCGCTCGTACCGGATCGGCAACAAGCGCGCCCTGGTCTTCCTGGGCCGTACGCACTACTACGAGGGCCGCGGGGTGGCGGCGGTCGCCCACGGTGTCCGCACCGCGGTCTCGGCCGGCTGCAAGACGGTCGTCCTCACCAACGGCTGCGGCGGCCTGCGCGAGGGCATGCGCCCCGGCCAGCCGGTCCTCATCAGCGACCACATCAACCTCACCGCCACCTCCCCCATCATCGGCGCGAACTTCGTCGACCTCACCGACCTGTACTCCCCGCGGCTGCGGGCCCTGTGCAAGGAGGTCGACGCCACGCTGGAGGAGGGCGTCTACGCCCAGTTCCCCGGCCCGCACTACGAGACTCCGGCCGAGATCCGTATGGCCCGGGTCATCGGTGCGGACCTGGTGGGCATGTCGACGGTCCTCGAGGCGATCGCCGCGCGCGAGGCGGGCGCCGAGGTCCTGGGCATCTCCCTCGTCACCAACCTCGCCGCGGGCATGACGGGCGAGCCCCTGAACCACGAAGAGGTACTCCAGGCGGGCCGCGACTCCGCGACGCGCATGGGTTCCCTGCTGACGCAGGTCCTGGGCCGCCTGTAAGCGACCCGGCTTCGGAGCCGTGGCCGGGGCGCTGCGCAACTCGGCGCGACGAGGTGCCGCTGCGCCCAGCCACGACCGCCGGCAGCTGAGCGGAGACGCGCCCGCACCCGCGTACGGCGAGAAGGGGCCGTGTCGGGGGGTGTCCGCCCGCAGCGGTTGGCGCGTCAACGAACAGTCAGTCGGTATCCGACCCCATCGCGCCGTTCCGAGGACGGACACCCCCCGGCGCGGCCCCGACCCACACCCGGCGAAGAGGCGCAGGCCCGCACCCACCGCCGGAGGCACCCGCACCCGATCGACAAGCGAGAGGCTGACACCGACCGTGCACGACGAACTCATCGCACAGGCCCAGGCGTGGCTCACCGAGGACCCCGACCCGGAGACCCGCACCGAGCTCGCCCGCCTCATCGACGCCGGGGACCACACGGAACTCGCCGCGCGCTTCGGCGGCACCCTCCAGTTCGGCACCGCCGGCCTCCGCGGCGAACTCGGCGCCGGCCCCATGCGCATGAACCGCTCGGTCGTCATCCGCGCCGCCGCGGGCCTCGCCGCGTACCTCAAGAAGCAGGGCCACGACGACGGCCTGGTCGTCATCGGCTACGACGCCCGCCACAAGAGCCACGACTTCGCCCAGGACACCGCAGCCGTCATGACCGGCGCCGGCCTGCGCGCGGCCGTCCTCCCCCGCCCCCTCCCGACCCCCGTGCTCGCCTTCGCGATAAGGCACCTCGGCGCGGTCGCGGGCGTGGAGGTCACCGCCAGCCACAACCCGCCCCGCGACAACGGCTACAAGGTCTACCTCGGCGACGGCTCCCAGATCGTCCCCCCGGCGGACATCGACATCGCGGCGGAGATCGCCGCCGTCCCGTCCCTCACCACCGTCCGGCGCCCCACCGAAGGCTGGGACACCCTCGACGACGGCGTCCTCGACGCCTACCTCGCCCGCACGGACGCCGTCCTGTCCGAGGGCTCGCCCCGCACGGCCCGCACGGTGTACACGGCGATGCACGGCGTCGGCAAGGACGTGCTCCTGGCCGCCTTCGCCCGCGCCGGCTTCCCGGAACCGGTCCTCGTCGCGGAGCAGGCCGATCCCGACCCGGAGTTCCCGACCGTCGCGTTCCCCAACCCGGAGGAACCCGGCGCGATGGACCTGGCCTTCGCGACCGCACGCGCGCTCTCCGGCGAAGCCGCCCCGGACCTGATCATCGCCAACGACCCGGACGCGGACCGCTGCGCCGTCGCCGTACAGGACGGAACCGACGGCACCGACTGGCGCATGCTCCGCGGTGACGAGGTCGGCGCTCTGCTCGCCGCCCACCTGGTCCGCCGCGGGGCGACCGGCACCTTCGCGGAGTCGATCGTCTCGTCGTCCCTCCTCGGCCGGATCGCCGAGAAGGCGGGCCTCCCCCACGTCGAGACCCTCACCGGCTTCAAGTGGATCGCCCGCGCCGAGGGCCTGCGCTACGGCTACGAGGAGGCCCTCGGCTACTGCGTGGACCCCGACGGCGTACGCGACAAGGACGGCATCACGGCCGCGCTGCTGATCACGGAACTGGCCTCGCAGCTCAAGGAGGAGGGCCGCACGCTCCTCGACCTGCTGGACGACCTGGCGGTGGAGCACGGCCTGCACGCGACGGACCAGCTCTCGGTCCGCGTCGAGGACCTCTCCCTCATCGCCGCCGCGATGCGCCGCCTGCGCGAGCAGCCCCCGACGGAGCTGGCCGGCCTGCCGATCACCCGTACGGACGACCTCACCAAGGGCACGGCCGAACTCCCGCCCACGGACGGTCTGCGCTACACGCTCGACGGCGCCCGGGTGATCGTCCGCCCGAGCGGCACGGAGCCGAAGCTGAAGTGCTACCTGGAGGTCGTGATCCCGGTCGGGACCCACCAGGACCTCCCCGCTGCCCGCGCGAAGGCGACGGACGTGCTGGAGGCGATCAAGCGCGACCTGTCGGCGGCGGCGGGTATCTGACGACACCGGCGCGCCCCGCCCACCGGCGCGACGACTCGATCGCGCTCGTGCAGCGGATCCGCGTCCCGAGTTCTGATTGCCGTCCTCCGTAACAGCGGTGCCTGCGTGAACGCGCACCCCCGGTTCGGCATTCCTAGAGCTCCTAGGCATAACCTAGGAGCTCTAGGACAGGGGAGGGTGCATGGCGCGGGCCGGGCTGACGGCGGAGCGGCTGACGATCGCGGGCGCCGAGCTGGCGGACGAGGTCGGGCTCGACCAGGTGACCATGTCGCAGCTGGCGCGGCGGCTCGGCGTGAAGGATGCGAGCCTCTACACGCACGTCCGCAGCCTGGAGGACCTGCGCGGACGGATCGCGCTGCTGGCGGCGGACGAGAAGACCATCCGTATCGCGGAGGCGACCACCGGGCGGGCGGGCAAGGACGCGCTGGTCGCGTTCGCCAACGCCTGGCGTGAGTACGCCCACCGGCATCCGGGCCGCTACACGGCGACGCAGACCCCGATCCAGATCGACCCCGAACTGGCCGCAAAGGCGCCCGGACCCCGACGCGCGGTCGAGCTGACGTACGGCATGCTGCGCGGCTACGGACTGGCCGAGCCCGACCTGACCGACGCCGTCCGGTTGCTGCGCAGCACGTTCCACGGGTTCGTCGCCCTGGAGGCCGCGGGCGGGTTCACGCACCAGCGCTCGCCGCAGCAGTCCTGGGTCCGCGCCCTCGACGCTCTGCACACCCTCCTGGAGCACTGGCCTGCGTCCCGAGAAGGAGACTCCTGATGACCGACCCGACCATCGGCAGCCTGGAAGTGAACGGCGCGACCCTGCACTACGAAGTGCGCGGCCACGGCCCGCTCCTGCTGCTGATCCCCGGAGGAACGGGCGGCGCGGCCTCCTTCGACGGCATCGCCGACGACCTGGCCGCCGCATACACGGTCGCGACCTACGACCCGCGCGGCATGTCCCGAAGCACGCTGGAGGACCCCGAGGCCGAGCAGCAAGTGGCCGAGCACGCCGACGACGCCTTCCGGATACTGGAACTGCTGTCGCCAGGCGAGCCCGCTCGGGTGTTCGGCTCCAGCTCGGGCGCGATCACCGCCCTGCACCTGCTCACTGCCCACCCCGAACGCGTCGAACGCGTCGTGGCGCACGAGCCGCCGGTGGTGGAGGTCCTGCCGGACGCCTCCGAACACCGCGCGCTCATCGCGCGCATGCAGGCAACGTTCCGCACGCAGGGGCTGATGCCGGCGATGGCCGTGTTCGCCGCGGGTCTGAAAGGGGACGGCGACACCACCGAGCCGAAGGCCGAGATCGAACTTCCGCCGCAAGCAGCGGCGCGGGCCGAGCAGACGATGGCCGACCTGCCGTACTTCGTCGGGCGCATTGTGCCCAGCTTCATGTCCTACGCCCCGGACATCCACCAGCTGGAGGCGCTGTCGGACCGGCTCGTACTCGCCTGCGGCCAGGATTCACGCGGCGAGTTGCCCTACCGTCCGGCCGCTCTCCTGGCCGAGCGTCTCGGCACGGAACTCCAGCACTTTCCAGGCGGGCACATCGGCCTGACCACACACCCCGCCGAGTTCGGCGAACTCCTCCGGAAGGCTTTCCGCGCCTAGACCCGAAATCCGACCCGGCCGCGCGTACCACCCGGCGCCGACCGCGCTCGTCGGCACGGTCCACGGCCTCCGCCCAGTCCGTTGGCCCGCACGCCTCTGCCCTGCGATCATCCGCACATGCTCATGCTCAGCGATGACCTTGGCCACCTTTCCTACGACATAGCGGGTGACGGCTCGCCCGTCGTACTCGTGCACGCCGGTGTCGCTGATCACCGGATGTGGGACGCGGTCGTGCCCGCCCTCGCAGAACGGCACACCGTCATCCGGTACGACATGCGCGGCTTCGGCGAGTCCGCACCCCCGACCGGCCCATTCCGCGAGACCGACGACCTGCGCCGTCTCCTGGACCACCTCGGCCACGAGCGTGTCCGGATCGTGGGCGCGTCCTGGGGTGGCCGCGTGGCCCTGGACTTCACCCTCACCCACCTCTCCCGGGTGCACTCCCTGGCGATGCTCGCCGCGCCCTGGCCGCGATACCACTGGTCCGCGGACATGATCGCGTACGACGAGGCCGAGACGGCAGCCCTGGAAGCGGGCGATCTGGACGCCGCCGTACGTATCAACTTGGACATGTGGCTGCGTGGACCTGCTCGCGGCTGGGACGACGTGACCGACGGCCTGGCCGACCGACTCCGCGGCCCCTTGCGGACATCGCTGGTGAACCAGACCCTCGTGGGGCAGCACTCCCAGGGTCCCGCGGCTGGAGACCTCTCCGCCGTATCCGTCCCCACGCTTGTGGGCGTCGGCAAGCTCGACGTCACCGACTTCCAGGACATCGCGCGCCGCTACGCCGCCGAGATCCCCGACGCCACCTTGAGCGAGTTCGCCACCGCCGGCCACCTCATCGCAATGGACGCGCCCGCCGAACTCAGCGCAGTACTGGGTCCGTTCCTCGCCTCTTAAAGGGCATCTGATCTAGGTAGTTGGTGTTCTGGGATGGTTTTGTGACTGGTGCTGTTGGCCGTCGTTGGAAGAGGCGTGAGTGCTCGTCGTCCGTA